>UCBZ01000005.1:0-23193 GCA_900470775.1 Hyphomicrobiales bacterium | reverse complement strand
AGGGGTTCCCCGCGCTTCGCTTCGGACCGCCCTGGGTCGTCACCGGGACGCCAACCATGCCTCCATCCCGGCCGCCGCCGCGATGCCGGTCGCAAAGCAGCCCTGCAGCAGATAGCCGCCGGTCGGCGCCTCCCAGTCCAGCATCTCGCCGGCGACGAAGACGCCGGGCAGGCGCTTCAGCATGAACCCGTCATCGACCTCCGAGGCCGCGATTCCGCCGGCCGTCGAGATCGCGCGGTCGATCGGCATCAGGCCGGTGAGTCGCAGGGGCGTGGATTTGATCGCCGCCGCCAGCGCGGCAGGCGCCTCATTGAGCCGCCCCCCGGCACCATCGCGCAGCACGGCGACGGCTGCCGGAGACAATCCCGCCTTGCGCAGATGGTTGCTCAGCGTCTCGCCCTTGCGGCGCTTGCCGAGCTTCTCGGTCAGCCGCGCGAGGTCGAGATCGGGCCGCAAGTCGATCGTAATCTCGGCAAAACCATCGCGCGCGATCTCCTCGCGCAGCGGCCCCGACAGCGCATAGACCGCGCCGCCCTCGATGCCCTTGCCGTCGATCATCACCTCGCCCGCCACCTCCTCGCCTCTGAAGCGGATGACGATGCGCTTCAGAGGCGCACCGGCAAAACGCTCGCGCAGCGTCGCAGACCAGTCGACGGCAAAGCCGCCATTGGCGGGGCGCAGCAGCGTGATCGCGACACCCTTCGCCGCCAGCAGCGAAACCCAGCCGCCATCGGACCCCAGCCTTGGCCAACTCGCGCCACCAAGCGCCAGCAGCGTCGCATCGGGTGTGAGCGCGACAGTCTCGCCATCGCCCGTCCTGAAGCTCAGCGCCCCATCCGCCGTCCAGCTCGTCCAGAAGCGCCCGGATTCGAGCTTCACCCCAAGACCGTCCAACCGTCGCAGCCAGGAGCGCAAAAGCGGCGAGGCCTTCATCGCCTTGGGAAAGACGCGCCCGCTCGAGCCGACGAAGCTCTCGGCGCCCAGCCCGTCGGCCCAGTCACGCAGCATCTGAGGCGGAAAGGCCTGGATCGCAGGTTCGAGCCAGTCCCGCGCCGCGCCATAACGCGGCAGGAAGCCCTCGAGCGCTTCGGAGTGGGTGAGGTTCAACCCGCCGCGCCCTGCCAGCAGGAATTTCCGCGCCGGCGTCGGCATCCGCTCATGGATGGTGACGCGGTGGCCGGCCTCCGCCAGCCGTTCCGCCGCGATCAACCCGGCCGGGCCTGCTCCGATGATGGCGATGTCTTTGGTTTGCATGCGGCGGGCTTGCGCCGTCGGACGCTGCGGGTCAAGCGAGGTCGGCCGAGGCGGTCAAGCGATCAGATATCAATCAAACGCGCCGTCATCCCGGGCGGAGCGAAGCGCAGACCCCGGATCCATGCCTGAACCTGCTGAAATGGCGTTCCGGCATGGATCCCGGATCGGCGCGGCTTCGCCGCTTGTCCGGGATGACGGCGCGGATGTGAGACGGGTCGAAAGCCAGTCACGCCCGCGCAAAGGTCTCGTCGAAGGCGTAGCCGGCGCCGCGCACGGTGCGCAGGGGGTCCTTGGCGTCGCCCGGCGTGATCGCCTTGCGCAGGCGCCCGACATGGACGTCCACGGTGCGCTCGTCGATATAGACGTCGCGACCCCAGACCGCGTCGAGAAGCTGGGCGCGGGAATAGACCCGGCCCGGCGCCTGCATCAGGAATTCGAGCAGGCGGAACTCGGTCGGGCCGAGATGCAGCTCGAAGCCCGAGCGGCGCACGCGCCGCGTGGTCCGGTCCAGTTCGAGATCGCCGGCCGTCAAAAGTCCCGCGACGTGGCCGGGCTTGGCCCGGCGCAGCAGCGCCTGAATGCGCGCGATCAGTTCGGGCAGCGAGAACGGCTTGACGACATAGTCGTCGGCGCCGGTGGCGAGCCCCCGCACCCGCTCGGTCTCCTCGCCGCGCGCCGTGAGCATGATGATCGGCACGCGCTCGGTGTCGCGGCGCGCCCGCAGGCGGCGGCAGAGCTCGATGCCCGACAGCCCCGGCAGCATCCAGTCGAGCAGCACGAGATCGGGCGTGTTGTCACGCAGGTGCAGCTCGGCATCGTCGCCGCGCGCGACCGAGTCGACCTCGAAGCCCTCGGCCTCGAGATTGTAGCGCAGGAGCAGGGTCAGCGGCTCCTCGTCCTCGACGATCAGGATGCGGGCGGGCATGGCGCGGTTCCGTTCTGGGCAGTCGGCGTCTTGGCAACCAGTCGACACATTCCGTCATGCTCGCCCTTGTGGCGAGCATCCACGTCTTGAACACCGCTCTCGGCGAGCGAAGGCGTGGATGGTCGGGACAAGCCCGACCATGACGGGAAAGGCGATGGCGCCCTCATCGATCAGCTCCCCGTCACCGCCTCGACGTTGATGTCGGTGGTGTCGAGCTTGGGACGGTTGAGGTCGAGCGATTCGCCGGTGACGAGATAATGGATCGTCTCGGCGATGTTGGTGGTGTGGTCGCCGATGCGCTCGATGTTCTTGGCGCAGAACAGGAGATGCGTGCAGAAGGTGATGTTGCGCGGATCTTCCATCATATAGGTCAGGAGCTCGCGGAACAGCGAGGTGTAGAGCGCGTCGATCTCGCCGTCGCGATGCCAGACCTCCAGCGCCTTCTGCTCATTGGCCGAGGCATAGGCGTCGAGCACGTCCTTGAGCTGAGCCTGGACCAGGCGGCTCATATGCTCCAGCCCGACGACAGCGCGATGCGGCGGCGAGAACTGGCCTGAGATCGCGACCGCGCGCTTGGCGATGTTCTTGGCGAGATCGCCGACGCGTTCGATGTCGGAGGCGATGCGGATCGCCGAGATCAGCTCGCGCAGATCGTTGGCGAGCGGCTGGCGCCGCGCGATGGTCAGCACCGCGCGCTCCTCGACATCGCGCTGCAGGTTGTCCAGGCGCTGGTCGGCCGAGATCACCTTCTGGGCGAGCGTGGTGTCGCGGCGCACCAGCGCCACGGTGGAATCGCCGAGCATGCGCTCGGACATGCCGCCCATCTCGGCGAGGCTGCGGCGTATGCCTTCGAGTTCGGCGTCGTAGGAGCGGACGATATGGTCGGTCATCGGCGTTTGTCCCTGTGCAGCGCGTGCGAGTCAGCCGAAACGGCCGGTGACGTAGTCCTGCGTCTGCTTCTTGCTCGGGTTCATGAAGATGGTGTTGGTCGCGGCGAACTCGATCACCTCGCCGAGATACATGAAGGCGGTGTACTGCGAGATGCGCGCCGCCTGCTGCATGTTGTGCGTCACGATGACGATGGTGAAATCGGTCTTGAGCTGCTCCAGCAGATCCTCGATCTTGCCGGTCGAGATCGGATCGAGCGCCGAGGTCGGCTCGTCGAACAGGATGACCTCGGGCTTCTGCGCGATGGTGCGCGCGATGCAGAGGCGCTGCTGCTGGCCGCCGGAGAGACCCATGCCGGAAGCCTTGAGCTTGTCCTTGACCTCGTCCCACAAAGCGGCGCGGCGCAGCGCGCCCTCGATGCGGTCGTCGAGTTCGGATTTCGGCGGCTTCTCGTAGAGGCGGATGCCGAAGGCGACGTTGTCATAGATCGACATCGGGAACGGCGTCGGCTTCTGGAAGACCATGCCGATGCGCGAGCGCAGCTCGTTCACGTCGATGTCGTTCGAGATGACGTTGCGCCCATCGAGCAGCACCTCGCCGGTCGCCTTCTGCTCGGGATAAAGCGAGTAGATCCGGTTGAAGATGCGCAGCAACGTCGACTTGCCGCAGCCCGAGGGGCCGATCAGCGCCGTGACATGGCGGTCACGGAAGTCGAGGTTGATGTTCTTCAGCGCCTTGTGCTCGCCGTAGTAGAAATCGAGGTTCTTGACCGCGATCCGGACGGGGGCATCGGCGTCGAGCGATTGCGGGCTCAGTTCCAGGGTCGAAAGCATCGAAGGGTTCCTTCGGATCGGACGCGACGAATGTCGGAAGCGACGTGAATTACTTGGAGCCGCGCACGATGCGGCGGGCGATGAGCGAGAGCACGAGGATCGACATGGTGATGATCAGCGAGCCGGCCCAGGCGAGCTGCTGCCAGTTCTCGTAAGGAGCCGAGGCGAACTGGTAGATCGTCACCGGCAGGTTCGAGACGCCGCCCTTGAGAGTGGGCGAGAACCAGAAATTATTGTTTAGCGCGGTGAAGATCAGCGGCGCGGTCTCGCCGGCGATGCGGGCGAGCGCCAGCAGGATGCCCGTGACCATGCCGGACTTCGCCGCCCGCCAGGTGATCGAGGTGATCACCACCGACGGCGGCGCGCCGAGCGCGGAGCCGGCCTCGCGCAGCGGGCCCGGAACCAGCCGCAGCATGTCCTCGGTGGTCCGCACGATGACCGGGATCGCGATGATGCCTAGCGCCACGCCGCCAGCCCAGCCGGAATAGCCACCCAGCGGCTCGACCATGATGACGTAGACGAACAGGCCGATCAGGATCGAGGGGGCCGAGAGCAGGATGTCGTTGATGAAGCGGATCAGGTCGGCGAGCTTCGAGCCCTTGCCGTATTCGGCGAGATAGGTGCCGGCCAGGACGCCGATCGGCGTCGCCACGACGATGCCGAGGAAGGTCAGCACCACCGAGCCGACGATGGCGTTGGCGAGGCCGCCGCCCTCGGAGCCGGGGCCGGGCGTAATCTGGGTGAAGGTCGCGGCGGAGAGACCGCCGAGGCCCTTCACGATCAGCATGCCGAGAATCCAGAACAGCACGAAGATCGCCAGCCCGGTGAAGCCGGCCGCGGTGATGCGCATCAGCTTGTCGGCCGTGCGGCGCGACTGGCGCACGCGGCCCCATTCGGCGTGAGGCAGGGCGCGGACGGTGGAGGGTGTCGTCAGGCTCATGACCAGCTCGCTCAGTAGGCTTTGACACGCGACACGAGGATGCGCGCGATGACGAGGACGACGAAGGTGACGAAGAACAGGATGCAGCCGAGCGCAATCAGGGCGTTGAGCTGCAGGCCCATGGCCTCGTTGAACTCATTGGCGATGCGCGAGGCGATCGTCGAGCCCGGATCCATGATCGAGGCCGAGAGCCGGTTGGCGTTGCCGACGACGAAGGTCACCGCCATCGTCTCGCCGAGCGCGCGCCCGAGGCCGAGCATGATCGCGCCGATGATCGAGACGCCGGCCTGCGGCACCAGCACATGGCGCACCACCTCCCAGGTCGTCGCCCCGATGCCATAGGCGCTCTCGCGCAGAACGGAGGGGATCTGGTCGAGCATGTCGCGGGTGATCGAGGCGATGAAGGGGATGATCATGAAGGCCAGGATGATGCCGGCCGTCAGGATGCCCAGGCCCGAAGGCGAGCGCGAGTACAACACCGTGCCGACGATCGGGAGACCCTCGACGATGTTCGAGAGCGGGATCTGCACATAGGCCGCAAACAGCGGCACGAAGACGAACAGGCCCCACATGCCGTAGATGATCGAGGGCACGGCCGCGAGAAGCTCGATGGCGGTGGAGACCGGCTGCTTGAACCAGGGCGGGGCGAGCTGCGTCAGGTAGACGGCGATGCCCAGCGAGAGCGGCACGCCGATGACCAGCGCCAGGAAGGCGGTCGAAAGGGTGCCGACGATGGCCGGCCAGGCGCCGTATTGGTCGTTCTGGGTGTCCCAGACGCTCGAGGTGATGAAGCCGATGCCCATCTCGCGGAAGGCCGGCCAGCCGCCGATGACCATCGAGAGCATGATGCCTGCGAGCAGGACGAGGACGAACAGCGCCGAGAGGAAGCTGGCGTTCCTGAAGACGATGTCGAAGGTGCCCTTGGGCGTCTTCCGCTGGGGCGCAGCGCCGGGAACGGTCATGTGGTCAGTCACGGCGGTCATCCAAAGGCTCCGGTGCGAAAGGCGCGCCCGTCATTTTCCGGGCGGAGCGGAGCGCAGGCCCGAATGGCTCGGGCCTGCGCGTCCTTGTTTCCGAGATGGCCGGGCCAGGCCCGACCATGACGACCATCCTCAGAAGATCGGCTTGCCAGCCGGGTCGGTAACGCCCTTCCAGGCGTTGCGGACCTGATCCTTGACGCCGGCCGGGAGCGGCACGTAGTCGAGGTCGAGAGCGAGCTTGTCGCCGTTCTTGAAGGCCCAGTCGACGAACTTCAGCGCGGCCTGCACCTCTTCCGGCTTCTCCGGCTTGGCGTGGACGAGCAGGAAGGTCGCGGCCGTGATCGGCCAGGCCTCGGCGCCCTTCTGGTTGTTCAGCGAGATGCCGAAACCGGGAGCCTCGTTCCAGTTGGCGTTGGCGGCGGCGGCCTGGAAGGCCTTGTCGTCCGGAGCCGGGTAGTTGCCGTCGGCGTTCTGGATCAAGGCGAAGTTCAGCTTGTTCTGCTTGGCGTAGGCGTATTCGACATAGCCGATCGAGTTGGCGACCTGCTTGACCGAGGCCGAGACGCCCTCATTGCCCTTGCCGCCGATGCCGACAGCCCACTGGACCGACTGGTTGGCACCGACCTTGGACTTCCAGTCAGCCGAAACCTTGGAGAGGTAGTCGGTGAAGACATAGGTCGTGCCCGATCCGTCCGACCGGTAGACGGGGTTGATGTTGGCGTCGGGCAGGGTCACGCCGGCATTGAGCGCGACGATCTTGGGGTCGTTCCACTTCTTGATCTCGCCCATGTAGATGCCGGCGATGATCGGGCCGGTCAGCTTGAGCTTGCCGGCCTCGACGCCCGCCACGTTGATCGCGGGAACGACGCCGCCCATCACGGTCGGGAATTGGATCAGGCCGTCCTTGGTCAGGTCTTCGCCCTTGAGCGGGGCGTCGGTGGCACCGAAGGCGACCGTCTTGGCCTTGATCTGGCGTATGCCGCCACCCGAGCCGATCGACTGGTAGTTGAGACCGATATTGGTCTCTTTCTTGTAGGCTTCGGCCCACTTGGCATAGATCGGGAAGGGGAAGGTGGCGCCGGCGCCCGTGATGTCGGCAGCCTGGGCCACGCCGGACAGACCGATCGTGGCGGCCGCGAGAATGAGAATGTTGCGCATGAGATGTCCTCTCTGGATCGCACGTTTAGCGAGCCGTTCAGAACACCCTCAGCATGACAGCTTCATGACAATTCGTCACGCACACTGTCATGAAGCCGTCATCAGGCCTTAAGGATCGGGGCTCCCGCTGGCATCAAGGCTTGCGCGGCGACGCTCCAAAGCGCGGCAGCACGGCGCGGAAGGTGGCGCCCTCGCCGAGCGCGCTCTCGATCGTCAGCCGGCCGCGATGGCGGAGCACGATGTGCTTGACGATGGCGAGACCCAGCCCCGTCCCGCCGGCCTCGCGGCTCGCTGCGGTATCGACGCGGTAGAAGCGCTCGGTCAGGCGCGGCAGGTGCTCGGGCGCGATGCCCGGCCCGTCATCGCGCACGCCGACGCTGGACTCGGCCGGCCCATCCTGCACCTCGATCAGGACCTCGCCGCCGCGCTTGCCGTATTTGATCGCATTCTCGACCAGGTTTTCCATCAGCCGCAACAATTCGTCGCGATCGCCGGCGACCTTCACCGGCTCGGCCGGCGCATTCAGTGTCAGCGTCACCTCGCGTTCGCGCGCCATCAGCGTCAGCGAATCAACGATCTCGCGCGAGATCCCGGTGAGATCGACCGGAGTCTCCGGCGCCAGATGCGCACGCAGCTCGATCCGCGACAGCGAGAGCAGGTCGTCGACGAGCCGCGCCATGCGCAGCCCCTGCTCGCGCATGATCGTCAGGAAGCGGTCGCGCGCGCCGGCATCGTTGCGTGCCGGCCCCTGCAGCGTCTCGACGAAGCCGAGCAGCGAGGCCAGCGGGGTGCGCAGCTCGTGGCTGGCATTGGCGACGAAATCGACGCGCATCCGTTCGGTGACGCGCTGTTCGCTCAAATCCTCGAAGGTCAGCACGACCGGTCGCCGCCAGCCGCTGCCGGGCAGCGCGGAAATATGGATCCGGAAGGTGCGCTCGACCGGAACGCGCTCGACGAGCTCGATGACCTGGCGCCCACCCTGCCGGGCGACGCCGTCGATCGCCTCGATCAGGTCGGGATCGCGCATCACCAGCGTCAGCGGCTGGCCGGTCTCCAGCGCCGGCATCAGCGCGCGCATCGCCGGGCTCAGCGCCTGGGCGACGCCCTGCACATCGAGCAGGACCACGGCGGAGCCCATCGCCTCGATCAGGGCATGCGTCGCGGAAGCAAAGGGATCGACGGCAATGGCCATGCGGAAGGAACCTCAGGCTCTCGCGCTGACGCGGCGGCCGAGGGGCCGGCTGCGGGACGACGGGGCCGCCCTTCCTGATCGTAAGCCCGGCGCGCGTCAATTCCCTTCGCAAGTCAGGCCGGCTAGGCTGCTCTCTTCACGAGGATCGTTGCGATGGCGAAAACTGTTTCCGGAAGCCCGGCAAAAGGCGCGCTCCGGCTCGTTCCCAAGGCCGAGCAGGACGCAAAGCCGGCCCGCAAATCTCCGGCAGCGCGCAAGGTCGCTGGCGCGGAGGCCTTCGACATCGAGGCGCAGACCCTGCCCGCCGCGATCGTCGATGCCGCCTTCCGCAGTGGCGACTACCCCTATGGCAAGCGCATGAAGCGCAAGCGCTATGAAAGGGAGCTCGAGCCGCTGCAGATCGAGCTGCAGAAGCTGGCGAACTGGGCACGCGAGGCGGGCGAGCGCATCGTCATCCTTTTCGAGGGGCGCGACGGCGCCGGCAAGGGCGGCACGATCGGCCGCTTCACCCAGCATCTCAATCCGCGCCAGGCTCGTGTCGTCGCGCTGTCGAAGCCCTCCGACACGGAAGCCGGGCAATGGTACTTCCAGCGCTACGCCGCCCATTTGCCCACCGCCGGCGAGATCGTCTTCTTCGACCGATCCTGGTACAACCGCGCCGGCGTCGAACGCGTCATGGGCTTCTGCACGCCCGCCCAGACCGAGGCCTTCCTGCGCGAGGCGCCGGCTTTTGAGGGCATGCTGACGCGCGACGGCATCCGCCTGATCAAGCTCTTCATCACCATCGGGCCGCAGATGCAGATGACCAGGCTGCATGCGCGCTGGCACGATCCGCTCAAGCGCTGGAAGCTCTCGCCGATCGATTTCGAGGCGATCCCGCGCTTCGAGGCCTATTCGCAGGCGCTGGACGAGATGCTGGCGAAGAGTTCGACGCGATGGGCGCCCTGGCACGTCATTCGCGGAAACGACAAGCTGCGCGCCCGGCTGAACGCCATCCGCCACGTCCTCCTCGCCATCCCCTACAAGGGCCGCGACGAGGCGGCGATCGGCGAGCTCGATGACAAGATCGTGGTCGATGCCGAGCGCTACCTCGACAAGGGCGGCGAGGCTTGAGCGCCCGCTTGGCCATCCCCTCAGCCCTCATCCTGAGGAGGCCCGCAGGGCCGTCTCGAAGGATGCTCCAGATCCTTCCGGAGCCTCCGGGATCATCCTTCGAGACGCGCCTTCGGCGCTCCTCAGGATGAGGGCTGGAGTGTAGCAACACTCCCACTCACCCCCACCGAGCCACCACTCCCCACACCGGTCATTCCCCTGTCATCGCTGGCGCTGCTTTTGCAGGGCATCGTCGGCCGGAACCAGACGAGCCAGAAGGCACCACCATGAGCAAGACCATCCTGATTTCGGGCGCGACCGCGGGCTTCGGCGCCGCCACCGCGCGGCGCTTCATTGCCGCCGGCTGGAAAGTGATCGGCACCGGCCGCCGCGCCGACCGCCTCGACGCCCTGAAGGCGGAACTCGGCGAGAACTTTTATGGCGCCGCCTTCGACATCACCGACGAAGCCGGGATGACGGCCGCGCTCGCAGCGCTGCCCGAGCCGTTCAAGACGGTCGATGTGCTGCTCAACAATGCCGGCCTCGCGCTCGGCACCAAGCCCGCGCCGCAGACCGCGCTCTCCGACTGGAAAACGATGATCGGCACCAACGTCACCGGGCTGGTGGCGCTGACGCATCAGCTGCTGCCGGAGCTGATCGCGCGCAAGGGCGCGGTCATCAACATCGCCTCGGTCGCGTCGAACTGGCCCTATTCCGGCGGCAACGTCTATGGCGGCACCAAGGCCTTCGTGCGCCAGTTCTCGCTCGGCCTGCGCTCCGACCTGCACGGCAAGGGCGTCCGCGTCACCTCGATCGAGCCGGGCCTCTGCGAGAGCGAGTTCACGCTGGTGCGCAATGGCGGCGACAAGGCCGCCTATGACGCGCTCTATGGCGGCGCCGATCCGCTGCAGCCGCAGGACATCGCCGAGACCGTGTTCTGGGTCGCGACGCTGCCGGCGCATGTCAACATCAACAGCCTCGAGATCATGCCGGTGAGCCAGTCCTTCGCCGGCTTCCAGATCCACCGCAACGCCTGAACGACGGCTCTCATGGTCTACGATCTCGCCATCGTCGGTGCCGGCATCATCGGGCTCGGTCACGCGCTCGCGGCCGCCAGGCGCGGCAAGCGAGTCGTGGTGATCGACCGCGACGCCCAGGCCAATGGTGCCTCCGTGCGCAATTTCGGCTTCGTCACAGTCACCGGCCAGGGCGCCGGCGATTGCTGGTCGCTCGCCCGCCGCTCGCGCGACATCTGGGCGGAGATCGCAGCCGACGCCGGCATCGACATCCTGCAGCGCGGGCTCGTGCTGGCGGCGCGCCTGCCGGAATCGGAAGCCGTGATCGACGCCTTCCTGCGCACGGAGATGGGCGACGGCTGCCGGCGCCTGACCAGCGAGCAGGCCCGCGAGGCGATTCCTGCTTTGCGCCCCGACGCGGCGCGTTTCGCGCTGCACAGCCCGCATGAGCTGCGCGTCGAATCCCGCCAGGCGATCCCGCAGGTGACAGCCCTGCTGGCGGAGCGCCACGGCGTCACGTTCCGCTGGAACACCAGCATCGTCGCCGTCGAGGCACCGCGCCTGATCACGGCCGGGGGCGACGTGATCGAGGCGGAAACCGTCGTGGTCTGCCCTGGCGACGAGTTCACGACGCTGTTCCCCGAGCGGCTCGCCGCCTATGGCGTGACCCGCTGCAAGCTGCAGATGATGCGCGTCCGGCCGGCGAACCCCGTCCCTCTCGCCGGCGCCGTGATGTCCGATCTCGGGCTCGGGCGCTATCTCGGCTATGCCGACCTGCCTGAGGCCGAACCGCTGAAGCGCAGGCTCGACGCCGAGATGGCCGCCGAGCGCCAGAACGGCATCCACCTGATCGTCACGCAATCGGCCGATGGCTCGCTCGTGGTCGGCGACAGTCATCACTACGCGACGACGCCCGACCCCTTCGCCTCGCAAGCCGTCGATCAGCTCATCCTCGACGAGTTCGACGCCGTGCTCGATCTGCCCGGCCGCACCGTAAGCGAACGCTGGATCGGCACCTATGCCTCGGCGCCGGATCGCTGGCGCCTCACCGACAAGCCCTCGGACGCGGTGCGGATCGTCGTCGTCACCTCGGGCTGCGGCGCCTCGACCGGCTTCGGCATCGGCGAGGAGACCATCGCCGACCTGTTCGGGCCAGCCGCGTGAAGCCCAACATCCTGCTCGTCGACCAGACGCTGGCCTACATCTCGCCGCGATCGGCGCTGTGACGCCCCGGCCTGCCGGCTGACCGAGACTGCTCCCGGTATCGCCAATCATAGCCGGCTCGATGAGCCGGATCGTGGCGTCAATCTTGCTTGGTGAACCCCCAGATCAATTGCGGCTCCGCAGGGGCCGCGCCGGGCATGATGCTCGGTGACGATACCGAGGCCTTACGACCAAGAAACGCCATCCATCACAGGGGATCACGATGTCCAAGACGCACAGCAGGGCAACCATCGGCCGCCGTGACTTTCTGAAGCTCGCCGCTGCGGCCGGCGCGGGCGTCGCGATGCCCGCCATCGTCAGCCGCAGCGCCCTCGCCTCCTCAGGCGAGATCAACATCATGATGTGGTCGGACTATCTGCCCGAGAGCTTCGTCAAGGCCTTCACCGCCAAGACCGGCATCAAGGTCAACTTCACCGGCATCGGCTCCAATGACGACATCCTCAACAAGATGAAGGCCAGCAACGGCCAGGGCTTCGACATCGTCACCCCGACGGTGAACCGCTCGCCGCTCTGGAAGGATCTCGGCCTGCTCCAGCCCTTCGACATGAAGAAGGTCGCGCTCGAGAAGGTGAACCCGGCTATGGCGCTGGGCGAGACGCACTGGAACTTCGACGGCAAGGGCTCGCACTGGCTGCCGCATATCTGGGGCACCGAGGGCGTCTCCTGGCGCACCGACAAGTTCACGCCGGCCGGCTCCGCACCGAGCTATTACGACGTCTGGGATGATGCCAATGCCGGCAAGACCATGGGCCGCGGCCATTCGATGATCCTGGGCCTGGGCCTCGGGATGGAGCGGCGCGGCGAACTGGCGCCCGGCTCGGTCTGGGAGGCCTACAAGACCCCCGACAAGATGACCGAGGTCTGGACCAAGCTGACCGAGATCGCGATCAAGAAGAAGAAGAACATCAAGCTGATCTGGAACGACGCCGACGCGCAGAAGAACGGCCTGCTCAATGAGGGCGTGATCGTCGGCCAGACCTGGGACGGACCGCCGATCGCGCTGAAGACTGCCGGCGAGCCGGTGATGTACCGCGCGCCGGTCGAGGGCGCGATGGCCTGGGTCGACGGTCTCTCCCTGCCGGTCGGCGTCAAGAACATCGACCAGGTCTATGCCTTCATCGCCGCCTGCTACGATGCGCAGCTCGCCGGCGAGGCGATCAAGACCCATGGCTACAATTCGCCGGTGGTCGGCGCCGACAAGTTCGGCGGCGAGGTCTACGCCAAGAACTTCGCCGACGCCTATCCGGGCGACGCGCTCGCCAAGCTCAACCCCTGGCCGGCCGAAGCGCCCTGGTACGCAGCCAAGCGCTCGGAGTTCACCAACAAGTTCATGAGCGCCTGAGCACCGGCTTACCTCTCTCAGCCCTCATCCTGAGNNGAGCCGCGAAGCGGCGTCTCGAAGGATGGTCCAGGAGGCTCTGGAAACCTCTGGAGCATCCTTCGAGACGCAAGCTGTGCTTGCTCCTCAGGATGAGGGCTGAGGGGGAACGACGGCCGCCGGGTCGGCGACCGACAGCCAAAACCTCCATCCAGGACCCGCATGACGAAAGATGTCGTTCTCGATCACGTCTCGATCCGGTTCGGCGGCTATACGGCCGTCGAGAACGCGCATCTGACCATCAGGGGCGGCGAGTTCTTCTCCTTCCTGGGTCCCTCGGGATGCGGCAAGACCACGCTGCTGCGCTGCATCTCGGGTTTCGTCCAGCCGAGCGCAGGCCGCGTCCTGATCGGCGGCGAGGACATGCGGAATGTCGGCCCCAACAAGCGCCCGACCGCGCTGATCTTCCAGAACCTCGCGCTCTTCCCGCTGCTCACCGTCGCCGAGAACATCGCCTTCCCGCTCGAGGTCCGCCGCGTCGGGCGAAAGCAGCGCCGCAAGCGCGCCGACGAGTTGCTCGAGATGATCGCGCTGCCCGGCACCGGCGACAAGAAAGTGCATGAGCTTTCCGGCGGCCAGAAACAGCGCGTCGCGATCGCGCGCGCGCTCGCCGCCGAGCCTGACATCCTGCTGCTGGACGAACCGCTCTCGGCGCTGGACCTCAAGCTGCGCCAGCACATGCGTACCGAACTGCGCGCCATCCAGCAGCGCGTCGGCCTGACCTTCATCTACATCACCCATGACCAGGGTGAAGCCCTGACCATGTCGGACCAGGTCGCGGTGATGAATGCCGGCGTCATCGAGCAGATCGATAACCCCGAGACGATCTACAACCGCCCTCGAACACCCTTCGTCGCCTCTTTCGTCGGCGAATCCAACGCCATCCACGGCGTCGTTCTCTCCCAGACCGGCAGGCTCGCGACGCTGGACACCCCGCTCGGGCCCCTCACCGGCCAGGCGGCGGGCGGGCGAACCTATCTGCCCAAGGAGCGCTGCACGCTGTTCGTGCGGCCCGAGCAACTCTTCATCGCCGACACACCGCCCGAGGTGAACACCATCAAGGCCAAGCGCGTCAACGAGGAGTTCGAAGGCTCGATCCGCACGCTCTATCTGCAGGCCGGCGGCGAGGCCTTGCGCCTCTACCACATGAACGCCGCCGTCTCGGCCGCGCTCGCCTCGGGCGACGGCGCGGTCACGGTTTCGTTCAAGCCGGAGCAGGCGACCATTCTCCCCGACGACCCGGCCCTGAGCGGCTGACGCGATGACGAGCCTCGCCCGCTTCTCCCGCGACTTCAGCAGCCGGCACGGGACCGGCGCCGCGAGCTTCGTCGTCGCGGCCGTGCTGTTCTGGATCGTCTTCCTGATCCTGCTGCCGCAGCTCGCGATGCTCGACGTCTCCTTCCGCCACAACCTGCCGCGCCCGGAGGTCGGCGGGCCCAGGGATGTCCATACGCTCGACAACTACCGCTACTTCCTGTTCGGCAACAGCGGCGGCGCGGCGCTGAACGCGCTCGACATCGGCGTGCTCACCAAGACGCTGGTCGCGGCCGTGCTGGTGACCGTGCTCGACATCCTGCTCTGCTATCCGATCGCCTTCATCCTCGCCCATTCGGCCAGCGGCGCCGGCGCCAGGCTGATGGTGATCGGGCTGATCGTGCCCTTCTGGATCAACGATATCCTGCGCGCCTTCGCCTTCCGCATCCTGTTCGGCGCCACCGGCGTCATCAACGGCGTCGGGCTTTCGCTCGGCCTGTGGGATCAGCCGATCGACTTCATCCGCGCCGATGTCGCGCTCTATGCCGGCCTCGCCTACACCTATGTCCTGCTGATGGTGTTCTCGATCTACAATGCCGTCGAGACGCTCGACCGCAACCAGATCGAGGCGGCCCGCGACATGGGCGCGAGCTGGTGGCGCGTGCACTGGCGCATCGTGCTCCCCGTGGCCAAGCCCGGCATCGCGTCGGGCGCCACCATGGTCTTCATGCTGACGGCCGGCGCGCTCGCCGCCCCGCAAATACTGGGCGGCCCCTCGAACCTCTGGTTCACCCAGCTGATCTACCAATGGTTCAACGACGCCGGAGACTGGGCGCGTGGCTCGGCCTACGCCACCATCCTGCTCGTCGTCTGCCTCGCCTTCGTCTTCCTGATGATGCGGATCTTCCGGGTCTCGATCGGGGCGATCGGCCGATGAATCGCGGTGTCGGCGGCGGCCTCTTCGCCTTCAGCTACACGCTGCTGTTCTTCCTGTTCCTGTTCGGCCCGCTGATCATCATGGTGATCACCGCCTTCAACTCCTCGGCCTTTCCGCGTGTGGTGCCGTGGGAGTGCTTCACCACCGACTGGTTCGGCCTGCTGATCCGCAACGAGCGGCTGATGACGGGCTTATGGACCAGCCTTGCGATCGGCATTGCCGTGGTGGCGATCGCGGTGCCCTTCGGGCTCGCCGGTGCGCTCGCGCTCGCCGATATCGGACCCCGGCTGCGGGCCGGGCTCTATGCCGTGCTGATCACGCCGATCCTGATCCCCGGCGTCGTGCTCGGCATCTCCACCATCGTCTTCTGGAGCTTCGTCGGCCGCAAACTCGGCGCCGGCTACGACACCGTCTTCTACAACGGCCTGTTCCTGACCCTGCTCGGCCAGGTCGCCTTCATCGCCTCCTACGCCATGCTGATCCTGAGCGCACGGCTGCAGCGTTTCGACCCGACGCTGACCGAGGCCGCGCTCGATCTCGGCGCGACGCCGGGCCAGGCCTTCCGCAAGATCCTGCTGCCCTTCCTCAAGCCGGCACTGGGCTCGGCCGCCTTCATCACCTTCCTCGCCTCGTTCGAGAACTACAACACCACCGTCTTCACCATCCTCTCGGGCAACACCTTCACCACGGCGCTGGCCTCCAAGGTCCGGCACGGCACCGACCCCTCGCTCTCGGCGCTGGCCGTCATCATCATCGCGGTGACGCTGATCGGCGCGATGGTGCAGGAGGCGCATCACCGCCGCCGCGACCTGCTGCGCGGCGGCAGACCGGAGCGCTCGCGGCTCTACGCCAATCCGCTGACGCGGCTTTTGACCCATCCCGCCGCGATCCTGCTGATCCTGGTCGGCTGCACCGGGGCCATCATCTGGCAGGCCAGCCATCACGACGCGCAAGCCTGCCGCGCCGATATCCTCAGCGAGAAGCAGCGTGTTCAGGAGAGGCTGCTACAGGAACAGCAGCAGCGCATGCAGCAGCGCCAGACGCAAACGCCGGCCGCGCCCACCGCACCAAGCAACAACCCCTCGCCGTTCGGTGGGGCCTTCAACCCCGGTTCGCTTGCGCCGAAATAACCGTCAGCCCTCATCCTGAGGAGCCGCGAAGCGGCGTCTCGAAGGATGGTCGAGCAGGCTCCGGAACCAGCTGGATCATCCTTCGAGACGCGATCTTCGATCGCTCCTCAGGATGAGGGCTGAGGGTGTCGGCTGAGGTCGTCGCCAGCCGCCTCAGCGCCCCATCACCAGGTTCGGCAGCCAGGTCGTCAGCGGCGGCCACAGCGTGATCGCGACGAGCACGGCCAGCAGCGGCAGCAGCCAGGGCACGATCGCCCGCGACATCGCCTCGAAGCTGATACCGGCAATCTTCGAGGTGATGAAGAGCACGACGCCGACCGGCGGCGTGATCGTCCCGATCATCAGGTTGAGCACGAAGATCAGCCCGAACTGAATCGGGTCGATGCCGAACTGCGCCGCCGCCGGCGTCAGGATCGGGATCAGGATCAGCATCGCCGCCAGCGCTTCCATGAAGCAGCCGACGAAGAGCAGCAGCAGGTTGACGATCAGCAGGAACATCAGCGGGCTGCCGGCGAGATCGACCAGCATCGGCCCGACCGTCTGCGGGATGCGTGAGATCGACAGGCACCAGCCGAGCGCGGCGGCCGTCATCACCAGCGCCAGCACGACGCCGGTGGTCTCGACCGTCTGGACGACGAGCTCGGGCAGATCGTCAAGATCGAAGCTGCGATAGACGAAGAGCCCGAGCACCAGCGCATAGGCCGTGGCGACCGCCGCCGCCTCGGTCGGCGTGAAGATGCCGGCCATCATCCCGCCGAACAGGATCACCGGCGTCATCAGCGCCCAATGCGCCTCCTTGTAGGCGACCCAGAGCTGCGCCGCGCCGGGGAAGGGATGGCGCGGCAGGTCGCGCTTCCGCGCGACATGCACCACCATCGCCATCAGCGCGCCGGCCATCAGCAGGCCGGGGATGACGCCGGCGAGGAACAGCCCGCCGATCGAGACATCCGCCGAGACGCCATAGATCACCATCGGCAGCGAGGGCGGGATGATCGGGCCGATCGTCGCTGACGCAGCCGTAATCGCGGCCGCCGTCTCGGCGTCATAGCCCTCGTCCTTCATCGCCTTGATCTCGAGCGTGCCGACGCCGCCGGCATCGGCCACCGCCGAGCCCGACATGCCCGCGAAGATCACGCTGGCGAGGATGTTGGCGTGGCAGAGCCCGCCGCGCAGCCAGCCGACGCAGGCCGTGGCGAAGGCAAAGATCCGGTCGGTGATGCCCGCCGAGTTCATGATGTTGCCCATCAGGATGAACAAAGGCGCCGCCAGAAGCGGGAAGGAATTGGCCGATTGCGCGATCTTCTGCGGCACGATGCCGAGCGGGAAGCCACCGAGGAAGGCAAAGGCGATCGCCGCCAGCCCCATCGAGACGAAGAGCGGCACGCCGATCAGGAGCGCGGCGAACCAGACCGGCAGGATCTGCAGCATGATCGTGGTCATAGCGGCTGGCTCCCGGGCTCGGGCACTGCGAATTTGCGGCCCGCCACGACATCGGCGATCTCGGCCACCGCCTGCAGGATCAGCGCGAGGCCGGCCAGCGGCATGACGATGTAGAGCGCCGCGCTCGACACCGGCAGCGCGATCGAGTCGACATCCCAGTTGCGCTCGATCAGCCCATAGGAATAGCGGATCAGCACGGCCGCGAAGATGATGATCGCGACCTGCGTGACGATCTCCAGCAGGCGGCCGGCACCCTCGGGCAGCTTCTCGGCGAAGACCGTGATGCGGATATGCGAGCGCCGCCGCGCCGCGATGATCCAGCCGACGAACCCGCTCCAGACCAGCAGATACTGCGCGAGTTCGTCGGTCCAGGCCAGCGGCGCATTGAGCTGGCGCGACAGAACGCCGAGCAGCACCGAGGCCAGCAGCGCGAGCAGCAACGCCACGGCGGCATAGCGCACGATGCGGTCGGAGAGGTGGAGAAGGGATTTCATCGACGTCCATCCGAGGGCGCGGGGAACCCCTCTCCTGTAAGGAGAGGGGTAGGGGTGAGGTGTCGGCCGTTGGACCAGCGAGGAACTGGGAAATATCGGTGACGGTCAGGTCACGACAGTAGCGCCAAGGGGCCGGCCCCTCACCCTGCCCTCTCCCTACGGGAGAGGGTTCCCCGCGTCTGATGCGGTCAGCACATTGTCTTCACAACGCCGCGAGCGCGTCCCAGGTGCCCTTGCCCCATTTGCCCTCGAACTGCTTGGGCAGGGTGGCGAGCACCGGCTTGGAGAAGCTTTCGAGATCGGGCTCGGTCACGGTCATGCCCGCGGCCTTCAGGGTCGCGACCAGGCTGCCTTCCTGGCTGGAGAGTTCGGCGTCCTGCCAGGTGACGCCCTCGGCGATGGCGGCTTCCAGCAGGCTGCGATCGGCGTCCTTGAGCCCCTTCCAGAAATCGGTGTTCACGATGACGAGGCGCGGCGTGATGATGTGGCCGGTCAGGATCAGGTGCTTCTGCACCTCCTGCAGCTTGGCGCTGTGGATCGTCGGCAGCGGGTTCTCCTGCCCGTCGACGGCGCCCTGGCTCAGCGCCAGATAAAGCTCGTTGAAATTGACCGGCGTCGCCTTGGCGCCCCAGGCCTCGACCATGGCGCGGAAGGTATCGACCGGCGGCACGCGCAGCTTGAGGCCGACAACGTCGGCGGCGCTCTTCACGGCCTTGGAGCCCGTGGTCAGGTGGCGCTTGCCGTAATAGGTCACCGCGGCCATGCGCATGCCGCGCTTCTTCTCGAGCTCCGCATTCATCTGCGCGAAAACCGGCGCCTTGGCGACCTTCGACATATGGGCGGCGTCGCGCCAGAGATAGGGTGCCTCGACCACCGAGAGCTGCGGCAGGAACGAGCCGAGCGCGGCCGCGCCGTCCGTCGTCATCGTCAGCGCACCGGACGCCACCGATTCCATCATGTCCTTGCCCGAGCCGAGCTGGCCGGCAGGGAAGGTCTGGATGTCGATGCGGCCGGAGGTCTTCTCCTTCACCTGCTTGGCGATCCGCTCGACCATCTGCACCTGCGGGTGCGTCGTGGGCAGCATCTCGCCCCAGCGCAGCACGGTCGCCTGCGCGCGCAGGACGGTCGGCATGAAGATCGCTCCGCCGGCGAGAGCGGCAGAACCTGCAAGAAAGTCGCGCTTGGAAATCCTGGTCATGGTCGTTCCTCCCTGTGCGGACCGTCGCCGACACTCTCAGCCCTCATCCTGAGGAGCGCTCGGCACGAGCGCGTCTCGAAGGATGTTCCCGATGGTTCGGGAACCTCCTGGAGCATCCTTCGAGACGCCGCTTCGCGGCTCCTCAGGATGAGGGCTGAGAGTGTCGGATACGGTTCCTTCCCTGATGGCGGCCGGTTATCCGGCTCGTCTGGCTTCGTCGTTCTTGGTCGTCAGTAGCTCATGGCCCGCGTGCGGGCGTTGCCGATATGGATGCTCATCTCTTCCGCGGCGCGGATCGGATCGCGTGCCTCGATCGCACTGATGATCTTGAGGTGGTCGCGCATCACCGGCACGAGGATGTGGTTCTGGATGCGCGTCTCATATTGCCGGATCAGCCGAATCTTCAGCCAGGTGACGCGGAAGGCTTTTGAGACGATGTCGTTGTCGAGATGATCGATGATCGCCTCGTGCATCAGTCGGTCGACATCCTCGGCATCCTCGATCAGGGTTGCGTCGCCGCCGGCCTCGGCCCGGACGATGATCGCCTCATGCCGCGCGCGCTGCTCGGCGATCTCTTCGTCGGTCGCGTTGGCCGCATAGAGCGCCGTCGCCTCCCTTTCGAGAAACAGTCGGAACTGGAAGGCATTGCGGATCAGGTTGAGATCGACATGGGCGACCTGCATGCCGCGCTGCGGCACCGTCTTGATCAGCCCTTCCGCCTCCAGCCGCGGGATCAATTCGCGGATCGCGCCGAGCGGCAGGCCGGTCAGCGCGACAAGCTCGCGCTGCGTCACGAACTGGCCCGGCTTGATCTCGCGCGCCAGCAGCCGCTCGGTGAAGGAAGCATAGGCGCGCTCCCTCAGCTTGAGCGGCTCAGCCTCGCGGGGCTCAGAGTCGGGCTGGTTCAAGACGTCGTCCCTCTCCGGCTGCCGTCAGGCGGCCTTTGCCATCGTGATCCTGTCGAACGCCGCGAACAGCCGCTGGCGCGTCGCCTCGTCGAGCGCCTCCAGCGGCGCGCGCATCGCGCCATAGCCGGCATCGCCATGCAAATGCCCGACCAGTGCTTTCACTGCGGGCAGCACCGGATGCGAGCAGATCTCGTCGACCAGCGCATTCACCATCGGGCTGTCGGTGCCCTGATAGACCATCGGCCGCAGCAGATGCGGCACGAGGTTGGCGACGCCGCAGATCGAGCCCTGGGCGCCATTGCGCACGGCCTTGGCGAGCTGGCGCTCGTCGCCGACGAGGATGGCGAGCTCACCATGCGCCTTCAGCAGCGCCTCGGTATTGGCGTAGCTGCCCGACGAATCCTTCACCCCGGCGACGATGCCGGGGAATGCCGTCTTCAGACGCTGGACGAGGTCGACGCTGATGTCGACGGCCGTCACCGACGGGATGTGGTAGAGGATGACGTTGCGCACGGACGAGCCGAGCTTCTCGAAATACTGCGAGAACCAGCGGTAAAGGCCCTCGTCGCTGACGCCCTTGAAATAGAACGGCGGCGCCACGAGCAATCCCTTGGCCCCGGCATCGAGCGCCAGCCGGCTTTGATCGACGGCCTCGTGCAGCGAGGACGCCGCGATGCCGGCGTAGATCTGCTTCGCCGGGTCGATGCCGGCGCCGATCAGCGCGCCCATCATCGCGCCCCGCGCGGCTAAGCCGAGCGCCGCGCCCTCGCCGGTGGTGCCAAACAGCGTGACGCTGTCGCAGCCTTCCGCCAGCACATGCCGCGCATGCTTGACCAGCCGCGGCAGGTCGATGCCACCGCCCTCCCGCATCGGGGTGGTGATGGCGCAGGAGAGGCCGAAGCGGTTGGGGTCGATGCTCATGGAGGTCGTCTTTCAGGATAGCGGGATGACTGACATGTTAGTCGGATGATACAAGCGAGACAAGCGCGCGGAGACCGTATTTTCAGCCATCCTTGAGCCCTCCCGCCGAGAGCCCGGCGACGATCTGGCGCTGCGCCAGCACGGTGACCAGCAGCACCGGCAGCGTCACCAGCAGCGCGGCGGCGGCCAGCGGGCCCCAGGAAATCTGCTCGAAGGTCAGCGAATTATAGACGGCCGACGGCAGCGTTCGGCTGTTCTTGCCGCCGAGCACCACCGAGAAGATGAAGTTGTTCCAGGAGAAGATGAAGGCGAGGATGCCGCCGACGGTGACGCCTGGCATCGCCAGCGGCAGCGCGACATGGCGGAAGGCCTGCCAGGTCGACGCGCCGTCGATCCGCGCGGCGTCCTCCAGTTCCATCGGAACGTTCTCGAAATAGCCGATCATGATCCAGACGATGATCGGGATGGTGATGACGAGATGGGTGATCACCAGCGCGGTGATCGTCCCCACCAGCCCCGTCATCTGGAAGAGCAGGAAGAGCGGGATCAGATAGGACAAAGCCGGCGTCATCCGCGCGACCAGGATCAGGATCGCGAACTTCGTCGCCTTGCCGCGCGCGATGCCGTAGCCGGCCGGCACGCCAACCGCGAGGCCGATCAGCACGGCGCCGCCGGTGACCAGGATCGAATTCCACAGATAGAGCGCGAAATTGTTCTGCGCGAAGACGTCGACATAGTTCTTCAGCGTCGGCGGATCGGGAATGAAGACTGGCGGGAAGGCGGTGTTGTCGAGCTCGTTCTTGAACGACAGCGAGACCATCCAGAGGAAGACCAGCACCGCCGGCGAGACCAGCACAAAGACGGAGAAGTAGAAGCCGAGCTTGGTGGCGAGGCGCTTCATGGAGCATGGCTCCCCACACCCTCAGCCCTCATCCTGAGGAGCCGCGCAGCGGCGTCTCGAAGGATGCTCCAGCGCGTGCAGGAGCATCCTGAAACATCCTTCGAGACGCGCTCCTGCGGAGCGCTCCTCAGGATGAGGGCTGAGGGAGACATCCGCCCCATCACGCGTTCCACTTCGACTTCTGCCGCGCATAGAGCAGCAGCAGCGAGAGCATGATCACGATGACGAAGAAGATCACCACCACGGCCGAGGCGTAGCCGATCTTGTAGAACTGGAAGGCCTGCAGATAGAGGAAGATGTTGAGCGTTTCCGAGGCCGTGCCGGGCCCGCCCTGGGTGATCACGAAGATCGTGTCGAAGGCCTTCAGCGCGTCGATGGTGCGGATCACGATAGCCACCATGATGAACGGCCAGACCAGCGGCAGCGTGATGTGGCGGAACATGTGCCAGGCATTGGCGCCGTCGATCAGCGCGGATTCATAGGGCTCGCGCGGCAGCCCGGCGAGGCCGCCGAGCACGATCAGCATGACCAGCGGCGTCCAGTGCCAGACCTCGACCAGGATCAGCGTCGGGATCACCGTGTCGGGCGAGTACACCCAGTTCTGCGGGCCGATGCCGACGAGCGAGAGCAGGTAGTTCAGCACGCCGAGCTGCGGGTGAAACATCATCGTCCAGACCAGAGCCACCGCCACCGGGGTCGCCATCATCGGCATCACGAAGACGGTGCGCAGCACCCCCCGGAACGGAAATTCGCGGTGGAACACCAGCGCGGCGGCCGTGCCGAACAGGATCGGCAGCACCACGGCCAGCACCGTGAAATAGAGCGTATGCCCCATCGATTCGAGGAAACGCGTGTCGCGGAACAGCTCGGCGAAGTTCTGCAAGCCGACGAATTCCGGCCCGCCGCCGATCTTCCAGTCATGCGCGGACATGTAGAGCGTGAACAGCCACGGGAACACGATCACCGCCGTGACGACCAGCACGGCGGGCGCCGCAAACAGCCAGTAGCGCGGCGTAAAATCGGCCGAGTGCTGGAAGGGCGTGGGCTTGCCCGGCTCGGCCAGTGTCGCTGAAGGCAATGTCGTGGCTGTCATGACTTATGCTCGAACAAACCCGTCATGCTCGCCCTTG
>UCBZ01000034.1 GCA_900470775.1 Hyphomicrobiales bacterium | reverse complement strand
GGAATCCGGATGGGAGAAGGAAGAGGGCGCTACTTAAACCCGCCCAAAAACGCATCCAGGCATTCGCCGATCGCCTCGATGGCGTAGCCGCCCTCCTGAACCACCAGCGTCGGCAGACCGAAGCCCTTCACCTTTTCAGCAATCGTGCCGAAATCGGCGGCGTCCAGCTTGAGGACGCCGATCGGGTCGTCCTTGTGGGCATCGTAGCCGAGTGCCACGATGACGACGTCGGCGCCGAACTCGCGGATCGCCTGCCCGGCCCGGTCGATGGCCGCCGCCATCTCGGCGCCGCCCGCGCCATGGGCCAGCGGCAGGTTGAGGTTGAAGCCTTCGCCCGGGCCGTTGCCGCGCTCGTCCTCATAGCCGGTGTAGAAGGGGTAGTAGTTCGACGGATCGGCGTGGACCGAGATCGTCAGCACGTCGTTGCGACGATAGAAGATCTGCTGCGTGCCGTCGCCGTGATGGGCATCGACATCGAGGACCGCGACCTTGGCGAATTTGGAGCGCAGGCGCTGGGCTGCGATCGCGGTGTTGTTGAGGTAGCAGAAGCCGGTGGCGCGGTCGGCGCGGGCATGGTGCCCTGAGGGACGGCAGAGCGAATAGACGGCCCTGTCGCCGGCGATGACGGCGTCGGCCGCGGTGATCGCGGTCTCGGCCGAGAGCAGCGTCGAGTGCCAGCAATGCTCGCCGATCGGCACCGACATGTCGCCGAGATACCAGCCGAGCTGGCCGATGAAGCCGGTCGGGCGGCAGGGCGGACGGACATCCTCGTCGGGACGCCCGCTCCAATAGGGGAAGGTGCTCGGCCAGACCTCGGGGCCGCGCTCGGCGGGGAGTTCCTGCCAGTTCGCCCAGGCGGTTTCGAGGAACGTCACGAAGCCGGCGTCATGGATCGCAAGGATCGGCGCGGTGCCGTGCGAGACCGGCAGCTCGGGCGTGATGCCATGCTTCTCGAGCGCGCCGAGCAGGCGCGCCGTGCGCTCCGGCAGGTCCTTGGGCGCGACGACGGCGCCGAAGCGCAGATACTGCTTGGGATCGTGAAGCGACTGATCGGGATGATAGAAAGCGCGCATGCCGGCTTGGTGTCCTCTGATCGCGGAGGCGCCCCCATGCGCACCCGCCTCAGCGCAGGCTAGCGGCTCGCGGCCGATGCGTCAGCGCCAAAGAACGCCGCAGCGCCCTGTTCTCCATGCGCGATCAGGGCGGTGAATTCGCCCGCCAGCGCCGCGACATCGAAGCGGTTGGGACGGTACCAGTCGATCGAGCCGTTGAGCGCCCCGAGCAGGAACAGGCGCAGCGCATCGGGCGAACGCTCCGGCGAAAGCGTGCCCGAGGTCTGCAATTCGGCGATCAGCTCGCGCCAGACATCCTCATAGGCGCGCCGGACGCCGCGCACGCTCTCGGGCGTCGGCGTCTGGCCGAAGGTGAAGACCTTGATGCTGGCCGAGGTGTAGTCGCTGTTGCCGTGCAACGCGGTGAGATGGGCGCCGATGGCGGCCTGCAGGCGGTCGCGCGGCGGCGCGGTTTCGGTGGCGGCAAGCGCCGCGACCACCGCCTCATGGACGAAGCGCACGCCGTCATTGACGACGGCCTCGACGATCTCCTCCTTCGAAGCGAAATGGTAGTAGAGGCTGGCCTTGCGGATGCCGACCGCCTCGGCGATCTCGCGGAGCGTCGTCTGGTGATAGCCGCCGGAGCGTAGCAGGCGCGCCGCGGTGTCGAGGATGAGGCGGCGGGAGCCACCTTCCACGTCCTTGGCGGCGCGCTCTGTTACGACCCTCACCGCACACACCTCGCGTCATTCTCGGGCGGAGCAACGCGCAGACCCGAGAATCTCTTGCCGGAGATGCTCGGGTCAAGCCCGAGCATGACGGTGAGGGAGGCGCGCACAAGCGTCACAGCCGCTTCGCGACCTCTTCCAGCATGACCTCGGTCGCACCGCCGCCGATTGACTGGACGCGGGCATCGCGGGTCATGCGCTCGATCGTGCTTTCGCGCATGTAGCCCATGCCGCCATGGAACTGCAGGCAGGCATACATCACCTCGTTGACCAGCTCGCCGCAGAGCGCCTTGACCATCGAAACCTCGCGGGTGGCGTCGAACCCCTGCGCGTCCAGGTAAGCCGCGTGGTAGACGAGCTGGCGCCCGGCCTCGACCCTGGCGGCCAGCATGGCGAGCTTCTGGCGGATCGCCTGCTTGTCCCAGAGCGGCGCCCCGAAGGCCTTGCGCGTCTTCACATAGTCCAGCGTCAGGTCGATCGCGGCCTGCGCCTCGCCGATCGCCATGGCGCCGATCACGGTGCGCTCGTTCTGGAAGTTGCTCATGATCGCGTAGAAGCCGCGCCCCTCCTGCCCGAGCAGGTTTTCGGCCGGGATGCGGCAATCCTCGAAGACGAGTTCGGCGGTGTCCGAGGAGCGCCAGCCATGCTTGTCGAGCGCGCGTGAAACCGAAAAACCGGGCGTGCCCTTCTCAACCAGAAAGATCGAGACCGATTGTGAAGGCTTGGCCGAAAGGTCGGTTTTTGCAGCCACACAGTAGAGATCGGCATGGACGCCGTTGGTGATGAACATCTTGGCGCCGTTCAGTACGTAAGCATCGCCCTCGCGCCGCGCCGTCGTGCGGATGCCCTTCACGTCCGAGCCGGCATCGGGCTCGGTCACCGCGACCGCGACGATTGTCTCGCCGGCGATGATCGCCGGCATCAGCCTGTCGCGCTGCGCCTGGCTTCCGGCATTGGCGATGTGGACCGAGGCCATGTCGGTGTGGACGAGCGCCGTGATGGCGACGCCGGAGAAGGTGGAACGGCCGAGTTCCTCGGCCAGCACCACGGTCGCCATCGTGTCCATCTCGGAGCCGCCATATTCGGCGGGGTAGCGGATGCCGAGGAAGCCGAGCGCGCCCATCTTGCGCAGCACCTCGCGCGGGACGAAGCCGGCCTCTTCCCAGGCCAGCGCATGCGGCTTGATCTCGGTCTCGACGAAACGGCGGATTTGGGTCCGCAGCGCTTCGTGCTCCTCGGTGAAATAGGGGGAGCGGCGCAGGGCTTCTCCCCCAAGTTTCTCCACAGCCGACATGGCGTTTCTCCTGCGCTTGACCTCGGCAGCCGGAACCGCCTACCTAACGGACGGTAGGTGAATGAGGCAGCGAGATCAAGTCCCTGCCTCCCACAGCCCTCATCCTGAGGAGCCGCGGAACGCGGCGTCTCGAAGGATGCTCCAGAAGGCTCCAGTGCGCGCTGGAGCATCCTTCGAGACGCAGCCTGCGGCTGCTCCTCAGGATGAGGGCTGAAAAGAAGACGCCGGCACAAGGGGAACCGCATGTCCGAGACCACCCAGACCGTTTCTGCGCCCCCTCCCCCGCTCTCCGCGATGATCGAGATCCTGCGCGAGCGCCACGCGCTCGTCGCGGCCGGCGGTGGCGACAGGATGCGGGCGCGCCACGAGTCGCGGGCCAAGATCATGGTGCGCGAGCGCATCGACCTGCTGCTCGATCCGCAGGCGCCTTTCCTCGAATTGTCGCCGCTCGCCGCCTGGGGGCTCTACGGCAACGAGGTGCCCGGCGCCGGCATCGTCACCGGCATCGGCATCGTGCAGGGCCGCGCCTGCATGCTGATCGCCAACGACGCGACGGTGAAGGGCGGCTCCTTCTTTGCGGAGACCGTGCGCAAGCATCTGCGGGCGCAGGAGATCGCGGAGGAGCATCGCCTGCCGTGCCTTTATCTGGTCGATTGCGGCGGCGCCTTCCTGCCGGAACAGGACCGGGTCTTTCCCGACCGCGACCATTTCGGTGGCTCCTTCTACAACCAGTGCCGGATGTCGGCGGCAGGCATTCCGCAGATTTCGATCGTCTTCGGGGCTGCGACGGCGGGCGGGGCCTATATCCCGGCGCTGTCGGACGAGGTCATCATGGTCAAGGGCACCGGCCGCATCCATCTTGGCGGCCCGCCGATCGTGAAGGCCGCGATCCACGAGATCGTCGATGGCGAGACGCTGGGCGGGGCAGAGATGCACACGCAGGTGTCCGGCGTCGCAGACCATCTCGCGGCGACCGAGATGGAAGGGCTGGCGAAGCTGCGCGAGATCGTCGGCTCGCTCGGCGAGACCGGCCTGCTCAGGGAACCGCCGCATGTGCCCGCGCCGCCCTGGCTCGACCCGGCGGAACTGGTCGACCTCGTACCGACCGATCTGCGCCGGCCCTATGATGTGCGCGAGGTGATCTCCCGGATCGTCGATGACAGCGCCTTCAACGCCTTCAAGCCCGATTACGGCGCGACGCTGGTAACAGGCTTCGCGCGCATCCACGGCCACCCCGTCGGGATCATCGCCAATAACGGCGTGCTGTTCTCGGAGTCGGCGGTGAAAGGTGCGCATTTCATCGAGCTCTGCGACCAGCGCCAGATTCCGTTGCTGTTCCTGCAGAACATCACCGGCTTCATGGTCGGCACGCAGGCCGAGCGCGGCGGCATCGCCAAGCACTCGGCCAAGTTGGTCTATGCCGTCTCGAATGCGCGGGTGCCGAAATACACCGTGCTGATCGGCGGATCGTATGGCGCCGGCAATTACGGCATGTGCGGGCGGGGTTTCCGGCCGCGCTTCCTGTTCTCCTGGCCCAATGCCCGCATCGCGACGATGAGCCCGGAGGTCGCGGCCAATGTCGTCACCGAACTGCGGCGGCAATCGCTTAAGGGCGCCGCGGATGAGGCCGCCATCGCCGAACTCGACGCCAGAACGCGGGCCCAGTTCGAGGAGCAGAGCGACCCCTACTACGCCACCGCGCGACTCTGGGACGACGGCATCATCGAGCCCGGCCAGACCCGCGACGTGCTGGGGCTGTGCCTCGCGCTGGCAGCGGGCGAGCCGCGCGATACCAGCCCGCGGCCCGTGTACCGGATGTGATCACCACCATGTTCGACACCATCCTGATCGCCAATCGCGGCGAGATCGCCTGCCGCATCATCAAGACCTGCCGGACGCTCGGCATCCGTAGCGTCGCGGTCCATTCCGATGCCGACAGGGATGCGCTGCATGTGCGGCTGGCCGACAGCGCCGTGCGGATCGGCCCCTCCCCGGCGCGCGAAAGCTATCTGCGCGCCGACCGCATCATCGAAGCGGCGCTCGCCACCGGCGCGCAGGCGATTCATCCGGGCTACGGCTTCCTCTCCGAGCGGCTCGACCTGATCGCCGCCTGCGAGGCCAACGGCATCGTCTTCATCGGGCCCTCCACTGCCGCGATCGACGCGATGGGCGACAAAATCCGCTCCAAGCAGATCGCGCGGGACGCGGGCGTGCCCGGCGTCCCCGGCTATGACGGGGCCGACCAGTCGCCCGAGGTGCTTCGCGCGGAGGCTTTGCGCATCGGCCTGCCAGTCATGGTCAAGGCCTCGGCGGGCGGTGGCGGCAAGGGCATCCGCAAGGTCGAGGATGAATCCGAACTCGACGGTGCCATCCTGGCCGCAGCCCGCGAGGCGCAGGCCGCCTTCGGAGACGGGCGCCTGCTGATCGAGAAGTTCGTGACCCGGCCGCGCCATGTCGAGGTGCAGGTCGCGGGCGATCGGCACGGCAACCTCGTGCATCTGTTCGAGCGCGATTGCTCCGTGCAGCGCGCCAACCAGAAGCTGATCGAGGAAGCGCCGGCACCGAACCTGATGCCCGAGACGCGCGCCGCGCTGCATGACTACGCGCTGCGGCTGTCGCGCGCGATCTCCTACGACAATCTCGGCACGGTCGAGTTCCTGGTCGATGCGGAAAGCGAGGCGGTGTTTTTCCTCGAGATGAACACGCGGCTCCAGGTCGAGCATCCCGTCACGGAGGCGATCACGGGACTCGACCTCGTCGCATGGCAGATCAGGATCGCGGCGGGCGAGACGCTGCCGCTGCGCCAGGACCAGATCGCCTGCACCGGCCACGCCATCGAGGCGCGGCTGACGGCCGAACGCGCGGATGAAGGATTCCGGCCGGATACGGGCAGGATCGCGCTCTGGAGCGAGCCCGAGGGTCTGCGCGTCGACAGCGGCGTCGCGACCGGCGGCATCGTCTCGACGCACTACGATTCCTTGCTCGCCAAAGTCATCGCCCATGCGCCAGACCGGGCCGGTGCGGTGCGCAGACTTGGCGAGGGGCTGGAACGCATGGTCGTGCTCGGTTCCGCTACGATCCGCCCGTTCCTGATCGACGCGCTGCGGCAGCCCGCCTTCCTCGAAGGCCGGGCGACGACGCTGTTCCTCAAGGAGACCTGGCCCGATGGCTGGCAGCCGGCGCAGGGGGCGGAGCCGGAGGTTCGCGCCGTCGCGGCCGCGCTCTGGCTCGCGACGGGCCATGACGGTGGCGCCCCGCCTGCCGGCGCCGGGCCGTGGCAGTCACTGGCGGGCTTCCGGCTGCTGGCGCCGGCCGGGCGCCCCGCCACGACCCATCTCAGCGTCTCCATCGGCGACGACAGGCTGCGGCTGCGGGTCGAGAGCCATGATGCATTCCTGCGCGTGCTCGGCCCCGACGGGCCATGCGAGATCGCCTTGCGACGCGCGGTGGACGGCATCGGCTGGGCCGTGACGTGCGGCGGCGTCGGTTCGCCCGCCCAGGCGCTGCGGGACGGCGACGGATTGCTGCTGCGCTATCGCGGCTTCGAGGGCTGGGTCGGCGTGGCGCTCGCCGTCGAGGCGGCAGCCGCGACACGAACCGAGGGCGGCGACGGCGGCGGCATCCTGCGGGCAGCGATGCCGGGCACGGTGGTTGCGATCCATGTCGCAGAAGGCGACGCGGTGACGGCCGGCGAGGTCGTCATCGTGCTGGAATCGATGAAGCTGTTCATGGAGTTGAAGAGCCCTGCGGACGGAAAGGTCGGGCGGGTCGCGGTCAAGGCTGGCGCGACGGTCGCGGCCGGCGAGATGCTGGTCGCGATCGAGGTCGCCGAAGCCGTCGCCCCCTAAGGCTGCATCAGGCCTCGCCGCGCATTCGTAACCGGCGGCCTTGCCGTTTCAGCCCTTGGTCGGGAAGGTCAGGGGCGAGATTTCGAGATGGTCCCGGCCGGCCCAGTCGAGCCCCTTGACCTTCGGCTCGGCGCGACGCTGCGCCTCCTCCAGATCGGCGGCGGCGGCGGCGTAATCCATCGTCAGGACCTTGCCGTTGTGGACCACCGTCACGCCGTCGACGATGACCGTCGTCACCGCACGCTCGCCCGCCGCGTAGATCAGGCTGCGGATCGGATCGCGCAGGGGACGCATCATCGGATGCGTCACGTCGACGATGACGATGTCGGCCTTGGCACCCTTGGCGAGTCGGCCGATATCGTCGCGGCCGAGCGCCTTGGCGCTGCCCAGCGTCGCCGCGTTGAAGGCATCCGAGGTGCGGACGTCATAGACGTCCTCCGCCATCATGCGCGAGCCGATGCAGACTGCGCGCAATTCCTCCAGCATGTGGTGCGGGTAGGTGTCGGTTCCGATGCCGACATTGACGCCGGCGGCGACATACTGCCCGAAGCTCTGCATCGCGATGCCGCGGCGCTGGAACACGATCGGGCAATGAGCGACGTTGGTTCCGGTCTCGACGAGGCAGCCGAGATCGTCCGTCGCCGGCCATTTCACCGAGGAGTGATGGTCGAGGAAGATGCCGTGGCCGATGATCGAGAACGGCCCGAGCACATCGAGCGATTCCAGCCATTCGACCGGCGTCATGCCGTGGCGGCGGGTGATCTCGTGGAACTCGACGATGCTCTGGGCGGCATGGATCTGGAAGGGAAGCTTGCGCTTCTCGGCCTCCGCATAGCTCGCCTGGATCAGCTCGGCCGAGCAGGTGTCGATCTGCGAGGGCGAGACCATCCCGGAGAGCCGGCCGCTGTCGTCGGCCGCGACCTGGTCGAGCAGCGTCATGGCGGCCGCCATCGCGGCCTCGCCGGCCTTCTCGTCCCATTCATATTTCGCCAGATGGCCGTTGTCGGTGTACCAGCGCGCCGACCGGTACATCGGCGAGAACACGGCCCGCAGGCCCGACGCCTTGAAGGTCTCGAACCAGCCATCCCAGGCCACCGACATGTCGACCAGCGTGGTGACGCCCGACATCAGCAATTCCGAATAGGTCACTTGCGCGCAGGATTTGACTCCTTCCGCATCGCAGCGGAACAGCGGCATGAACTCGTAGAGCGCCGTGCCATACATCTTGGCGCTGCCGAGTTCGTCGTTCCAGCCCTTGGTCATCGCCTCCGAGGAGGGATGGGAATGGATGTTGACGAGGCCGGGCATGACCATCCTGCCGCGCCCGTCGATGGTCGCGTCGGCCTTGCCCTTGAAGGGCCCACCGACATGGATCAGCCGGTCGCCGTCATAGGCGACGTCGCCATCGCGCAGATAGACATGGCCCTTCGCCCTAGCGTCATAGGCGACGATCCAGCTGGCGTTCGCAATGAGGGTGATCGGCATGGGCTGGGCTCCGGCAGGGCGAAACAAGGCGCCGGGGAAAAACGCGGCCGGACGGCGAGCGCCACCATGGTCGAACCATGGGGCAGTTGGCCATGAACTGGTTCTTCCCGGAACCAGTTCATGGCATCAAAGCCGGCTCCGGGGCAATCGCGCGGGCCCGACAACTGAGCTTTGTCGAGGCTCCCGCCGCCTCGCACGGCTCAGGGACCGGCGACATCCGGTCTACTGCGAAACGATCAATCGCTGCTCAGCCGCGTCTCGACCCGGCGATTCTCGCCCGCCAGCGGATCGCCGGCGATCGGCCGCGACGGCCCGAAGCCACGCGGCAGCAGCCGGGAGGCGGCGACGCCTTTCTCGCCGAGATAATGCGCCACGGCATCGGCGCGCCGCTGGGAGAGCTCGAAATTGTAGGACGGGCTGCCGGCGGCATCGGTATGGCCCTCGACGACGAAGCGCGCGGAGCCAAGCTGCGGCGTCCTGAGCGCCTTGGCGAATTCGTCGAGATTGATCTTCGCGTCCGGCTCAAGCACGTCGGAATTGTAGCGGAACCGCACGACGAGGTCGAAGGCGGCGACCGAGGCGGTCTTGACGACCTGACCGGCGCGGCCGCAGTCGGCCTCCGTCCCGACGCACATCGTGCGTGTCAGAGGTGCCGGCATCGCCGGCTGGAAATGCTTGACGATGTCGTCCGATTTGTAGGTCTGCGCCAGCGCGCCGGCTCCGAAACCAAAGCTCAGAACGGCAAGCGCGGCGGCGGCACAGTAAGCGGATGGCATGCGCATGATCGTCCTCCGGGCGAAAGCTGGATCTCTTGTCCAGCCGACGATGGACGATCCGAACGGCCGCCGCGTCCCACGTTCGAATGAGCCGCGGGCGTGCTTTCGAGCGGGCGCGGAGGGTCTAGCCTTGCGGCAGCGGAACAGCGGCGTATGGGCCGGGTCAGCGCGTGGCGCGCCATGGCCCGTTTCGTCCAATCTGAATTGATACCGTGTTCTAAAAGCCGTCAGATAAGTGATCCGGTACCTGTCGCCCTGCCCTGTGCATTGCGTGCGCGCTCTTCAAGCACCTCGCGCCACATTTCATAGGTTGAGACGACCATCTGTTCGAGCTCCTCACGGGGGTACAGTTCAATCCCATCGTCCGTGTGCAACCTGACGGCCCTACGATCGTCTGATGGATCGCCGAACTGCGCGATCGTTAACCGAACCTCCGAAAAGTCTTCGTCAGCAGCTCGAATGCGCTCATGCATCATCGAGAACGCAAACCGGCGCCCTTCAACGGTCAACCCTCTGGTACGGCGCGGCTCGATAAACAGAGCGCTGGCCTGCTCGTCGATGGCAACAATCATCGGCAACCAGAAAGTGACCTTCTGGCCCATACCCATCGAAAGAGGGAAGAACTCGTGCCTGCGCCCCATCACGCGGCCAGAAGTCGCGAAGTCATGCAGTCCTAGGGCGACACGCTGGTTGTATTTGAACTCCTCGTCTGACCTGCTGCGTTTCCGTAGCTCTGCCTCGATTACAGCCCAAGGTGTCCGCTGCGCTGCTCCCAAATCCAAATCCGGCTGGACGTTTAATATATCAGAAAAGCAGGATCGAACTGGCTTGTAAGAGAACGTCGAGAATCCACCCTTCATCTGCTCCAAGCTTTTACGCTTCATGTCATCGCGCTGTGGCGCGATGCGCGCCAAGTCAATTTCAGGTAAAGGGCGTATCATCACCGGGCGGTTCTCCTGCGCGAGGACTGGTGCCGACGGACACCTTATGATGTCGGAATCGGTCCAGGATCACATCGTCCGGTATTCGCATGCCAAATGCAACATCCGTTCGCGCTTTGTCCACCACCACGGACCATGGCGAGTCCTTTGCGTGCGAAAGGTCAACGAGCCTTCCAGGCGACAAGTGCCCGTATGATCTCATCACATCAGACACGAGGTCGATGACATCAAGGTCAGATGGTTTCGGGAGGTCACGGGCCTGCCCGGTCAGGGGATCTTTTGCCACAGCGCGTTCAACGATTGGCGCCGAGCCTGACAGTTTGAACGCACGATACACAGCGGGGTGGACTGGGCCGTACTGCCAAGCCTCGAAGTAGCCCGACACAAGTGGTCGCTTTGTCTTCGTCAGATTTATTCCATGGGCGAAATAGAGCAGCTTCTGGAGAGCGAGGTTGGTAATCTTCCATCCGCGCCGATCTGCCTCGTCCAGCATGAGGTTCGCGATTGCCCTCGGATCGTATGGCCCGCTCATCGCCTCATGCCCGCGCCTTCGAGTTCTACTTTTGTTCGCCAACATGCTTTGCGGAGATGTGATTTGGCAATGAGGTAATGGATGAAAGTGGTGCCGCTTGAGGGATTCGAACCCCCGACCCCCTCATTACGAATGAGGTGCTCTACCAGCTGAGCTAAAGCGGCGACGGGTGGGGCTGTATCAGCAAGGCCGATTCTTGGCAAGACGAAGCCTGCCCACGATCCACATTTCGCCCTCCCCTAATCCTTGCGCAGCTTCTCCGTCTCCGGCTTTTCCTGCCCCAGAGCCACGATCCCGCGGCGGATGGCGCGGGTGCGGGTGAAGTGCTTGTGCAGGGTCTCGCCGTCGCCGAAGCGGATCGCCCGGGTCAGCACCGCCAGATCCTCGCTGAAACGGCCGAGCATCTCCAGCACCGCATCCTTGTTGTGCAGGAAGACGTCGCGCCACATCGTCGGGTCGGATGCGGCGATGCGGGTGAAGTCACGAAAGCCGCCGGCCGAGAACTTGATCACCTCCGACTGCGTCACCGCAGCCAGATCCTCGGCCGTGCCGACGATGTTGTAGGCGATCAGATGCGGCAGATGGCTGGTGACGGCGAGCACGAGGTCGTGATGCGTCGCGGTCATCACCTCGACGATCGCGCCCATGCCCTCCCAGAACTGTCGGGTGCGGGCGATGGCGGTCTCGTCCGTGCCATCCGGCGGCGTCAGGATGCACCAGCGGTTGAGGAACAGGCTCGGGAAGCCGGCATCGGGGCCGGAATTCTCGGTACCGGCGACCGGATGGGCCGGGACGAAATGCACGCCCTCGGGCAGATGTGGCATCACCGCCTCGACCACGGCGTTCTTCACCGAACCGACATCCGACAGGATCGCGCCCGGCTTCAGCGAGGACGCGATCTCGGCTGCGACCGCGCCGCAGGCGCCGACGGGCACGCAGAGCACGACATGGTCCGCCTGCTCGGCAGCCTCGGCTGCCGTCTCCGCGACTTCATGGCCGAGGCCGAGTTCGCGGGCACGCTGGCGCACCGCCTCGTCGCGATCGTAGAGGACGACGCGGCCGGCGAGGTTCAGATCCTTGGCCGCATGGGCGATCGACGAGCCGATCAGCCCGATGCCGATGATTGCGAGCCGCCCGAAGAGCGGCTCAGAGCGACGCGACGCGAAGCTCTGCTGCGCGGGCGCCATCATGCCGCCAGGAATTCGGCGAGCGCGGCGACGACGAGGCGGTTCGCTTCCTCGGTGCCGATCGTCATGCGCAGCGAGCCCGGCAGCCCATAGGCGCCGACGCCGCGCAGGATCAGGCCGCGCTGCGTCAGGAAGGCGTCGGCCTCCTTGGCGGTCTTGCCGGGCGTCGTCGGGAAATGGATCAGGACGAAGTTGCCGACCGAGGGCGTGACGGTCAGGCCGAGCTTCTCCAACTCGGCCGTGGTCCAGGCCAGCCATGTGTCGTTGTGCTCGATGGCGGCGGCGACATGCGCCTCGTCGGCGATGGCAGCGGCGCCGGCCTCGATCGCCGCGCCATTGACGTTGAACGGACCGCGGATGCGCTCCAGCGCATCGATGATGTGCGCGGGGCCATACATCCAGCCGATGCGCAGATTGGCGAGGCCATAGATCTTCGAGAAGGTGCGCGTCATCACGACGTTCTCGCTCTCGGCGACCAGTTCGAGCCCAGAAGCATAGTCGTTGCGGCGGACATATTCGGCATAGGCCGCGTCCAGCACGAGCAGGACATGCGGCGGCAGGCCGGCCTGCAGGCGCTTGACCTCATCGAAGGGCAGATAGGTGCCGGTCGGGTTGTTGGGATTGGCGAGGAAGACGATCTTCGTACGCGGCGTCACCGCGGCGAGGATCGCGTCGACATCGGCCGTGTAGTTCTTCTCGGGAACCACGACCGGCCTGCCGCCGGCCGCGAGGATCGCGATCCGGTAGACAAGGAAGCCGTGCTCGGTGAAGACGCCCTCGTCACCATCGCCGAGATAGGCCTTGGTGATGAGCTGAAGCAGTTCGTCCGAGCCGGTGCCGCAGAGGATGCGGCCGGCATCGAGGCCGTAGCGCCCGGCGATCGCCTCGCGCAGCTTGGTCGAGGATCCGTCAGGATAGAGCTCAAGCTTGCTGGCGATTTTGCCATAGGCCTCGACCGCCTTGGGGCTCGGCCCCAGCGGGGTCTCGTTGGAGGAGAGCTTGTGCAGCTTGACGCCGGCCGGAGCGGCCGACTTGCCGGGGACATAGGCCTCGATATCGAGGACGCCGGGACGGGGCATGGGGCGGGAGGCGATAGACATGGTGTTGCTCTCTCGGTTCTAGCAACCGCACCGTCATCCTGGGCGACCGAAGGTCGGCCCGGGATCCGTCGGAGGGCTTCGCACTCTACGATGGATCCCGGAGCGCCGCTGCGCGACGTCCAGGATGACGGTGGCGGTTCAGGAGGACATCAGAAGCGGTTCACGAACGGACGGATTTGAAGGCGAAGCGGGCGGCGTGGCTGCCGATCTCGGCGAAGTCGCTCAAGCCGGCGGGCTCCAGCGAGCGGCGGATGGTGGCCTGGTCGACCTCACCCGACGCCGCGACCAGCAGCGAGAGATGCGAGCCGTCGGCCGCCGAGGCCGAGACCTCGGCGAGATGCTGGGCAAGGCCGGCGCGCAACGGCTCCGACCAGCGCTCGACGCGGGCGGCATAGAGCACGATCTCGCGCATGGCGGCGTCGGCCAGGGGCTTGGCGATGCAGTAGACCGGCGTGCCGGCGGGATGGTCAGGGCGTTCGATGAAGGGCAGCCGCGCGATGATCTTGGGCGCGTCAGCGCCGATTAGGTCGCGCCACCAGATGCCGGCGCTGGCGCCCTGATCCATCCGGAAGATGCCGAGATCGCCGGCGGAGTCCGCCACCGCGCGGATGACGGCGCGCGCATCCTCATGGGTGACGAAGGGCACGGTGAAGCCGAAATGGAAGCGGGCGGAATCGCGCATCGCCGCATCGCCGCCGGAGACATCGGCATGGACCGCGTAGTTCGCCTGCACATAGGTGAAGGTCGCGATGATGATGCGCCAGATGCCCTCGATGGTGTCGAGCGGCAGCAGGCCCTTATGGCGCAAGGCGAGGCGCTTCATCATGTCGGCCTCGCGGCCGGGGCGGAAGGCCGAGCCCGAGGCCTGCGTCTTCTTCACCGAGATCAGCGTCTCGATGATCGAGGAACGCTCCATCAAGAGCGCATGCATCTCCGCGTCGATGCGATCGATCCCGGCGCGCAGATCGGCAAGAGTCGTGGGGGCGGCCTGGGTGGTCGGAACGGCTTCGGTCATGATGGCAAGACGCGCTTTTCGGCTGAATTCCGAAGCCCTCATCCTGAGGAGCGGGCGCAAGCCCGCGTCTCGAAGGATGATCCAGAGTGCGCTGGAGCATCCTTCGAGACGCCGCTTCGCGGCTCCTCAGGATGAGGGCTCAGGGTTAGGCTAGGCTCTTAGCGCTCCCTTCGCCCCTTGGCAAAGCCGCCGGGCGCATCGCCGCGTTGACAGAAGGCGCGTGTCGCGGCATCGCTAGAGTTCGATCTTTCGAACAAGCTGACCGGCAAGACAAACTATCCCGTCGAAGCGGACAAGAATGAGCGATTTTTCTACAGGACTGGCCGATCCGCTGAAGGAAGCCAACGAACCCACCAGCGAGGTCGTGCGCTTCGGCCCCGAGACGCCGCTGCTGATGGATTGCGGCGTCGCGCTCGATCACTGGCAGATCGCCTACCAGACCTACGGGACATTGAACGCGGCGAAATCCAACGCCATCCTGGTCTGCCACGCCCTGACCGGCGACCAGCATGTCGCCAGCCGCAATCCGATCACCGGCAAGGATGGCTGGTGGACGGCGATGGTCGGCTCGTGCAAGCCGATCGATACCGACCGCTTCTTCGTGATCTGCGCCAATGTCGTCGGCGGTTGCACCGGCACGACGGGGCCGGCCTCGACCAACCCCGAGACCGGCCAGCCTTGGGGCCTTTCCTTCCCGATGGTGACGATCCGCGACATCGTGCGGGCGCAGCGCCACCTCATCGATGCGCTTGGCATCGAAACACTGTTTTGCGTGGCCGGCGGCTCGATGGGCGGGATGCAGGTGCTGCAATGGGCGGCGAGCTATCCAAGTCGCGTGTTCTCGGCGCTGCCACTGGCCACCGCCGCCAAGCACTCGGCTCAGAACATCGCCTTCCACGAGGTCGGCCGTCAGGCGGTGATGGCCGATCCGGAATGGCGCGGCGGGCGCTATCTCGAAGAGGGCACACGGCCCTCCAAGGGGCTTTCGGTGGCGCGGATGGGCGCGCATATCACCTATCTCTCGGAGCCGGCACTGCACCGCAAATTCGGCCGCAAGCTGCAGGACCGGGAGGCGCCGACCTTCTCCTTCGACGCGGATTTCCAGGTTGAAAGCTATCTGCGCTATCAGGGGCTGTCCTTCGTCGAGCGCTTCGACGCCAATTCCTATCTCTACGTGACGCGGGCGATGGATTATTTCGACCTCGCCGCCGACCATGACGGCGTGCTGGCCAAGGCCTTCGCGGGGACGAAGACGCGCTTTTGCGTCGCCTCCTTCACCTCGGACTGGCTGTTCCCGACGAGCGATTCCCGCGCGATCGTGCATGCGCTGAACGCGGCGGGCGCCTCGGTCTCCTTCGTCGAGCTCGAAAGCGACAAGGGCCACGACGCCTTTCTGCTCGAGGAGCCGAACCTGTTCGCCACGACGCGCGGCTTCATCGGCTCGGCGGCCCGGGCGCGGGGGCTCTGACGCCATGACCCTGCCCGACCTCCACACCAACCGTATCGACCTCAAGCTCGTCGCCGAGATGGTGACGCCGGGTTCGCGCGTGCTCGATGTCGGCTGCGGCGACGGGCAGTTGCTGGCGCTGCTGGCCGAGACCCGCAATGTCGATGCGCGCGGGATCGAGTTGTCGCGCGAGGGCGTGGCGGGCTGCGTCGCGCGCGGCCTCTCGGTGATCCAGGGCGATGCCGATACCGATCTCGCCGCCTATCCGGATGATTCCTTCGACTACGTCATCCTGTCCCAGACGATCCAGGCGACGCGCGATCCGCGCCTCGTGCTGGAGCAGATGCTGCGGATCGGCCGGCGCGCCATCATCTCTTTCCCAAATTTCGGGCATTGGCGGATGCGCGGCCAGATCTTCTTCCTCGGCCGCATGCCGGTGACGGATTCCCTGCCCTATTCCTGGTGGGACACGCCCAACATCCATTTCTGCACGATCCGCGATTTCGTCACGCTGTGCGACACGATCGGAGCGGTGAAGGAGCGGGCGGTGGCGCTCGACGCGGCTGGCGGCCGCGTCGGCGTCAGCGCGCCGTGGTGGTTCTGGAACCTGTTCGGCGCGCAGGCGGTGTTTTTGCTGAAGCGGGGATAACAGGGGCGTCATGCTCGGGCTTGACCCGAGCATCTCTTGCCGGAGATTCATCTTACCCGATATCCCCGGGTCGGCGCTCCGCGCCGCCCGAGGATGACGCGTTTTAAGCCGCGTCAGTTCAGCACGACATTCGCTGGCCGCTTCTCCTTCACGGCGGCGATGTCGCCCAGCATCAGGCTCGCCGGGCCGACCGTAATCGGCACGGTCTCGCCATCGGCGATCTTGCCGGCGAGGATCAGCTCGGCCAGCGGGTCCTGCACCGACTTCTGGATCGCGCGCTTGAGCGGGCGGGCGCCATAGGCGGGGTCGTAGCCCTTGTCGGCCAGCCACTGGCGGGCATCGTCCGAGAGCTCCAGCACGATCTTGCGATCGGTCAGCAGCTTGGCGAGCCGGGCCATCTGGATGTCAACGATCGCGCCCATGTCTTCCCGCCGCAGCCGGTGGAACAGGATGATGTCGTCGATGCGGTTCAGGAATTCCGGCCGGAAGGCCTGCCTGACCACGCCCATGACCTCGTCTCGGACCTCTTCCGAATCCTGCCCCTCGGGCTGGTTCACCAGATACTCGGAGCCCAGATTCGAGGTCATGATGATCAGCACGTTGCGGAAATCGACCGTGCGGCCCTGGCCATCGGTGAGGCGGCCGTCGTCCAGCACCTGCAGCAGGACGTTGAAGACATCCGGATGGGCCTTCTCGACCTCGTCGAAGAGCACGACCTGATAGGGCCGGCGCCGCACGGCTTCCGTCAGCGCCCCACCCTCCTCATAGCCGACATAGCCGGGAGGCGCTCCGATCAGCCGGGCGACCGAGTGCTTCTCCATGTATTCGGACATGTCGAGGCGCACCATCGCGGTGTCATCGTCGAACAGGAACGAGGCCAGAGCCTTGGTCAACTCCGTCTTGCCAACGCCGGTCGGGCCGAGGAACATGAAGGAGCCGATCGGGCGGTTGGGGTCCTGAAGGCCCGCGCGCGCACGGCGGACCGCCGTCGAAACGGCTTCGACCGCCTCGCGCTGGCCGACGACGCGGGCCGCCAGCACCTCCTCCATCCGCAGCAGCTTCTCCTTCTCGCCCTGCAGCATCCGGTCGACCGGCACGCCGGTCCAGCGGCTGACGATCTGCGCGACGTGGTCGGCGGTGACGGCCTCCTCGACCATGCCCGAGGAATCGCCGATGGCCTCGATCTCCGAGAGCGTCTTCTCGAGCTGCGGGATCTCGCCATAGGCGAGCTCCCCGGCGCGCTGGTATTCGCCCTTGCGCTGCGCCTGGGCCAGTTCGTTACGGGCGTTTTCGAGCTTCGTCTTGAGTTCGGCGGCGGCGCCGAGCTTGTCCTTCTCCGCCTTCCATCGCGCGGTGATCGTGGCCGAGCGGGTGTCGAGATCGGCAAGCTCGGATTCGAGTCGGTTCAGCCGCTCCTTCGAGCCCGCGTCGCTCTCCTTCTTCAGCGCCTCCTGCTCGATGCGCAGGCGCACGATCTCGCGGTCGATCGAGTCCAGTTCCTCGGGCTTGGAATCGACCTGCATGCGCAGCCGCGCCGAGGCTTCGTCCATCAGATCGATGGCCTTGTCGGGCAGGAAGCGGTCGGTGATGTAGCGGTTCGACAGGGTCGCGGCCGAAACCAGTGCCGAATCCGTGATGCGGACGCGGTGGTGCTGCTCGTATTTCTCCTTCAGGCCGCGCAGGATCGAGATCGTATCCTCGACTGAAGGCTCGTCGACGAAGACGGGCTGGAAGCGGCGGGCAAGCGCTGCGTCCTTCTCGACATATTTGCGGTATTCATCGAGCGTGGTCGCGCCAACGCAGTGCAAATCGCCGCGCGCCAAGGCCGGCTTGAGCAGGTTGGAGGCATCCATCGCGCCATCGGTCTTGCCGGCGCCGACAAGGGTGTGCATCTCGTCGATGAACAGGATGACGCCGCCCTCGGCCGCCGAAACCTCGTTCAGCACCGCCTTCAGCCGCTCCTCGAACTCGCCGCGATATTTCGCGCCGGCGATGAGCGAACCCATGTCGAGCGCGAGCAGCTCCTTGTCCTTGAGGCTTTCGGGCACGTCGCCATTGACGATGCGCAGCGCCAACCCCTCGGCGATCGCGGTCTTGCCGACGCCGGGCTCGCCGATCAGCACGGGATTGTTCTTGGTCCGGCGCGACAGCACCTGGATGGTGCGGCGGATCTCCTCGTCGCGGCCTATCACCGGGTCGAGCTTGCCCTCGCGCGCCGCGGCGGTGAGGTCGCGGGCGTATTTCTTCAGTGCGTCGTAGCTCTGCTCGGCGCTGGCGGAATCGGCCGTGCGGCCCTTGCGAATCGCCTCGATGGCCGTGTTCAGATTCTGCGGATTGACCCCAGCCTTGGACAAAGCCTTGCCGGCCTCGGTCTCCTTCTCGATCGCGAGCGCCAACAGCAGCCGCTCGACCGTGACGAAGGAGTCGCCGGCCTTGTCGGCGGCCTTCTCGGCCGTATCGAATACGCGGGCGAGGCCTGGCGTCAGGTTCAGCCCTCCTGATCCGCCGCCGCTGACCTTTGGCAGCTTCGCCAGCGCGGTGTCCGTCAACTGGAGCGCGAGCTTGGCATTGCCACCCGAGCGGTCGATCAGGCCTGCCGCCATGCCTTCGTTGTCGTCGAGCAGCGCCTTGAGCAGATGCTCCGGCGTGAACTGCTGATGGCCTTCGCGCAGCGCGATCGTCTGCGCCGCCTGGAGGAAGCCCTTGGCCCTGTCGGTGTACTTCTCGATGTTCATCTCATCACTCCGCCCACCGGTACGCCCCGTAGCAGCGTGAACCGGTTGCCTCTTGTCAGGATGGAGCTCCCGTCTGGGCCGCCCCTCGCCATCAGAGATAGGTGTGGCATCTGCGCAACGTAAGGGGCGGCGACCTGCAAAGCATTGACGAGCATCAAATCGTAGGCCCACTTTCTCGACATGGCCGGAACCCAACGCCAGCTGTCGATCCGTAAGGCGCTCCGGGCGCTGGCGCCTGGCATTCCGCTCGCCGATGCGCAGGCCGTGGTCGCCCTGGCCGAGCGCCGGCACATGAAGGACCTGCCGCCGACGACCGCGCTCTGGCTGGCGCTCGGCAGCCATGTTCGCCACGTCCACACCGACTACGAGCAGTTGCTCAGCGATGGTTATGACCGCGAGGCGGCGCGCTTCTTCGTGGTGGACGACACCGACGCCGTGCTCGCCGGCTGGGGCTGCCAGCGCTCGGTCGCCGATCTGCCTGAGGTGGAAGAAGAAGCGATCCGGACCCGGATTTCCCGGAGCTGATCGCATCCATGCGAGGATTTGATCGATCCCCGCCTGGCTCTCGCGCTATCCTGCCGTTTCGATCGACTTGCGGATTTTCTCCATGCGCATCGCCTCGCTCTATCGCTACCCCGTCAAGGGTCTCTCGCCGGAACGCCTGACCGCCACCGTTCTCGAAGAGGGGGCGTATTTCCCCGGTGACCGGCTGTTTGCGATCGAGAACGGGCCGTCGGGTTTCGACCCGGCGGAGCCGGTGCACCAGCCCAAGATCAAATACCTGATGCTGATGCGCCAAGAGGTGCTGGCGACGTTGCGCACGCGCTATGACGACGCCAGCGGGGACCTCGTCATCGCCGGAGCCGGAAACGACATGCTGCGCGCCAGCACGGCGACGCCGGAGGGACGCGAGCGGATCACCGCCTTCTTCGAGAGCTTCATGCCCGGCGCCCTGCGCGGCACGCCACGCCTGCTGCAGGCACCCAAGGGCTACCGCTTCACCGATTCCCGCTCCGGATTCGTCTCGATCATCAACCTCGCCAGCGTCGCCGATCTCGAGGCACGCGTCGGTCTCCCGATCGATCCGCTGCGCTTCCGCGGCAACATCATGGTCGAGGGCATCGATGCCTGGGCGGAACTCGATCTGGCCGGCCGCGAACTGACAACCGCTTCGGGCGTCAGGCTGCAGGTCATCAAGCGGATCGAGCGCTGCGCGGCGACCAATGTCGATCCGCAGACTGGCGCCCGCGACCTGCAACTACCCAAGGCGCTGATGACCGCCTTCGGCCATTTTGATTGCGGCATCTACTGCCGGATTCTCAGTGGTGGCCGACTGGCGGAGGGCGAGCAACTCCATATCGAAGACGTGCCGGCCGCGCTCGGCATTGTATAGCCGCAAGAAAAAGGGGCCCTCGCGGGCCCCTTTGATTGATCTTGTCGTCAGCGTCGCCGCTGATCACTCGGGCGTGCCGTCCGTCTCGGAACCGAGCGCGTCCATGACCTCGCGCGGCGAGCGGCGACGGCGCGGACGCTTGGGAGCGCCTTCGGTCGAAACTGCCTCGGGCGCATCCTGGGGGGCTGCCTCGACCGCAACGGGAGCGGGCTCCGCGGCCGCGACCGGCACACGCACCGGCGTTGTCAGGAAGGATGGCAACGCGGTCGCGACATCATCGCTCTGGTCCGCATCGGCCTCGACCTCGCGGCGCGGGCGACGCTCCGGCCGCGGCCCGCGCTCGGGACGCTCGAAGCGGCGTTCGGCCTGGGCCGGCTGCGGCGCAAGCTCGGGCTGTTCGCCGGGAACCGGGATGTCCGAGCGCGGCGCATCGGGACGCGGGGCATATCCGCCCTGCGCGTTCTGCCCGCCCTCGGGACGATCGAAGCGAGGACGCTCGGGACGGTCATTCCGGTCGAAACGGCGGTTGTTGTTGCGATCGTTGTTGTTGCGGTCGCCATTGGGGCGATCGTTATTGGGCCGATCATTGTTGCGCGGCTGGCGGTCGAAGCGCTGGCCATTGGCCTGGCCGTCGCCGGCCTCGCCTTCGTGGCGCTGCTGCCCGCCATTGCCGTTGTAGCCGTTACCGTTGCCGTTCACGCCTTGCGGGGCGTTGCGGATATCGGGCTGCGGGCCGCCCTGCTGGAACGACTGGCCGTCATCGTCGCCCTCTTCCTCGCCGTCCTCGCCATCATCGTTGAAGGCGCGATTCGGCGGGAAGCTGTGGCCGAACTGCTGGGCCATCTGTTCCTGCGCAGCGAGCAGAATCCGATAATAATGCTCGGCATGCTGGAAGTAGTTCTCGGCAGCGACCGGATCGCCCGATGATTGAGCATCGCGCGCCAACTGCAGATATTTTTCCGCAACGTGCTGAGCGGTACCACGGACCTTGACGTCCGGACCGTTCGACTCGTAGCTCCGCTGCAGCGGATTTGGCGCTTTCCGGTTGCCACTATTGTTGTTGCTATTGTTATTATTGTTGTTACGGCCGCGCATGCGCCGGTTCTGACCTGGTCTCATTCGCGTGAATCTCGCGCTCTATGCTCAAGGCAACCGTGGAGTCATCATGCGCGTTCCGGTGCACAGCGGGTTGCGGCGCTGCACCGGGTAAGAGTGACCTGAAGTGGCGTTACGCCGTTCCTGGTCTTCACGCGCTCTTTCCAAAAAGGGACCTTTAGTCCCATGAGCCGATTGGCGCCTCGACGCCTTCGGTATCCAATCCGGCTTGTCAGTTCCATCGATCCGCGGACATGTCCGGAAGGAACGACCGGCCGCCGATGGCATGACCCACGGCTCCGTGCTGACGACACCAGCTTCGGCTGAGATGGTGCATAGCGGCTTTTGCACGCTGCTCCAAGCAAAATCGCACAAAATGACCGCGTTATTTCAGCGCAGAACAAAAATCACCGCGCGCGCGTGCCCTCCGAGATCGCGGCGGGAACCACGCCAGACAAAGCCGCCCTCCGTCATCAGCGCGATCACATCGGCCTCCTGCCCCGCGCCGATCTCCAGCACGACCGTCCCGCGCGGTGCCAGGACATCGGGCAGCGTCCTGGCGAAGATGCGATAGGGAGCCAGGCCGTCATCGCCGCCATCGAGCGCGAGCGCCGGATCATGATCGCGCACGGAGGCGTCGAGCGTCGCGATCTCGCCCTTCGGGATATAAGGCGGGTTGGACAGGATCAGATCGAAGTGCCGGTCGAGACCTGTCGTCCAGGAGGCCTGCTGGAAGACGGCACGATCGGACACACCGTTCACGACCGCGTTATGGCGCGCGGTCTCGCAGGCCTCCAGTGAGAGGTCGATGCCCAGCCCGGTCGCGAGATGACATTCGCTCAGGACCGAAATGAGCAGGCAGCCGGTGCCGGTTCCGAGGTCGAGAAGCGAGAACGGCTCCTGCCGGCGCTCGGCCAGACTCTCCAGCGCCGCCTCGACAATGGTCTCGCTGTCGGGTCGCGGCTCCAGCGTTGCGGCCGACAAGGTGAAGGGTAGCCCCCAGAACTCGCGCTCGCCGATGATACGAAAGACTGGCTCGCCCGCCAGACGCCGCAGGGCAAAAGCCTCAAGCCGGGCGCCGGCCTCGGCATCGAGTGTCGCGAAAGGGTCGGGATCGCGCTCGCCGACGACGCCTTCGATCAGCACGCGCGCATCGAGGGCGGCACTTTTGCTGCCGCCCTCGCGCAATCTCTCTGCAAGCTTGCGGCGCGTGCCGGAAATCGTCGACACAACGCCCGCTTCGCTTGGGATTAGCGGCCCTGCATCTGCTCGTTGATGCAGAACTTCATCTTGGTGCGGATCGCGGACTTGCTCTCGCGCGTCCCCGCCATCTGCTGCTGGCAGACGCGGCGCGCCTGGGACTGCGTCATCGCGCCCTGCAGCTTCGCCGGCTGGCCGGACGTCGCGGTCTTCAGGCCGCCCTGCATCGAGCGCTCGACCTTGGTGGCCGTGCTCTGGGCCTGGACCGGCATTGCCATCATGCCTGCCATCAATCCGGCCATCGCGAGGCTTGCAAAAATCCTGGTCATGGTGGGGCTCCCCCTCTCGTGTTTCCTGTGATGGAACAACGCGCATGGGGCGAATAGGTTTCATCGCGGATCAGCCCATGGTGTCCGCGAGCAGCCTGGCCTGATGCTCGGCGGTCAGGGCGTCGATGATGTCGTCCAGCACCAGCCCCTGCATCATCTCGTCGAGCTTGTAGAGCGTGAGGTTGATGCGGTGGTCGGTGACGCGCCCCTGCGGGAAATTATAGGTGCGGATGCGTTCCGAGCGATCGCCGGAGCCGATCTGGGAGCGCCGGTCGGCGGAGCGTTCGGCATCGACCCGGCCACGCTCGATGTCATAAAGCTTCGCCCGCAACAGGTCATAGGCGCGGGCCTTATTCTTGTGCTGCGAGCGCTCGTCCTGCACGACGACGGCGATGCCGCTCGGGATATGGGTCAGGCGCACCGCCGATTCGGTCTTGTTGACGTGCTGGCCGCCAGCGCCGCCGGCACGCATCGTGTCGATTCGTATCTCGCTGTCGTTGAGGACAATGTCGACGTCGCCGGCCAGCGGCAGCATGGCGACGGTCGCCGCTGAGGTGTGGATGCGTCCGCTCGTCTCGGTGTCGGGCACGCGCTGAACGCGATGCACGCCCGATTCGTATTTCAGCCGGGCGTAGACGCCCTTGCCCGCGATTTCGGCGATGACCTCCTTGAAGCCGCCGACCGTGCCCTCGCTCTCGGAGAGGATATCGACGCTCCAGTTCTTCTGGGCGGCGTAGCGCTGGTACATGCGCAGCAGATCGCCGGCAAAGAGTGAGGCCTCGTCGCCGCCAGTGCCCGCCCTGATCTCGAGGATGACGCCGCGCTCATCGGCGGCATCCCTGGGTAAAAGCGCGATCAGGATCTCGCGGGCGCGGGCGTCGATCTCGACGCGGGCGGCCTCGCGCTCCTCATAGGCGAGCTCGCGGAAATCGGCGTCGGTCGCGGGATCATCGATCAGCGCCTGCGCCTCGGCGAGGCTGGTCTGCGCCTGGCGCCAGGTCGCGATGGCGGCGACCACGGGATCGAGCTCGGACAGCTCCTTGGCGAGTTCGACGGTGCGCACGGCTTCCGTCGCCGTGTTGATCTCGGCCGAGGCGGCGGCATGGCGGGCCACGATGGCGTCGAGACGATCCTGCGGAAGCTGAAGAGACATTACAAAACTCGGAAACGTAAAAATCGAAGGGTTCGGGCAGCGGCGCGAGCGTCGCTAGACCGGAACCTTGAACTCGGCGGCGAAGGCCGCGAGCTGTGGACGCAGGCTGGTGGCGCCCTCGCCCGCGGCCAGCATCCAGTCGAGCCGCTCGGTGAGCTTGCCCGCATCGAGCGCGCGCAGCATGGCCTTGACCGGGCCGATGGAGGCCGCCGACATCGAGAAGGCGCGGTAGCCCAGTCCGATCAGCACCATCGTCTCCAGCGGTTTGCCGCCCATCTCGCCGCAGACAGTGATGGGGCATTTCGCCTCCGCCGCGGCGTCGACGATGCTTCGCAGCGCCCGCAGCGCGCCGACGCCCAGCGGGTCGAAACGGTCGGCGACGCGCTTGTTCTCGCGATCGGCCGCGAACAGGAACTGCATCAGGTCATTGGTGCCGATCGAAAGGAAATCCGCCTCGCGCACGATCTCGGGCAACTCGAACAGCAGCGAGGGCACCTCGACCATCACCCCCAGCTGGAGGCTCAGCGGCGGGACGTGACCCTGCTTCTCCAGCATCGCCTGCTCGCGCCGGACGATGGTGCGGGCGCGCTGGAACTCGTCCACGGTCGCGATCATCGGCAGCATGATCTTCATGTCGCGGCCCGAGCCGGCCCGCAACAGGGCCCGGACCTGCGCCCGCAGCAGCCGCGGCCTGTCAAGCCCGATGCGGATGGCGCGCCAGCCCAGCGCCGGATTCTCCTCCTCGATGCGCTCCATATAGGGCAGCACCTTGTCGCCGCCGATGTCGAGCGTGCGGAAGGTCACGGGCCGGCCCTGCGCCTGCTCGAGCACGGCGGCGTAAAGCGCCTGCTGCTCGGCGGTCGTCGGCATATGCTCGGCCACCATGAACTGCAGCTCGGTCCGGAACAGGCCGATCCCGGCCGCGGCCGTGGCCTCGATATTGGGCATGTCGACGAGAAGGCCGGCATTGATCTGGAGCACGATCGGCACGCCGTCTTTGGTGACGGCGGGCTGGCTCTTGAGCTTGCGGTACTGCTCCTGCTTGCGGGCCCGCAGCCGCGCCTTGTCCTTGTAGGCGTTCTCGACGTCGGGCTGGGGACGAATCTGGACCTCGCCCGCCTGCCCGTCGACGATGACGGCGTCGCCCGACTGGATCAGCGCGGTCGCATTGACGATCTCGCCGACGGCAGGAATGCCGAGCGCGCGCGCCACGATGGCGATGTGACTGGTCGGGCCGCCCTCCTCCAGCACGAGGCCGCGCAGATGGGCGCGGTCGTAGTCCAGCAGCGCGGCCGGGCCCATCGAGCGCGCGATCAGGATGGCATTCTCGGGCAGTTCCTCGCGGGCGACGCCATTGGCCTTGCCGACCAGCGTCCGCAGCAGGCGGTTGGCGAGGTCGTCGAGATCATGCAGGCGTTCGCGCAGATAGGGGTCCGTCTGGCGCAGCATCTTGGCGCGGGTGTCGGACTGGACGCGCTCGACGGCGGCCTCCGCGGTCAGGCCGGTCAGCACGACCTCGCGCATGCGGCGCAGCCAGCCCTGGTCATGGGCGAACATGCGGAAGGTTTCGAGCACGTCGCGATGCTCGCCGATATGCGCGACATCGCCGCGCTCGATCAGCTCGTCGATCGAGGCGCGCATCTGGGCGATGGCAGCCTCAAGCCGCTGCACCTCGGCGGCGGGGTTCTCGGCGATCAGGTTGGTGATCGCGACGCGCGGCTCGTGCAGCACGGCATGGCCCAGGCCGACACCGTCGGCGAGCGAGACGCCGATGCCATGGATCGGCCGGTCGAGGCCGATCGACGACCCCGGCTGAACCAGAGACTTCAACCCGCCGGCCGCGATCATCTCCGCCATGATCATGGCGGTGGTCTGCAGGGTCTCGATTTCCTCCTCGCTGTAGAGACGCGAGGCGCGGTTTTGGATGACGAGCACGCCCATCACGGCGCCGCCCCGCAGGATCGGAACGCCGAGGAAGGAGCGGTAGATCTCCTCGCCCGTCTCGGGACGGTAGGAGAAGGCGGGGTGGTTTTGCGCGTCCGAGAGCGCAAGCGGCTCGGCCTCGCGCGCGATCAGGCCGACGAGGCCCTCACCCGCCCGCATGGTGGTGAGGTGGACGGCCTCGCGGTTGAGGCCTTCGGTGGCATAGAGTTCGAGCGAGCCATCCTCACGCAGGACATAGACGGAGCAGACCTCGGCGACGAGATTGCCGGCGATCAGGACGACGAGCCGGTCCAGCCGCTCCTGCGGGCTGATCGACGCCGCCATCACCTCGCGGAGGCGGCGCAGCAGAACGCCCGATCCTCCGTGAGCGCCTCGCATCGATCTCACGTCCTCCGCCTGCCGCCCCGGCCGTCGCGGCCGAAGACCATTGCAGACCCTGACACCTGTCGCAGCCGAGTCGCAAGCGGCCTCCGGCCTTCCGCCGCCTTCTAGCGAGGCAAGCCGGGGTTCGGCAAGCCCGGCTGCGAAAAGGGAAAGGATACCGCGCGATCCGCCGGCTCCGTCGGACAATCTTTCTGGGGGATGAAGCGTGGGGAGAACGGGACCGGGATCGTCAGGACGGCGCCGCCGTGCCCGTGAGCGCAGCGGTGCGCGCAGTCTTGGTCGCCCTCTTACCTCCCGGAGTTTTATCGACGGACCCGGGCTTGGCTGAGTTGGCCTTGGCCGGTTTGGCTTGGGCGGACTTGCGCCCGCGCGCCGCCACGGCCGGCTTGGGCTTCGCCCTCGCCGGTGGCGCGATCTCAGTCTGCGTCATGTCCAGGCCGGAGAGCGCGTCGAGATAGCGCTTCGTCCACCAGTCGATATCGGTCTCGTCGATCGTGGCGTAGAGGCGCTCAAAGCGGCGGATGCGTTCGGACTTCGGCATGGCGAGCGCGGTTCGGATCGCCTCCGCGACCTCGTGGGTGTCATAGGGGTTGACGATGAGCGCCTCTCCCATCTGCTGGGCCGCACCGGCAAAGCGTGAGAGCACCAGCACGCCGGGATCGGCGGGATCCTGCGCTGCGATGTATTCCTTGGCGACGAGGTTCATGCCGTCGCGCATCGGCGTCACCAGCCCGACCTGCGCGCGGCGGTAGAAGCCCGCCAGGGCATTGCGGGAATAGGTCTTCTTGACGACGCGGATCGGCGTCCAGTCGAATTCGCCGAGCGCCGCGTTCAGCCGGCCGGCGACCTCGTCGGACTGCCTGTCGAGTTCGGCATATTCGGGAACGTCGGAGCGCGAAGGCGGTGCGATCTGGAGCATGCCGACGCGGCCGCGCTGCTCGGGATGGCTGCGCAGGAACTGCCCGAAAGCCTCCAGGCGCTGAACGATCCCCTTGGAGTAATCGAGCCTGTCGACGCCGACGACGAGCTTGCGCTCGCCGAGCGACTGCCGGGTCGTCTTCAGCGGGGTCGTGGCCGAACGCACGGACGCCGCCGCCAGCTTGCGGAAGGCCTCGACGTCGATGCCGATCGGGAAGGCCTCGACGATGGTTTCACGGCGACCGACCCTGACCTTGCGGCCATCACTGTTGGCACCGCACATGGAGACGAGGCCGGCGATCAGGTTGCGGACATCGAGGGGGGTCTGCATGCCGACGAGGTCGTAGGAGGCGAGCGTGTTGACGAGGGTGGCGGCGAAGGGCAGCGCGCCGATGACCTCGGCCGGCGGCCAGGGAATGTGATGGAAATAGCCGATGCGGTTGGTGACGCCGCGCCGGCGCAGTTCCGCGGCCAGCGGAATCATATGGTAATCGTGGATCCAGATGATGTCGTCGGGCTGCAGCAGCGCCATCAGGGCCTTGGCGAAGCGCCGGTTGACGCTGAGATAGCCAGCGTAATCGGCGCGGGAGAACTCGGTCAGGCCGAGCCGATAATGCATGATCGGCCATAGCGCTCGGTTGGAGAAGCCGAGATAATAACTCTGCCGCTCGGCCTCGGTCAGGTCGGTGACGGCGTAAGTGACCTTGCCGCGCTGGACGACGCGCGGCTCCGCCGCCGCCTCGCTGACACCGCCGCTCCAGCCGAACCAGAGGCCCCCCTGCTTTTCGAGCGCCTCGCGCAGAGCCACCGCCAGGCCGCCGGCAGCGGCCTTTTCCTGGCGCTCCGGGATGGTGACTCGGTTCGAGACGATCACAAGACGCATGGCGGAACGGTTCTCCCTGTCGGCCGATGCCAGAATTTGGCAGGTGTCCGAATTTCGAGTGCCCGAATTTCGACACCGGGGCAGGAACAGAACGCTGCTGCGAACGTAATGTTTCCATGAGCGCGCGCCGATCTCCGGCGACGCGATGTCGGCCTTGCGTTAAAATCGAGGCCACGACGGCAGATTGAAGGCAAACTGTGGCGAGGTCGAGAACAGGATCGTCGTTTATGCCGAGAGCCGAACAGACGAGACGGATCGGCATCGTTCCAGCGCCCTGTTTCCGCCGGTTTTGGTGTCCAGACAGGCCAGGATGATGACACTGAGCGACCCGGAAACCATAGACGAGACCCTGGACCTGCCTGCCGCGGCTCGGGAGATCGCGCTCTTTCTCGACTTCGACGGCACGCTCGTCGAAATCGCCCCCTCGCCCGATGAGGTCCGGGTCGACCGGCGCCTGCCGGCCGCTCTCGACATCCTGCGCACGAGCCTGGGCGGGGCGCTCGCCCTGGTTTCCGGCCGGCCGGTTTCGTTTCTCGATGCGGCGCTCGAGCCCTACCGCTTCGACACGGCGGGCCTGCATGGCGCCCAGATCAGGCTCGACGGCGAGATCCGCTCGCAATTGGCCGTTCCCGACGAGATGCGCGGCGCGCTGCGCGATCTCGTGCGGTTCGCCAACAGCCATGTCGGCATCATCGTCGAGGACAAGCGAATCTCGGCTGCGCTGCACTGGCGGCTCGCGCCGCAGCTCAAGGATGAGGCTCTCGACTTGATGCGCGCTGTGGCGGCGCGCATGGGGCCGGGCATTCGGCTTCAGGAAGGCAAGTCCGTCGCGGAACTGGTTCCAGCCGAAGCCAGCAAGGGCACGGCCATCGCCCAGTTGATGCAGCTGGCACCCTATGCCGGGCGCCTTCCCGTCTTCATCGGCGACGACATCACCGACGAGCACGGCTTCGAGGCGGTCAACGCGCTGGGCGGACTTACGATCCGCATCGGTGAAGGCGAGACGCAGGCAAAGCTTCGGATTGGCTCGCCGACCTCGTTGCATGCCATTCTGCTCGACGCCGCCGAACGCGGCAGCCTGACCGCCTCCAGCTTTTCACAAGAGTGACGATGACAGTTTCGATGACGAATGCGGGGCCGCTCTCGGCCTCGCTCGACCTTGGCGTGGTCGGCAATTGCTCAATCGCGGCGCTCATCGACCGGCGCGCGCGCATCGTCTGGGGCTGCTTTCCGCGCTTCGATCGCGATCCGGTCTTCTGCGCGCTGATCGACAACCAGATTGCGGACGGTGACGCGATGCCCCGCAAGGGCGTCTTCGCGATCGAGCTGGTCGGCATGACGCTCTGCGAGCAGAGCTATCTCGACAACACGGCGATCCTGTCCTCGGTGCTCTCCGACGATCACGGCAATGCCATCGAGATTCTCGATTTCGCGCCCCGTTTCGTGCGCTATGAGCGCTTCTTCCGCCCGCCCCAGCTGGTGCGCCGGGTTCGCCGGATCTCAGGCCGGCCGCGCATCCGCGTTGTCGTCAAGCCATGCCTGGGCCTCGGCGAGGACCCCGACGAGATCACGCGCGGCTCGAACCATGTCCGCTTCGTCGGCGCCGACCAGAGCATCCGCCTGACGACGGATGCGCCGATCTCCTATGTCGTCGATGGCGTTCCCTTCGCGGTCGACCGGCCGTTCTCGTTCTTCATCGGCTCAGACGAGGCTCTGCGTGCCGAGATCGAGGAGACCTCGCGCGAGTTCCTCGACAAGACCACGGATTACTGGCGCGACTGGGTGCGCTCGCTCTCGCTCCCCTTCGAATATCAGCGCGAGGTTATTCGTGCCGCGATCACGCTGAAGCTGTGCGCCTTCGAAGAAACCGGCGCGATTGTCGCCGCACTGACCACCTCGATCCCCGAGGCGCCGGGCACGCAGCGCAACTGGGATTACCGCTTTTGCTGGCTGCGCGACGCCTATTTCGTCGTCCATGCCCTCAACCGACTCGGCACGACGCGGACGATGGAGGACTATCTCGGCTTCATCACCAACATCGTCGATACCTTCACGGAAAGCGGCGCCGAGCATCTGCCGCCGCTCTATCCGATCACGCGCGGCGGCACGCTCGACGAGTTCGAGGCGCCCAATCTGTCGGGCTATCGCGGCCATCAGCCGGTGCGCTTCGGCAATGGCGCGGCGACGCAGATCCAGAACGACGGCTATGGCGCAGTCGTGCTGGCCGCGACGCATTCCTTCTTCGACCAGCGCCTGATCCAGCCGGGCAAGGAATCGTTGTTCGGCCAGCTCGAACGGATGGGCGAACTCGCCATCACCTGTTTCGACAAGCCCGATGCCGGTCCCTGGGAGCTGCGCGAGAAGGAGGCCGTGCATTCCTTTTCCAGCGTGATGTGTTGGGCGGCCTGCGACCGGCTCGCACGGATCGCCGGAACGCTCGGCCGCGCCGACCGCAAGGAGTACTGGAAGGGCGAGGCGAAGCGGCTCAAGGCCGTGATTCTCGAGCAGATCTGGAACGAGGAGAAGGGCCATCTCGTCTCGACCTTCGGCGGGACTGAGCTCGACGCGACCCTGCTGCTGTTCGCCGAAATCGGCTTCCTGAAGCCGGACGATTCGCGCTTCATCGCCACGGTCGAGGCGATCGGACGCGACCTGACGCGCGGCGACCTCTTGCTGCGCTATGCGACCCAGGACGATTTCGGGTTCATGCACACCGGCTTCCTGATCTGCGCCTTCTGGTATGTCGATGCACTGCACGCGATCGGTCGGCGCGAGGAGGCCAAGGAGCTCTTCGGCCGCATTCTCGAGCGCCGCAACAGCTTCGGCCTGCTCTCAGAGGATGCCGACCTGCAAACCGGCGAACTCTGGGGCAATTTCCCGCAGACCTACTCCCATGTCGGAATGATCAATTCGGCGATGCGGCTGAGCCGGAACTGGGAAGAAGCGTTCTGAGCGAGGGCGTCGTAGCGCACGCCGTCATGCTCGGGCATGTCCCGAGCATCCACGTCTTTAGCGCCGCTCTCCTCCGAGGAAAACGTGGATGGTCGCCACAAGGGCGACCATGACGGGCAAGGCCTGATCACTCCATCAGCTTCGCCGCCCGCATCACCGCCAGCGCCAGCACCTGCGCGGCGGGCACGATGCTCTCGACCTCCAGGAACTCGTCTGGCGTATGGGCCATGCCGCCGATCGGTCCGACACTGCACAGGGTGGGGATGCCCTGCGCGGCCGTGAAGCCTGAATCGGCGCAGCCGCCGGTGAACTCCGCGATGGTCGCGATGCCGAAACCGGCAGACGCCTCGCGATAGGTCTCGAACAGCTTGCGCGACTCGGGGGTGCCTTCGAGCGGCAGGAATTCGCCCTTGATCGAGAGCGCGGCGCTTGTGCCCTCAACGATCGGCGTCTCGATGATGGCGCGGATCGCGGCGACGAGTTCGCTGCGCTGGTCGGCCGTGACATAGCGCAGGTCGATCTCGCACCAGGCGCTGGGCGCGACCGTGTTGACCGTCTGGCCGCCGCCGATCAGCCCGACATTGACCGTGATTCCCCTGGGCAGATCGGTCAGGCCCTGGAGCTTCGGAATCTTGTGGCCGAGATCGACGATGGCCGAGGCGCCCTTCTCGTAATTCGCGCCGGAATGGGCCGGCTTGCCGGTGAACTCGGCGCGCATGAAGACGCCGCCCTTGCGCCCGCTGGTGACTGACTGGCGCTGGTCGCGCGCGAACTCCGTGCCGCTGGGGAGCCGGCTCGGCTCGGCGTTGAAGACGCAGCGCGATTCACGCGCCGCCGCCTCGATGACCGGGCGCGAAGATGGCGAGCCGATCTCCTCGTCGCTGGTCGTCAGCATCGTCAGCGGCGCGGATAAGCCACCGCATTCGGCAAAGGCCGCCGCAACGAAGGCCTCGATGACGAGCCCCGCCTTCATGTCGGCGACGCCGGGCCCATAGGCACGCCCGCCCTTGATCGTGAAGGGCCGGCGGGTCGGCTCGCCCTGCGGGAAGACCGTGTCGCGGTGGCCGAGCAGCAGCACCGGGCGCTGGTCGTTGGCGGTCGGGTTGGGCAGGCGCGCCTTGACCGCGTCGCCATAGCGGGCATCGGGGATGATCTCGACGGCGAGTCCGTTGCCTTCATGGAAGCGCGCCAGCACCTGCCCGGCCCGGTCGACGCCGGCCTTGTCGTAGGAGCCTGAATCGGTGTCGACCATCTCGCGCAGCAGCGCGACCATCGCCTCCTTGCGGTCTCCGAGCCAGGCGGTGACCTTGGCTTCCTCAGGCGTCATTGCGCTCATGGCGATGTCTCATGGTTCCGGACGGGACTAGTCCGAAGCTTAGACAATGATGCGCGAGCCCGGTAGCGCGTCGATGCGACCGGCCCTGCGCAAAAAGCGCGGAACGCGCTATTTCGGCGCCGCCATCTTGCGGATCAGCGCATCGCGCGCCGTGCGGGCGGCTGCCTTGAGGGCCTCGTCCGCGGGCCTGCGGGCCGGCTGCTCGATCGCCTTGGCATAATAGCCGAGCGCCAACTGGTCCGAGGCAATGCCGGCATAGAGATCGCCCAGCCGCTTGTTCGCCTGCAGCGCCGCATCGGGCTTGCCCGCGGCCTCCTCGAAGGCGCCTATTGCGCCCGGCGCATCGCCGCTGCGCGCCTTCAGCTCGGCCAAGGCGAGCAGGATGCGGGCATCGCCGCCCTGCGCCGAGCGCGCCGCCTCGGCGTCGGCCAGCGCGGCCTTGAGATCGCCCTGCCCCGTCCGCGCCTCGATGCGGACCAGCAGCGCCTCGGTGTCGGACGGGGCCGCCGCCAGCCGCGCGGTCGCGTCCTGCGCCGCCTCGCCGAACTTGCCGAGGCCGATCCTCGCTCTGGCGCGCAGCAGCAGCAGGTCGGGCTCAGGCGCGGGGGCGGCGAGCGCGGCGTTGGCGAAGCGCTCGGCGGCGGCATTGTCGCCAGTTGCCAGATTGATGCGGGCCGCCAGCGCCTGCCAGCGCGGCTCGTTGGGCTCGATCCGGAGCGCCATGGCGATGTCGGTCAGGGCGGCGGGATTGTCGGCGCGCAGCGCGAGACGGGCACGCTCGGCGTAAGCACGGGCGAGATCGGGCGCGCGCCGAATTGCCTCACTGAAGTCGGCGCGGGCAGCGTTAATTTGCCGAAGCTGAACCCGCGTCAAGCCGCGTTGCAGGTACAGTTCGGCGACAAAGCCCGGTGTCAGGCCGCTGGTGGCCGCCTTGAAGGGGCTTGCCCCCGCCTCGATCACCGCGCCGATGTCCGACACCGCGTCGAGCGCATTGCCGAGGCGCGCGGATGCGATGCCGCGGACGGCCAGCGCGCCGAGATTGAGCTGATTGGTGGCGACAGCGGTCGCGGCGAGCGCCTGTGCTCCGGTGACGTCGCCACGCATCAGCAGCGCACGCGCACGCAACGCATCGCGCGAGAACGACCCACCCGGATCGTCCCGCACCCAGGCCTCGATCACGGTCAGAGCCTCGTCGATATTGCCGTTCTCGATGAGAGCCAGAACGAAATCGCCCTGCTGAACCACAAGGCGCCGCCGGTCGGTGATGATCCGGCGCATCTCCCGCAGGTCAGCCAGCGCAGCGGCCGGCCTGCCCGCCATCAAGAGCGCTGAGCCGCGCATTTCGAGCGCATAGGGCTCGGAGGCGCCGAGCGCGACCATCTCCGTCAGATCGACGATCGCGGCCTCGTAGTCGCCCTTGCCATGCGATGCGTGCGCGCGCACCGCAAGCGCCTGCTCGCGTTCCTTGGACCCGGCGGCGGCGCGACGCACCACGCTGTCGGCATCTGCCCAGGCCCGCTCATAAGGTCCGAGGTCGGTGCCAAAGGCGAATAACGCCAGGTGCCCTTGTGCCCGAGCGAGAGTGGCGACCAGATAATCGGGGGCCGCCGCGACGGCGAGATCGAGATCGCCGAGCCGTTCGCCAAAGGGTCGCGCCTTCGAACGCAGGAGCAGCATGTCGGCTTTTGCTGGTGGCGTGGTCGCGGTCTCAACCAGCCGGTCGCAGGACTGCATCCGCAGCGGATCGTCCTTGTTGCCGCAGCGCGTCTTCAGTTCGGCCTCGCCAAGCTCGGCGACGATGATCGGCGGCGGCGCGTCGAGCTCGACCACCCAGGCCGCCGCGACGGCCTTCGAGGTCTTGTCATGGGCCATCTTCGCGTCGGTGCGCGCGGCCGATTGCGCATAGAGCGCCCGCGCGCCGGCCTTGTCGCCGTCCTGCAGCAGGATCTCGGCCTTGACCTTGGTGGCGTCGAACAGATTCGGATCGAGTTCAATCGCCTTGTCGGCATCGGCCCGCGCGCCGGTCAGATCCTTCATGGCGAGCTTGACAGCCGCCCGCGTCGCAAAGGCGCGGCCATAGCGCGGTGCAACCTGGACAACACTTTCGGCATCGGCGAGGGCGTCGGCCATCTTGTTCTGTGCCAGCCGCGCCCGCGCCCGAATTTCGCTCAAATCGTAGACGGTCGGGAAAACTGCCAGGCCGTCCGAGGCTTCCCTTTCGGCGAGGTCGTAGGCATTGAGATAAAAGTGGCTGCGAGCCTTGGTGATGAAGGCCTCATTGCCCTTGAAGCCCAGCGCGCGCGCCTGCCCGATCGCCGCAACCGCCTCACGGTACTGGCCCGTGGAGTAATGCAGCAGCCCCATCATGTAGTGGCTGCGCGGATGCTCCTTCTGCCAGAAAATGCCTTTTCGAAAATCCTCGCGGGCGCCTTCGAAATCATATTGCAGCATCTTGAGATAGCCACGATTGGCATGGTTGTCGGCGTCGAAGGGGTCCTTGTCGAGGGCGACGTCGAAATCCGCCATCGCTCCCGGCTGATTGCTCAGGCCGAAGCGGATCTGCCCCCGGTCGCGGTAGAGCGCACCGAAATTGGGCACCAACCGGATCGTTTCGTTGTAGTCCTTCTCGGCCTCCGCGAGACGGTTGAGCGCCCAATAGGCCTGGGCGCGGGCCAGCAGCGCCGAGGCCCTGACCTTCAGATCGCCTCGGCCCTTCAGGACGGCCGTGCAGGCGGCGATGCCCTTTTCGCTCTTCTCGGCCTTGCAGAGCGCGATCGTCTCGGCCTTCTGAGCCAGAGCGGGGGCGGCGCTCATGCCGCTGGCAAGCGCGACCGTGAACCCGGCCAGCAATCCGATCCGCGCGTAGGAGCAGGCCATAGCAACCTCCCTCATGCCCGGCTTTTCGCCAGTTGACGCTACGACAGACTAACATGAGCCGCAGGGAGACGTCATGCCGGCACAATCCGCGCTTTCGGGTTGTCGCGGCGAGAGAGCTTTCGGTTCAACGAGAACGGTACTTATGTGCGTGCGGCGGATGCCGGCTCCCTCACTTGCTCTTCGACATAGGCGTCATCTGACCGCAGACGCGCCTATCCGAGGCTAGCTCGATGCAGTCCAGATCGACGCAAACACGTATGATCGGCACAAGGTAAATTGTGAGCATGTGTCAGCCAGCTGCCCATTGCAGCGTTGGAGAGGCCACTTCCAGCTAACCTTTGCCAAAGAATGGTCCTTCAACATACGGCAATTTCTTCCCTCGATGAGACATCCGCTATGCGAAGCGAGCTCATGAACATACTCGCATAGGAATGAAGACCTAGGACCGAAAATGAGGTCTTCATCAAGCGCAAAAGTGTTATAGTCAACGCGATCCGAAGCGTTCTGATCACGCCGAAGGTCTGTGTGGAGGCGTGAATGAGTGGAGACCACGAACAGGGTGACAGCACTAGCCCGACGCAAGAGACAACTCTTCGCAGAGGTTCAGTTTTCATTGATGGTCGGCCAATTAAGCTGCAAGGATACAAGATAATTTCCGAACTAGGCCGCGGCGCGAACGGTATAGTGTTCAAGGCGATGAACCTCCGATACCGGAGGTATGAAGCCTTGAAATTTTGGCTAAGGATGAAACCCAGAGACAGACGCAATAAAATTGAACAAGGTCTTCACGAGCTAAATAAACTTGCAAGGGCATCCTCTCCTGTCGTGGTCCAAGTAAATGGATGGGACATAATTGACGGCCATTTATGCGGCTTCCTAGAATATATAGAAGGCGAAACTCTCGCTGAATCTGTCTATAAATACAAGAATTCTCCGATGTTGCGAATTGAATTGTCAAAAATGTATTTATTTCGACTTCGAGATATGGCAAAAATAGGATTATTTCATGGAGACCCACACTTGAAGAATGTGATGACCTATAATGTATCTTACGCTGACAATGTAGCAATTGGGATAAAGTTTTTGGATTTTGGTGTATCCCACAATTATGAAAATAAAAGCGCCGCACTTCGACAGAAAAAAATAGTTTTTGAAACAATAAGAAAAATATGTAAAGATATAGATAGTTTTGAATTTTGTACAAGAAGCATGGAATGGGCTCTAAATAGGCACCAAGATACAGATCATATATGGCACACATATTGGACAGATGCGCTTAATGGAATGCGCGATCTAGAATTTGATAGGCAATATAAAAAATATAAAGGAAATACGTCTCTAATCAAATAAATCAACGATTGATATATTTAGGTGATGCATGATTAATTAGAAATACGACAGAATAAAAATTAGAATTAATGAAACCTTCTTCGCGGAAATCCAATCCGGTTGGATATATTATAATGGTCCGAAGATTATTTAGGCCCGCGAGCGCCGCCGCTATATTTCCCTGAGGCGAAAGTGGGTGCTACGGTTCTGGAGGCGGGATGGCCTTGACGGGTACGAGATAGAGGGATCGGTTCACGGCAAAGGGAAGGTGTCCGCTTCCGACCCGATCAAGAGATTGGCAGTATCGGGAAGCTTGAATTTTGCCGCCGGAAAAGCCCGCCTGCGCAAACAGGCGGGCCGCCATTTCGTAGCCTTAGCCGACCCGGCTTATTCCGCAGCCTGCTGCGGCGTGTTCGGCGTCACCGAGATAGCAGGGCGCTCGGTCCCGTCCGCCCTGGCGAGCGCGCGGCGCACGCCGTTGCCGTAGTCCGGGTGGACCCTGTCGAAATGCGCCAGCTGGCGCTCCTCGATCTCGCGCGGGATGCCGCCCATCGCGGCGGCGATGTTGGAGAACAGCCGCTCCTTCTGGCCAGCGTCGAACAGGTTGAAGAGCGCGCGCGGCTGCGAGTAGTCGTCATTGCCGATGCGGTGGTTGTAGCGGTCGGCATCGCCCGAGATCTTCAGCGGCGGCTCCTTGGCGGAAGGCGCCTCGACCGGCCCGCCGAAGGAGTTGGGCTCGTAATAAGCGTCCGGATTGCCGGTGCGGATGCCACCATAGGTGTTCATCTGGCCATCGCGATGATAGTGCGCAACCGGAGCCTTCGGCTGGTTTACGGGTATGTTCTCGTAATGCGTGCCGAGCCGGTGACGATGGGCGTCGGCATAGGAAAAGACGCGAGCCTGCAGCATCTTGTCGGGCGAGAAGCCGATGCCGGGCACGATGTTGGACGGCGAATAGGCCGCGTTCTCGATCTCGGCGAAGTAGTTCTCGGCATTGCGGTTCAGCTCGAAGACGCCGACGTCGATCACCGGGTATTCGCTGTGCGGCCAGACCTTGGTCAGGTCGAAGGGGTTGTAGGAGGTCTTCTCGGCGTCGAGCTCCGGCATGATCTGGACCTGCATCTTCCAGCGCGGGAATTCGCCGTTCTCGATCGCGTTGAAGAGGTCTTCCTGCGTCGATTCGCGGGTCTTGCCGATGACCTTCTCGGCCTCTTCGTTGGTCCAGTGCCTGTGGCCCTGCAGGGTCTTGAAGTGGAACTTCACCCAGTAGCGCTCGCCTGAATCGTTCCAGAGCGAGAAGGTGTGCGAGCCATAGCCGTTGATGTGGCGCACATCGGTCGGCAGCCCGCGATCCGACATCAGGATCGTCACCTGGTGCAGGCTCTCAGGCGAGAGCGACCAGAAATCCCACATCGCGGTCGGCGAGCGCATATTGGTCTTGGGGTGGCGCTTCTGGGTGTGGATGAAGTCGGGGAACTTCACGGGGTCGCGCACGAAGAAGACCGGCGTGTTGTTGCCGACGAGGTCCCAGTTGCCCTCCTCCGTGTAGAATTTCAGCGAGAAGCCGCGGACGTCACGCTCGGCATCGGCCGCGCCCATCTCGCCGGCCACGGTGGAGAAGCGCGCGATCATCGGCGTCGTCGTGCCGGGCTGAAGCACCTTCGCCTTGGTGTATTTCGAGATGTCGCCGGTGATGGTCAGCGTGCCATGCGCGCCCCAGCCCTTGGCATGGACGGCGCGCTCGGGAATGCGCTCGCGGTTCTGGTGGGCGAGCTTTTCGAGGAGCTGGTAATCCTGCAGCAGGACCGGGCCGCGCTCGCCGGCGGTGATCGAATTCTGGTTGTCGGGAATCGGCGCGCCGGCCGTGGTCGTCATCGTCGGGTTCTTCGACATGCTGTCCTCCATCATTCGCCGGGCGGGATCCCCCCTGGCCCAATTTCGAATTGGTCGAACTAACAGCGCTTTGTGACGATGATGTCCAATACTGTTTACGGGCATCCACGATAAGTTTATCAAATCGACATGATCACCTTGAAGCAGCTGCGCTATTTCTCCGCCGTGGCCCGGCACCGGCATTTCGGGCGGGCGGCGCAGGAGTGCCATGTCAGCCAGCCGGCGCTGTCGCTGCAGATCCAGGAGCTCGAAGCACAGCTCGACTGCCAGCTCGTCGAGCGCCAGCGCGGCGCCATCGCGCTCACCGAAACGGGTCGCGAAATCGCCGAGCGGGCCCGGCGCATCCTGCTGGAAGCGAGCGACCTCGTCGACCATGCGCGGCATCGGCCGAACCTGCTCAGCGGCGATCTCGACCTCGGCGTGATTCCCTCGATCGCGCCCTATCTGCTGCCAGCCGCTCTGCCGATGCTGCAGCGGCGCCACCCTGCGCTCGCGCTGCGCCTGCGGGAATCGCAGACCAACACGCTGCTCGATGAGCTGGTAGACGGACAACTGGACGTCGCGCTGATGTCGCTGCCGGTCGACCGCAGCGGGCTCGAGACGCTGCCGCTCTTCGACGACCCGTTCCTGCTGGTGATGCCCTCCGATGCTGGCCCGAAGGGCGCGGGCTTCACGCCGGAGCAGGCGCTGTCGGGCGACAATCTGCTGCTGCTCGAGGAAGGCCATTGCCTGCGCGACCAGGCGCTTTCCTTCTGCGGCCCGGCGCGCAGCGGCTCGCGCCGGCAATATGGCGCGTCGAGCCTCTCGACCATCATGCAGATGGTTGCCAACGGCTTCGGCACGACGCTGATGCCGGCGATGGCGCTGCCGATCGAACTCAGGCCGGAGATGCCGGTGACGTTGCTTGCCTTTGCCGCACCGGGTCCGAGCCGCGCCATCGGACTAGTCTGGCGGCGCAGTTCGCCGCGGCGGCAGGATTTCGAGGCGCTGGGCGCAGTCTTGGCCGAGGTCGGCCGGGGAGCGGGGGCGCCCTCCGCCGCGCGCGCCGACGTCATCGCCCTGCCGCCGGCCCGATGAGGGCGTTTCAAACGAAGCCGAGCAGCCAGGCAGCGAGATAGACCAGCGTTCCGGCCAGCATCGAGACCAGCGGATTGAGGCTGGTGCGCAGGGTCATGAGCATCGTCGCGGCGGTGATGGCGAAGCCGAGCAGGCCCGCTGCAGCCGCGATCGTGGCGACCAGGCCGCTCGCCAGCATCAGCCCGAGCGCGATCGGCACCAGCGCAACCGTCATGATCTTAACCGCCGAGCGATCCGAGAAGCGCGCCAGCCCGCGGCTGCAGATAAAGGCGATCAGCGAGGAGGGCAGCAGGATCGCGATCGTCGCCACGACGAGCCCGGGCAGACCCGCGACATGCCAGCCGATGATGCTGGCGAGCATGACATTGGGTCCCGGCGCCGTCTGAACGATCGCCAGCAGCCGCGCGAAGGTCGCGTCGTCCATCCAGCCCATGACACCGACGGCCTGGCGATGGATTTCCGGCACCAGCACATTGGCACCGCCGACCGCGATCAGCGACAGGGTGCCGAACAGCACAACGATCTGGCCGAGAACGCCGCGCTCCATCAGCGACGCCTCGCGGCTAGTGTCGCGGCGACGATGGCAACCGGGATCAGCACGAGCAGCGTCGTCAGCAGCGGCTGGCGGAAGACCCCGACCGCCAGGAAGGCCGCGCCGGCCAGAGCCCAGCCCCAGATCGCCAATTCGGCGCGGGTGAGCAGCCGCGCCGCCGTGCCGGTGATCAGGCCAGCAGCGCTTGCGGCCGCGCCGGTCAGCGCCACCTGCGCCCAGGGCTTGTCGGCGACCGCATCGTAGAGCGTGGCGAGCGCGACGAGGCAGAGCAGCGGCGCGGCCATCAGAGCGACGACACAGGTCAGGGCGCCGGCCGCGCCCCGGTAGCGATCTCCGATCATGACGGCGGCGTTGACGGTGTTGGCGCCTGGCAAGGCCTGGCAGACACCGAGCAGTCGCGCATAATCGCGATCGTCGAGCCAGCGGCGCTCGGTGACGATGACGTGCCGGGCGATCGGGCCGACGCCGCCGAAGCCCATCAGCCCAATCTTGAGGAAGCCGCTGAACAGCTCGGCCAGGCCCGGCGCGTGCACGACGCTTTCAGGCGGTTCAGGCTGTGCCATCGCGGCGGCCGGACTAGCGCTGCGCCTCGGTCGCCATCTTGATCGCGAAGCCGCCGAGCATGGTGCCCATCAGCCAGCGCTGAGCCAGCGACCAGGCCGGCCGCTCGCGCAGGAACAGCGCGATCGATCCGGCAGCGCAGGCGATCATCGCGTTGACGCTCAGGCTGATCACGATCTGGATCGAGCCCAGTGCCAGCGACTGCCCGAGCACGCTGCCGGCCACCGGATCGATGAATTGCGGCAGCAGCGCCAGATAGAGCATGGCGATCTTGGGGTTGAGCAGGCTCGTGACGAAGCCCATGACGAAGAGCTTGCGCGGACGATCGAAGGGCAGGTTGCGGACATGGAAGGGCGAGTTACCGCCCGGCCGCACAGCCTGCCAGGCCAACCAGAACAGGTAGAGCGCGCCGCCGATGCGCAGTGCGTCATAGGCGTAAGGCACCGCGAAGAGCAGCGCCGTGATACCAAAGGCAGCGCTCAGCATGTAGACGAAAAAGCCGAGCGCGACGCCGCCCAGCGAGATCAGCCCGGCGATGCGCCCCTGCGCGATCGACCGCGAGATCAGATAGATCATGTTGGGGCCGGGCGTGATCACCATGCCCAGGCAGATCAAGGCGAAGGCGGCGAGGTGTGCGGTATCGGGCATGGCTGGCTCCTGAACGCACCACGCTTCGCAGACGGCTTCGCTGCGCACAATTGCCACGTCGGCATGGCGGCTCTCCCGGCAGCGCCTGCGTGGCTCCGCAGGGGAACCACACCGCCTCAGGCCCGTTGCCCATTTTACCCGGATTCCGGGATTGGGGGGATTCTCGATGCTTCTGTTCAGCCGCATTCTCTACTCGGTAATCGCGTTTTCGCTGATGGCGGCGGCGGTGCTGCTGATCGGCGTCGCGGTCTGGCGCACGACGACCGGCTACTGGACCGGCGAGAACGCGCTGGAAACGATGCTGGACGGCATCGGCCTGATCATCATCGCGGTCGCGGTCGCCGATGTCGGCAAGTTCCTGTTCGAGGAGGAGGTCGTCGCCGACCGCGAACTGCGTCGCCCGGCCGAGGCGCGGGGCTCGCTGACCAAGTTCATGACGATCATGATCGTGGCGCTGAGCCTGGAATCGCTCGTGCTGATCGCCAAGACCTCGCGCGAGACAATGGGGAACATCATCTATCCCGGCCTGCTGGTCTTCCTCGCGGTGACGGCGCTGGTCGGGCTCGGCCTGTTCCAGAAGCTCAGCCAGAACGTAACGGCCGCCGTGCCGCCGGACCGCGCGGACGGGAAGGAGGACGAGGACCGAGCGACTGCTTAGGCCGGGGGCCGTTCGAGACGCGCCAACCAGCAGCCGGTCGTTTCGACCTGACCAGCCCTCAGTGCGGTTCAGCGCACCGCGTCGACCAGCATCAGGTCGGTGTCCTCCGGCTTGGCGCCGGCCGCCGTCAGCATGGCATGGACCTGCCCGCGATGATGGGTCTGGTGGTTGAACATGTGAGCGACGAGCAGGGCTTTCGGCTTGGTCAGTTCGCGGCGCGAGATGCCCGAAACCCAGGTCAGGTCGCCGGCGAGCCAGTCCGGCGAGAGCACCGCGGCCCATTCGCCGATCAGCGCATCGGTGCCCCGCCGCTCGGAACGGAGTTCCGACCATTCCTCGATCATCCGGGCCGACTCGCTGCCCGGAACCGTCGGCTTCGGCGTGCCGGCGAAGCGCGAGAGCCACATCCTGTCGGCCCAAAGCAGATGGCAAAGCGTGCCGTGGATCGACTTGAAAAAGGCGCCGCGATCCTGTCGTCGCGCGGTATCGTCGAGCGTCGCGGCGGCCGTGTAGAGGCTGTCGTTTTGCCAGGCATTGTAGCGTGCCATGGTGCTGGCGAAGGCGGGATCGATCACGCGCGGCTCCGTCTGGTGGCATCGACCTCCGGCGAGGGAAGCCTGCGGCGATCTATAACGCCGATAGATGACGGCGCCATATCCAAGCATGATCGCCAGAACCAGCCCCTACACCTATAATGGCTTATCGAAACCCAAGCAGCAGCGAGAATTGCCATGGCGATCGACAGACGCAGTTTCACCGCGACGCTGGCCGCTGGCGCGGCCGCCTCCCTGATGTCAGGCCGGAGTTTGCAGGCGCAGGCCGTTTCGTCCACCATCCGCAATGTGGTCCTTGTCCATGGGCTGTTCGCCGACGGCTCCTGCTGGATTGACGTGATCGGCCAGCTGCAGGCTGCCGGACTCAATGTCACGTCGGTGCAGAACCCGCTGACGACCCTCGCCGAGAGCGTCGCCACGACCGAGCGCGTTCTGGTGCGGCAGGACGGGCCTACTGTCCTCGTCGGGCATTCCTTCTCCGGCATGATCGTCACGCAGGCCGGCATGCACCCCAACGTCTCGGCGCTGGTCTATGTGGCCGCACGCGCTCCGGATGCAGGGGAGGACTACACGGCGCTGGCCAAGACCTTCCCGACGCCGCCGGCGACAGCCGGCATTCTGTTCGACGGCGACGAGGGTCGGCTCTCGGAGGAAGCCTTCCTGCGCGACTTCGCCGGGGACATTCCGGCCGCGAAAGCCAGGATACTCCATGCCGTGCAACAGCCTTTCAACAGGGCGCTGCTCGCCGGGAAGACCACGCAGGCCGCCTGGCGGTCGAAGCCCAGTTTCTATGCCGTCTCGACCGAGGACCGCACGATCGACCCCGATCTCCAACGGTTCATGGCCAAGCGCATGGGCGCCAAAACCATCGAGGTGAAGGGCAGCCACCTGGCGCTGATCTCTCATTTTACGGAAATCAGCGACTTGATCCTGACAGCCACGGGGCGGCAGGCCTGAAGCCGGGCCGGCCGGGCAAACAGCCGACCGGGCGACGGACCTCCAGCAGACAAGCAGCAGAAGGCGCGGGACGACGCTTTCCGCAGCCGTTCCGTCAGATGATGTTGGTCTCCAGCAGGGGCCGGCCGGCCAGGATACGCTCATGGCCGAGATCGGCGAGATCGAGCGTGCGATAGCGGCCCAGCACGATGTGCTCGGCGAGCCCGCGCCCCACCGCCGGCGCCTGCTGCAGACCGTGCCCGGAGAAGCCGTTAGCAAGGTAGAGCCCGGCCATGCCGACGGCTGGACCAATGATAGCGTTGTGGTCGAGTTCATTCATGTCGTAGGGCCCGGCCCAGGCCCGGCCCGGCTTGATCTGCTCGAAGGCGGGGATGCGGTGCGCCAGCGCCGGCCAGACCGTTTCCTCGAAGAAACCCCAGTCGACATCCTCGACGGACGGGTCGGTCTCGATCCATTCCTCATCCTGCTCGGCGCTGAGCGGCGAGCAGCTGCCGATGAAGAGTTGGCCGTCGTTGCCGCGCTTGCCCTCCGGCCTGCACCAGACGCCAGTGCGGTCGATCAGCAGCGGACAGTTCTCGACCTCGCTTTTGCAGAGGAAGGAGAAGACATAGCGCTTCATCGACCGCACCGGGATCGCGATGCCGGCCGTGGCCGCGAGCCTGGCGCCATGGGTGCCCGAGGCATTGACCGCGGCGCCGCAGGCGATGCGGCTGCCATCGGACAGTTCAACGCCGGTGACGCGGCCGGCCTCGACGACATATCTGATGACCTCGCCCTGGCGGTATTCGACGCCGAGCGACCGCGCCTTCTTGCGAAAGGCTTGCAACACGCCCCAGCCGTCGAACCAGCCCTCGCCGCTGACACCGAAGGTCCCGCAGGCGAGATCATCGACGTTCATCCAGGGGAATTTGCTGCGCAGCATGGGTGCAGCATAAAGCGCAATATCGGCGCCTTCGGCAGCCTGTAAAGCCTGGTTCGCGGCGAGCACCGGAGCGCTCTCGTGGCCGGCGAGATAGAGGTATCCGCCTTCGTGCAGATCGATGACGGGAGCCTCGCCATCGACCGCGAGATGACTGCCGATGTTGCGCATGAAGTCGATGCCGTGCAGCGAGATACGGATGTTCACCGCGCTGGAATATTGCTGGCGGATCGAGGCCGCCGAGAGCGCCGAGGCAGCATAGCGATAGGTCGGGTCCTTCTCGACCACGACGACCTTGCCCGTGAAGCCGGGATCGGCCGCGAGGTGATAAGCGACGGAGGAGCCGATGGCGCCGCCTCCGCAAATGACGACATCGGCGCTTTCGGTGGAAGACGGCATGGCGGATCCCGGGGCATGAGCCGGGTGCGCTCCGCGATCCCGGTTAGTGAACTCCACGCATGATTGGCGCGCCGTGACGCGCTTGTCGAGTCAGTTTGCCGCAGCGCACTCGCCGAGCAGCCAGTCACGAAAGGCGATCACCGCAGGAAGCTCGGCGCGGGTTTCGGGATAGACCAGATAATACCCTTCGGAGCCTGTGACCGGCCGGTCGAAGGGGATGATCAGCGAGCCGGAGCGCAACTCCTCCTCGATGAGGAAGCGCGGCACGATGGCGAGGCCCAAGCCGGCGACGGCGGCCTGCGAGACCATGGCGAACTGCTCAAAACGCGGCCCCATCAGCGCCCGCTGCGGCGGCAGCCCCTGCTGCTCCAGCCAGTCTGCCCAGGCGCGCGGCCTTGTCGATTGCTGAAGCAGCGGCGCGCGCAGCATGTCTGCCGGCTCGTTCATGCCAAGGCGGGCGACGAGCGAGGGGGCCGCGACCGGCACGATCTCCTCCCCCATCAGCCGGTGCAGCCGCGCACCCGGCCAGACCGGATCGCCGAAATGGATCGCGGCGTCGAGTTGCTCGCGGCCGAAGTCGAAGGGCACGAGTTTCGTCGCGAAATTGATGGTGATGCCGGGATGTGCCTCGGTGAAACGCGGCAGGCGCGGGATCAGCCAGCGCGTGCCGAAGGTCGGCAGAATGGCAAGGTTGAGCACGCCGGCCGCACCGCGAAACGCCATGGTCGAGACGGTCGCGGCAGCCAGGCGCGAGAGCCCGTCGCGGATCTCAGCCGCGTAAGCTGCCCCCGCCGGCGTCAGGCTGACGCGTTGGCGAAGGCGCTGGAACAGCCCGACACCCAGAACCTTCTCGAGATGCGCCACCTGCCGGCTGATCGCGCCTTGCGTCAGGTTGAGTTCCTCGGCCGCCCGCGTGAAGCTGCCATGGCGCGCGGCGGCCTCGAAGGCCGCCAGCGCCGACAGGGACGGGACCGAAAGCCGGCCGGGAACGATCTCGAAATCCATGATTTATTCTCATCAAGTGGTGAGAACATATCGGTTGCCGGAGCACGGCGGAAGGGGGCATTGTTCACGCTGAATTCGGTGGCTCTCAAGCCGCGCCGTCATCCCGGACGTAGCGAAGCGGAGATCCGGGATCCATCATAGAGCAGGACACGCCCTATGATGGATCCCGGATCGCCGCGGCTTTGCTGCTTGTCCGGGATGACGGCGCGCAAGGGAAGCCTCACAGCACATCACGTTAAGGGCCAAGCCACATGACCTCTCCCCTTCCCCAGGACGCGCTCGCGCTGCTCAAGCGTCTCGGCGTCGGCGATGCCGTCTTCTCCACCAAGGGCATGAGCGCCCACTCGCCGATCACCGGTGAGGTCGTCGCGACGCTGAAAGAGACCAGCGCGGCCGAGGCCGAGGCCGCCATCGGCCGCGCCCAGTCGGCATTCCTGCTCTGGCGCAAGGTTCCGGCGCCGCGCCGCGGCGAGTTCGTGCGCCTGCTCGGCGAGGAACTGCGCGCTGCCAAGGACGATCTCGGCCTGCTGGTGACGCTGGAAGCCGGTAAGGTGACGTCGGAAGGCTTGGGCGAAGTCCAGGAAATGATCGACATCTGCGACTTCGCGGTCGGCCTGTCGCGCCAGCTCTACGGCCTGACCATCGCGACCGAGCGTCCCAACCACCGGATGATGGAAACCTGGCATCCGCTCGGCGTCTGCGGCGTGATCTCGGCCTTCAATTTCCCGGTCGCGGTCTGGTCGTGGAATGCGGCGCTGGCCTTTGTCTGCGGCGACAGCGTCGTCTGGAAGCCGTCCGAGAAGACCCCGCTGACCGGCATCGCCGTGCAGGCGATCGTCGAGAAGACGATGAAGCGCTTCGGCCCCGAGGCGCCGGCCGGTCTTTCCGAAATCCTGATCGGCGGCCGCGAGATCGGCGACATTCTCGTCAGCGATCATCGCGTCCCGGTCGTCTCGGCCACCGGCTCGACCCGGATGGGCAAGGAGGTCGGCCAGAAGCTCGCCAGCCGCTTCGCACGGGCCATCCTCGAACTCGGCGGCAACAATGCCGCGATCGTGGCGCCGTCGGCCGATCTCGACATCGCGCTGCGCGGCATCGCCTTCGCGGCCATGGGCACGGCCGGCCAGCGCTGCACCACGTTGCGCCGCCTGATCGTGCATGAGAGCGTCTATGACGCGCTGATCCCCAAGCTGATCAAGGTCTACGGCTCCGTGAAGATCGGCGATCCGCGCGAAGCGGGCGTGCTGGTCGGCCCGCTGGTGGATGAAGCCGCCTATCAGGGCATGCAGGCGGCACTGTCGGAGGCCAAGGCCGCAGGCGGCACCGTCCATGGCGGCGAACGCGTGACGGTCGGAACGGGGGGCTTCTATGTCCGCCCCGCGATCGTCGAGATGCCCGCGCAGACCGGCCCGGTCGCACGCGAAACCTTCGCGCCGATCCTCTATGTGATGACCTACAAGACGCTGGACGAGGCCATCGCGATTCAGAACGATGTCGGCGCCGGCCTGTCCTCCTCGATCTTCACGCTCGACATGCGCGAAGCCGAGGCCTTCATTTCGGCGGAAGGATCTGATTGCGGCATCGCCAACGTCAATATCGGCCCGTCGGGCGCCGAAATCGGCGGGGCCTTCGGCGGCGAGAAGGAAACCGGCGGCGGGCGCGAGGCCGGCTCCGATGCCTGGAAAGCCTATATGCGCCGCGCCACGAATACGCTCAACTACGGCACGACATTGCCGCTGGCGCAGGGCGTCAGCTTCGATGTGGATGCGTGATCCAACAGCACGTCATTCTCGGGCGAAGCGAAGCGCGAGCCTGAGAATCTCTTAGACCAGATAGCTGGTTTCCGAGATGGTCGGGTCAAGCCCGACCATGACGGCAGAACGACAAGGGAGAGATCAGATGGCAGAAGCCGCCCGCAGCCACGCCCCCAGCCACAAGCTGGCCGAATTCACCTGGGACGACGCCTTCCTGCTCGACGACCAGCTCTCGGAAGACGAGCGGCTGATCCGCGACACGGCGCGCGACTTCGCGCAGGAGAAGCTGCAGCCGCGCATCGCCGAAGCCTATCTCAATGAGGAGACCGACCGCTCGATCTTCAACGAGATGGGCGAACTCGGCCTGCTCGGCGTCACCGTGCCGGAAGAGTATGGCTGCGCCGGCGCCAACTACGTGTCTTATGGGCTGGTGGCCCGCGAGGTCGAGCGCGTCGATTCCGGCTATCGCTCGATGATGTCGGTGCAGTCCTCGCTGGTGATGTATCCGATCTACGCCTATGGCGACGAGAGCCAACGCAAGAAGTACCTGCCCAAGCTCGGCTCCGGCGAATGGATCGGCTGCTTCGGCCTGACCGAGCCCGATGCCGGCTCCGATCCGGCGGGCATGAAGACCCGCGCCGAGAAGGTCGCCGGCGGCTATCGCCTGACCGGCTCGAAGATGTGGATCTCGAATTCGCCGATCGCCGACGTCTTCGTCGTCTGGGCGAAGTCGGCTGCGCATGACAACCAGATCCGCGGCTTCATCCTCGAAAAGGGCATGAAGGGGCTGTCGGCGCCGAAGATCGGCGGCAAGCTCTCGCTTCGCGCCTCGATCACGGGCGAGATCGTCATGGATGGCGTGATCGTTCCCGAAGAGAACCTGCTGCCGAACGTCTCCGGCCTGAAAGGTCCGTTCGGCTGCCTCAACCGCGCGCGCTACGGCATCTCCTGGGGCGTGATGGGCGCGGCCGAGGATTGCTTCCATCGAGCGCGGCAGTACGGGCTTGATCGCAAGCAGTTCAACAAGCCGCTCGCCCAGACGCAGCTCTTCCAGAAGAAGCTGGCGGACATGCTGACCGAGATCTCGCTCGGCCTGCAGGGCTCGCTGCGCGTCGGGCGCCTGCTCGACGACGGCCGGATGGCGCCCGAGATGATCAGCCTGGTCAAGCGCAACAATTGCGGCAAGGCGCTCGACATCGCCCGCCAGGCCCGCGACATGCATGGCGGCAACGGCATCTCGATCGAGTACCATGTCATGCGCCACGCGGCGAACCTCGAGACGGTGAACACCTATGAGGGCACGCATGACGTTCATGCGCTGATCCTCGGCCGAGCGGTCACCGGCCTGCAGGCGTTCTTCTGAGACTTTCCCACACCCTCCGCGTCATCCCGGGCGAGCGCAGCTCGACCCGGGATCCATGCCAGAGCATCGCCGATCAGCGGCCAGGCATGGATCCCGGCTCTCCGCTTCGCTCCGGCCGGGATGACGGCGCGGATCGAGAGCGATGACAGCCACCCCTCCCCTCGCCGGCCTGCGCGTGCTGGAACTCGCGCGCATTCTCGCCGGTCCCTGGATCGGCCAGCTTCTGGCCGATCTCGGTGCCGACGTCGTCAAGGTCGAGGCGCCCGAAGGCGACGACACCCGCAAATGGGGCCCGCCCTTCGTCGAGGACGCTGACGGGGAGAACCTCTCCGCCGCCTATTTCCACTCGGCCAATCGCGGCAAGCGCTCGATCACGGCCGATTTCCGCACCCCCGAGGGCCAGGCGCTGGTGCGCAAGCTGGCGGCCCATGCCGATGTCGTTGTCGAGAATTTCAAGGTCGGGGGCTTGCAGAAATACGGGCTCGACGAAGCCTCGCTGCGGGCCGAGTTCCCACGGCTGATCTATTGCTCGGTCACCGGCTTCGGCCAGACCGGCCCCTATGCGCCGCGCGCCGGCTACGACTTCCTGGTGCAGGGTATGGGGGGGCCGATGTCGGTCACCGGCGAGCCCGAGGGCGCTCCGATGAAGGCGGGCTATGCCGTTGCCGACATCTATACCGGCCTTTATGCCTCGGTCGGCATCCTCTCGGCGCTGCGCCGGCGCGATGCCACCGGCGAAGGCGCGAGCCTCGACATGGCGCTGCTCGATGCGCAGGTCGCGGTGCTCGGCAACCAGGCGATGAATTATCTCGTCTCGGGCAATCCGCCGGCCCGGCTCGGCAACGCGCACCCCAACATCGTGCCCTATGACGTGTTCCCGGTCGCTGACGGGCATATCATCATCGCGACCGGCAATGACGGGCAGTGGCGCAAGCTCTGCGAGGTGCTGGGCGAGCCGATGCTGGCCGACCAGCCCGGCTATATCGACAACCGCTCACGCGTGAAGAACCGCATCGCGCTCACGGAGCACCTGCACAAGCTGACCCAGCGCTACCTCAAGGCCGATCTTCTAGCGGCGCTGGAAAAGGTCGGCGTGCCGGCCGGCCCGATCAACGGCGTCGACGAAGTCTTCGCCGATCCGCAGATTCTGGCGCGCGGCGTCCGCGTCGATCTGGCGAGCGACGTCGCCAAGGGCGGGAGCATCCCGACCGTCGCCTCGCCCATCGTCATGGATGGCATCAGGCAGGTGTCGCCACGCCCGAGCCCGCAACTCGGCGAGCATGCCGACGAGATCCTGAACGATCCGGCCTGGGGAGGCGGCTGAATGCGCGGCTCACCAGAGACGGCGGGCGCCGAGTGCGTCGAAGGCGGTGTCGGGCGAAACCAGCGTCAGATTCTCGACGATGGCCTGCCCAGCGAGCATGCGGTCGAAGAGATCGCGATGCTCGCTGGGAATGGAGCCGCCGCAGATCGAATGCTCATGCCGAAGGGGCAGAAGCTCGAAGTTGTCGATCGCGCAATGTTCGGCGAAGCTTGCGACCAGAGGCCGGACCTGCGGAAGCTTGCCGATGCGCAGTTTGGTCGCAAGCTCCATGGCGGTCACAGAACTGACAACGACGCGATCCGCTTCGTTGACCGCTCTAACCGCCGGCGGCGACAACCGATGCGCGTCGTAAATCCACCAGATCAGCGTGGCGGAGTCGAGAAGAAGTCCCAATCGTCACGTCCTTCCCAGAGGCGCAGTTCATCTTCGGGCAGCGGATCGAATATCTCGTTGCCAACATCCATCATGCCCTGCATTCGCCCCGGCTTGCGCTCGACCCGCTTGGCTTCGATCGGCACCAGCCGCGCGATCGGCTTGTCGCGCCGCGAGATCACGACCTCGCCGCCCTTCTCGACCTCTTCGAGCAGGCGCGACAGATGGGTCTTGGCTTCATGGATGGTGACGCGCGTCATGGCGGCCTCCAGCTCATCCTTCGATATGACCAACTTAGCTAAGTTACACGGACGAGGTCAATGACGACAACCATGCGCAGCGGCGGGCAGATCCTCGTCGACCAACTGATCCTCCATGGCGCGACCGACGCCTTCTGCGTGCCGGGCGAGAGCTATCTCGCCGTGCTCGACGCATTGCATGATGCCAGCCTGAAGGTCACCATCTGCCGGGCCGAGGGCGGCGCCTGCATGATGGCCGAGGCCGCCGGCAAGCTGACCGGCAAGCCCGGCATCTGCTTCGTCACGCGCGGGCCCGGCGCCACCAATGCCTCGCCCGGCATCCATATCGCCGACCAGGATTCGACGCCGCTGATCCTGTTCGTCGGGCAGATCGAGCGCGGCATGCGCGAGCGCGAGGCCTTCCAGGAGCTCGACTACCGCGCCGTCTTCGGCACCATGACGAAATGGGCGACCGAGATCGACGACGCCGCCCGCATCCCCGAGATCATCAGCCGCGCCTTCCATGTCGCGACCTCCGGCCGGCCCGGTCCCGTCGTGATCGCCCTGCCTGAGGACGTGTTGACCGACCTCGCCGATGTCGCCGACGCCGAGCCCTATCAGGTCACCGAGACGCACCCGTCCCTGCTCCAGACCATCGACCTGCAGAAGCGGCTCTGGGCGGCGAAGTCTCCGGTCGCGATCCTCGGTGGCTCGCGCTGGGACCCGCAGGCGATCGCGCGCTTCCAGCGCTTTGCCGAACGTTTCGACCTGCCCGTCGCGGTCTCGTTCCGGCGGCAGATGCTGTTTCCGGCCGACCATCCGAATTTCGCCGGCGATCTCGGCATCGGCCCCAATCCGAAGCTGCTGAAGCGCATCCAGGACAGCGACCTCGTGCTGCTCGTCGGCGGGCGGTTGTCGGAGATGCCGAGCCAGTCCTACACGCTGTTCGGCATTCCCAATCCCGGCCGGCCGCTGGTCCATGTCCATCCCGATGCCGAGGAGCTCGGCCGGGTCTACCGGCCGTCACTGGCGATCAACGCCTCGCCGACCGCGTTTTGCGCCGCGCTGGAGACCGTGCATCCTCCGCAGGAGATCGCCTGGTCAGGCGCAGCCGCCGAGGCGCATGAGAGCTATCTCGGCTGGAGCGGCCAACCCGCGCCGGTTGCTGGCACGTTCCATCCCGGCGAGATGGTGACCTGGCTGCGCCGGCAGCTCCCCGACGACGCCATCATGTGCAATGGCGCCGGCAATTACGCGACCTGGGTGCATCGCTTCCACCGCTTCAACAAATTCGCGACGCAGCTCGCGCCGACTTCGGGCTCGATGGGCTATGGCGTGCCGGCTGCGATCGGCGCCAAGCGCTTGTTCCCCGAGCGCACCGTGATCGCCTTTGCCGGCGATGGCTGCTTCCTGATGAACGGGCAGGATTTCGCCACCGCCGTGCAATACGACCTCGCCGTGATCGTCATCGTGGTCGATAACGGCATGTACGGCACCATCCGCATGCATCAGGAGAAGCATTACCCCGGCCGCGTCTCGGCGACGACGCTGAAGAACCCCGATTTCGCGGCTTACGCCAAGGCCTTCGGCGGCCATGGCGAGCGAGTCGAGACTACCGCCGAGTTCGGCCCGGCTTTCGAGCGTGCGGTCGCCTCGGGCAAGCCCGCGATCATCCATTGCCTGCTCGATCCGGAGGCGATCACGCCGGCGAAATCGCTGTCGGCGATCCGGGCAGAGGCGTTCGCGGCGCAGGGCTGAGCCGCTCCGACACAGCTCCTTAAAATATATTAACCGCGTCGGTGAACCTGCGCTGAACCTTTTGCGACCATCAGTCGTTGAAGCTTCGGTTGGTTCGGGATGACGGTGATGGTTGTGCGGCGCGCGATGATGTTCTCGATGGTGGCGGCGATGGCCGTCGCCGGTGCGCCCGGAGCCCAAGCGGCCAATCTGTTCGAGGAACTGGGGCGCGCCATCTTCGGCGGCGGTCCGCGCCTTCGGGCGACACCGATCTACGAATATGACGAGCCGATGCAGCAGCGTGCGCCGCGTCCGCGGGCGCCCGAGGCGTCGACCAAGCCGAAGGCCCCGGTCGTGCAGCTCGACCCGGCGACCGATCCGAGCTGGTATCTGAAGGACCCGACGCTGCGGCGCGGCGACATCGTCGTCACCGCCAATGGCGTGATGGTGTATCAGGGCCGCGGCAGCGACATGAACCGTCGCGAAGATTTCGCCTCGCTCGGCGGCAAGGACACCAAGGGCTGGAAGCACCAGCTCGAAACCGCGGCCGCCGGCGGCCGCAGCTTCTTCGACCCGGCCTCGCCGCCGCCGAAGCCGAATGTCACGGCGCAGGCCGAGGTCGCACCGAAGCCCTGAGCGTCCGGCCAAGCCCGCCGCAGCCGTCATTGCGAGCAAAGCGAAGCAATCTAAATCTTAGGGTTCTATGCCCTGGATTGCTTCGTCGGCTTTGCCGTCTCGCAATGACGCATTCCGCCTTTCAGGCGAGCTTCGCAGCCACGAGCTTGCGCAGGCCGCGCAGGTCCTTGACGAAGCCGCGGATGCCTTCCGCCAGCTTCTCGGTGCCCATCGCATCCTCGTTCATCGCGAAGCGGAAGGCTTTTTCGTCGAGCGTCAGCTTGGCGGGGGCCTCGCCCGGCTTGTCGGCAGATAGCTTGCGCGGCAGGTCGCCCGTCGCACCGGCGAGTTCGTCGAGCAGGCCCGGTCCGATGGTCAGCCGGTCGCAGCCGGCCAGCGCCTCGATCTCGCCGGTGTTGCGGAAGGACGCGCCCATCACCACCGTCTCGATGCCATGGGTCTTGTAATACGCGTAGATGGTCCCGACCGAGACGACGCCGGGATCGGTCTCGGCGGTGTAGGGGCCGCCGCCGGCCTTGACGTGCCAGTCGAGGATGCGGCCGACGAAGGGCGAGATCAGGAAAGCGCCGGCATCGGCGCAGGCCACGGCCTGCGGCAGCGAAAACAGCAGCGTCAGATTGCAGTCGATGCCTTCGCCCTGCAGCACCTTGGCGGCCTGTATGCCCTCCCAGGTCGAGGCGATCTTGATCAGGACGCGATCCTTCTCGATGCCGCGCTCCTGATAGGCGGCAATGATGCTGCGCGCCTTGTCGATCGTCGCCTTTGTGTCGAACGACAGATCGGCATCGACCTCGGTCGAGACCCGGCCGGGCACGATCTTGGTCAGTTCGGCGCCGAAGGTGACGGCGAGCCGGTCGCAGACCGCATGCACGGCCTTGTCGCTGCCGCCGGCCTTCCTGCCCCAGGCGATCGCCTCGTCGACGAGACCGGCATAGGCCGGGGTCTCAACGGCTTTCAGGATCAGCGTCGGGTTGGTGGTGCAGTCGACGGGCTTGAGCCGGCGGACCGCTTCGATATCGCCGGTGTCGGCGACGACCGTGGTCATCTTGCGGAGCTGGTCGAGCTTGGAGGCGGTCATGGCTTTCCTGTCGCGATCGGATGCAGGGGATTCAGGCGGAACGTGGGGCGCCCGCCCGGCAGGGTCAAGCCGCCCGGCGGCAGGGCCGTCCTGCATACAAGCAGCAACGTCCCGCCGTTTTCATGGCAGCCGAACGCCTTCGGCCTCATGACGCAGCCTTCATGGATATGTCATATGCGGAGACTACCGCCAGCGCCAAGCCCGCTCGGGCACGCGCAAAGGAGAGTTTCATGCCGATCAAGACGTCGATCGCCATCATCACGGCGGCTGTTGTCGCCGGTACGCTGGCCGCCCCGCAGGCATGGGCCCAGGCCGTCGAAGGCAAGCTCGTCCTCTATACCAGCCAGCCCAACACCGATGCCCAGCAGACCATCGACGCCTTCAAGGCGAAATATCCCAAGGTCGACATCAGCTTCGTTCGCGACGGCACGCCCCGTGTGATGGCCAAGCTGCGCGCCGAGATCGAGGCCGGCGCGCCGCAGGCCGACCTGCTGCTGATCGCCGACGCGGTGACGATGGAAGGCCTGAAAAAGGAAAACCGCCTGCTGGCGCATGACAAGGCCGAGACCTCGGCCTATCCGGCCGGCGTGCACGACCCCGCCAAGTTCTGGTTCGCAACCAAGCTGATCACGACCGGCATCGTCTACAACACCAAGGCTGCGATGAAGCCGACGAGCTGGCTCGACCTGATCAAGCCCGAGGCCAAGAACCTGCTGGCGATGCCGAGCCCGCTGAACTCCGGCGCGGCGATGATCCACACCATCACCCTGACCGGCAATCTGCCGACCGGCTGGGCCTTCTATGAAGCCCTGCAGAAGAACGGCGCGCTCGCGGCGGGCGCCAATGGCGACATCCTGCGCCAGGTCGCGACGGGCGAGAAGCTCTACGGCATGATCGTCGACTTCATGCCGATCCGCGAGAAGGCCAAGGGCGCGCCCGTCGAGTTCGTCTTCCCGAGCGAGGGCGTCTCGGCCGTCAGCGAGCCGGTCGCCATCCTCAAGTCCAGCAAGAACCCGGAAGCCGCCAAGGCCTTCGTCGATTTCCTGATCTCGAAGGACGGCCAGGAACTTGCACTGAAGCAGGGCTATGTCGCGGCCCATCCCGACGTCGCCCTCCCGGCCGGCTACCCCGACCGCAGCGCGATCAAGCTGATGCCGTTCGACGCCGGCAAGGCGCTGGCCGACGAGGCGGCCTCGCGCAAGCGCTTCAGCGCGATCTTCGAGTGACACTGGCTGCCCATACAGACTGGCAGGAGACCAGGCCTCGCCCGCTTTGGCGAGGCCTGAGCCTTCCGGCTGGCCTTGGCCTGCCGGTTCTGGTGGCGGCCTGCGCGCTGCTGCTCGGCGGCCTGCCCTTTTTGCGGTTGGCGGCGGCGGCCTTCGCGCCGGGCTGGCAGTTCGCGCCGGATGCTGCGCTTGCGGAAATCGGCAGCCGGGCTGCGATCAACGCGACGCTCCACACCTTCGAGACTGCCGGGCTCTCGGCCATCGGCGCGCTTTTGATTGGTGGCACCGCCGCGATCATGCTCGGCGTCACGGATGTGCGCGGCAAGCGACCGATCGCGTTCGCGCTCGTCTTCTCGATGATGATCGCGCCGCAGGTCGCGGCGCTGGCGTTCCTGAGCCTGTTCGCGCCGCATTCGCCGATCCTTTCGCTGTTCGGCCTGTCGCCGGAGCCCGGCACGCCGAACCCGCTGCTCGGGCGCGGCGGCATCGCGCTGGTGATGGCGCTGCATCACGCGCCGCTGGTCGCGATCACGCTCTGGACCGGCCTGCGCAGCGTGCCGCAATCCCTGATCGAGGCGGCGCAGATGGAAGGCGCCGGGCCCGGCACCATCGTGGCGCGCATCCTGCTGCCGGTGCTGCGGCCGCAGATCATCGCAGCGGCGCTGCTCGCCTTCGTCGCGGGCATCGGCAATTTCGGGATTCCGGCGCTGCTCGGGCTTCCCGTGAACTATCTCACGCTGCCGACGCTGATCTATCGGCGCCTGTCGAGCTTCGGGCCGGCCGGTCTGCCCGACGCTGCCGCTTTGTCTGTGCTGGTCGCGCTGGTGGCGGGGCTCGGCATCATCGCCGGCATGCTGGCGACACGGCGCGGCGGCGGCAAGGTCGAGATCGAGCGGCCGCTGCAACCCTTCTGGCAGCTCGGCCGGGCACGCCCTCTGGTCACGGGCGGGCTCTGGCTGCTGCTGGCAGTCAAGCTCGGCCTGCCTTTCCTCGCCCTGCTCGGCGAGGCGCTGACGCCGGCGCTCGGCGTCGCGCTGAACTGGCAGAACCTGACGCTCGACAAATTCGTCGAGGTGCTGCTGCGGCAGGACGTGACGGTGCGCGCCTTCCGCAACTCCTTCCTGTTCGCCGGCAGCGCCGCGCTGATCCTGGCGCTGGTTTCGGTCGCCTTCGCCTATGCGCTGGAGCGGCGCATGGGCAAGCTGCGGCGCGTCGTCGAGGTCGTCATCGAACTGCCCTACGCCCTGCCCGGCGTGGTGCTCTCCATCGCCTGCATCCTGATGTTCCTGAAGCCGCTGCCCCTGCTCGGCGTCAGCATCTATGCCACGCCCTTCATCATCCTGTTCGCCTATCTCGCGCGCTTCCTGCCGCTGGCGCTGAAGGCGCCTGTCGCGGCGATGGCGCAGATCGAGGCGCATCACGAGGAGGCGGCGCGGCTCGACGGTGTGACGCTGTGGCAGATGCTGCGCTTCATCGTCGCGCCGATCCTGGCGCCGGCAGCGACCGTCAGCGCGCTGATGGTCTTCCTCGTCGCCTTCAACGAGCTGACGGTCTCGGCGCTGCTGTGGTCCTCGGGCACCGAGACGCTCGGCGTCGTGCTGTTCTCGCTGAAGGAAGCCGGCCTCGCCGGCGAGGCGGCGGCCGTCGCGATCAGCGCCTCGGCGGTCATCTTCGTGGCGATGCTGCTGCTGGACCTGCTGGCGAAGCGGCTGCCGCAGAACGTGCTGCCCTGGCGGATCTGACGGGGCGTCATGCCCGCCTCGCGCGGCGACGCATCGCCTTCCTCAGCGCTTAGGGCATGTTTTTAAGGCCTGCCCCCTCGCCCATCAGCAGGGCGCGGCTGGACTTGGCCTCGCGCACGACGAAATCGACGATGGCGCGGACGCGGGCGACATCCTTCAGATCGGCATGCACCAAGAGCCAGAATGAGCGCGTGATCGAGACCGTCTCGGGCAGGACGGGGACGAGACGTGGCTCATCCTGCGCCATGAAATGGTGGATCACGCCGATGCCGGCGCCCCCGACGACCGCATTCATCTGCGCCAGGACGCTCGAACTCTGGACCTGCGCCCGCAGGCCCTTCGCGACCTCGTCGAGGTAGTCGAGCTCGGGCGTGAAGATCAGGTCGTCGATATAGCCGACGATGCGGTGGGAGAAGAGATCCTCCGGCTTTTCGACCTTCGGCATCGAGTCGAGATAGGCCTGCGTGGCGTAGAGGCCGAGGCGATAGTCGGACAGCTTGCGCGCCACGACCTTGCCTTCCTTGGGCGGGGCGAGCGTGATCGCGACATCGGCCTCGCGCTTCGACAGCGAGAGCAGGCGCGGCATGGCGATGAGCTGGATCTCGAGGCCGGGATAAGCGCTCGCCAGTCCGGCGAGGCGCGGCGCGAGGAAGATCGTGCCGAAGCCGTCCGGCGCGCCGATCCTGACCGTACCGGCCAGCGCCATGTCGGCGCCGCCGATGTCGCTCTGGATCGCCAGCGCGTCGGTCTCCATGCTCTCGGCCCGGGCCAGCAGCCTCTCGCCATGCGCTGTCAGCGTATAGCCCTGCGGCCTTCGCTCGAAGAGCTTGGCCTTGAGCGAATCCTCCAGCGAGGTGATGCGCCGCGAGACGGTGGCGTGGTCGGCGCCGAGCCGGCGCGCGGCCGCCGTCAGCCGGCCAGAGCGCGCGACCGCCAGGAAGAAGCGCAGATCGTCCCAGTCGAACCGCTCCAAGCGCCCCTCCCCGATATTTGTGTTTCCGCACGACGCCTGATCCAACGTCGCTATAGCCGTGCGCAAACGAGAATGGTAGGGGTGCCCTGAGTTTCGAGACATCACCATTCGTAGGGGAGGACGCGATGCGTCAGGTTGGGCATTTCATCGGCGGCAAGCATGTCGCGGGCACCTCGGGCCGCACCGCCGACATCTACCAGCCTATGGACGGCACGGTGATCGGCAAGGTCGCGCTGGCCTCCCCGGCCGAGCTGCGTGCCGCCGTCGAGAACGCTGCCGAGGCCCAGACGAAATGGGCCGCCGTCAATCCGCAGCGCCGCGCCCGCGTGCTGATGAAGTTCCTCGACCTGATCGCACAGAACAACGACGAGCTGGCCGAATTGCTCGCTCGCGAGCATGGCAAGACCATTCCTGACGCCAAGGGCGACATCCAGCGCGGCGTCGAGGTCGTCGAGTTCTCGCTCGGCGTGCCCAACCTGATGAAGGGCGAGTTCACCGACGGCGCCGGCCCCGGCATCGACATCTATTCGCTGCGCCAGCCGCTCGGCGTCGTCGCCGGCATCACGCCGTTCAACTTCCCGGCGATGATTCCGTTGTGGAAGCTCGGCCCCGCGATCGCCTGCGGCAACGCCTTCATCCTGAAGCCATCTGAGCGCGACCCGGGCGTGCCGATGCGTCTCGCCGAGCTCTTCATCGAGGCCGGCGGCCCTCCCGGCATCCTCAACGTCGTCAACGGCGACAAGGAGGCCGTCGACGCGATCCTGGACGATCCCGACATCAAGGCGATCGGCTTCGTCGGCTCGACCCCGATCGCCGAGTACATCTACGCGCGCGGCTGCGCCAATGGTAAGCGCGTGCAGTGCTTCGGCGGCGCCAAGAACCATATGGTGATCATGCCCGACGCCGACATGGACCAGGCCGTCGATGCACTGATCGGCGCCGGCTACGGTTCGGCCGGCGAGCGCTGCATGGCGATCTCGGTAGCGGTGCCGGTCGGCAAGGCCACCGCCGATGAGTTGGTCAAGCGGCTGATCCCGCGTGTCGAGAGCCTGAAGATCGGCCCCTCGACCGACATGGCCGCCGATTACGGCCCGGTCGTCACCAAGGCGGCAGAGGAGAAGATCCGCTCCTATATCGATATCGGCCTCGCCGAAGGCGCGACGCTGGCGGTAGACGGGCGCGACTTCAAGATGCAGGGCTATGAGAATGGCTTCTATGTCGGCGGCTGCCTGTTCGACAACGTCACCAAGGACATGCGCATCTACAAGGAGGAGATCTTCGGGCCAGTCCTCTCTGTGGTCCGCGCCGAGAGCTATGACGAGGCGCTGAAGCTGACCAACGACCACGAATACGGCAACGGCACCGCGATCTTCACCCGCGACGGCGATGCGGCGCGCGACTTCGCCTCGAAGGTCCAGGTCGGCATGGTCGGCATCAACGTGCCGATCCCGGTGCCGCTGGCCTATTACACCTTCGGCGGCTGGAAGCGCTCGTCTTTCGGTGACCTCAACCAGCACGGCCCGGACTCGATCCGCTTCTACACCAAGACCAAGACGGTGACGGCGCGCTGGCCGAGCGGTATCAAGGATGGCGCGAGCTTCGTCATCCCGACGATGAGCTGAGGCCCGCGACACCGGGGCCTGGATCGGCGGAGGAGAGCATGGGGCGAGCGCTGCGCATCATCGCATCCTCGCTCGTGCTCCTCTCCGGAGCGGCGCAGGCGGCCGCGTTGGAGCCGGCCGCGCCTTATCAAACCTTGCCAGCCGGCGACGCCCTCTGTGACGCCGAGCCGGGCGAAGGCGTGGCCCTGAACGAAGACCAGCAGCGCCATTGCCAGGCGTTTCGGCAGAGCCGGGTCGAGGAGACGCGCCGGCGCAACCGGGAGCGCGTCCGACAGGTGATCGAGGAGAACCGGCAGAGGCGCGAGCGCGAAGCGAGTCTCCCGCCTCCCCCACCGCCCCCGGTCACCGTAGAGACCTTCATGGATGCCGGCAGCCTGTCCTATGGCGACGTGGTCGTGACCGACCGCGGGCCGCGGGTCTTCATCGGCAAGCCGATGGAGGCAGCGACGCCGGAGGACTTCGTCGCGATCGATTCGCCGCGTTCGCCGCACCGGGCGCGCGCGACGCAGTTCGACGGAGCCTTCCCCGAACGGCGGCCGGCGCGACCGCCCGCGCCCCGCCAGCAGCGTCAACCTTGAAAGGGCGCCAGCCTTGAGCCTGTTTTCCCTGAGCGAGGACCAGATCGCGATCCGCGACATGGCCCAGGATTTTGCGGCGGAGACGCTCGCGCCTAACGCCATGCGCTGGGACGAGGAGAAGCATTTCCCGGTCGAGGAGATGCGCGCAGCCGCCGCCCTCGGCATGGGCGGCATCTACATTGCCGAGGATGTCGGCGGCTCGGGACTCTCGCGGCTCGATGCGGCACTGATCTTCGAGGCGCTCTCGACCGGTTGTCCCACGGTATCCGCCTATATCTCGATCCACAACATGTGCGCCTGGATGATCGACCGCTATGGCGACGAGGCGCAGCGCAAAACCTTCCTGCCGAAGCTCTGCACGATGGAGCATCTGGCGAGCTATTGCCTGACCGAGCCCGGCGCGGGCTCCGACGCGGCAGCCCTCAAGACGAAGGCGGTGCTGGATGGCGACCACTATGTGCTCGACGGGCAGAAGCAGTTCATCTCGGGCGCCGGCGTCTCCGACATCTATGTCGTGATGGTGCGCACCGGCGAGGCCGGCCCATCGGGCATCTCGACCCTGGTCGTCGAGAAGGGCACGCCCGGTCTCTCGTTTGGCGCCAACGAGAAGAAGATGGGCTGGAACGCCCAGCCGACGGCGGCGGTGATCTTCGAGAACTGCCGCGTGCCCGTCGCCAACCGGCTCGGGCCGGAGGGCATCGGCTTCAAGATCGCCATGGCCGGGCTCGATGGCGGGCGCCTCAATATCGGCGCCTGCTCGCTTGGCGGGGCGCAGGGCGCGCTCGACAAGTCGATCGCCTATGCCCAGGAGCGCAAGGCCTTCGGCTCGCGCATCGCCGATTTCCAGGCGCTGCAGTTCACGCTCGCCGACATGGCGACCGAACTGGAAGCGGCCCGCAGCCTGCTCTGGCGAGCTGCCGCCTCGCTCGACGCCAAGGCGCCCGACGCCACGAAACTCTGCGCCATGGCCAAGCGCGTCGCCACCGACACCGGCTTCACCGTCGCCAACCAGGCACTGCAGATTCATGGCGGCTACGGCTATCTCGCCGATTACGGCATCGAGAAGATCGTCCGCGACCTGCGCGTCCACCAGATCCTCGAGGGGACCAACGAGGTGATGCGGATGATCGTGGCGCGCGGGCTGGTCGGCCGGGCGAAGGGGAACTGACGCCGAAGGGCGATCCGGGATCGCGGGACGAGAATGCTTTTTTCTGATGACGATCCCGGGTCTGCGCTTCGCGCAGCCCGGGATGACACCAAGAGCGACGAGAGGACAGGACCATGAGCAGCATCGCCTTCATCGGCCTCGGCAATATGGGCGGGCCCATGGCCGCCAATCTCGTCAAGGCGGGGCATGAGGTCCGTGCCTTCGACCTCGTGCAGGCCTCGAAGGATGCGGCGGCCGAGCTTGGCGTCGGCATCGCCGGCTCCGGCAAGGAAGCCGTGGCGGATGCCGATATCGTCGTCACCATGCTGCCGGCCGGCAAGCATGTGCTCTCGGTCTGGGCCGACATTCTACCTGCGGTGAAAAAGGGGGCGCTGCTGATCGATTCCTCTACCATCGACGTCGAGAGCGCGCGCAAGGCGCATGCAATGGCTGGGCAGCATGGCTGCCTGTCACTCGACGCGCCCGTCTCGGGCGGCACCGGCGGGGCCAAGGGCGGCACGCTGACCTTCATGGTCGGCGGCTCGGATGAGGCTTTCGCGCTGGGTGAACCGGTGCTCAAGACGATGGGCCGGCGCATCGTGCATTGCGGCGCGGCCGGCAACGGCCAGGCCGCCAAGATCTGCAACAACATGATCCTCGGCATCTCGATGATCGGCGTGTCGGAGGCCTTCGTGCTGGCGGAGAAGCTCGGCCTGTCGCACCAGGCGCTCTACGACGTCGCCTCGACATCCTCGGGGCAGTGCTGGTCGCTGACGACCTATTGCCCGGTGCCCGGCCCGGTGCCGACCTCGCCGGCCAACAACGAATACAAGCCCGGCTTCGCCTCGGCGCTGATGCTGAAGGACCTCAAGCTGTCGCAGGAGGCGGCGCAGGCTGCGGGCGCCTCGACGCCGCTCGGAGCGGCCGCAACGCAGCTCTACGGGCTCCACAATGCCTGGGGCGAAGGTGGTGCGGACTTCTCGGCCATCGTCCATCTGCTACGCGGGCGCGATGCTTCGTAAGTGTCGTGCCGCGTCAAGCGCGCGTGCCTCGTGAAGCGCCCTTGCATGACGGCGTAGAGCGGGTTTAGGACGGTTGCCATGAACGACGCCTCCCGCCCTCGCGAACGCTCGGCCCTCACGGGCTTTTCCGTCAACAGGCTCGATCGCCGTGAGGATTTGCGCAACGAGCCCGACGCGGTATCGGCGCTGCGCCATCGGTCGGATACGCGGATCGCGGTGGTCGCCGGCGAGACGCCGATCCTCAAGCGGCTCGACGGCGAGGCTCTCTCGGTCTGGTTCAGCCATGGCGAGACGCAGCTTCTCGGCGACGGCCTCGAAGAGGCTTTCCTCGGCCTCGCGCCGGACGGCACACCACGCTTCGCGAGGCTGCTCGACCGGGCACAGGTCGAGCCCCTGCGCGAACGGCCGGAGCTCTTCGTCACCGATCTGCGCTCGGTCGCGCTCAAGCGCCTCGTGCCGGAGGATGAGCTCGGCCCGCTCGGCGAGGGCAAGGCGCTGCTCGACTGGCACGCCCGCCACCGCTTCTGCGCCCAGTGCGGCAGCCCGACGACGCTCGGCGCCTCCGGCTGGAAGCGCGAATGCAGCGCCTGCGGCGCCCAGCACTTCCCGCGCACCGACCCGGTCGTGATCATGCTGGTGACGCGCGGCGAGACCTGTCTGCTGGCGCGGCAGGCCCGCTTCGCCCCGGGGATGTATTCCTGCATCGCCGGCTTCATCGAGCCCGGCGAGACCTTCGAGGACGCAGTGCGCCGCGAAAGCTTCGAGGAAGCCGGTCTGCGCGTCGGCACCGTCCGCTACATCGCCTCGCAGCCCTGGCCGTTCCCGGGTTCGCTGATGATCGGCTGCATCGGCGAAGCGCTCAACGATGAGATCGTGCTCGACATGACCGAGCTCGAGGCCGGGCGCTGGTTCACCCGCGACGAAGCGCTGGCGATGCTCGAAGGCACCCATCCCGAGGGCTTCACCAGCCCGCAGCATCTGGCCATCGCCAACACGCTGCTCAAGGCCTGGGCGGTCGAGGGCGAGCGGGTCTAGCACAGCTCTTTCAGACCCGTCGGCGTTTCGATTTCCGCCCGATAGCAAAGCTCCGAGCCCTGCACGATGTCGGGGGGGCGGTCGATGACCAGTTCGCCGTAGAGCTTCGCGATCGTATCCGGCTCGGGATGGGCGAGGACGAGCGACCGCAATCTCGCGCCAAGATCGGCCATCGTCGCCATCGCGCGCGGCTTGCCGCGCCGGTCGATGAGCGAGGGCATCGCCCCGTCGAGCGGCAGCGAGCCGTCATCGGGGATCGCGAAATCGAAGGACGAATCGACTGGCGGAAGCGCGACCTTCCTGCCGAAAACGGCTTCGCGGCCAGCGAGCACCGCGTCGATGCCATCGGCTCGCGCGACCCAGCCGCGCAGGCGGCGGCCTTCGTCCCAGGCCCGCCTGACGCTCTTGGCGTCATCGAGGCCGAACCAGCGCGGGCGGCCTGGAGGGCGGCCTTCGGGGTCGAGCGCCACGATCTCCAGATAGACCGAGCCGCCGAGCTGCAGCAGGTGGTTATGGGTGCCCATATAGCCGTGGCGCTGCCCGAACGGGACGTCGAGGTCCAGGCAGTCCCGGACATGCGCGACGCCCTCGGCGAGATCCGGCGCAATGACGGTGATGTGGTCGAGCTGCAGCAGTGGCTGGCCAGGCGACGCCACCATGTCCGAAGCTCCCTACTCCCCGGCCTCGGCGAAGCTGTCGCGGAAGGGGTTGGCCGGATAGACGCCGAGAATCCTGACCTCCTTGGAGAAGAAGGCGAGTTCATCGAGCGCCCGCCTCAACCCCGGATCGTCCGGATGCCCCTCGACATCGGCGTAGAACATCGTCGCCGAGAAATGTCCGTCGACCATGTAGCTTTCGAGCTTGGTCATGTTGATGCCGTTGGTCGCGAAGCCGCCCATCGCCTTGTAGAGCGCGGCCGGCAGGTTGCGGACCTGGAAGATCAGCGTCGTCACGGTCTTGGCGCTGCCCTGGCGGGCAAACTCAGGATATTTCGACAGGATCACGAAGCGCGTCGTGTTGTGCTTCTCGTCCTCGATATCCTCCATCAGGATATCGAGCCCATAGACCTCGGCCGCGATGCGCGGTGCGATAGCGGCGCGGCTGAAATCGGCGGCCTCCGAGACCTGCCTTGCCGAACCAGCGGTATCGGCGGCGACCTCAGCCTTGAGCCCGAGCTTGCGGATGATCTTGCGGCACTGGCCGAGCGCATGGATATGGCTCTGCACGGTCTTCAGCGTCGCCAGCGTCGCGCCCTTCACCGCCATCAGATGGAAACGGATCGGCAGGAAGTGCTCGCCGATGATGTGCAAGCCCGAGCGCGGCAGCAGATGATGAATGTCGGCGACGCGGCCGGCGATCGAGTTGTCGATCGGGATCATGCCATAGCGCGCAGTGCCGTCAGAGACCGCCGCCAGCGCATCCTCGAAGGTGGCGCAGGGCAGGAGTTCACAGTCCGGGAAAACGGCAAGCGCGGCCTGCGAGGAGAAGGCGCCGGGTTCGCCCTGATAGGACACGATGACGGGCATAGGACTTCAGGCTCCGACGCGGGCTTACTTGAGGTGGGCTTGGAGGATCGCGCGGGCGCGGTCCAGATCGGGCGGCGTGTCGACGCCGCGAGGCACGTGATCGATGATCATCGCGTCGATGCGCATGCCGTCTTCGAGCGCCCGCAACTGCTCGAGGCTCTCGCGCTTCTCAAGCAAGGATTGCGGCAAGCTCACGAAACGATCCAGCGCAGAGCGGCGATAAGCATAGATCCCGACATGGTGGTACAGCGGACCCTCGCCGTAAGGGGCGGTCGCGCGTGTGAAGTAAAGCGCCCGAAGCCGGCCCGGTGCGACATGGCTGCCGACGAGCTTGACCACGCTGGGCGCCGCTTTCTCCTCGTCATCGGTGATAAGGCCGACGAGCGTGGCGATGTCCACAGCGGAATCGACGAGCGGGGTGATCGCCGCAGCGATAGCCACGGGTTCGAGCGTCGGGAAATCGCCCTGGACATTGACGATGATGTCGTGGCGCCGCTGCGGATCGAGGATGTCGGCAGCCTCCTTGATGCGATCCGAACCCGAGGGGTGATCGACGCTCGTCATCACGGCGCGGCCTCCCACGGCCTCGACAGCGGCAAGAATGTCGGCGGAATCCGTTGCAACCGCGACAGGCCCGATGCCCGCTGCGACGGCGCGGCGCCAGACCCGGACGATCATCGGCTCGCCATGGATGTCGGCGAGCGGTTTACCGGGCAGGCGCGTGGCCTTCATGCGGGCCGGGATCAGGATCAGCGGGTCTGACATCGGAATCGGCGAAACTCGTCGGTGCGTGCTGCGGCGTGGGTCTTGGGCGCAGGCGCGATGTGAAGCGTCAAAAGGTCTCAAAGCGGAGGGTGCTTATACGAGTTGCAATGCAGCGCGCAAAGCGGTTAAGCAACGCTCGGGTGTCGGTGCTTCCAGGCTCCGGCCAATGCGATGTCTTGCCTCCTGCGCACAGGCGTAGGGCGGCCGAGGGTTCGGATACGATGGATATCGAAACCAACAAGATCGCCGGTGCGGCTCTCTCCACCCTGCTCGTGGTGCTGGGCCTCAACATGGTCGCCGGCATCGTGTTCGCGCCGCACAAGCCGGCGGTGCCGGGCTTCGATCTGCCGAGCGCCGAGCCGGCCTCCGCCGGGGGCGCAGCGGCTCCCGCAGCCGACGAGCCGATCGCGGTGCGCCTTGCCAAGGCCGATCCGGCCAGGGGCGAGAAGGCCGTCGGCGCCTGCAAGGCCTGCCACACCTTCGAGAAGGGCGGTCCCAACAAGATCGGCCCGCATCTTTATGACGTCTATGCCCGGCCCAAGGCCGGAGTCGAGGGCTTCGCCTATTCGGCTGCTATGAAGGGCAAGGCGAGCGAGAAATGGGAGGCCGAGCAGCTCGACGGCTTCCTGAAGAACCCCAAGGCCTATATGCCCGGCACGATCATGGCCTTCGCCGGCATCAGCAAGCCCGATACGCGCGCCGATGTGATCGCCTATCTCGACACGCTGTCGGATTCGCCCAAGCCCCTGCCGAAGCCCTGACCACGGCCGCCGCAGGCCCACGTTTCGATTGCAAGCCGGGCCTCGTGCCCGGCTTTTGCATGTCCCATCTCGGCATGGCCCGCCTTGCTCTTATGTCGCCTTGATCCTGCCGCGACAGTGACAGCACATCGCGCCATTGCCGTAGCAGTCGTCGCAGGCGACATAGGACGTAGCGAATCGAGGGAGTGAGCCGAACCATGGCGATGCGCATCACCCGCCGCAGGCTGATCGAAGCCGGGAGCCTGATCGCGGCCAGCGCCGGCCTGCCCAGCCTGACTGGACCCGCCATGGCTCAGGACGCGGAGGTCCACGGGCTGTCGACCTTTGGCGAACTCGGCCTGCCCCTGGATTTCCCGCATTTCCCTTATGTGAACCCCAAGGCCCCCAAGGGCGGCACGCTGACCGTCCAGATCAAGCGCGCCGGCGGCAACCAGAGCTTCGACACCTTCAACACGCTCAACACCTTCGTCTTGCAGGGCGACGGGGCGGCGGGCATGGATGCCTGCTTCGACAGCCTGATGGCCGGCTCGGGCGACGAACCGAACACGGTCTATGGGCTGCTGGCGAAGAGCGTCGCGATCTCCCAGGACAAGCTGACCTACCGCTTTCGGATGCGGCCCGAGGCGCGCTTCCATGACGGCTCGCGGGTGAGCGCGAAGGATGTCGCCTTCAGCATGAACCTGCTCAAGTCCAAGGGGCATCCCTCCTACCGGCTGATGCTGAACGAGTTGGTCTCGGCTATCGCCGAGAGCGACGACATCTTCGTCGCGCAGCTTTCGCCCAAGCGCAGCCGCGATCTCCATCTCGTCGTCGCAGGCTTGCCGGTCTTCTCGGAAAAGTACTGGTCGACCCGGAATTTCGAAGCCTCGACGCTGGAGGCTCCGCTGGGCTCGGGCGCCTACAAGGTCGGGCGCTTCGAACAGGGCCGTTTCATCGAATTCGACCGCGTGCCCGACTACTGGGCGAAGGATTTGCCGGTGAATGTCGGCACCAACAATTTCGACCGCGTGCGCTGGGAGTATTTCCGCGACCGGCAGGTGGCGTTCGAGGCCTTCAAGAGCGGCGTCATCACCTTCCAGGAGGAGTTCACCTCGCGGATCTGGGCGACCGGCTACGACTTCCCGGCGATCAAGGAGGGGAAGGTCAAGAAGGAGCCGCTGCCGAAGACCGAGCCGATCGGCTCGCAGGGCTGGATCTTCAACCTGCGCCGCGAAAAATTTGCCGATCCGCGCATCCGCGAGGCGCTCGGCCTCGCCTTCGACTTCGACTGGACGAACAAGAACATCATGTTCTCGTCCTTCTCGCGGATGACCTCCTATTTCGAGAACTCCGATTCCAAGGCCGTTGGCCTGCCCTCCCCCGAGGAACTGAAGCTGCTGGAGCCGTTTCGCGGCAAGGTGCCCGACGAGGTTTTCGGCGAGCCCTATCTTCCGCCGGTCAGCGACGGCTCGGGCAGCGACCGCAACCTGCTGCGCCGCGCCGACGAGATGCTGCGCGCCGCCGGCTGCAAGCGCGACGGCAACGTGCTGAAGCTTCCCAACGGCCAGCCCTTCGAGATCGAGTTCCTCGATTCGCAAGGCGCGCTGCAGCCGCATACCCAGCCCTTCCAGGCCAATCTCAAGCGGCTCGGCATCAACGCGACCTCGCGCATCGTCGATGGAGCGCAGTATCAGCGCCGCCTCGACGAGTTCGACTTCGACATCATCAGCCGGGCGCTCGGCGGCAGCTCGATCCCGAGCGATTCCTTGCGCATCGTCTATGGCTCGGAAGCTGCCAAGACGCGTGGGTCACGCAATGCCGGCGGCGTCGCCGACCCCGCCATCGACGCGATGATCGAGGCGATCGGCCAGGCCGACAGCTATGCAGAGGTCGTTGTCGCCGCCAAATGCCTCGATCGCTTGCTGCGGGCCGGGCGCTACTGGATCCCGATGTGGTGGAACGCCAGCGAATGGCTGGCCTATTGGGACATGTTCGACCGACCGCAGACCAAGCCGAAATACTCTTCCGGCGCACCGTCGATCTGGTGGTACGACGCCGAGAAGGCGAAGCGGATCGGGAAGGCATGATGGCGTTGGCTCTCGCCCGCTTTCTCCGTCATGGTCGGGCTTGTCCCGACCATCCACGTCTTCCCTCGTCGAGCGCTATGACAAAGACGTGGATGCTCGCCACAAGGGCGAGCATGACGCACAGACATGACAGACGCACCGCATGCTGAGCTACATCGCGCGCCGCATCGCCCTGATGGTGCCGACGCTGTTCGGCATCCTGCTGATCTCCTTCGTGATCGTGCAGTTCGCGCCGGGCGGGCCGGTCGAGCGCGTGATCTCGCAGCTCCAGAACCCCAATAGCGGCGCTTCGGATCGGGTCGGCGGCGGCTCGGGCGGCGATTCCGGCGCACAGTCGGGCGATACATCCTATCGCGGCGCACAGGGGCTGGACCCCGCCTTCATCAAGGAGCTCGAAAAGCAGTTCGGCTTCGACAAGCCGGCGCATGAGCGCTTCGCAAAAATGCTCGGCGACTATATCCGCTTCGATTTCGGCCGGAGCTATTTCCGCGACGCGCCGGTGCTGCAGCTGATCAAGGAGAAGCTGCCGGTCTCGATCTCGCTCGGCCTGTGGATGACGCTTCTGTCCTATGCGATCTCGATCCCGCTCGGCATCCGCAAGGCGGTGAAGGACGGCTCGCGCTTCGACACCTGGACCAGCGCGGTCGTGATCGTCGGCTATGCCATCCCAGGCTTCCTGTTCGCGATCCTGCTGATCGTGCTCTTCGCCGGCGGCTCGTTCTGGCAGATCTTCCCCCTGCGGGGGCTGTACTCCGACAATTTCTCGCAGCTCTCCTTCTTCGGAAAGATCGCCGACTATCTCTGGCATATCGCCCTGCCGGTCACGGCGATGGCGCTGGGGGCGTTTGCGACCTCGACGCTTCTGACCAAGAACTCGTTCCTCGACGAGATCCGCAAGCAATACGTCCTGACCGCCCGGATGAAGGGCCTGTCCGAGCGCGGCGTGCTCTACGGACATGTCTTCCGCAACGCCATGTTGATCGTGATCGCAGGCTTTCCCGGCGCCTTCGTGCATGCGCTCTTCGCCGGCTCGCTGCTGATCGAGACGATCTTCTCGCTGGACGGGCTCGGACTCCTGTCCTTCGAGGCGATCGTCAACCGCGACTACCCGGTCGTCTTCGCCAATCTCTACATCTTCTCGCTGATCGGCCTGTTCGTGCATCTCATCACCGACCTGACCTACACTTGGGTCGATCCCCGCATCGATTTCGAGACGCGGGAGACCTGAGATGAGCGACACGCTTCTCGACGCGCCGCCGCCTGCCCTGCGCAGCGACACGCCGCTCGCCCCGCTGGAGGCGAACCAGGGCTGGCTCAAGCTCTCGCCGATCAACCGGCGCCGGCTGAACAATTTCAAGGCCAACAAGCGCGGCTGGTGGTCGCTCTGGATCTTCCTGATCCTGTTCGTGCTGTCACTCTTCGCCGAGTTCCTGGCCAACGACCGACCGCTGATCGTGCGCTACAAGGACGAGTGGCTGTTTCCCGTCGCGGTGAACTATCCCGAAGAGAAGTTCGGCGGCTTCCTCGCCACCACCGATTATCGCGACCCCGTCATCGCCAAGGAGATCGGCGCGAATGGCTGGGCCGTCTGGCCGCCGATCCGCTACTCCTTCCAGACGCACAATCTGGACCTGCCGGTGCCGGCGCCCGCCCCGCCGACCTGGATGCTGCGGGATGAGCAGTGCAAGGTCATTGCCGAGCGCATCGGCAGCACGGGCTGCCGCGACCTTGAATGGAACTGGCTCGGCACCGACGACCAGGGCCGCGACGTCGTCGCGCGGCTGATCTACGGCTTCCGCATCTCGATCCTGTTCGGGCTGATCCTGTGCGGCATCTCTTCGGTGATCGGCATCGCGGCCGGCGCGATCCAGGGTTATTTCGGCGGCTGGACCGATTTGATCTTCCAGCGCGTCATCGAGATCTGGACCTCGATCCCGGCGCTTTATCTGCTGATCATCGTGGCGGCGATCATCACGCCGAGCTTCTTCGTGCTGCTCGGCATCCTGCTGCTGTTCTCCTGGGTCGCGCTCGTCGGCGTGGTCCGGGCGGAGTTCCTGCGGGCGCGCAATTTCGAGTATGTCCGCGCCGCGCGCGCACTCGGGCTCTCCAACCGCGCCATCATGGTCAAGCACCTCTTGCCGAACGCGATGGTGGCGACGCTGACCTTCCTGCCCTTCATCCTGAACGGCTCGATCACCACGCTGACCTCGCTTGACTTCCTCGGCTTCGGCCTGCCGCCGGGTTCGCCCTCGCTGGGCGAATTGCTGGCGCAGGGCAAATCGAACCTGCAGGCGCCTTGGCTCGGCCTTTCAGGCTTCGTCGTGATCGCGCTGATGCTGTCGCTGCTGATCTTCATCGGCGAGGCGGTCCGGGATGCCTTCGACCCGCGGAAGACCTTCGCATGACCGCCCCCCTCCTCTCCGTCCAGGACCTCTCCGTCGCCTTCCGCCAGGGCGGGCGCGAGACGCTGGCCGTCGATCGCGTCTCCTTCGACCTTGCGAAGGGCGAGACGCTTGCCATCGTCGGCGAGTCCGGCTCGGGCAAGTCGGTCTCGGCGCTGTCGATCCTGAAGCTGCTGAACTACCCCTCGGCCTCCCACCCGTCCGGCAAAGTGATGTTCAACGGCCAGGACCTGATCGCGGCGGACGAGGACGCGATGCGCAAGGTGCGCGGCAACGACATCACCATGGTGTTCCAGGAGCCGATGACCTCGCTCAATCCGCTGCACACGATCCAGCGGCAGATCGGCGAGATCCTCGAGCTTCACAAGGGATTGCGCGGCGACGCTGCCCGCGCACGCACGCTCGAACTGCTGGAGCTGGTCGGCATCCGTGACGCGGCAAGCCGGCTCGACGCATACCCCCACCAGTTGTCCGGCGGGCAGCGCCAGCGCGTGATGATCGCCATGGCGCTCGCCAACGAACCGCATCTGCTGATCGCCGACGAGCCGACCACGGCGCTCGACGTCACCGTGCAGGCGCAGATCCTGATGCTGCTCAAGGAACTCCAGACGCGGCTCGGCATGGCGATGCTGTTCATCACGCATGATCTCGGTATCGTCCGGCGCATCGCCGACCGGGTCTGCGTCATGCTGAAGGGTCAGATCGTCGAGCAGGGGCCGGTCTCCGAGATCTTCGGCCATCCCCAGCACGACTACACGAAGCGCCTGCTCGCCGCCGAGCCCAAGGGCCGCCCCGCCCCCGTGCCGATTGATGCCGCGACGCTGGTCGAGGCCGGGCCGATCAAGGTCTGGTTCCCGATCAAGTCTGGCTTCCTGCGCAAGACGACCGGCCATGTGAAGGCGGTCGACGGCATCGCGGTCAAGGTGCGCGAGGGCGAGACGCTGGGCGTCGTCGGCGAATCCGGCTCGGGCAAGACGACGCTGGGGCTCGCCATCCTGCGGCTGATCGCATCGGAAGGGCCGATCGTCTTCCTCGGCGACCGCATCGACGGCCTGTCGAGCTCAGCTGTGCGGCCCAAGCGCAAGGACCTGCAGGTCGTCTTCCAGGACCCTTACGGCTCGCTGTCGCCGCGCATGTCGGTGGCCGAGATCGTCGCCGAGGGTCTGACCGTGCAGGCGAGACAGCAGAGCTACAACCAGCGCCGCGAGGTCGTGGCGCAGGCGCTGAGCGATGTCGGGCTCGATCCGTCGGCGATGGACCGCTATCCGCATGAGTTCTCCGGCGGCCAGCGCCAGCGCATCGCGATCGCGCGCGCCATGGCGCTCGATCCGAAATTCATCGTGCTGGACGAGCCGACCTCGGCGCTGGACATGTCGGTGCAGGTCCAGATCGTCGAATTGCTGCGCGACCTGCAGGCGCGGCGCAAGCTCGGCTATCTCTTCATCAGCCACGATTTGAAGGTCGTGCGCGCCATGGCCCATCGGGTTCTGGTGATGCAGAACGGCCGGGTGGTCGAGGAAGGTCCCGCCGAGGAGATCTTTGCGCGGCCCCGCGAGCCCTATACACAGGCGCTGCTCGCCGCCGCGCTCAATCTCGAGCCGGTCGGCGTTCAGGCGGTCAGGGACTGACGATGGCCCGCGCAATCCTGATCGTGCTCGACTCCGTCGGCTGTGGCGGGGCGCAGGACGCGCATCTCTATGGCGACACCGGCGCCGACACGCTCGGCCATATCGCGCAGGCCTGCTCCGACGGTCGTGGCGACCGCGCGGGCCTGCGCAGCGGGCCGCTCGCCTTGCCCAACCTGCTGCGGCTCGGCCTCGCCCATGCCTATGAAGCCTCGACCGGTCAGCCGCTCGCTGGCGTCGTCAAGCCTGCCACGCCGGCCGGGCGGCACGGCTACGGCGTCGAGCGCAGCCAAGGCAAGGATACGCCGTCTGGCCATTGGGAGATCGCGGGCTGCCCGGTCTCGTTCCCCTGGGGCTATTTCACGGAGCTGGAGAATTCGTTCCCGCCCGACCTCGTCGCCGCGATCATCCGCGAGGGCGCCCTGCCCGGCATCCTCGGCAACCGGCATGCATCGGGCACCGCGATCATCGACGATCTCGCCGAGGAGCATATTCGAACGGGCAAGCCGATCTGCTACACCTCCGTCGATTCCGTGCTGCAGATCGCCGCGCATGAGGAGCATTTCGGGCTGGAGCGGCTCTATGCGCTCTGCCGCAAGGTGCGGGTTCTGGTCGACCCTTTGAGGATCGGGCGCGTCATCGCGCGGCCCTTCATCGGCTCGACCGAGACCGGATACACCCGCACCGGCAATCGGAAAGATTTCGCCATCCCGCCGCCCGACGAGACGCTGCTCGATCGTCTCTCGGCGCAGGGGCGCGCGATCGTCACCGTCGGCAAGATCGGCGATATCTTCGCGCATCGCGCCACCGGCGAGGAAATCAAGCCCTTCGGCAATGCGGCGATGTTCGATGCAGCGCTCGCGGCGTGGGAGCGCTTGCCCGATGGCGGCTTCTGTTTCGTCAATCTCGTCGATTTCGATACGGAGTTCGGCCATCGCCGCGACGTGCCGGGCTATGCGGCGGCGCTGGAAGCTTTCGACGCGATGCTGCCCATGCTGGAGGCGGCGCTGAAACCTGGCGACCTCGCGGTGATCACGGCCGACCATGGCAACGACCCGACCTGGCCGGGCACAGACCATACCCGCGAGCATGTGCCGATCCTCGCCTTCGGACCCGGCATCGCGCCTGAGCCGCTCGGCCGGCGCGAGAGCTTCGCCGATATCGCTGCGACGCTTGGCGACTGGCTCGGCCAGGGCAAGGTGGGTCCGGGAAAGGCCTGGTAGGGAAGGACGGCCGGTAGCCCGTCAGGCGGCCGCGACGCGCTCGCAGAAGGCCGCGACCTCCTCACGGATGCCGCGGGCCTGGGTCGCCAGAGCATCGGCGGAGTCCTGAACCTTGCGGGCAGCGTCATGGGCGCCTTCGGTCATCGCCTCGAAGCTGCCGACGATGTCGGCGCTGCGCCTCGCGCCCTCGAAGGACATGCGGACCTGATGGGCGATCTCCGAGGTCGCCTGACCCTGCTGCTGGACCGAATCGGAGATCGCGTCGGCGACCCGCTCGACGTCGCCGATCGCCACCACGATATCGCGGATCGCCTTCAGCGAGCGCTGGGACGCGTCCTGCATCGCGCCGATCTGGATCGAGACCTCGTCGGTCGCCTTGGCCGTCTGGGCCGACAGCGTCTTGACCTCGCTCGCCACCACGGCGAAGCCGCGCCCCATCTCGCCGGCGCGCGCCGCCTCGATCGTCGCGTTGAGCGCGAGCAGGCTGGTCTGTGCCGCGATGCCGCGGATCAGTTCGACCACCGCGCCGACATTCTCGCTGTTGCGGGCAAGATTCTCGATCTCGTCGCTGGCCTTGCGCGCCAGTTCCGACGCCTCCGTCGAGCCCGCGGCCGATTGCGACATGCTGCGGCCGATCTCGCTGATCGACACGGCCAGTTCGTCGCTGGCGGCGGAGAGATGATCGATTCCGAGCATCGTTTCGGATGTGGCATCCGACACGAGCACCGTCTGGTGCCGAGCCCGGTCCGAGGTGCCGATCAGGGCAACCGCCCCGCCCTGCATGATGTCGGCCGAGCGGTCGAGCACCGCCATCTCCTGCTCCATCCTGCCGCGGAAGGCGGCGACGAGTTCGCGCAGCATCTCGGCGCGCCGGCCGATCGCTTCGGCGAGGCGCTTCTCGCTCTCTCCGGCAAGGCGTTCCCGCTCGGCGGTGTCGCGCGCCAGAGTGAGGCTCTCCTCGTTCAGGATGAACATGCGTTCCATGATCACGGCAATGGTGGCGAGGAACGAGGTCTCCATCACGACGATGACGGCATGCAGCATGACCCGCATCAGGCTGCCACCCTGATAGAAGACGGCCGAGGGCAGCACATATTGCAGGACGAGGTGGTGGGCGGCCGTCAGGGCCGCGCCCATGACGATGGGCCGCCAGTCGCAGAAGCCGGCGAGCAGCGCCAGCACCGCGAAATAATACATGTGCATGTCCGGCTGCCAGGGGTGACCGGCGAGACTGAACACCATGACCGAGACCTGGCCGATCAGCACGAGCGCCATGAACAGCCGGCTGATCGGGGCCGCGCCGCGGCGGCTGTAGAGCAGGAGGGCGCTGACGGCCAGGAAGAGCGCCAACGCGACCGGCAGAGAGCCGTTCTCGCCACGCAGCCAGAAGACCAGCGCCAGCACGGGAACATGCAGGAAGGCCAGGCCCAGCAGGACGCAGGCGACGCGCTGCCGGATGATGTCGAGGGTCCAGGTCATGCTGCCATTTCCGTCACGCGCGCGTCGAGGCAGCCGGCCAGACCCGCCAGCGCCAGTACCAGGATCGCGCCCTGCGGCCTATGGGCCGGCGCGGCCTGCGCATCGGCCGCCACGATGACGATGAAGGCTGAACGGCCGGAGCGCAGCACCAGATGACCGGCGTCGATGCTGCGGGCCATGGCCTCGTCGCCGGTTATCCAGGGTGGGAAGACGATGGCGACGGGCGCGCGCTGCGCGGGCGACGCACCGGGCAGGGCTGCCACCGCGACGACAATGCTGGCAAGGAACAGCAGGCACAGCGCGACGCGCTCGCCAGCGGACAATGCCTGACGCAGCGGGAGGCGGATCACAGTTCTCGTTTCCATGGATTGCCCGAACGCTACACGACCGCCCGCAGGCCCCCCAGCAGACAGCTTCAGTTGCGCGACTTTGGGTTAACGGTTCCCTTAAGGCGTATCGCCGGGAGGCTCCAATGCCCGTCTTCAGACATCACAGGTCGTTCGCGGCAGCCAACGATCAACCGTAGATTGCAGGCGGCTGAGGCCGGCCCCGGGGGCAAGCTCGGCCCGACGTTCCGCCGCAAGGCGAGATGCCGACATTGGGCCGTCTCAGGAGGCCAGCCTGTCCTTGATCCGCTGCATCAATCCGTCCCGCACCTCGCGATAGGCCTCCATCACCTGCTCGCGCGAGCCCTGGACGGCGGTGGGATCGACAGTGGGCCAGTATTCGACCGCGGCGGCGACCGTCCGGGTCAGATCGAGCGCCTTGTGGTGGGCTTCCGGCGAGAGCGAGACGATGAGGTCGAAGTTGAGCCCCTCCCACTCCTCCAGATCCTCGATCGACTTCGGCTTGTGCTTGTGGGCGTCGATGCCGATCTCATCGAGCACCGCGATCGCGAAGGCATCGACCTCGCCGCGCCGGGCGCCGGCCGACTGGACATAGACCGACTTGCCGAAGAAGTGCTTCGCCATCGCCTCGGCCATGGGCGAGCGCACCGCATTATGCGCGCACATGAACAGCACACTCTGGACCTTGCTGCGCGAGGCGGGCGGCTCCAAGCGCTCAGCCCTTCCAGTGCAGCGCGTAGATCAGAGTGAAGAGTCGCCTGGCCGTGTCGAAATCGATCTCGACCTTGCTGGCGAGACGCTCGACCAGGATGCCGGCGGCCTCGTCATGCAGGCCGCGCCGGCCCATGTCGATCGCCTCGATCTGCGAGGGCGTCGCGGTGCGGATGGCAGCATAATAGCTCTCGCAGACCATCGCATAGTCCTTGACGATGCGGCGGAACGGCGTGAGCGAAAGGTGGTGGGTGATGACGGCGCCGCCATCCGCGTCCCTGATCTCGAAGACCAGCCGACGCTCGACCATGGCGAGATGGGCAAGATACGGCCCGCCCTCATGGCCCGGCAGCGCGAAGTGGTTGCGCTCGATCAAATCGTAGATCGCGACCGCGCGCTCATGCTCCTGATCGGCGGAGCCGCCGCCGAGCGAGGACGCGTCGAGCGTGACACCGACCAGGCACTGCTTTGGGGCTGAATCGGCTTGCGGCATCACACCTCCGGTCCTGGATCGCGGCGCGTGCGCCGCCGTCAGATATTCGTGCTCACGACGATCCGCTGCGCTCAGTTGAGCCTGATGGTCACGGAACGGCCATGCGCCTGCAAGCCCTCGGCTTCCGCGAGTTGCGTCGCAGACGGCGCCAGCGCGCGCAATGAGTCGGGGCTGCATTTCAGCAGGGATGTCCGCTTCATGAAATCGAGCACGCCCAGACCCGAGGAGAAGCGCGCCGAGCGCGCCGTCGGCAGGACATGGTTGGGGCCGCCAACATAGTCGCCGATGGCTTCCGGCGTATGGCCGCCGATGAAGATCGCGCCGGCATTGCGGATCATCGCGGCGAGGCGGTCCGGATCGGTGGTCATGATCTCGAGATGCTCCGGCGCCAGCCGGTCGACCAGCGGCACGGCGGCTTCCAGATCCGCCACCAGCAGGATCGCGCCGTAATCGGCCCAACTCTTCGCCGCAATGTCGCTGCGGGGCAGCGTCTGCAACTGCGCCTGCACCGCCTTCTCGACCTCGTCGGCCAGCCCCGCATCATCCGTCATCAGGATGGATTGGGCGGAGACGTCATGCTCGGCCTGGGCCAGAAGATCGGCGGCGATCCAGTCGGGATTGGCGGTCGCGTCGGCGATGACCAGCACCTCTGAGGGGCCAGCTATCATATCGATGCCGACCTGGCCGAAGACGCGGCGCTTGGCGGCGGCGACATAAGCGTTGCCAGGACCGACGATCTTGGCGACGGGCGCGATGCTCGCCGTGCCATAGGCCAGTGCCGCCACGGCCTGCGCGCCGCCGATGCGGTAGATTTCGTCGACGCCGGCAAGCCTTGCCGCCGCCAGCACGAGCGGGTTGGTCTCTCCGCGCGGGGTCGGGGCGACCATCACCACGCGATCGACGCCCGCGACCTTGGCCGGCACGGCGTTCATCAGGACCGAGGAGGGATAGCTCGCCGTGCCGCCCGGGACATAGAGGCCCACCGCCTCGATGGCGCTCCAGCGCCAGCCGCTCTCGACACCTGCCGCGTCGGTGAACCAAGCGTCCTGCGGCTTCTGGCGCAGGTGATAGGCCTCGATGCGGGCGCGCGCCGTCTCCAGCGCCGCAAGCTGGGCCGGCGGGCAGGCCGCCACCGCAGCCTCGATCTCGTCGGGCTGGACGCGCAGCGTCTGCGGCGTCAGCGCTAGGGCGTCGAAGCGCTGGGTGTATTCGATGACGGCGGCATCGCCGCGCTCGCGCACATTGGCGATGATGTCGGCGACGACGCGATCGACCTCCTCCGAGACCTCGCGCTTGGCCGAGAGCAGGTCACGGAAGTCGCGCTCGAAAGCGGCGCTGCTGTCGTCGAGCCTGATCGGCATCGCTGTCCCCGGATGTCTGATGTCGCAGGAAAGGGCTCAGGGGCCGTCGGGATGGCCCGGCGTCGCCACGGCCTCCCAGACCGGGCCGAGATCCTTCATCTGGGCCTCGATGCATTCGATCTGAAGCAGGATCGCGGCACCATCTGAAAAATGCAGCGTGATGTCGCCGGCCGGAAGCTCGCCCTCGGCGAAGGTGATCGCCAGCAGGCTCAGCACCTGGTCGGGCGCGGCCTTGTCGATCTTCGTGCTGCGAACGGCGAGCACGCGGTCGAAATGCAGGGCGGTCAGCCGGCGCCGGCGCTGGCCGAGCGCCACGCCCTCCCAGTCGAAGCGGCGGGCGGCGAGCGCGAAGCGCTTCTCCGCCGGCAGCCAGACGATGTCGGCCACCTTCAGGACCGCATCCTGGAGATGGGCCGACACGACCGCCAAATCATCGGCGTCGAGCGCGAGAAGCTTCAGCGGGTCTGCGGCATCGTCCGACATTGGGGTGTTCTGGCGGTGCCGCCGAGATACGTCAACCGGTGATGCGCTCGACCTGCGCGCCACAGCGCGTCAGCTTGGCCTCCAGCGCCTCGAAACCGCGGTCCAGATGGTAGACGCGGTTGATCATCGTCTCGCCCTCGGCGGCGAGCCCACCGATGACGAGCGAGACCGAGGCGCGCAGATCGGTCGCCATCACCGGCGCACCGGTGAGCTTGGCGACGCCCTCGACATGGGCGGCATCGCCCTCGAGCCGGATCCTCGCGCCGAGCCGCGCCAGTTCCTGCACATGCATGAAGCGGTTCTCGAAGATCGTCTCGCGGATGCGCGAGGTGCCCTTGGCCTTCGTCATCAGCGCCATGAACTGGGCCTGGAGATCGGTCGGGAAGCCGGGGAACGGGTCGGTGTCGACATCGACGGATTCCAGCGGCTGGCCGTTGCGGCGCACGCGGATGCCCTCATTCGTCGAGGTCACCTCCGCACCGGCCTTGACCAGAACGTCGAGCGCCGACTGCAGCAGGTCGGGCCGAGCGCCTTCCAGCAGCACGTCACCGCCGGTCATCGCCACCGCCATGGCGTAGGTGCCAGTCTCGATGCGGTCGGGCAGCACGGTATGATGCGCGCCGCCAAGGCGCGCCACACCGGTGACGACGATCCGGTTCGTGCCGGCGCCCTCGATCTTGGCGCCCATCTTGACGAGGCAGGCGGCGAGGTCGACGACCTCGGGCTCGCGCGCCGCGTTCTCGATCACCGTCGTGCCCTGCGCCAGCACCGCGCCCATCAGCGCCGTGTGGGTGCCGCCGACCGTGACCTTCGGGAAGACAATCTCGGCGCCCTTGAGACCCTTGGGCGCGCGGGCGAGCGCATAGCCGTTCTCGATTTCGATCTCGGCGCCAAGCTTCTCCAGCGCCATCAGCAGCAGATCCACCGGGCGCGTGCCGATGGCGCAGCCGCCGGGCAGCGAGACCTTGGCCTCGCCCATGCGGGCCAGGATCGGCGCGATCACCCAGAAGCTGGCGCGCATGGTCGAGACGAGTTCGTAGGGCGCGCAGGTATCGACGATCTGGCGGGCGGTCAGGGAAATCGTCTGGCCGGTCTCGGCCGACTGGCCGATGCGCTTGCCGGCGACGGTCCGGTCGACGCCCTGATTCGAAAGGATGCGCGAGAGCGCGCTGACATCGGAGAGGCGCGGCACATTGGCCAGTGTCAGGGTCTCGTCGGTCAGCAGGCTCGCGATCATCAGCGGCAATGCGGCGTTCTTCGCGCCCGAGATCGGAATTGCGCCATTGAGGCGCTGACCGCCGGTGATGCGGATCTTGTCCATCGTCAGGTCCTGCTAAGCCGGCCGGCGGGAAGCCGGCGGCGCATGGGAAACGTTTAAGTCAGGACCGGTCGGGGTCGGCCTGGGTTTGCGGTGCCGGCTCCTGCGCGGGCGCCTCTTCCGCGCGGCGAGCCCGGGCCTGTGCCTTGCGGCGCTTCAGGTTCTCCCGAAGGGCGGCGGCAAGGCGCGCCCTCTTCTCGTCGTCTGCGGCTGTCTGGCGGTTCACGGCATCAACTCGGTACCGGGGTTCAACGCTCGGATCGCGGCGAAATCGCGGCGCATCGTTAGCTGCATGCATTGATTTGGACAAGCACAGCGGGCAAGGCGCCGCCGTCGCATGAGGACGGCCGGCGTGCCAGCGCGGCACAGCATCGTCGCGCGCTGACGTCATGATGCGGAAGCCAGGCTGTCGCCGGCGTGCTGCGGCGTCCATTCGGCGATCTGGCGCAAGCAGGATGCGAGCCGGGGCAAGGCACGCGGCTTGCGTGCGGGACAAGCATCGCCCTTGCGTCGATCCATCTTGATACAGGGCGAGGATGAGGACGTAACGTTAGGGAACAAAGCTTAACGAAATTAACCATTTCCATGGGATTTCGTTTACAGTTTGTTAACTTCGCATACCTTGTGAGCATCGCTCTCGATGCACGGCAACTTGGGGGTCAGCGGCATGTTTCAGTCATTTGCTTCGGTCATGGATGTTTCGGCACCGACAGTGCTCGAACACTGCGAAGTGATCGACGCGATCCGCCACGAGGCCGGCTTCCTGCCCGAGACCCAGCTGTCCTATGAGCCTGAGATCAAGACCCTCTGGGTGACGATCCGCCCCGAACTGAAGCCCGTTTTCACGCTGCAGCTGCTCGACAGCCTGGTCAAAATCCAGAACGCGATCATGGCGCTCTGGGGCGCTCCCGAGCAGTATCATCGCGCGCCGGTGCGTTTTCTTGCCTTCCGGGGAACCGGCCCATTCTTCACGCTCGGCGGCGATCTCGATTTCTATCTCGACTGCCTGGCCAAGAACGATCGCGCGGCGCTGGCCGAATATGCCCGGCTTTCGAGCGCCGGAGCGGTGATGAACGCCAGCGGCCTGAACGGCCTCGTCGTGACGCTGTCGACGATCCACGCCAAGGCGATCGGCGGAGGCATCGATGCGCCGCGCTCATGCAACATCATGATTGCCGAGGAGCAGGCCTCGTTCGTCTACCCCGAGATCAAGTTCAACCATTTCCCGATCACGGCGGTCGCGATCCTGTCGCGCCGCATGGGTCCGCGCGCTGCCGAGGCGATGCTTCTGTCGGGCGAGGAGATGAGCGCCCAGGAATTCCTCGAGGCGGGCGGGCTCGAAGCTGTCGTGCCGACGGGAACCGGCGAAGCCTGGATTCGCAAATATGCCAGCGACTCGCTGCCCGTCCATGCCGCCAAGACCGCGCTGTTCTCGGCCTTCAACCGCCGCGCGGGGGATCTGAAGGAGGAGCTCGAGCATCTCGGCCAGATCTGGACCGACTGCATGCTGCGGCTTAATCCCAGTGCGATCTCGAAGCTGCAGCGGATCGCGCAGACGCAGGACAGGATGCTCGCGCGGGTCTACCAGCGGCCCGCGCCCGCCGTTCAGCGACTGGGCGTCTGAGCGCCGCGCGACTACCGCTTCCAGGCGGAAAGCTCCTCCAAACACGAAACATTTACCTCTCAGCCCTTAAATCCCCCAAACGACAGGAAACGCGGGTGCGGCGAGCAGGCGCTCCCGACAGCCCCTGGGACGGGATTTGATGGCGGGCGCGCTCAAGCGACTGTGGAACGCCAGAGCGCACGATCCGGGCGAGGGCTTTGACCTGCCCGGCTATGCGCTGCTGGTCAGTTCGCTGTTCTCGTCGCCCGCCTCGATCATTCCCGGCGGCGTGGCCGGTATCCTGACGCCGTTCCTGTGCTGGATTTCGACAGGCCTCGACCTGTTCCTGCAACTGACCCTAATGGTCACCGCCATCGTCCTGCTGCGGCTGGCGAATTTCGTCTCTTATCACCGGCATGACCATTCCAACGACGGCTATGCCGAGACAAGGCGCTGGGATCGGGATTATTTCCTGGGCGCGACCACCTTCAGCGCCGTACTCGGCTACAGTTGCTACGCCGCACTCGTGTATACGGACGATCCGGCCGCCCATATCACCTCGGTCGCCTCGACGATCGCGATCGCGTCCGGCTATGTCTCGCGCAATGCCGGCCGGCCGAAATTCGTCGCGGTCCAGTTGCTGACCTTCTGCGTGCCGATGGCGATCGGCCTGATCCAGGCCCACAATGTCTATTATCACTATATCGGCTATTTCGCCTTCCTGTATGTGGCGGCCAACATCGCCATCACGAACTCGATCCATCGCAACCTGCTGGCCCTCAGCGACGCGACCAAGCAGTCGAAGGCGCTGGCGTCGGCCCTGCACTCCCAGAACCTGACCCTCGACGCCGCCCTGAACACCATGATCCATGGGCTGGCGATGTTTGACCGCGACCTCAAGCTCGCCGTCAGCAACGCTCCTCACCAGGCGCTTTACGGACTGCCCGAGACGCTGGCCCTGCCGGGCACGCCGATCACCGCGATCGGGCGTTTCCTGGTCGAGCGGCAGGTCGTCCGCGCGGAGCAGCTGCGCGACCTCAGGGAGGCGCTCGTCGAGATCCAGAGAACCCAGCACACCACGAGCCGGGAAATCCAGACGCGAGCCGGCCGCACTCTCGTCGTCACCTTCGCGCCCGCGGCCGAAGGCGGCGTTCTGATGTCGACCGAGGATGCGACCAGCCGGAAAGCCACGGAGGCGCGCATCGAGCAGATGGCGCGCTTCGACGAGCTGACCGGGCTCGCCAACCGCTTCGAATACAACAGCAACATTGCAGAGGCCTTCGGCCGGCTGGAGCGGACCGGCGAGTCCTTCGCACTGCTCTATGTCGATCTCGACGGCTTCAAGCAGATCAACGACAATCTCGGCCATGATCTCGGCGACCGCGTGCTGGTGGAGACCGCCAATCGCCTGCGCGGCGCTATCCGGGGCAGCGACCTCCTGGCCCGCTTCGGCGGCGACGAATTCCTGCTGATCCTGCCGGCTGCGAACCACGCTACCGTCACCATGATCGCGCAGCGCATGATCGACGCCATGTCCAAGGCCTTCGCCCTCGACAACAAGACAGTCTACGTCACGGCCAGCATCGGCATCGCGATGGCACCGCATGACGGCGCGATGCCGGCCGACCTGCTGCGCCATGCCGATACCGCGCTCTACAAGGCCAAGGCCGCCGGCCGCAACACGCTAATGTTCTTCAACCCGGCCATGGCCGAGGAGATGCTCGAGCGCCACGAGATCGAGGTCGATCTGCGCAAGGCCTGCGAGGACGGCTCGCTGGAGCTGTACTACCAGCCGATCCTCGATCTGCGGACCGGGGAGATCGTCTCGCGCGAGGCGCTGATGCGCTGGAAGCATCCGACGCGCGGCATGGTCTCGGCCGGCTTGTTCATTCCCATAGCGGAGCAATCCGGGCTTATCGCCGCGATCGGCGACTGGGCGATCCGCCAGGCCTGCAAGGACGCCGCCTCCTGGGAAAGCCATATCGGCGTATCCGTCAACATCTCGCCGCTGCAGTTCCGCGAGCCGCGCCGCATCGTCGAGACGGTGAAGGACGCGCTGATCTCGTCCGGGCTCAACTCGCGCAGGCTGACGCTCGAGGTCACCGAATCGCTGCTGATCGAGGACAACAAGACGACGCTCGGCGTGATCGACGAATTGCGGACGCTGGGCGTGACCTTCGCCCTGGACGATTTCGGTACGGGCTATTCCTCGCTCGCCTATCTCTCGACCTATCCCTTCGCGCAGGTGAAGATCGACCAGAGCTTCACCCGCACCGTTCATTCCAGCGAAGCCTCGAAGGCGATCATCGAGGCGGTCTGCCAGCTCGCGCGCCGCCTCTCGATGAACGTCGTCGTCGAGGGCATCGAAACCGAGCAGCAGCGTATCGCCGTGCAGCTTCTCGGCGCTCAGCGGGCCCAGGGCTATCTCTTCGGCAGGCCGGAGCCACTGGCGAATTTCCTGCCGCGGAAAGACCGCAACGTCGCCTGAGGGCGGCGCGGCAGGGCGGCGGGCAAGGTCAGCCGGCGCCGAAGTACCGGCCTTGAGTCGGCGCCTCCAATCCGTGTTACGGCTGATGCGGCCTTGATTCCGCTCATCGAGCAACGCATCTGCGTCTTTGGATCTCGTCCGCGTCCTTGGAACATCAGCATCTTGGAACCCGTCAGCAGCCTGGGAGCCGGTATGAACTCACCCGACAGCCGGCTCCTGCCCTGGCCCGGCCCGTCAAATCTGTCCGACCTTTTCTCGCGGACGCGGGGAGAAGCGGCGTGAGCGAGGGCGCGGCATCGGCCGCGAAGCCCGCAGCCCTGACGCCGGACCTCTGCGTGATCGGCGCCGGCACAGCCGGGCTTGCGGTTGCGACGGCCGCGGCGGCCTTCGGGGTCTCGGTCGTTATCGTCGAGCGCGACCGGATGGGCGGCGATACCGGCAGCAACGCCGTGATGGCCCTCGCGGCCGCGGGCGCCCGCGCGCAGGCCATCCGCGACGCCCGGCGCTTCGGCATCGCGACAATCGAGCCCGAGGTCAACGACGCGCAGCTTCACGACCATGTCCAGCGTGTGCTCGCGGCGGCCGCGCCCAACGCCTCGGCCGAACGCATGACGGCACTCGGCGCCAGCGTGATCGCGGGCGAGGCCCGTTTCGTCAGCCGCAGCACGCTTTCGGCCGGCGAGCAGACGATCAAGGCCCGCCGCTTCGTGATCGCGACAGGCGCGCGAATCGTTGCGCCACCGATCCCAGGGCTGGAGACCATCCCCTTCCTGACCGATGCGAGCCTGGCAAGCGCGACGCGGCGGCCCGAGCGCCTGATCGTGCTCGGAGGCGGCTCGACCGGCGTTGCAGTCGCGCAGGCGATGATCCGTCTCGGCAGCCAGGTCACGCTCGTCGAATCCGCCAGCCTGCTCGGGCGCGACGATCCCGAGGCGGTCGCGATCCTGCGCCGGGCGCTGCTGCGCGAAGGCGTGATCCTGCATGAGCAGGTCCAGGTGCTGCGGGCACAATCCATCCGGGGCGGCGTGCGGCTCGCCATCGCCGGGGCCGATGGCGCCGAGCAGATCATCGAGGGCACGCATCTCCTGCTTGCGACCGGCCGGACGCCCGCGATCGAGACGCTCGACCTCGAGCTTGCCGGCATCGTCGGCGATGCCGGCGGCGTCCGCGTCGACCGGTTGCTGCGCAGCACGAACGCCCGTGTCTATGCCATCGGCGATTGTGCCGGCGGCTTGGCCAGCGGTATCGGCGGCGGGCAGGTCGCCGAGGAGCATGCCCGGCTGGTGCTGCGTCATGCGCTGTTTCGCCAGCGCGGCCGGTTCGATGCGACGGCCGTGCCCCGCGTCACGCAAACCCAGCCGGAGCTTGCGAGCCTCGGCCTGTCCGAGGAGCAGGCGCGCGCCAAGGCCGGCGCCATCCGCGTGCTGCGCTGGCCCTATGCCGAGAGCGAGCGCGCCCAAGCCGAGCGTGAGACCGACGGCTTCGTCAAGCTCGTGACCGACACCAAGGGCCGCGTTCTCGGCGTCACGATCGTCGGGGCGCGGGCGGGCGATCTGATCGCGACCTGGGCGCTGGCGCTGAAGACCGGCATGAACGCCACGGAGATGGCGGAATTGATGATGCCGTATCCGACCCTGTCCGAGGTCTCGAAGCGGGCGGCGACCTCGTTTCTCATGCCGCTGGCGGCAAAGCCCGGCCTGCGCCGCCTTATCGGCTTCCTGCGCCGTTTCGGCTAAGCTCAGTTCGATGCATCCATATGAACCTGACAGGGACCAGCTTTCAATCAGCCTGCCGCGGGGCCTAACGCGGCTCGGGCTCTCGGCCAAGCTGCTCGTCCTGACGGTTCTGTTCGTAATGCTGGCGGAAGTGCTGATCTACCTGCCGTCGGTCGCCAATTTCCGGCGCAACTGGCTGAATGACCGGCTGGCGGCGGCGCAGATCGCCGTGCTGGTGCTGGAGGGCGCACCGCAGGACGGCCTGCCGGAAGGCAGCGAGAACCGCCTGCTGATGGGCGTCGGCGCCCGCGCCATCGCGGCGCGTGTCGGTGGCGCGCGCCGCCTGCTCAGCCTTGATTCGATGCCGCCTGCCGCCGTCTCCCGCACCGTCGACCTGCGTAGCCTCGGCTGGATCGGCGCGATCGGCGAGGCGCTGGAAACCCTGGTGCTGCCGCCGGCGAACATGCCGATCCGGGTGATTGGCGAGGCGGTCGGCGGCGCTGACTTCGTCGAGCTCGTCATCGACGAGGGGCCGCTGCGGCGGGCAATGCTGAAGTTCTCGACCAATCTGCTGCTGCTGTCGCTGCTGATCTCGGGGCTGACGGCGGTCGCGGTCTATGTCGCGCTCAACTGGATGATCGTCGGGCCGATCCGCCAACTCGCCGCCAATGTCATGGAATTCGAGGCCGACCCTGAAAACCCGCATCGGATCATCGATCCGACGCAGCGGGCCGACGAGATCGGCGAGGCGCAGCGCGCGCTGGCGCGCATGCAGATGACGCTCGCCGGCGAATTGCGCACCAAGAAGCACCTCGCCGAACTCGGCCTCGCCGTCAGCAAGATCAATCATGATCTGCGCAACATGCTGGCGGCGGCGCAGTTGATGTCGGACCGGCTCGTCGATACGCGCGACGCCAAGATCAAGCGCTTCGCGCCGCGGCTGATCGCAACGCTCGGCCGCGCCATCGATTTCTGCCAGGCGACGCTCGCCTATGGCCGCGCCGCCGAGGCGACGCCGGTGCTGAAGGATGTGGCTTTACGCCAGCTCGTGGCCGAGCAGGCCGACATGCTCGGCTTGGCCGAGGCTGCCCTGCTGACCTTCAGCAACGAGGTCCCCACCGAGATGATCGCGCCCTGCGATCCCGACCAGATGGCGCGCGTCCTGCTCAACCTGATGCGCAATTCGGTGCAGGCCCTGACCCAGGCCGGGGCCGACAATGACGGGCGGCCCATGCTCGCCGTCAGGGCAGAGCGCGACAATGGCTCGGTCATCCTGCGCGTCGCCGATAACGGCCCCGGCGTTCCGGAGCGGGCGCGGGCGAACCTGTTCCAGGCCTTTCGCGGCTCGGTCACGCCCGGAGGCACCGGGCTGGGGCTTGCCGTCGCGGCGGAACTGGTGCGGCTGCATGGCGGCACGATCGCGCTCGAACCTTCGGATACCGGCGCAGTATTTAAGGTCACGCTGCCAGGGCGGCGCCAGGTAGCGGCATAATTCGAAAAAACCTGCTTACTGGCTCGCCCAGATGACCCGGGCCATGAAGGCGATCTCGGAGAGATTCAAACTGCGATCGGCATGGTCGGGATTGAGCGAGGCCAGTTCGACCGTCTTCGCCGTCTGGCGCTTGAGCTGTTTGGCCAGCACCTCGCCCTCGACGGTCTTGACCACGACACGGTCGCCGCGACGGACGGTCGCCGTCGGCGAAACGATGATGGTGTCGCCATCCCGATAAAGCGGCAGCATCGAATCGCCGGAGATCTCCAGCGCATAGGCCTTCTCGTCGGCGACGCCGGGAAAGGCGACCTCCTCCCAGCCGGTACCGACCGGGAAACCGCCATCGTCGAAGAAGCCGCCGGAGCCCGCCTGAGCGAAGCCGATCAGCGGGATGGTGCGGGCAGGCGCGGCGCCGCGCCGCATCACCACGCTCATGAACTCGTCGAGGGACGCGCCCGTCGCCTGGAGGATCTTGGCGATCGATTCGGTCGAGGGCCAGCGCTCGCGCCCGTCCGGCCCGATCCGCTTCGAACGGTTGAAGGTGGTGGCGTCGAGGCCGGCTTTGCGTGCCAGCCCCGAGGCGGTGAAACCATAGCGCTGGGCGAGCGCGTCGATCGCACTCCAGATCTGGTCGTGGGACAGCACCGCGGAGGCCTCGCAGGGGATGTTGCCGGTTATCGGGGACAAGGATAGGAAATATCCCCTATCCGATAAGATTTCAATCTGATTTCCGCCATGATGCGGATAAAAATTGCCCAGCCCTCCTGACAAACGCTATGCCGTCGGTCGTCCCGTTCGCCGAGGTTTTTCGTGCCGCTCATCTACAAGATCTGTCCCGAGACCCTGTGGCGCGATGCCGAGGCCGCCGGGCGCTTTGCCGGCGCCCCAATCGACCTCACGGACGGCTACATCCATTTCTCGACGGGCGTGCAGCTCCGCGAAACCGCGGCCAAGCACTTCGCCGGCCAGCAGGGGCTGCTGCTGATCGCAATCGACGACGCGACACTGGGTGAGGCGCTGCGCTATGAGCCCTCGCGCGGCGGCGCGCTGTTCCCGCATCTCTATGCCGCGCTTGACCCCAAGGCTGTGCGCTGGGTGGCGCCTCTGCCGCAGGATCCAGACGGGCGGCACATCATTCCGGAGGACATCGCGTGATCGGCTCCCTGTTCAATCTCGCCCGGCCGCTGATCCACCGGATGGATGCCGAGACCGCGCATCGCCTGACGGTCGCGGCGCTCGCCGCCGCGCCGTCGCTGCGGCCCGCCCCCGATGATCCGGTGCTCGCCACCGAGGCCTTCGGGCTGTCCTTCGCCAATCCGGTTGGGCTCGCGGCGGGTTTCGACAAGCATGCCGAAGCGGTCGACGGCGCGCTTGGCCTCGGTTTCGGCTTCATCGAGGTCGGCGGCGTGACCCCCCTGCCCCAGCCCGGCAACCCCAGGCCGCGCGTGTTTCGGCTGATCGAGGACGCGGCGGTGATCAACCGCTACGGCCTCAACAGCGACGGCATGGAGGTGGTGGCCCAGCGTCTGGCGGCACGGCGCGCGCGCGGCGGCATTGTTGGCGTCAATCTCGGCGCCAACAAGGAATCGGCCGACCGCGCCGCCGATTATGCCGTACTGACGCGCCGGCTCGCTGATGTCACCGACTTCCTGACGGTCAATGTCTCCTCGCCCAACACCCCGGGCCTGCGCGACCTGCAGGCGGAATCGGCGCTGGACGACCTGATCGCACGGGCGATCGAGGCGCGCGACGAGGTCGCAGCCGGCGGCCGGCGCACGCCGATGCTGCTCAAGATCGCGCCCGACCTGACCTTGCCCGAGCTCGACGGCATGGTCGCGGTGGCGCGTCGGCGCGGCATCGACGGCATGATCGTCTCCAACACCACGATCGCCAGGGCCGAGACCCTGCGCAGCCCGGCCAAGAACGAGACTGGCGGGCTGTCCGGCAAGCCGCTCTTCACGGCCTCGACGAAGCTGTTGGCCGAGACCTTCCTGCGGGTCGAACGCCAGTTCCCGCTAATCGGCGTCGGCGGCATCGATTCGGCCGCGAGCGCCTTCGCCAAGATCCGGGCTGGCGCCGATCTCGTGCAGTTCTATTCGGCGATGGTGTTCCGGGGGCCGTCACTGGTGACGACGGTCAAGGCGGGATTGGCAGTCGAGGCGCGCAAGGCCGGGCTGCCGAGGCTCAGTGCGCTGGTCGGGCGCGATGCGGCCGCGATCGCGCGTGGCGAGACGCTGTAGCGCTCAACGCCGCGCAGCGAAGAGCCGAGCCAGCAGCCAGATCGGCACCACGAGCAGCGCACCGGCGATGACCCATTGGCCGACCTCGCGCACCGCGCCGAAGCCCATATCGCCGAGCGAGCGCACGAAGCGGGCCGCCGTCTCGTAGAGCGCGCGCGGCGACAGGCCGAGAAACGCCATGGCCGCGCCAACCAGCAGCGAGATGAAGAGCAGGCGCACCAACACGGCGAGCGGCGAGCCGCCGAGAAAACGTTCGATACTGCTGCCGTTGGCCATGACTGATCTATCCCCGATACGCATACATCAGAGCCCCGCGCGCTTGAACCGGGGCTGAACGGCCGGTCAAGCGATAAGGTCTTTCGCCTCACAAAGTGGCGGAGGCTCCGGTCGTGGCCCAGGCCGTGCCGGCGATCTTGGCGGCGGCGATCACGGCCTGCGTGCGACTGTCGACGTCGAGCTTGGTCAGGATGGCCGAGACATGGGCCTTCACCGTCGCCTCGGAGACGCCGAGCTCATAGGCGATCTGCTTGTTCAAGAGCCCCTCCGACAGCATCATCAGCACGCGCACCTGCTGCGGCGTCAGCGACGAGAGGTTGCGGACCATGGTGGCGGTCTCGGCATCGACCGGCGCATTGAGATCGATCCCGGGCGGCGTCCAGACGCTGCCTTCGAGCACCGCGCGGATCGCCTCGCCCATCTGCGCGACATCGGCGGTCTTGGGCAGGAAACCGAGCGCGCCGAACTCGATGCAGCGGCGGATCACGCTGGGCTCGTCATTGGCGGAGACGACGATGACCGGCACCTCGGGATGATCGGCGCGCAGGAAGAGCAGCCCGGAGAAGCCCTGCACGCCGGGCATGGTCAGATCGAGCAGAACGAGATCGGCGTCGCCGCCGGTGTCCAGCGCCTCGGTCAGTGCTTCCAACGAGCCGACCTCGCTGACATCGGCGCCTTCGAGCGCCGTGGAGACGGCCTGCCGGAGCGCGCCCCGAAAGAGCGGATGGTCATCCGCGATCACGATCCGCGTCGAAGGTTGCCGTTTCATTGGAACCGATCCCCAGTGTGCGCCCGTATCCTGCCCCAGACGGGGCCATGATCTCAAGCGTGGCGGCGATGCTGCATCGCAGCTAGCCTGGAAGGCTGTGAACCATCCCGCGCCGGGGAGCAAATCCGACAAACGGCGAAACTGGGCCTTTCAGCCCGTTGACGGCAGCAGAACTTCCAGCGCCTCGATGCGGTCGGCCTCTCCAGGCGGCTTGTCCCAGCGGATGCGGCTGATGCGGGGAAAGCGCATGGCGAGGCCGGATTTGTGCCGCGTCGAGCGCTGCAGCCCCTCGAAGGCGACCTCGAAGACGAGCCCGCTTTGCGCGTTGTGCGTCACCTCGCGCACCGGCCCGAAGCGGTTCAGCGTGTGCTTGCGGACATAGCGATCGAGTTCGAGCAGTTCCTCGTCGGTGAAGCCGAAATAGGCCTTTCCGACTGGCACCAACTCGTCCGCCCCCTCCTCGCCGACGCGCCAGACGCCGAAGGTAAAGTCCGAATAGAAGGAGGAGCGCTTGCCGTGGCCGCGCTGGGCATACATCAGCACGCAATCGACGAGCCTGGCCTCGCGCTTCCATTTCCACCAATGGCCCTTGGGACGCCCCGGCAGATAAAGCGATTCGAGCCGCTTGATCATGCAGCCCTCGACAGCCTCGGCGTCCGCACCCGCGCCGGCCGCGACCGGATCGGCCCGGGCGGCGGCAAGCTCCTCCCAGTTCGAGAACGCGATCGGCGGCGAGAGATCGACGATCGGGCTCGCCAGCCTTGCGACGAAGGCCTCCAGCCGCTTGCGGCGCTCCGACAGCGGCAGGTCGCGCAGATCCTCATCGCCATCGACCAGCAGGTCATAGGCGCGGATATGGGCGGGGTATTCGACCAGCATCTTCGCGGTCACGCTTTTGCGGTTGAGCCGTTGCTGGAGGGTGTTGAAGCTCTGGACCGTCTCCTCGCGCCGAACCAGCAATTCGCCATCGATCGCCCCATCCAGCAGCAGCGCCTCGACGACATCGGGGAAGGAGGCTGCGATGTCCTCGCCAGTCCGGGAGAACAGGCGGGTGATGCGCGTGCCGTCCGGCCGCATGCCGCTGACGGCCTGGACACGGATGCCGTCCCATTTCCATTCGGCCTGGAAGTCCGCCGGCTCCATCTTCTCGAAATCGCCATCCTCGATCGGATGAGACAGCATCACCGGCCGGAACGGCGCCGGATCGGTCGCCTCCGGCCGCGGGCCGCGCCCTTCCAGCCAGGCGAAGAGCGCCTCGTAAGGCGGCTCCAGACCGTGCCAGACCTGCTCGACCTCATCGGGCGCGACGCCGCCGAGGCTGGCGGCGGCGGTCTTGGCAAGGCGCGCCGAGACGCCGATGCGAAGCGAGCCGGTGATGAGCTTGAGCAGCGCCCAGCGCCCGGTCTCGTCGAGCGCATCGAGCCATGACGCAACAAGGCGCGGCAGGTCGATCTTGCCGGCATTGCGCAGGCCGGAGACGACATCGGGCAGATGCGGAATGTCATTGACGCCGTGCTTGCCCGGCCACATCCGCGCGACCGTCTCCGAGAGATCGCCGACATAGTCGTAGGACAGCGCAAACAGCACCGGATCGGTGCGCTCGGCGATCAAGGCGCGGATCAGCCCGGCCTTGGCGTTGGCAAAGACCAGCCCGCCGGTCATCGCCGCCAGCGCGAGCCCGCGATCGGGATCAGGCGTGGTGCGCAGGTAGTCGGCGATCAGCGCGATCTTCGCATTGCGGCGTGGCTCATAGGCCAGACGGTCGAGCAGCCAGGCGAAACGGTTCATGGCCGCGCCTCCCGGCCGGGGCCGTGCGTCGCCGGTATCGTCCTGCTGCACCGCGTCATTCAGTTGCCGTTCATCAAGGAATTGTTACCGATGAGAACCCGATCCGAGGATGGACATTGATGCGCGGCACGATGCGGTTCCTGCCTTTGCGTTTTCTGGCCTTGAATCTCATTGTTGCGGCGATCTCGGCAGGAGCGGCCCATGCGGGTCCGTTCATCTGCCGCGAGACCCCGATCGTGCGCGCGACCGACAAACTCGCCACGCTCGCGCCGCGCATAGCGGCCGGCGGAAAGCTCGAAATCCTCGCCATCGGCTCCTCCTCGACCGAGGGCATCGGCGCCTCGGCCAAGGACAGGACCTATCCGGCGCGCCTGCAGGCCCTGCTCGGCGCAGCTTGGCCGCGCGTCCAGATCAATGTGGCGAATGCCGGCATCGGCGGCGAAATCGCCCCCCAGACGCTGGCCCGCCTGAAGCGGGCCGTGACCGAGCGGCGCTATGATCTGGTGATCTGGCAGGTCGGTACCAATGACGCCGTCACCGGTGGCGACCTCGCCGCCTTCAAGGCGATGGTGGAAGACGGGGTCTCGATCGTGCGGCAGGCCGGGATGAGCCTTGCCTTGCTCGATCCGCAGTATTTTCCGGGCATCCGTGAGCCGGCCCGCTACCGCACTTACGTCGATGCGATCGGCGAGGTGGCGAAGGGCCAGAACGTGCCGGTGTTCACGCGCTATGACACGATGCGGGAATGGCACGGCTCGGATGCGCAGGCCTTCACCGCCGCGCTCGCCCCCGACAGCTTCCATATGAGCGATGCCGGCTATGACTGCCTCGCCCGCGACATGGCAGCTGGCCTCGTCTCGCTGACGACCGCCGGACGTCCCGTCATGGCGCAGAGCAAATAACGCGGGCTTAGACAACCGCGGCATCGGCGCTTTCTCCTGCCAATTCTGCCCCCGTCGGTTCCGCCTCGCCCTCGTCGCCATAGCCGACGAGGTGCAGCGGCTTGGCCTTCAGGCCGACCGTGCCGCACCAGTGCACCAGCGCCTCGGCCTCGCCATGGGTGACCCAGATCTCGCCGGCGCCGGTCTCGCGGATCGTCGCCTGAAGATCGTCCCAATCGGCATGGTCGGAGATGATCAGGGGCAGTTCGACGCCCTTCTGCCGGGCACGCGCCCGGATGCGCATCCAGCCCGAGGCGAAGCTTGTGACGGGATCGGGGAATTTGCGGGCCCAGAGGTCCTGGATCGCGCTTGGCGGGCAGATCACGATCTCGCCGCCGAGCGTCTTGCGCTCCGTGGCCGCGACCTTACGAATCTCGCCGAGCACGGCCCCTTCCGACAGATAGAAATCCGTCAGCTTCTCCATCGCGCCATGGACATAGAGCGGGCGCTCATAGCCGGCCTCGCGGATCAGGGCCATGACGCGCTGCGCCTTCCCCAGCGAATAGGCACCGACGATATGCGTCCGCTCCGGAAAGACCCGGACGGATTCCAGGAGCTTGCCAACCTCCGCATGGGCCGGCGGATGGCGGAAGACCGGCAGGCCGAAGGTCGCCTCGGTGATGAAGATGTCGCAGGACACCGGTTCGAAGCCGGCGCAGGTCGGATCGCGCTCGCGCTTGTAGTCGCCGGAGACGACGATGCGCAGGCCCCCGGATTCCACGATGATCTGAGCGGAGCCGAGGACATGGCCGGCGGGCACGAAGGTGAAATCGACCGGACCGATCCGGGTCGTCTCACCCGGCACCGCCTCCTGCCGCGTGCCCGTGAAGCCCTCGCCATAGCGCAGCGCCATGATGGCGAGCGTCTCGCGCGTCGCCAGCACGGCACCATGGCCGGCGCGAGCGTGGTCGGAATGGCCATGGGTGATCAGCGCCCGCTCCACCGGCCGGACAGGGTCGATATAGATGTCGGCCGGCGGGCACCATAAACCGGCCGCCGTCGGGATCAGCAGGTCGGATGGGCGCATGATCTGTGCGGGGCGCGGTCTGGCCAGTGTCATACTCCTCAGATAGACCCGCGGGCATGATCGAACAGGGCACGACCGCGCATTCCGCCAGCTCCGGCGACCCGACGCTCGACCGGCGCTATGCCTGGGCCGAAGCCGCGCTGAAGGAGGGCGACGCGAAGGCCTGCGTCGAAATCCTCGACCAGACCCTGGCCGAAGCCTACCACTTCACCGCCGCCTGGCATCTCTACGGGCTGGCGCAGGAAGCGCTCGGCCGCAACGAGGAGGCCGCGACCGCCTGGCGGCAATGCCTCCAGCTCGATCCCAACGACCATTTCGGTGCAAGGCTCGACCTCGCCCGCATCGGCGCGATAGCGGCGGAGGACGCGACCTCGGAGAACTTCTCCGGCACGCTGTTCGACGCTTACGCCGAACGCTTCGACAGCCATCTGACGCAGGCCCTGCACTACAATGCTCCCGCCCTTTTGAAGGCCGCGCTGGCCCGCATCTGCGACAACGCCGGCCGGCCCTTCCGGTTCGACGCCGTGTTCGATCTCGGCTGCGGCACCGGGCTGATGGGCGAGGCGATCCGGGCCGAGACCGGCTTCCTCGCCGGCTGCGATCTCTCGCCGCGCATGATCGAGCGGGCGCGGGTGAAGCTGCAGCAAGATGGCACCCCGCTCTACGATAAGCTGGCAGTAGCGGGGCTGACCGCCTTCCTGTCGAGCCGGCCCGACGCCAGCGCTGATCTCGTCGTCGCGGCCGACGTCTTCGTCTATCTCGGCGAGCTCGCGCCCAGCTTCGCGCAGAGCGCGCGCGTGCTGAGGCGAGGCGGGCTCTTCGCCTTCACGGTGCAAAGCCATGCCGGCGAGGGCGTCGTCGTCGGGGCGGATCGGCGGTTCGCGCATGCGGAGGGCTGGCTGCGGCAGAGGCTGAAGGAGGCGGGGCTTCGACCGGTACTGCTGGAGCCCGCCAGCACGCGGCAGGATCGCGACCTGCCCGTTCCGGGGCTGCTGGTCGTGGCGGAGCGGGGCTAAGCTGGTCAGCCGATGCCGACTGATCCTCAGCCGCGCCGGGCAGCCTCGATCGCGGCGACGTCGATCTTCTGCATGTCCATCATCGCGGCGAAGGCGCGCTTGGCCTCGTCGCCGCCGACAGCCAGGGCTTCGGTCAGCACGCGCGGCGTGATCTGCCAGTTGACGCCCCATTTGTCCTTGCACCAGCCGCAGGCGCTTTCCTGCCCGCCATTGCCGACGATGGCATCCCAGTAGCGGTCGGTCTCAGCCTGATCGTCGGTGGCGATCTGGAACGAGAAAGCTTCGTTGTGCTTGAAGATCGGTCCGCCATTGAGACCGATGCAGGGAATGCCGGCGACGGTGAATTCGACGGTCAGGACGTCACCTTCCTTGCCGGAGGGATAGTCGCCGGGCGCCCGGTGGATTGCACCGACAGAGCTATCCGGAAACGTCTCGGCGTAGAATCGGGCGGCAGCCTCGGCGTCCTTGTCGTACCACACGCAGATCGTGTTCTTGGCAGTGGTCATGGCGTTTCCCTTCGCTCCTGGAGGCAGATCGGCGGAACCGCATGCAGGGAGAATGCTCTCGACCGCGCGGCGCTCCGCCGGCCCAGCCTGACGTGAGATTGTGACATGAGCCCGGATGGAGCGGCAACGCGCTCGGCACAGTCACCGCCTTGAGGTCGGACATCCATCCGGCGAACGTCTTCATTCCCCTTTCGTTCTCACACGCTACGCCTTATCTCTCGAACGCATGGCCGCGCCCTCCCCGCTCCCGCCCGCCTTCGACAACTGGTTCGCAAGCCGAGGCTGGAGCGCGCGTGCGCATCAGCTCGCGCTGCTGGACGAAGCGCGGGCCGGGCGCTCGACGCTGCTGGTGGCGCCGACCGGGGCCGGGAAGACGCTCGCCGGCTTCCTCCCCTCTCTGGTCGAACTCTCGGAACGCAAGGGCAAGCGCGAGGGGCTGCACACCCTCTACATCTCGCCGCTCAAGGCGCTCGCCGTCGACATCGCCCGCAATCTGGAGACGCCCATCCGCGAGATGGGGCTGGCCGTCACCGTCGAGACCCGCACCGGAGATACCTCGGCGGCCAAGCGCACGCGCCAGATCCAGCGCCCGCCCGACATCCTGCTGACCACGCCCGAACAGCTGGCCCTGCTGGTCTCGCATCGCGATGCAGCGCTCTTCTTTTCGACCCTGCGCCGCATCGTGCTCGACGAGTTGCATGCGCTGGTGACCTCGAAGCGCGGCGACCTGCTCTCGCTCGATCTGGCGCGGCTGCGCAGCCTGGCGCCGCAGGTCAGCGCGGTCGGGCTCTCGGCGACAGTGCGCGAGCCGGCCGACCTGCAGTGCTTCCTCGGCGGGACCGACACGCCCGCCGGCCTCGTCACGGTCACGGGCGGGGCGGCAGCCCGCATCGGCATCCTGCAGACCCAGACCCGCCTGCCGCTGGCGGGCCACACCACCGGCCATGCGATGGGTGCGGTCTATGAGGCGATCAAGGCGCATAAGCTGACGCTGGTCTTCGTCAACACGCGCATGCAGGCCGAATTCGCCTTCCAGGCGCTGTGGACGATCAACGACGACAATCTGCCGATCGCGCTGCATCACGGCTCGCTGGACGTGGCCCAGCGCCGCAAGGTCGAGGCCGCGATGGCCGACGGCCGGCTCAAGGCCGTGGTCTGCACCGCCACGCTCGATCTCGGCATCGACTGGGGCGATGTCGATCTCGTCGTCAATATCGGCGCGCCCAAGGGCGCCAGCCGGCTGATGCAGCGCATCGGCCGCTCGAACCACCGCATGGACGAGCCCTCTCAGGCGCTGCTGGTGCCCTCCAACCGCTTCGAGCTGCTGGAATGCCGCGCCGCGCTCGATGCGGTGGCCGAGGCTGCGCAGGACACGGCGGACGCCCGCATCGGCGCGCTCGACGTTCTGGCGCAGCATGTGCTCGGCGTCGCCTGCTCCAACGGCTTCGACGCGGATGCGCTCTATGACGAGGTTTGTACCGCCTCACCCTATGCCGGGCTGTCGCGGGCGGATTTCGACGCGGTCGTGAACTTCGTCGCGACCGGCGGCTATGCCCTGCGCTCTTACGAGCGCTTCGCCAAGCTGCGGCAGGACAAGGCCGGGCACTGGCGCGCCAGCAATGCCCGCGTGATTCAGCAATACCGGATGAATGTCGGCACCATCGTCGAATCGACCATGCTCAAGGTCCGGCTCGGCCGCGCGCGCGCGGGCAAGCCTGGCCAGCCCGGCACGATCACGCGCGGCGGGCGGGTGCTCGGCGAGGTCGAGGAGTATTTCGCGGAGACGATGACGCCGGGCGACACCTTCATCTTCGCCGGCGAGGTTCTGCGCTTCGAGGGCATCACCGGAAACGAGGCGGTCTGCTCGCGCGCCGCGCCCGGCACGGACCCGAAGATCCCCTCCTATGCCGGCGGCAAATTCCCGCTCTCGACCTTCCTCGCCGCCCGCGTGCGCGCCATGCTGGCGAGCCCCAAGGAGTGGGACAGCCTGCCCGAGGAGGTGTCTTCCTGGCTGCATGCGCAGCGCCTGAAATCGCGCCTGCCCAAGCCCGGCGAATTGCTGGTCGAGACTTTTCCGCGCGGCGGGCGCTTCTACCTCGTCGCCTACCCCTTCGAGGGCCGCCTCGCCCACCAGACGCTCGGCATGTTGCTGACGCGGCGGCTGGAGCGGGCGAATATGCGGCCGCTCGGCTTCGTCTGCAATGATTACGGCATCGCCTGCTGGGGGCTGGGCGACATGAGCGCGGCGATCGCGCGGGACGCACTCAGTCTCGACGACCTCTTCGCGCAGGATATGCTCGGCGACGATCTTGAGGAGTGGCTGGCGGAATCGGCGCTGATGAAGCGCACGTTCCGGCAATGCGCAGTGATCGCGGGCTTGATCGAGCGGCGCTTTCCCGGCCAGGAGAAGAATGGCCGTCAGGTCACGATCTCGACGGACCTCGTCTATGACGTGCTGCGCCGGCACGAGCCCGACCATGTGCTGCTCAAGGCCGCACGCGCGGATGCCGCCACGGGCTTGCTCGACATCCAGCGTCTTGGTCAGATGCTGACACGAATCAGCGGCCATATCGTGCATCAGCCGCTCGATCACGTCTCGCCGCTAAGCGTCTCCGTCATGCTCGAAATCGGGCGCGAGGCCGTCTTCGGCGAGGCGGCGGACGAGATCCTGGCGGAGGCAGAAGCGATGCTGATCGAGGAGGCGATGGCGTGAACGCAATGGCGGCAGCGGCAGGCAGGACGGGAAGCCCGGCCTTCATGCTGGGGCGGCTTGCGGTCGTGCCCGATCTCTCGGGCGCCCTCTGGCTGCCCGACGAACGCACCCTTGTCGTCGCCGACCTGCATCTTGAGAAGGGTTCGGCCTATGCGGCGCGCGGCGTCTTCCTGCCGCCCTATGATTCGGCGGCGACGCTGGCGACGCTGACAGCCGCGATCCTGCGCCACGCTCCGCTGCGCGTCATCGCGCTCGGCGACAGCTTCCATGATCGCGAGGCGGAGACGCGCATCAGCGCCGACAACCTCGCGGCGCTGCGCCTGCTGCAAGGAGGCCGCGACTGGATCTGGGTGTCCGGCAACCATGATCCGCAGATCAGCGCGGCAATGGGCGGCGACACCACCGACAGGCTCAGCCTCGCCGGCGTCACCCTGCGCCACGAGCCGGATGCGCGCGAGACCGGCTTCGAGATCGCCGGCCATCTCCACCCGGCCGCCAAGGTCAGGATGCGCGGGCGGGCGCTGCGGCGGCGCTGCTTTGCCCTGTCGTCGCGGCGCTGCGTCATGCCGGCCATGGGCGCCTATGCGGGCGGCCTGAACCTGCGCGACATCGCCTTCCGACCGCTGCTGCAGGAGGGCTTCAGCGCCCATCTGCTCGGCGATACCAGGCTGTTCCGCATCGACTCCCGCCTGCTGTTGCCGGATTGACGCTGCCAGGCCGGCACCTCCTCCCCGAAGGACGCGCCCCCGGCCGCGACGAGGCCGCGATCCCCATATCGTTTCACGCCCAGTGACGAGACGGGTTGCGTCCGCGAGGGGCTTGTGGCATCAGGACGCCGCTTCGGAAACGACGCCACGCTGACTTTCGCCTCGCGGCGACTGCCAACTGCCGTGGACGCTCAATTCCTGCTGCGGTAGCTCAGTGGTAGAGCACACCATTGGTAATGGTGAGGTCGAGAGTTCAATCCTCTCTCGCAGCACCAGCCATTCTTCGGATGGCTGAAGAAGTTTAGTAGCCCGAAGAAATCTGCGGCATTTGCGGGACTTATCCGATCTGGCCGCTGGCGCGAGACTCGTTACATTGGCGCTTTGGGCCAAAAGACGGTTTTAATCGCGCCCCGTCTCTAGGTCGTCATCTTGCTCTTTCCCGGTGCGCCTAGTGCGCGGCTCAAGAGACAAATTTCGCTGTCTCGCGAGACGCGTTCGCGTACGAGCGGCCGCTAATGGCCCATTCCCGAAGACTCGGGGGTCCGCTTCCGGGTAGCTCAGCCCCCCGTTGATCGGCGCGCTCTGCGTGGGCCCAGAGCAGGCATGGGGAGTATCAGCCTTCGGCAGTTAAGCCTTCGCGTCGCGTTACTCCGCTAGCCAGAGTACGGAGCTGTAATCCAGGTTCAGCATGGCAGCGGTGCCGGGCTCGAACAGCTGGCGGCTCGACTGGAACGGCATGTCTACTGCCACTTCGGTTGCGCCTGCCCGCGCGAAATACCGGATGCTAGAGCCGAGAAACTCGCGGCCGATGATGTCGCAGGTCAGCGAGAAGCTGGCTTGCGAGGGCCCGCCGGCAGGAGAGAGGCGCGCATGCTGCGGACGGAACACCAGCTTGGCTCGATCGGGAACGCCGCTTGTCTCCGCAACGTGGATCTGCATGCCGCCCTCGATCTCGAAGCGGCGATCCCTGCCGGTGCCGACGATCTTGCCGGCCATGATGTTGGCCGTGCCGAGGAAGTTCGCCACGAAGAGATTGGCCGGGCGCTCATAGAGTTCCATCGGCGTTCCGACCTGCTGAATGACACCGTCGTTCATGACGGCGATCCGGTCGCAGATCGTGTTGGCCTCCTCCTGGTCGTGGGTGACGAAAATCGTTGTCAGGCCGAGACGTTGCTGCAGCTCTCGTAGCTCGCGCCGAACCTGGGCGCGCATCTTGGCGTCGAGATTGGAGAGGGGCTCGTCGAGCAGCAGCACCTTGGGCTCGATCGCGACGGTGCGCGCCACGGCGACGCGCTGCTGCTGGCCACCAGAGAGTTGCGACGGCCGGCGCTCGGCGAGATGACCGAGTCCAACGAGATCGAGTGCGAGGGCGACTCGCCGGCGCACCTCGTCGCGGGCGACGCCGCGCTCCTCCAGGCCGAAGGCGACATTGCGCGCGACGGTCATGTGCGGCCAGAGCGCATAGGATTGGAAGACCATGCCGACATCGCGCTTCCACGGCGGCAGGCCGGAGATGTCCTTGCCGCCGATCAGGACGCTGCCGCTATCGGCCTGGTTGAAGCCGGCAATCAGGCGCAGCAGCGTGGTCTTGCCGCAGCCCGATGGCCCCAAGAAAGCGAAGAACTCGCCCGATTTGATCGCGAGATCGACGTTCTTCAGGACGTGGTTGTCGCCATAGGAAACATTCACCCCCTGGATGTCGACGGAGACGGCTGGTGTTGTCAGCGGGGCAATCGCGTTCATGTCAGTGGCCCATTCCTTTGGCCTTCTGGCTGCGTTCGATGATGAGATGCGATAGCACCGTGCAGAGTGCCACGAGCAAGACGGCGACGACGCCGAGTGCCGCGCCCGGTCCCCGCCCCGCCGCCGACTGCATGAAGACGTAGAGCCCATAGGCCAGTGGTGCGTCGGAGTTCGATTGGACGAGCATCAGCGTCGCCGAGAGCTCGACGGCGGCCGTCGAGAAGCTCGTGACGAAGCCGGCAAGAATGCCGCCCGCCATCAGCGGCACGACAATGCGCCTGACGGTGCGCGCCTTGGTGGCGCCGAGGTTTTCCGCCGCCTCCTCCAGCGAGACGGAGATCTGCTGGAGCGCCGCGGAACAGGCCCGCAGCGCATAGGGCAGGCGGCGGATCGCCAGCGCCAGCACGATGGTGATCCACAGCGAGGCCAGCGGCGTGCCGTCCGGCAGGGTGACGCCGTAGAAGGCGCGCAGGTACCCGATGCCGAGCACGACGCCTGGGATCGCCAGCGCGGCGGACGCTGCCCAGTCGAGCCATTCGCGGCCGACCAGCTTGGTGCGCAGGACAAGATAGGCGATGGCGACGCCGAGGACGATGTCGATGCCGCCGGCGAGCGTGGCGTAGATTAGCGTGTTCTTGATGTAGAGCGAACTCTCGCCGAAGACCCTGGCGTAATGGGCCAAGGTGAAGGCGTCCGGCAGCGGCGAGAACGACCAGATCGTCGCGAAGGAGAGAAGCAGCAGGGCAAGATGCGGCGCAAGCACCAGTGCCAAGATCAGGATAACGACGCCGTAGCCGAGCACGGCTTCCCAAGGCGTCATGATGCGCCTGGCGAGGCCACCGCCGCCGCGCTGGGTCGTGGCATAGTCGCGGCCCTTCAGCGCCCGCGCCGAGAGCCACATGGCGGTGACCGACGCGACGATCAGCACGACGGAGATGACGTAGCCCATCGGATCGGCGATGCCGATCGAAGTGACCCGCAGATAGGCCTGAGGCGCCAGCATGTCCTTGACGTTGAGCAGAAGCGGGGTCGCGAGATCGTCGAAGACCTTGACGAAGACAAGCGAGGCGCCGGCCAGGTAGCCCGGCAGCGCCAGCGGAAAGACGATGCGGCGGAACAGGCGGAAGCCCGACGAGCCGAGGTTCTGCGCGGCCTCCTCCATCGCCCGGTCGATGTTACGCAGGGCGGCCGATAGGTTGATCAGGATGAAGGGGAAGTAGTGGACGGACTGTACGAAGATGACGCCGTTCAACCCTTCCATGAAACCGATCTTGAGGCCGCACCAGTCGTCAAGCAGCAGGTTGATCGAGCCGTTGCGTCCGAAGAAGAGCTGCATCGCCACCGCGCCGACGAAGGGCGGCATGATCAGTGGCAGGAAGCCGAGCGTCTGCACCAGCGCCGCACCGCGAAAGACGAAGCGTGTCGTCAGATAGGCCAGCGGCAGGGCGAAGACCGAGGCCCAGACGACGGACATCGCCGAGACGTAGAACGAGTTCCAGAGCGAGCGCATGAACAGCTCGGTGCGGACGAAGTCGTAGAAATTGACCAGCGTGAAGCTGCCGGTGCCTTTCTCGGTGAAGCCGACATAGAGCACCGTGCCGACCGGCAGCCCGAGGAACAGCAGCAGGAAAGCGGCGATCGCCAGCGCCAGTGCGATCTGGCCAGGCGTGGCCGAGAGGCGGCGGGCGCGAGGAAGGGGGGCGATGGGGATGGCGGTCATGCCCGTCCTGATTGTTGAACCAAAAGCGCGGTCATCCCGGACAAGCGGCGAAGCCGCGCCGATCCGGGATCCATTCCTGAGCTGTTCCGGCATGGATCCCGGATCTCCGCTTCGCTGCGTCCGGGATGACGCGAGGATGGGCTGAAGCTCAGCGCGCCGCCTTCAGCGCCTCATCTGCCTTGGCCTTCGCCTTGGCATAGCTGTCGCGCGCGAAGCTCGCCCATTGGCTCTCGATCTCGGCCTGGCGGGCGCCCTTCTCCTTCGCGCCCGTGAAAGCGCCGCGCAGCTCCGGGCTCGATCCTTGCGCTTCGCTGACTGGCATGGCCGCGATCAGGGCGCGCACCTCATCGGCCAGCGCCTTGGCCTGCGGGTTCGGTTTCTTCGCCAGCGCCGCGTCGACCTCGTGCAGAACCTTGGTGACGCCCTTCAGCGCATCGAGCTGGAACGAGATCAACTGGTCGAACAGCGTGTCGACGACGCCCGTGCGCGCTTCCGACTTGTCGACGTCGAAGCCGATCATCTTCTGGAAGCGCGGATCGGTGAAGGGGTTGGGATAATCCGCTCCGGCCTTGGCATAGACGGCCGGATTGACCGGCAGGCGGCGGATGCCGGGTTCGAGCAGCACCTCCTGACCGGCCAGCGAGAGCAGGAACTCGACGAAGGCCTCGGCGGCGGCCTTGTTGGGCGCGTTCGTGACGATGCCGACATTGGCCGGCACGACGGTAGTCACCGTCGGATAGACGAACTTCACCGGGAAGCCCGAGGCCTGCGCCGAGAAGGCGAAGAAGTCGATGACGATGCCGACGCCGACCTGGCCCGAATTCACCGCCTCCGGCACGCCGAAGGAGCGGTCGGTGATCGCATTGAAGTTGCCCGCCATCGCCTTGAGCGTGCGCCAGCCCTTCTCCCAGCCCTCGCCCTGCAGGATCGTCTCGACCGTCAGATGCGTCGTGCCAGAGCGCGCCGGCGAGGCGATCGAGACATGATCGTAGAAGGCCGGGCCGGCGAGATCCTGCCAGTCCTTGGGCTCCGGCAGCTTCTTCGCCTTGGCATAGCGATCATTCCACATGATGCCGTAGCCGGAGGCCGCGAAGCCGGAATAGAAGCCGGCGGGGTCGTTGATCGGATAGGAGCCGATCTTGTCGGGGATGCCCGTCGCCTTGGGCTTGTAGGCTGCGAGCAGTTTCTTGCCCTTCAGAACCTCGAAGGCGTCGGGCGCCGAGGCCCAGAACAGATCGACCTGGTTGTTGGCTTTCGTCTCTTCCAGATACTTCACGCCGGCATTGGTGTTGCGGTTCTGGACCTCGAGCGTGACGCCCGGCACGGCCTTTTCGAAAGCCTTCTTGAAGGGATCGGTGACGTCCTTCGAAAAGGAGGTCACGACCGTGACCTTGCCAGCGGGCGCCTGCGCGTGAGCGATCGAGGTCGTCAGGGCCAAGCCAAACGCCAGAGCGAGCCTGTATGCGGTCACGGTATCCTCCCATGTTGATTAGCCACGCCGACATCGAGGTCGACGTGCATTGCATGGCGGGTGACCGCCTATACGCGTCATGAAACTGTCATATCGGACAGCGTGCTGTCACCCCGCACTATCGGCACATGGCGGCGTCGGGAGGCACCGCATTTTCCAGGCCCCACTGAAAATGCGCGAGCGCAAATTCGGGATGCAGCCTGTGGCTATCAAATAGCGCCATACAGGACACCGGCTCGACCCTGTCAGGAGCCAGCCATGACACATCATGACGGTGAATGCCGCCAGCGATAAAGGCGCTGCTCAGTCCCAAGTCATCGGCACCCGCCACGTCATGGGCAAGCGAGTCGCCGATGCATAGGATGTCAGCCGGTGCGAGGCCAAGCTGGCGGAGGCAGGAGCGGTAAATGCGCGGTTCGGGTTTGCCGTGATAGCGCACCTCGCCTCCCATCTCGGCATAGGCCCGCGCGATGGCGCCAGGCGCCTCCTGCAGCGTGCCGTCGCCGCGCGTCCGCTGGAGATCGGGGTTGCCACAAATCATCGGGAGGCGGGCAGCCAACGAGGCCTCCAGCAGCGAGCGCCACCCCGCTAGAGACTGGTGGGGCGGATCCATGCTCATCAGCAACAGAAAGTCGGCACTGCCGGGCCGCTCGACCAACTCCAGCCCGAGCCCGGCGGCGAGATCGCGGTCGCCTTCCCGCGCCAGCAGCAGGCAACGCCGGCCGAGGTTGCGGTAGAAGGGCTCGTCGCGGGAGATGATCGCGTCACGGGCGTCGTCGCCGGCGGAGACCACGCGATCGTAGAGGTCGCGCGTAAATCCCATGCCGGCGAGCGTGTCTTCGTTGGCCGCGCCACTGCGCCCGGAATTCGAGAGAATGATCACGGACTTGCCGAGGTCGCGCAGCCTGGCGAGGCAGTCTCGCGCGTCGGGATAGGCGCGGGTGCCATCGTGCAGGACGCCCCACTGGTCCAGAAGGAAACCCTGGTAGCGTCCCGCGACAGCAGAAATGCCGTCGATGAAGCGGGTCGTGGGGCGCCGGTTGGGAGCTTGCTCGGTGGGCATGGATCGGTGCGGCTTCCTTCGCAGATACCTATGCGGCAAGCCCTCACACGGGGCATCTGCCACTTAAGTCTTAGGCTCACGCGGTGCTGCCGGCTGGAATATGACAGTTTTGTGTCACATACCATGAGCAAGCCAGCCAACTGGCAGCGTGGGAGAAACGTTCGATGAACCTCAAATTGACCCGTCTTGCGACGGCAGCGTCGCTGATCATCGGCTTTGGCGCAGGCTTGCCCGGGAACGCCCAGGCGCAGGATTCCTGCCCCGCCAGCGGCCAGCTCGATACCATGTATTGCGACGCCAACAAGGACCTCGTCGCCGACGCTCCGACTGATCCGAGGAAATGGAAAGACCCCTCAGCGCTGGTCTGGGCCTACACGCCTGTCGAGGATCCGGCCGTCTATGCCAACATCTTCAAGCCGCTGACGGACCACCTCGCGGCCTGCACGAGCAAGCGCATCGTCTATTATCCGGTCCAGTCGAACTCCGCTGAGATCGAGGCGATGCGTTCGGGCCGTCTGCACTTTGCGGGTTTTTCGACGGGGCCAACCGGCTTTGCCGTCAATCTGGCCGGCGCCGTGCCCTTCGCTGCCAAGGGAGCCGGCACAGAGGTGCGCGGCTACAACCTCGTCGCCGTGGTCAAGGCCTCGAGCCCCTATCAGAAGCTGGCTGACCTGAAGGGCAAGAAGGTCGCCCATACCTCGCCCTCGTCGAATTCCGGCAATCTCGCACCGCGCGTCCTGTTTCCCGAGCAGGGGCTGACCGCCGATACCGACTACAAGCCCCTGATGTCGGGCGGCCACGACAAGTCGATCCTCGGCGTCGTCTCGGGCGATTACGACATGGGCGCGGTTGCCGGCGACGTCTACGAGCGCATGATCGTGCGAGGCACTATCAAGAAGGAAGACGTGCGCGAGATCTATCGCAGCCCGATCTTCCCGACCTCGTCCTTCGCCTATGCCCACGACCTCAAGCCGGAGCTCGCCAAGAAGCTGACCGACTGCTTCTTCTCGTTCCGCTTCACGCCCGAGATGACCAAGGAATTCAACGGCGACGATCGCTTCCTGCCGATCAGCTACCAGAAGGATTGGGCGGTCGTGCGCGAAGTGGCCGAGAAATCCGGCACGCCCTACAACAAGACGGCCTATGAAACCGAGGCCAAACGCGAGGCGGAAGAACTCGCCAAGAAGAAGGCCGCTCCCGCCAAGGCGCCCTGACGACACGACGCGTCCGACAACCAAGGTCTATCAAACATGAGCGCCCTACCTGTGGCGTCCGGCCACAGCCGGGCGCTCGTCATCCGCAATCTCGTCAAGGAATACCGGCCCGGTCAGCCGGTGCTGCGTGACATTTCCCTGACGGTCTCCGAACCCGGCATCGTCGCCATCATCGGCCCGTCCGGCACCGGCAAGTCGACGCTGATCCGCTGCATCAACCGTCTGGTCGACCCGACCTCCGGCTCGATCGTGCTGGGCGGCACCGATCTCGCAAAGCTGCAGGGGGAGGCCCTGCGCCAGGCGCGCCGGCGTCTCGGCATGGTCTTCCAGGAGTACAATCTGGTCGAGCGCCTGACCGTGATCGAGAATGTGCTCTGCGGCCGGCTCGGCTATGTCCCGGTCTGGCGCGCCTGGACCAGGCGCTTCCCGGAAGCGGACATCGCGCGCGCCTTCTCCCTGCTCGACTCCGTGGGGCTGACCGAGTTCGCGACCCGTCGCGCCGACCAGCTTTCGGGCGGACAGCGCCAGCGTGTCGGTATCGCGCGCGCCGTGATGCAGGATCCCGATCTGGTGCTCGCCGACGAGCCGACCTCCTCGCTCGATCCCAAGACCTCGGTCGAGATCATGGAACTGCTCGCCAAGGTGGGGCGCGAGCGCGACATTCCCGTGCTGGTCAATATTCACAACGTCGCATTGGCGAAGCGCTATGCGCTGCGGATCATCGGCATGTCGAAGGGGCTGGTGGTCTATGACGGCCCGCCCGGCGGACTTCAGGACACCCATCTCGCCGAAATCTACGGCGGCGAAGGCTGGATGGAATGAGCGCGCCTCCGCTTGCGACCGGCAGTCTACGCGCGCGCGCTTTCCCGCCGAACTGGCCTCTGCGGATCGGCGCGGCGCTGTTCCTGATCTATGTGGGCTATGCCGCGCGGATTCTCGACATCCGCTGGGAGCGGTTCGTCCAGGGTCTGGACAATGGCGCGAAGTTCCTAGGCCGGATGTTTCCGCCCAACGTCGCAGCCGACAAGATGCAGTTGCTGCTATCGGGCATGCTGGAGTCGCTGCAGATCGCCATCATCGCGACGGCGGCGGGCGTGTTGCTGGCGCTGCCGCTGGGGCTGTTTGCGGCGCGCAATCTGATGCCGCTGCCGGTCACGATCGCAGCGCGCGGCGTGATCGCGCTATGCCGCACATTTCATCCCGTCATCGTCGCGATCCTGTTCGTGAAGGCGGTCGGATTCGGCGCGCTCGCCGGCGTCATGGCTCTGGTGATCGCAACGCTCGGCTTCATCGCCAAGCTGATCGCCGAGGCGATCGAGGAAATGTCGATGAAGCCCATAGAGGCCTTGCGGGCCGCCGGCGCTCCGTTCCTCTCGGTGGTGACGATGGGCGTGGTGCCGCAGGTGCTGCCGCGCTTCATCGGCTTTGCCGCCTACCAGCTCGATTCCAATCTCAGAAACTCGGCGCTGGTCGGGCTCGTCGGCGGCGGCGGCATCGGGGCAACGCTGTTCACGGCCTTCCAGCGGTTCGACTATGATTTCGTCCTGACCATCATCATCGCGATCATCGTGACCGTGATGGCCGGCGAAGTCCTCTCTGCCTTCATGCGCAGGATCTATCAGGACGAGGCGCCGTCAGGCATCGTCGTCGAGAGCCCTGCCGGTCGACTCTGGCGCCGGTTTACGCCGCTGGAGCGCGGTCTACGGCTGGCGTTTTGGTCACTGGCGGCGCTGGCCCTGGGCTGGTCTCTCCAGACGATCGAAGTCATCCCGGAATTCCTCTACGACGCGCCGGAGCAGACCGCCGACCTGTTTGCGCGGATGTGGCCGATCGACTGGAGCTATTTCGGCAAGACCGTCGGCGAGGCTCTGGTGGAAACGCTCCATACGGCGACGCTGGGCACCATCCTCGCCATCCTACTCGCGACGCCGGTCGCGCTGATGTGTGCCCGTAACGTCTCGCCGTCGCCCTGGGTCAATGCGATCGGGCGGTTTATCCTGGTGGCGACGCGCTCGATCCATACGCTGGTCTGGGCGCTGCTCTTCGTGGCGGTGTTCGGGCCTGGCGCGCTGGCTGGCGTCATGGCGGTGGCCGTGCACTCGATCGGCTTCACCGGCAAATTTCTCTCGGAGGCGATCGAGGAGGCGAAGGCCGGCCCGATCGAGGCTCTGCGCGCGGCCGGCGCATCGCGCCTTTCCGTGCTGCTGAAAGGCTTCTGGCCGCAGGTCAAGCCCGCCTTTCTCGCGGTCAGCCTGTTCCGCTGGGACATCAATGTCCGCGAAAGCGCCGTGCTTGGGCTCGTCGGTGCCGGCGGGCTTGGCGTCGCTCTGCAGGCCTCGATGGACAATCTCTACTGGGATCAGGTCGGGCTGGTGCTGCTCGTGATCTTCGTCGTCGTTGTCGTCACGGAGATCGTCACAACGACCATCAGGTCGCGCGTGATCTAGTGGCGAGCGGGTCGCTCAATTGATCAGGATGAAGGCGTTGTCGTCGAAGCTCCGCAAGGCGCTCTGGCTCAGATCTGAAGAATCGCGCTCTGGCAACGGCGATAGCTGACGAACTCTCATCAACGCCCCAGCCTCTGTAGACGGTCCAGCGCCACCCGACCGCTGTCGGCAGCAGCATGTCGATGCCGCGTTGGCGGGCGACGGCCTGCAGTTCGCGCAGCGCCATGCCGAAGCGGTCCTTGAAAGCGGGCTGAAACGCGCCTCGCGGCGGAAACCGAAGGAAAAGGCGATCGCGTTCAGCGTCTCGCCGGCGCGTCGTCGCCATTGATGACCTCGTAGCAGCGCTGGAGGCCGCGTTCGCGGATAGCGCGTCGATGCCGAACTCTCAGGGAACACTCGCCGCCTCGGCGTCACCGCGCAGCTCAGGGTCAGCTTTTTGACGGCGGCAGTCAAAGGGGCTGTGGAGGCGCTCCATCACAATGGCGCGGAGTGCAAGTGAACTATCGCTACCTGTCGTGACGGCTGAGTTGCCTTGACGGCCGGCAACGCGGCCTTGAAACGCGACATGCCGCAGGAGCGTCTCCGCGAAACTCTCTCTCACGCCAAACGATCCCGGGTTGAAGTCCAACGCTCTAGACCGGGCGTGAGCTGGCCTCGCCCAGATAGATGACTGCCTCCCCTGGCTTGGGCGTCCTGTTCGGGAAGATGGCAAAGCCGTCGCGCGAGGCAAGAAGCACCTCGCCATCGGCTCGGCGGGCGATCGGCTGGCCGGCCGTAATGACCTCGCCTGTTTTCCAGTCGCCTTCGACGCGGTCGCCATGGGCTTCACAGATCACCAGACCCGACATGTGGATCACCTTCGGCCGCGGCACTGACGACCTTGGAGCATCGATCAAGCCAAGATGCGCCAGCGCATTGCGGATAGCGGCATAACCGACATCGATAGAGGCCGGATCGTCATGCTGTCCGCATTCAAGCGTGACGCCATAGCCTCCGGCGAAGCGCATGTATTCCGTCGTGCCGAAACCCTGGGTTACCGCAAGGCGCGGCAGGTTCAGCCGCTCGCGCGCCGCGATCAGCCTAACATAAATCTCGAGCCAGCCATGGATCAGAATGCTGGTGCCCAGGCAGGCGGCAAAGGCTGCTTCCGCCTGCGCATGACGAAACGCTTCGAGAGGACCCGTATTGTCCTGCGGCCCAAAGAAAACGAAGGGCTCGCCCTCGCCCTTGAAGGAATGCACATCGAGCAGGACGTCATGCTCGCGCAGCAGCGCGCAGAGCCGATTGCCAATCCGGTCCTCGTTGTCGCTCGGCTGAGGCCGCTCCCGCATATCGCGATTGAGGTTGCGGTCGCCCTCGCGCGTATTCTGCCGCCGCGCTTTGGGATTGGCGACCGGCACGAAAGTGACTTCTCCGCGCAGCACGCTCAACGCGCCCGAGCGACACTCCGTGATGACGCGATTGATCGCGGCCGGGCCGCAGCCCTCATTGCCGTGGACGGCACCGAGTACGATCAGCTTCGGGCCGGCCTTGAGGCCATGAAAGCTGACGCTTTCCAGCGGCCCATCATCGCGTGCGTCGGCAGGTGGAGATTGCGTCGTCATATCGTCTGATTTTTCCGAATGTGGCAGCGCGCCGTCAGGCTTTGCGAAACTGCGAATGGGGGTCGAGGATGTCGCGCAGCCCGTCGCCCAAAAGGTTGAGCCCGAGCACCGTCAGGAAGATCGCCAGACCCGGGAAGATCGAGATCCAGGGCGCCGTGGTGATCTGGTCACGCGCATCGGAAAGCATGCTGCCCCAGCTGGGAAAGGGCGGCCGGATACCCAGGCCTAGGAACGACAATGCCGCCTCGGCCAGCACGGCCCCGCCCATCCCCAGCGTGCCAATCACGATAATCGGTCCGGCGATGTTGGGCAGAATCTGCGTCAGCATGATCCGGGTATTGCCGCTGCCGAACGAGCGGGCGGCCTCGACATAGCCCTGCTGCTTGATCGACAAGGTCGCCGCCCGCGAGAGGCGGCAGGTATAGGACCAGTTGGTCAGCCCGAGCGCGATCAGCAGACTGGTCAGGCCGGGCTGCAGGATCGCCATGATCGCGAGCGCGAAGATGAGCGACGGGATCGACAGCATCAGATTGGTCAAGCCGTTGACGAAATCGTCCCACCAGCCGCCGAAATATCCAGCGGACATGCCCAGCGCCACGCCGATGACCGTGTTGATCATCTGCGAGACGATGCCGACCGTCAGCGAGATGCGCGCGCCGTACAGCACGCGGCTATAGATGTCGCGGCCCTGCGAATCGGTGCCGAACCAGAACTCGCTGCCAGGAGAGACCTCGGCATTCATCAGGTTGGCATCCATGACGGGGTCGGTATGGGCGAGCCATGGCGCCAGCGCCCCGCCGATGACGATGGCGGCGAAGAGCACGCCGCCGATCCAGAGATTCGCCCGGAATTTCATCTGCTTCCCCAACCTTACGTGTACTTGATGCGTGGATCGATCAGGGCGCAAAGCACGTCCACGATGATGTTCACGATGAGGAAGAAGAGCACGAGCAGGAGAATGCAGGCCTGGACCACCGGAATGTCGCGCAGGGAGACGCTATCCACCAACAGCGAGCCGATGCCGGGCCAGGCGAACAGCTTCTCGATCACGACGGCACCGCCCATGATCGAGCCGAACTGGAGGCCCAGCGTCGTGAGCACAATGACGGCCGCGTTTCGCGCCACGTGCCAGCGCATGACGCGCGCTTCACTGTTGCCTTTGGCGCGCGCGGTCCGCACGAAATCGGCGTTCATGACCTCCAGCACGGCCGCACGTGTCGTGCGGGCCAGGAGTGCAAGGGGGGCCACGCCGAGCGCCACGGCCGGCAAGACGAGATAGCGCGGATTGCCGTCACCGTAGCCAAAGCTCGGAAACCAGCCGAGTATCAGCGCAAAGCCGTACATCAGCATCAGCCCGAGCCAGAACTGCGGCAGCGACAGGCCCGATACGGCCACGATCATCGATTGCATGTCGAGCCAGCCGCCCGGCTTCAATGCCGCCAAGAATCCGAGCGGAACGCCGACACCGATCGCAAACAGCATCGCGGCCATAGCGAGTTGCAAGCTTGGCCAGATCCGCTCCAGCAGCGAGTTGATCACCGGCTGCCGCGTTCTGAAGGACGTTCCCAGATCCAGCGTCAGCAGCTTGCCCACATAGTTGGCGAAGCGGATATGCACAGGGTCGTCCAGCCCGAATTGCGTGTTCATCCGCGCGACCTGCTCGGCGTCCACCACGGAACGCCCGTCGGCCATCTGCGTCGAGGCGAAATCGCCCGGGATGACGCTGAACATCACGAAGACGAGCCCTGCGACCGCGAGCAGGATCGGCACCGACTGGATCAGGCGCCGGATGACATAGGGCAGCATGGCTCGCTCCTGGCCACGATACCCGGCGCCCAAGGGCCGCCAGGTACCGGGTTTTGGGTCTGATCGGTATTACTTGGCAGCAGGCGACGATGCGTCGACCCAAAGATCCTCGTAATACTGCAGGGCCAGTTCCGTGGCGTTCGGTTGCAGGCCGTGGAGCCAGGGCTGATGGGCCAAGACGGCCTTGTTGTAATTGAAGAACCACACCGGGGCCTCGTCATAGACGATGGCGTTAGCCTTCTTCAGGATTTCGTTGCGCTTGGCGAGATCGTCCGTCGCGCCGGCCTCGTCAATCAGCTTGTCCACTTCCGGATTGCTGAAGGTCGTGTAGTTGCAGGCGCTGCGCGGCGTCTTCGAGTAGAAGCACTTCATCTGCGTGAGCGGATCGGGGCCGGAGGTGTTGGACCAGATATAGGCCTGGAAATCGCCCTTCGCGACGATACCGCCCAGCGCCGAACCTTCCACCGGCTTCACCTTGACCTTGATGCCGACCTTGGCCAGCATCGGGATGGTCGCTTCGACGATCGGCACGCCCCAGCTCTCATTGGGGCTCGCGGTCCATTCGAACTCGAACCCATCCGGATAGCCGGCCTCGGTCAGGAGCTTCTTGGCTTTCTCGGGATCGAAGGCGTAGGGCTTCAGTGCCTTGTCATAGGCGGGCGAGGACAAGGGCAGCCAGCTCGTCGCGCGATAGGCCTTGTTGCGCACCAGCCGAGAGATGATCAGGTCGGCGTCGATGGCATGGTTGATGGCCTGGCGCACACGCTTGTCGGAGAAGGGCTTGTAGGTCGGGTTCATGCCCATGTTGCGGGTGAACACCTCCGCGACCTCAAGGATGCCCTTCTTGAGATTGGCATCGGCCTGGTAGGCGACATATTGCGACGGCCCCAGGATCGAGACGTCGATCTCCTTGTTGCGAAAGGCGACGTCGCGCGCCGCGGCCTCGCCCATCGGCGAGATTAGCAGCCTGTCGGCATAGGGCTTGCCAGCGACATAGAACTTCTCCCAGCGCTCGAACACCATGCGTGAGCCGGGGACATGCTCGACGAACTTGAAGGGTCCGAGACCGATCGGCTTGTTGAAGAAGTTCGGGTCCTGGGCCTCCTTCGCCGGCAGGATCGACGTGGTCGCCGTGCGGAACAGGAAGCCCGGCTCGCCCTTTTCGATCAGTGTGATCTCCAGGGTGAAATCGGCGATCTTCTTCAGCCCGGATATCTCTTTCGAGGCGCCGTTCTGGACGTCGATCGCGCCCTTGATCCGCCGAATGTAGGCGGCGCCGGGGTAGTTCTTGGAAGCATCCATCAGGCGCGTATAGCTCCAGATGATGTCGTCGGCCGTCATCTTGCGGCCGTTATGGAAGAGCGCATCATCGCGCAGCTTGAAGGTGTGGACGAGGCCGTCGGCCGAGGTGGTCACGCTCTTGGCGAGTTCCAGAACCGGCTTGTTGTTGGTCGAATCCCATTTGTAGAGCGTGCGGTGCAGCGCGTAGCCGTAGATCTCGTCCTGGATCTGGTTCGAGACGTGGCTGTCATTGCTGACAAACGAGGCGGCGTAGGGCGCGGTGAAACGGATCGTTCCGCCCCGGCGTGGCTCCTGCGCCTGCGATTGCAGCGTGAACGCCGCCAGCGTCAGTGCCGTTGTGAATACCAGTTTCTTGAGCATTGCAGATCCTCTCCCTACATATGGCCTCGCCTGAGCGCTCATCGCTCGGGCTGGGCTCTTGATTGCAGCAGGAGCGGTTGGATCGGATTTCTCCAGGCCTCCGCGCCTTGCCGATTTCTTGCGATCAGCCGGCAGCACCCTCGCGCTCGAAGACCACCTCGCCACCCCGGATCGTGAGATCGCAGCGCGTGTCGTGCAGGATCTCTTCCGGGTCTGCCGTAAGCAGATTGCGCGAGAAGACCGCGACATCGGCGAGATAGCCTGGCACGAGACGGCCCTTCACCGCCTCCTGCTTCTGCGAGAAGGCGCCGTGCTCGGTATAGGCCTGCAAAGCCTGCTCCGGCGAGACGCGCTCGCCTGCATCCATCACTGTGCCGCGCCAGGTCTTGCGGGTGATCATGGCGTGGAAATTGGGGAACGGATCGGGGTCGCAGACCGGCGCGTCGCTCCCGGTCGCAGGCTTCAGGCCGAGCCTGAACCAGGTGCCGAGCGGATAGCTCGGAAGGGCGCGCTCCGGACCGAGCACCTTCACATAGGCATCACCGAAATCGTGGATGAACGCCTGCTGCGGGCAGGGATAGATGCCAGCCGCGATCATCCGCTCGTGCTGCTGCGGCGTCGAGAAGCCGCAATGCTCGATCCGGTGGCGCCGATCGGGATCCGGATAGGCGGCCAGCGCCTTCTCATAGGCGGTGATCAACTGCTCAATCGCGGCATCGCCGATGGCGTGGCAGGCGAGCTGGTAACCCTTCCGGTGCGCATCCATCACCTCGCGCTCCAGATCGGCGTCCTCTTTCATTTGGACCCCTGTGGTCTCGTCCTCGCCAAGATAGGGTTTCGACATCCAAGCGGTGCGCCCGCCGGCCGAGCCGTCGAGGAAGAGTTTGACCGCGCCGATCATCAGCATGTCGTCGCCGGTGCCCGAGATCAGGCCGGCCGCATGGCATTGCGGCACAATCGAGCGGCCATCGTCGCCGAGCAAGGTGAGCCAGGTCCGCACCGGCAGGCGGCCATCGCGCTTGGCTCGGTGGTAGACGGCGATCTCGGCGAAGCCGGCCTTCTGGCCGACGGCCGCGTCCATGCAACTCGTAATGCCGAGCGAGAGCAGGTAATTCCCGCCGCGCTCGATCCCGGCCACGAGATCCTCCTCTGTCGGCACGGGGATAGCGGCCCGGACCCTGGCAGAGCCGTTCTCGGCCAGAAGACCGGTCAGCCGGCCGTTCTGCTGCTCGATTAGCCCATCCGACGGCGGAGGCGTCGTCTCGTCGATCCCGGCCAGGGCCAGCGCCTGCGAATTGCAGATCCAGATGTGGCCGCAGGCGCGCACCAGGACGACCGGATTGTTCGGCGACGCCTTGTCGAGTTCCTCGCGATAGGGGTGGCGGCCGACATCGAGCTTGGTCTGGTCGTAGCCGCGCGACATGATCCACTCGCCGGGCTTGGCCTTGGCCGCGCGCTCCGCGATGGCGCCGAGCAGGCTCTCCAGCGTGGGGGCGGCGGCGGGCTTGGCATCGACCCAGTCCATCGTCATCCCCAGCGAGATCAGGTGGAGATGGGAATCGTTGAGGCCAGGCGTCGCCAGCCGCCCCTTCAGGTCGATCACGCGGGTTTCAGGCCCGGTCAATGCAGCGATCTCAGCCTCGCGGCCCACTGCCAGCACCCTGCCCCGCCAGAGCGCCAGCGCCTCGACCGTGCCCTCCTCATAGCCGCACCAGATTGGACCGTTCCTCAGGACGATATCGGCCTGCACGCTCATCGCCGCGCCCCACGTGCCGGGACATTCGCCTTGATCATCGCTGTTCCTCCTGTCGCCTTGTCGCCGCCGGCACTTGCTGGCCGGTCGTCCTCAGATGTCGTCGAGCGGGAAAATCGGCCGGCGTACTTTCCGGTACGGCCTCTCCTTGAAGTTGCGGGTGGACAGCGCCCCAGTGTCCACTTCCATCACCTCGCGCGCAATAGGCTCGAAAGCAGCGCGGAAATGCTGCATCGACTTGACGATCAGCGTCGATTTCCGCGCCGGATCGACGCCGAGCGAGGTGAATTGCGCCGTGTCCGTCGCCTGGCCGTTATGCGTGATCACGATGATCTCGACGTCGTCGACCCGCAGCAGCGCCGAAAGCCCGTAATTGCGCCAGACGCCGCCCGCCATCGGGCCGTAGCAGATGAAGCGGCCATCGGTCAGCGCGACGACATGGGCGTCGAGGTCGAGCGGGGCCCCGCCCGTGTTGGGATCGACCTTGCCGCCGAGCTTGAGACGGACCGAGTTGCCGACACCTGCCGCCTGGGCCGCCAGCGCCCCCTCCGGATCGCGGATCGCGTGGAAGCCGACATTCGTCAGCCCGGCATCGAGCACGGCACGGAGCAGGTTGGTCGCGTCGCCATAGGCGCCGGAGCCCGGATTGTCGGAATAGTCCGAAATCACCAGCGGCTTGCCACCCGATAGTCCTCCGGTATCGGCTTCGCCCGCCTTGGCACGGGCTATGGCTTCGGCAAGCGGCGTAAAACTGATGGACGAGAATCGCCGCTGCTCCCAGGCGTAGTCCATCAGCTCTTCGGCGATAGCCTGCGCTTTGGCTCGGGAATTGGCGGTGACGACGACGGACGGCCCGATGTCATGCACGTCGGCCGAAGAAAACCCGGCCTGCACGCTGACCACCAGCGCATCGCCAGCGGCCTCGATCGCGTCGCCGCGGCGCAGCATTTCCTTGAAGGGCGGCGAGGTCGTCCGTCCGCCATCGAGTGCGTAGAGGATCGGCCGCCGCGCCACCGCGCAGACCGGCGTGACGGTTCCCGCTATCGCCTTTTCCAAGAGTTCTGCGGCCTGCCAGGTACGCTCGTACATGTCGACATGCGGATAGGTGCGATAGGAGATCAACGCGTTGGCGCTGTCGGCCATCAGCTGCGTGAGGGTCGCGTGCAGATCGAGCACCGCAACGATCGGAACAGCTTCGCCGAGTCGACGGCGCAGGCGGGATAGCAACTCTCCCTCGCCGTCATCCGAGCTTTCGGTGGCCATGGCGCCATGCAGGTGCAGCAGCACGCCGTCGACGCCATCGCAGGCCTCCAGGATGGTGCCGGCATACAGCTCAAACGCGGCATCGGTGACGCGCCCGGACGGGTTGGCGTGAGCCGTCAGCGGATGAACCAGGCTCCAGCCAAACTTGTCGGCCGCCTCGAACGCCGCTCCCATCGCCGTCCGCGTTCCGCGAAAAGCCGGCGGGATCGCTTCGCCCAGGAGCACGCCGGCATTGCGAAAGGTGGTTTCATCGGTGAGTTGAACGCTGAAGGTGTTCGTCTCATGCATGAATTCGGCAATCAGGACGCGCCGCACGCTCATCTCCCTGGCTCTGGATCAGTCTGACGGAGCGGCGTTCCCCGTTCCCACCGAGGAAGCCGCTGGCTCTCCGGCGGATGGACCTCGCCGCCTGGCTCCCACGCCAGCGTCGCCACCACCGCAGCTCGCGCTAGTTCTTCTCGATGTTCCAAAACAGCATGACCGGCGCCTTCAGCATGCCGGACACGTTCTTCCGACGCGCATAGGGCTGGTCGAACTGGCCCAGCACCCGGTACGGCTGCATTTCCGCCAACCGCCGGTGCAGCGTCTCGACTGCGGTCGCCCGGCTGGCGTCATCGGGAGCATCGACGACCGCGCCCCGCAGCTTCTCCGCCTGCGCGTCGCAGGGCCAGCCGGCCCAGGCTTTCTCGCACGCCATATTGGTGCCGATATTGGTCAAAGGAGACTGCATCGTCGCGCCGAAGCCGTCGTCACGAACAGGTTCCAACCGCCCTGGTCCTGGCTGCCCCGGTTCTGCTGGCGCGTCGTCACCGTACCCCAGTCGGAAACCTGCAGATCGATGTTGAAGCCGACTTTCCTCAGCGAGGCCGCCGCGACCTCGGCCATGCGCCCGATCGGCGGGATGTCGTTGCTGGTGCTCAGGACGAGCTTCTCGCCCTTGTAGCCACTCTCGGCCAGCAATCGCCTGGCCGCTTCGAGATTGGGCTTGGCGAAAGCCTCCATGCCGGCTTCCGTGCCGTTGGGCCCGCCGCAAATGAAATAGGCGTTGCAGCGCTTCCACCACTCCTCGTCCGCGTAGCCGGCAGCGAGAAAATCGGCCTGGTCCGTTGCATAGGCGAGTGCGAGGCGCGCCTTCGGGTCGTTGAAGGGAGGGTGCAGGCTGTTTGGTCGCAGCATCACCTGGTTGGCAAGATTCGCGAAGCGATCGACCTTGATGTCCTTGCTGGAAGCGATGACGGGAATCAGGTCCTGGCTGGGCTGCTCCCAGATGTCGATCTCACCGGTTTGCAGCGCGGCGGCAGCGGTCGCCTGGTCGGGCATGATCACCCATTCGACGCGATCGACCTTGACGACACGGCCGCCGGCAAGCCCGTTGGCGGGCTCCTGGCGCGGCACATAGTCGGGATTGCGGTCGTAGACGATCTTCGCGCCGCTGCGCCATTCCGCTCGATTGAAGCGGAACGGGCCGCTACCGATCGTCTCCGTGACCGGCTTCATCGGGTCGCTCGAGGCGTCGCTCTCGCGCATGATCGCCGGGATCTGTCCGACCGCCGAGCCGAGCGCGAAGGGCACCAGCGCCATCGGTCGCTTGAGGTGCAGCACGAAGCTGCGCGCGTCGCTTGCCTCCATCCGATCGGTATATTCGCCAAGTTTGCCGCCGATGGTGTCGCGCGCCATCCAGCGCTTCAGCGAGGCGATGACGTCGCGCGTGGTGACAGGCTGCCCGTCGTGGAATTTGAGGCCGGGCCGTAGCGTGAAGGTCCAGGCCAGGTTGTCGGCCGATGTCGAGAAGCTTTCGACCATCTGCGGTTTCGGCTGCAGATTGGCATCCCAGGCGAACAGCGTCTCGTAGATCATCATCCCGTGCATGCGGGTGACGACGATCGAGGTCGCGACCGGGTCGAGCGTCTTCAGATCGGCATGTGGGGCCACGCGGAGCACGTTTTTCGGCGCAATCTGGGCCGCGGCATGGCCGGCGACAAGCAGAGCCAACGTTCCGGCGAGCAGGCTGGTCAGGCGGCGGGCAATCATCAGGAGGCTCCCTTGTACACGCGGTCGAACTGCAGGATTCGCGCCCGGTGACTGGCGAGCCCCAAGCTCCCATCCGGTCCCAGCCAGAAACAAGGCCGATGCCGCCACGGGCCGTGCGCGAGGTCGGCCAGCGCTCGCCCGCCCGGCAAGGGCGTCAGCACGGTTTCGACACCGATCGTGCCTGCCCACGGCATGGTCGCCGTGCCGTCCGCCCGGATCAGGATTTCCAAGCCGGACTGCCGCTCACGCCAGACCCCGATCAGGCGGGGTTCGAGCGTCGTATGCGGAGAGGCTCGCCGGATTAGGCGAGCGACGCCACCGATCGTTCCCTCGAGGATGTCGTCGCCGATGCGCGCGAGGTCGAGGTCGAGATAGGCGGGCAGACTGCGCATCCCGTTCGCGCCATCGGCGACCAGCCGTTCATAGCCGCCCATGACGCTGATCGCGCCCGGCGTCAGCTCGGCCCAGAACGGGCCGCGGTCTTCAACGAACAGACCGGTTGGGTTCGCCGCCGGCTGCGGCAGATCCTGCCCCAGCAGCACGGACAGGACGCGCAGCGCCGGCCAGAGCACCTCCTCCTCGCGGTTGGTCATGACGACCACGCCGACCCCGAGTTCCGGCGCCATCAGGACGTGATTGCGATAGCCCGGCAGCGATCCGCCATGCCCGACCAGCGCCACATCTCCGAGCATGCTCGTCACCAGGCCGAGCCGGTAGCGGCTCTCCATGCCATTGTTGAAGTGCCGCGGCGCAGTCAGGCGCGCCAGCATGCCGTCCAGAGAACCGCGCCCGGCAAGCAGGGCGGAACACCATCGCGCCAGCGCAGTGGCGCTGCCGGCAATGCCGCCCGAGCCGGAGAACTGGAAACCGTAGCGCCCCCGCCGCCAGCCCGAACCGTCATGCCAGTAGCCCGTGGACAGACCCGGGACGATCTCGGTCTCGTCGCCGACGAAACGGATCGTGGAATCGAACGGAGCGACGAGATCTCGAATGATCTCGGCATAGCTCATCCCTGCCTGCCGTTCGATGACGGCCTGCGCCAGGCGCCAGCCGGTGTTGGAATAGGCCATCTCGTCGCCAGGGACGCCGTTGAGCCCGGACAGCCCCTGAACGGCCGAACGGATTTCGGCTCTACCCAGTGTCGCGGTGAAAGGCACGCCCTGCTGCCAGAGCACCTCCATCATGTCCGGCAAGGCGCCGGTCATGTCGAGTGCCCGCCCCAGCTGGACCTTCGCCAACGGGACGGGCAGGTCATCCAGAAGTTCGCCCAGGGTAGCGTTCAGCGGCACCTTGGCACGCAACAGGCTCGTGGCCAGGAAATGCTTGCTGATCGAAGCGAAACGGTTCGGCGTGTCCGCAGTAAAGGGCAGCGCATGCTCCACCGAGGCGAAACCGCCGCTCGCCGTATCGCGAATACCGCCACTGTCAAACAAGACGATGGCCCCGCCGGGGCCGGCCCCGCCTGTCCAGGCATCGGCCAGGGTAGAAGCCTCGGCCTTGGCTAGGGCCCATTCGAGCATGCCGGATCCCCGCCATCGTATAATCGCGCACGAAATGTCAGCGCAATGCGGTTCTCTGCGCAACAGCCGTTGTCACATATCCGGACTCTGAATTCGCCGTGCGCTGACAACCATGCTTCATTATAGGCGGTCTCAAGTCGCCTCGCGCAGCTGGCGGCGTTTTCAGATGTATTGCGCCAGCAAATGTCTTGGGTCAGACCGCTCAGGGCGCCTGCCTCCTGTAGCCCTTCTGCGCAGATGGCACGTATGCGCGCGGCCTTTGCCGGGGAACTGGCCAAGACAGGCGTTGAACCGAAATGTCTGGTTCCGGGCGACGTTCCAATGTCGGCTCCTGGCGCCACGCGGTCGGCCAACCGAGGCAAATGCCCACGGCGACGAAGGGGATGGTATGGCGGTATCATTTTGATCTTATGTAGCAATTTCTGAAGCGCGGGCATCGCGCTTCAGAAATTGGGTATCACCAGAAATCTAGGTCTCTAACCCATACTGCCGCCGCATGATGTCGGCCGCTCGCTCGCCGACGATGGCGCAAGGAGCCTGAGTGTTCCCGGTTGTGACGCGAGGCAACACCGAGCCATCGGCAATCCGCAGCCCGGTGATCCCATGCACCGCGAGCTTTGCATCGACCACCGACATATCATCCGAGCCCATCCTTGCGGTACCGCACTGATGCCAATAGGTGACCGCGGCATCGCGAATGAAGGCGTTATCGATCTGCCGATCGGCGCCAGGGATACGCTCACCGGTGACGAACGGGTGGAAGGCGTCGCTGCTACCAATCTCGCGGCAGAGCTTCACGCAGGCTCGAGCGGTCTCCATGTCCCTTGGATCCGACAGCATGTTGGCGTCGACGATCGGCATGTCGCTCGGATTGGCGGATTTCGGGCGTATCCGGCCACGACTGTGCGGCTGGGCAAGTCCCGCGAACATTGTCCAGCCGTGAGCCGGAACGCCCAGTTGGGCCGTTCGCTCACTCGGAACCGGAAACTCCACCTGGCAGAACAGCAGATCCGGTTCGGTGAGGTCGGGACGGCTCTTCCAGTACAGGGTTGCCTCGCTGCCGCTGTTGCGCGGCGGAATCGGCTCGCGGTACTCCCAGGTACAGCCAAACGACACGTGATCCTGGAGATTGCGGCCAACCCCGGGAAGGTGCTGGACGACGGGAATGCCAAGCCGTGCAAGCTCGTCACGATCGCCCACACCGGACAGCATGAGCAGTTTCGGCGTATTGATCGCACCCGTTGAGATCACGACCTCCGTGCTGGCCTTGATAGCCGAGACCGTGCCGGCGCGTTCGATCTCCACACCCGTGGCGCGGCGCCCGTCGAAGAGGACGCGCCGAACGACTGCCTCGGTGAGGATCGTCAGGTTGGGACGATCGGCGATGGGCTGGACATAGGCTCGATACAGGGAGTGGCGCCGTCCCTCGCGGACCAGCATGTCTGAGTAGGCAACCCCTCCCGCACCCTCCATCATCGCACCATTCGGATGATCGAAGCGGGGAATGCCGAGGCCTTCCGCCGCATCGAGCAAGGCACCGGCGATGGGGCTCGGGTCCTTGGCGGGCTGAACCCAGACCGGCCCGTTCGTGCCGCGGTACTTCGGATCCGGCTTGCCTTGCCAGTTCTCGATACGGCGATAGATGTCGAGAACCGAACCGTAGTTCCAGCCGGCGTCACCCGTCTCCGCCGCAAAATGGTCCCAATCGCTGCGGTGGCCGCGTGCCCAGACCATGACGTTCACGCTGGAGCCGCCGCCGAGGCCCTTGCCCATCGACATCGAGAGAGCCCGGCCGTCGAGATGCGGGTTTGGCTCGGCCTGGAACCCCCAGTCGCGATCCGTACCAAGATTGGTAGGCCACAGGGCGGGATTGAGGACAGACTCTGCTTCATCATCCGGTCCGGCCTCGATCAGCAGAACGCTACAGGCCGGGTTCTCGGCCAGGCGGCGCGCGATCACCGAGCCAGCCGCACCCGCTCCGCAGATGATGAAGTCGTAGGTCGTCTTGAGGTTGGCTTTGCGCTCCGCCTGGTTTTCGCGTGCGCGTCGTTCGAAGCCCCCGGCATCGCCGGGGGCAGGATTGTCAGTCATCGTTTGATCTTTCTGCTGTGTGTGGACTGCTCCAGGAGCAGCTAGAGGCGGCGGGCCAGCTATTTGGCTGCAGCAGCGGCCTGTCTGGCGGCCTTGTCGATCACGTCGGCGACGACCTTGGGCTGGGTCATGAAGAGCGCATGGCTGGCCGAGACCTTCGTGACCTTGGCGCCGATGCGCTTGGCCATGTGGTCGAGCATGGCCTGATCAAAGGCCTTGTCCTCGCTGGCGATCACAGCCCAGCTCGGCTTGGTCCGCCAGGCGGCGTTCTTCAGCTTGGTCCCGAAGGCAGACAGGTTGATCGGCACCTGCGAGTCCCGCATGAAGGCGACGTCCGCATCAGAGACGTCGTGGGCGAAGCCGGCCTTGAACTTGTCGCGGTCGACAAAGGCGAAGCCGTCCTGCGCCTTGTCGAGGACGAACTCGGTTGCTGGCGCGAAGCCCTCGTATTGCTGGGCCGTAGTCTCGCCGGCATCGGGGGAGAGAGCCGAGACATAGACGAGACCGGTGACTTTCGAATCGATACCGGCTTCAGTGATGACCGTGCCGCCCCAGGAATGGCCGACCAGGATCGTGGGGCCGTCCTGCCGGTCGAGCGCGCGCTTGGTGGCGGCGACGTCGTCTTCGAGCGACGTCAGCGGGTTCTGGACGATCGTCACGCGGAAGCCGCGAGCCGTCAGCAGGTCATAGACGCCCCGCCATCCCGATCCGTCGGCGAACGCGCCGTGAACCAGGACGACATTCTTTGCAGGCCGCGCTGCGCTCGGCAGGGTGTTCGCAGGCTGGGCGAGAGCGGCCTGTGACACGCCGCTGAGGGCGGCTGCGGCGACGAGGGTGTTGCGGATGGACTTGTTCATGACAGCGTTCCTTCGTTTGATTGTCGCGGTAACTGTTATTGCAATAACAGAGTTGCCGGTTACGGCCGCTCTTGTCAATTCGAAATTTATCGCGATATATGTTTTCGAGATCACGGTTCTGTGAGCCGCAACGAAAGGGCCGCTGATGACCAAGGCCACCACCACCCCTCCAGTGCCGCTGGAAGACCAGCTTTGCTTCTCGATCTATTCGGCGGAGATCGCGATCCAGCGGGCTTATAAGCCGCTCCTCGATGGGCTAGGGCTCACCTACCCGCAGTACCTCGTCCTCAATGTCCTGTGGCGGGAAGACGCCCAGACAGTCGGCGGCATAGCTCATCAGCTCGCCCTGGAATCCAGCACGCTGACGCCGCTACTCAAGAGGATGGAAGCGGCTGGCTTATTGCGGCGGACCCGCAATCCCGAAAACGAGCGTCAGGTCATCATCGCGCTAACCCCGGACGGTGACAGTCTCCGCTATCGTGCCCGCTGCCTGAACGACAATCTGCTAGAGGCATCCGGACAAACGGTCGGCGACCTGGGGAAGCTCAACCGCCTGATCCGGCAACTTCGCGACGCGATCTACAGCCATATCGGCGCTTTAGGAGGTGCAGAACCCGGGATGGATCCCGCTCCAAAAAGCTAATGGCGACGCTTGAGGCCACTTAAACCGTCGGCACTGTTCCACCGTCGATGACATACTCGGTCCCGGTGATGCTTCCCGCTCGGTCCGAGGCGACGAAAGCGATCAGGCTTGCGACTTCGTCGGGCTGGGCCGGACGGCCGATCGGAATACCGCCGAGCGCATCCATGATCATCTTCTTGCCAGCCTCGACACTAACGCCGTGCTGCCCGGAGAGGCGCTCAGCGAAAGCTATCGACCCCTCCGTGGCGATCCATCCCGGCGAGATGCGGACGACCCGTACCCCTTTCGGCGAGACGAGCTTGGAGAGGCTTTTGCTGTAGGACGAGAGTGCGGCCTTTGCCGCGGCATAGCCGATGGTCGATTCCGGCAAGGGCATGACGCGCTGGATGGACGTGACGTGCACAACGACACCGCTGCCTTGCGCCGTCATCGCCGGCACCAGCTCGCGATCCAGGCGGACGGCCGGCATCAGGTTGAGGTCGAGTTCCTTGCGCCATCCCTCGTCTGTGAGGGCTTCATAACCGCCCGCAGGGGCCGATGAGCCGCCCAGCATGTGCACGATAATGTCGACGCCGCCGAGGCGCTCCCGAACGGCGTCCGCGAGCTGCGCACAGCCCTCCGGCGTCGTGAGATCGACGCCGACGAACATCTCGGCTGGCAGGTCCGCCGGTTTCGACCTGGCGCTGGTAAGGACTTTGGCGCCCAGTTCCTGAAAGAGCTTGACCGTCGCCGCGCCTGCGCCGCGCGTGCCGGACGTCACGAGCGCCCGCTTGCCCTCAAGGCTGATGAACGGGTTCATACGGTAATCTCCAGCTCGCTGATCAGGTCGCCTTCCACCCGAAAGAAAAATCTCAGATCGATCGGGCTGCCTGGGAAATCCCCTTCGACATGGCAGGTGACGACGGTCCGGCCGCGGTCCTGGGCCACTAAAATTGGCGTCGACTTCGTGGTATATTTTTTGGAATATTCCACCTTCCATTGACGAATTTCGTCTCGGCCTGTGTGGATATTGTTTTCGTCCCGAACGGTCGCTCTATCCGAAAAGCAATCGGCCATGGCTTGAGGATTGGGATCAAGATCGGCGGTAAAATATCGCGCGATGGGCGCAGGAAGCTCGACGGACATTGTTATCCTCCTCATGTGACGATGTCTGTAGATTTGACCCCAGGCCGATCTATTCGGACTGAACGTCCGGGGTTGCTTCTACTGAGATCGACTTAGCGGTGGACAGCAGGATTGATAATTGGGATAAACGGGGATAAAACGTTTCGAAATCCGGGACAATGATCGGCCATAACCTCATCGAACTCGACGCCGTAATGGCGGTCGCACGGCGGAAGTCGTTCCGGGCGGCGGCGGTGGAACTGCAGATTTCCACAACCGCGTTGAGCAATGTCATTGCGAAATTCGAGCGAACGCTCGGCGTGCGCCTCTTCAACCGAACGACCCGCAGCGTCTCGTTGACAGATGCAGGACGAAACTTTGTCGAGCAGGTGGGCCCCGCGCTAGTCGATATTCACAGCGCCATGGATAGCGCCATGTCCCAGCAGGAAACGGCATCTGGGACCATCAGGATCAATGCCTTCCCAACGGCCGCGCGCGAGATACTCGCACCCGTCATTCTGGAGTATCTGCGACGCTATCCGCAGGTCCATATCGACCTCGTTACTGAGGGGCGCTTGGTCGATGTGGTCGCAGACGGCTTTGACCTTGGCTTGAGAAGCGCGGATTTTGTCCCAAGCGACATGATCGCTATCCCGATCGGGCCCTCCAGGTCCTACGTCGTGGTGGCTTCGCCGACGTATTTTGAGAAGCACGGCAAACCCCGCGTCCCGCTCGATCTGCTCAGTCACACCTGTATCCGCATCAGGTTGCCCGACGGCGGCATCTACAAATGGCACTTTGAGAAAGATGGCCAGCCCGTCCAAATCGACGTCAAAGGCCCGATCACACTGGATGAGGCTAGCCTCTCGCGGATTACCGTTCTCAACGGGATCGGAATGGGCTTTTTTATGGAGTCAGATGTTCGCGAAGATATTAAGGCCGGTCGCCTTATCCGGGTCTTGGGTGACTGGATGAAGCCTGTGGCGCCACTCTGTCTCTATTACCCCGGCCGAAAAAACCCTTCTGCCGCGTTCAAAGCCTTCATCAACCTCACACGCGAATTTACCTCAGCATCGAGAGAGGCTGATGGCCGGTGAACCGCGAGCCGGTAACCTGCTCGTTCGACAGCACGGCGGACAATCGTCTCCGCAGTCATGACAATGACCGAACAGCAGGTCCCCGATCTCGATCACACGCGGGTAGGCTCAACAGCAGGGTGCTTCGCGACCTAGGTCCGCTTGCGGGCAACAAGCTAGAGTCTGCTTTTGGCGCATTCCGTCAGGGATCGGGGAGAGCGGGCTCGGCATTCTCCTGGGTCGCATGCTTGATGGCGCTGCGAGACGACTCTAGCTATCGAGCGGGTGTTGGTCGCGCGACGTGTTGATGTGGCCGAACTCGTCCATAAACACGCTTTCTGCGGCTAGCCCGAAATTCCAATTGGGCGCCCGACTTCACAGCCGAGAGTACAAACATCCGACGCGCTAAACGGCTCGATCGGATGGCAACTGCTGAAAATCTGCACAAGAAGCCTGAAACTCTGCGCGTTCCGCGTGGCTTGGCCTGCACGCCGTCGCGCTATCCAGGCTGCATGACACAGCCGAACAAGCCGCCCCGTACCAGCCGACCCCTTCTGCCCGACAGCCTCGTCAAGGATGGCTGGTGGCTCGTTCTCTCTCCCGCCGCGGCGAGCGAGCCCACCACCCGACTGCCAGGCAGTTTGCCTGTGGCGGCCGATCGACCCGCCTTCACCTTCTCCTTCAGCAAGGCCCGATGCCCATGACCAGCCTCGCCGCCGCACAGCCTGCGCGCACTTCCCACCCGAGTCGCTTCCTGCGCGTTGCCGTGGCGAGCGTCGTTCTCGTCATCCTGGCCGATTGGTTCTTCCACGCACATCGCATGGGCATCTCGGCCGTGATGTTCGCACTCGCCACCGGTGTCGCGGCCAGGATCGCCAGTGCACGGACGACACACCGTCGCGACATTCTCAGGGCCGCGCTCCTGCTGTTCATAACGCTGGTTCCACTGGCTGAGGCGGTCAATGTCTTGTCGCTCGCCTTTGCAGCGGCCGGCCTCGGCGCTTTCGTGCTGATGGCAGAGGGACGCTGGGCCGGATCGCTGACCGACAGGATGTTGGCCGTCGTCGATCTCTATCTCGTAGGGCCGTGGCGCGCGGTGCGCACAGCCCGGCGCGGCGTTCGCATCTTGCCGCAGAGCAGCCGCTCGGTCGTATCACTGGTCGGCCTTGGCGCTTGGACCGTCCCGCTACTGCTCGGCGGCGTCTTCGTGATGCTGTTCTCTGCGGCCAACCCGCTGGTCGACCGCTGGCTCGCGACAGTCGATCCGGCCACGCTCCTGCACGGCGTCAGCGCGAGCCGGATCGGGCTTTGGCTCGGCATCATCATGCTGACCGCGCCGCTGCTTTATGTCACCCGGCGCCGACGCGTCGCCAAAACGGCGCCGGTCGTTCTCGCCCCCGCCGATGCCCTGGGCCGACTGCGCGCGACATTTCTGTCTGACGCGGCGATCCTGCGCTCGCTGATCGTGTTCAACCTGCTCTTTGTGCTGCAAAGCGCGATGGACCTGGCCTATCTCTGGGGCGGCGTTACCCTTCCCGATGGGATGAGCTATGCGGTTTTCGCGGTGATCGACGCCCGCCGTGAGGCCGAGCGCGACGCCACCCGCGTCACGGTGAACGCCCAGGCCGAGCGAGAAGCCGCCGACAACCTCGCCCAGGCGCTGCTCACGCAGGCGACCGCCGAGGCGGACGCCAACAAGATCAAGGCTGGCGGCATCATCGAACTCGGCGAGGCCGAGGCGAAGCGCGAACGCGCACTGAACGAGGCCCGCAACGCGCTGTCGCCGCAGATGGTCGATTTCGAACTGACGAAGCAGCGCATCGCGATCATCCCCGAGGCACTCGAGCAGGCGATGAAGCCGATCGAGAAGATCTCGGACATCAGGATCTTCAGCGCCGGCAACCTGCTCGGCGCGATGAGCAGCGGCTCGGCCGGGCAAGGCGGCCAGAGCCCGATCTCCGATCTCAGCAGCCAGTTGCTCAGCTTCGGCGCGCAGAAGCCGATCATCGACGAGATCCTGGCGCAAGCCGGTTTCCGCGGCGGCGATCCAGTCGATGCGCTCCTGGGAGCGACCCATAAAGGGAATGCAGAGACGCCAGCTATCGACGGGAACGGCGACGCTACCTTATCCAAGAATTAGCGATCTGGGCTGCTGCCGGTTTCGTGGACACCGAGATTAGGTATTTCATGAAGCCGGGGGCGTGCATGCAGCGCCGGAAGTTCGGGCGTGAATTCGAGATGGAGGCGGTTCGTCTGATCGGAGAACGGGCAAAGATAGGCGGCTCCGAATCGAGAGATCCAAATCGGCTTGATTCGGGGATCCGCCATTTCAGCCCTTCCTCCGGCTCCGGCAACCGTGGACATTCTCCTAGCCTCGGCGATCGCGACGGGCAACATTTCTGCGCTCGTTACGCCATTACAAAATACCTCGTAAGATACTGATTTTGCTGAACCACAAGGCAGTTCAATCCTCTCTCGCAGCACCAGCCCCATGCCCTTGGATCTCAAGGGAACCCTTGTCGCTCAAGGGTTTGGAGACCTCCCGGTGATCAACACCGGTGGTACACATGGTGCTCGGTATGGCCTGGAAAACACCCCCAGGACGAGGTCTACAGCCTGCGAAGGCGCGTGCCACCTCCTTCTCGACTCGGAGGTCGGGAAGCGGTCGCTGGCCACGAAAGATCCGACCGAGGTCGAAAATCATATTTTGTATCAAGCAGGCAACCCTTGGATGGGTTTAGTCGTCGACATGGTCGTGACCGCCTATCCGGCCGGGGCGCCAATAGCCTTCCGAGCGGATCTGGCTGCGGTCCATGCCGCGACCGATCAGATGTTGCCGTAGTGCCCGGACATTGCTGGTTTCCGCGACGAGGTATGCCTGCCCCCGTCCCGGCGGCAGCACGAACGCTGCGACCGCGTCGAGCAGCAGCGTGCCCGGCCCCGGCCTTGCGCCGTCGCGGTGGACCCAGGCGATGGTCGCATTGGCCTGTGTCGTGACCAGCATCTGGTTGCGGCTGCCATCGACCTCGAACCAGGCGAAGGCCGGCGCGCCGGCCGGCATCGCCTCCAGCATGTGCAAGACGGCCGGCATGCCGGTCTCGTCGGCGGCAAACAGGTGCCAGTCGGCCTCGGCAGCGATGACGGTGCGCCCGCGCGGGCCTGCCGCCAGGATCGTGTCGCCTGCCCTGGCGGCGCGCGCCCAGCCCGCAGCCGGCGCGCTGCCATGCTGCACGAAATCGATCGCCAGGCGCTGCGTCGCCCTGTCCAGCCATCGGATCGTATAGTCGCGCCGGCCCGTGCCGCCCTCGGGCAGCGGCATGCGCAGCACCAGGGCCTGGCCGGGCTGATAGTGCAGCTCGTCGAGATGCGCGGCGGTGAAGACCACGCGGCGCAGGCGCGGCGCGACATCGAAGGCCTCGACGACCTCGAGCAGCCATTCCTCGCGCGGCCGCAGGGCCGGGGCATGTTCGGGTGTGGTCATTTCGCGGAAATCCAGTAGGCGCCATCGACCGGGAAGGGTTGGAAGCGCGCATGCAGATCGCGCAGCGTCCCCGTCGGGTTGAGATCGGCGAAAAGGGAGGGGTGCAGCCATGTGGCGAAGGCCTGCACGGCTGCGACGTTGAACGGCGAATTGTAGAAATGATGCCAGATCGCATGCGCGCGGCCGCTACGCACCAGCGGCAGGTCAACGATGCCCGGCCGGGTGAGCGAGCGCGTCAGGGTTGCGCGCGCGACCGCCTCCGTCACGCCTGCTCCCAGTGAGAGCCAAGGCTTGTCGGCGCTGGTTGAGCCGCTGCCGATGGCGGTGCCGATATAGACCTCGGGAGGGTTCGCCAGCAACCATTCGAGGTTGACGACGCCGGCCTCTCCCGGCACGAGCGCTTCGGCGATGTTGACGCCACCGGCGGCCCTGACGAAGCGGCCCATCATGCCGCGCGTCATCGTCTCGCAGCAGGCGGCGTCGAGCCCGACACGGCTCTCGATGAAGACGCGGGTCGGGGCGGGAGAAGCCTGAGCCAGCCGGTCCGTGACCGTTGCGAGGGCCTGCTTCCAGGCCGCGATGAAGGTTGCGGCCTCCGCCTCCCGCCCCAGAATTTGCCCGAGCAGCAGCATCGAGGCCGGCGTGTTGACCAGCGGGTTGCTGCGGAAATCGATGAAGATCACAGCCGTGCCGGTCGCCTCCAGCGCGCGGATGACCTCGCCCGAACGGGTGTTGGGACCATGGCCGTCGAGACCGAAGATCGCGACCTGCGGCTGCGCGGCGATGGCCTGCTCGAGGCTGAAGCTTTCGCGCGCGGCGCGGCCGATCCGCGCGATCCGGGCGATCTTCGGAAAGGCCGCGTGATACCTGGCATAGGTCGCGGGATCGACGGCCTCGTATTCGCCCATCATCCCGACGATCCGGCCGACCGGGTCGTCGCGGTCGAGGATGGCGAGCGCCGGAATATAGCGGCCCTCGCCGATGATGATGCGCTCGACCCGGTCGGGCACCGTGACGCTGCGCCCGGCCAGATCGACGACCTGCCTGGCGACAGCGAGCGCCGGCGCGAGCAGGATGGCAAGCGTGACAAGGCCGGCGCGCAGCATCGCAGCCATCAGAACCGCGCCGAGGCGGTGAGCACGAAAGCGCGCCCCGGCTGGTAGAGCGGCGTCACCGTGCCGAACTCCTGGCCGTAGGTGGCGCGGTCGGCATAGGTCTGGTCGAGCAGGTTCTTGGCCTCGGCCCGGAAGGTCAGGTTCGGAAGCTGCTCGGGCTTGTATTCGACGAAGGCGTTGACGACCTCGTAGCCCTTCAGCGGCTGGTTGCCGGGCGCGACCTTCTTGTAGTCGAGCACGATCTCGACATCGGCGCCGATGGTGACGCCATACTGCTTGAAGGTATGGGCGGCGGTCAGCGTCACGATCTGGCCGATCGGCGTCGCCAGATAGGTGCCCGTATCGGAGTCGGCGCGCTGGTTGTCGATGCGGACATCGACATCGGCGTATTTGGCGCGCACGAACCCGTCCTCGCAGGCATAGCCCAGCCCGATCTCGAACCCTTGCGACTCGACCTCGCGGGTCAGCGGCGCGCTGGCGACGGCGAAGCGGGCGGCGCGGGCACGATCGAGGACGTTGCGGAACACCGAGCCCTCCAGCGTGAAGCCCTGCCAGCGCGCGACGAGGCCGGCCGTGACGTTGTCGGAGGTCGCCGGCCGGATCCCGCTGCCATAGCGCCAGGCCGGGTTCATGATGAAGTTCTCGGCGAGCTGGATGCCGCCCCAAACGTGGGAGTAGCCGGCCTTGACGGTGAGATGCTCGGGGATGATGTCGAACTCGCCGGAGATGTTGCGGCTCAAGCCTGCATTGTCCCATTCCTGCCCGGTCGTGCCGGTGAACCATTGCCGGTCGCCGCGCAGACCGAAGGAGATCCGCGTCCGTTCGATCGGCGTCAGCCGCGCCTGGGCGTAGATGCCGGCATTGCTGGCCTTCTCGTCGACGCGCTGGTTGCGGTCCTTGTAGAGCGCCTTGTCCTTGTAGAAATCGACGCCCGCCGTGACGCTGCCGAAGCTGCCGAAGCCGAATCGGTTCTCGAACTTGCCGTTGAAGCTGTCGGTGGTGCCGGTGCCAGGATAGGTCACCGGAAGTGGGCTTGCCCCCACCGGACGCTCGAAGATCGGCGTGTCGACATCGGTGCGGCTATAGGCCAGCACGCCCTTGGGGTCCCACCAGCCCAGGGCCGATATACGGCTGTAGCTCAGGACGGTGTTCTGGCGGTCGATCTCGTAGCGGCGCAGGCGGGGCTCCCAGGCCGGGCGGCCGGTGATGAAGCCGACATTGCCGCGGAACGGCCTGATCGCGTCGTCGCGGACGCGCTCATGGCTGATCTGGAAGCGGTCGCCTGACGGCGCCTCCCAGCCGAGCTTGAGCAGCCCGCTCAGGAGGTCGGCCTTGGTGCCGAGGACCTCCTGGCCGTTGCCGGCCTTGTAGTTGCCGCTCTTGCCCAAGGTGCCGTAGCCGAGAATGTCGAAGCCCTCATGGCGGGCATAGCCGGAGAGGCTGTGCGTTAAGACGGCGCCGTTGGTGTTGAACTGCGTCTTGGCGAAGGCGCCGATGCCGTTGCCGGACAGGAAGTCGCGCGCGTCCTTGGTCTCGTAGGCGATGGCGCCGCCCAGCGCGCCCGGCCCCGCATCGGCCGGCGCAACGCCGGCATCGACACGGGCCGCCCGCAGGAAGGACGGGTCGATCAGGGTCGTGCCGTTGTGGTGGAAGACCTTGTTGTTCTGGCGGCTGCCGTCGATGGTGACCGCGAGATTGGTCTCCTCGACGCCGTTGACATAGACCTTCTGCGACATCGGGGTGGAGCCGCCGACCTTCACGCTCGGCTGGCCGGCGAAGATCTCGCGGGCGTCGGACGGGTTGATGCGCGCGAGGTCTGCTGGGCCGACGATGATCTCGCTGACTCCGCCGCGCGCGATCGAGCCGCCGGCGACGGTGATCGTGTCGAGCACGATCGCGCCGGGTTCCGCCGCTGCCGCCCGTGCCGACGAGCCGGTCGAGCCGGTCGAGCCGGTCGAGCCGTCGATCGTCACCGCGGTGGCGCTGGTGAAGCGATAGGTCAGGCCGGTTCCCGCCAACAACTGGCTCAGCGCCGCCTGCGCGGTCAAAGGCCCGCTGACGGCCGTCGAGCGCTTGCCGGCGGCGACCGAGGACGGCACGAAGATCTCGACCCGGGTCTGGCGCGAGAAGGCGATCAGCGCCGAGGCCAGCGGCTGCGCCGGGATGTTGAGGATCGCGCTCGCGGCGACCGGCGGCTGCGATTGCGCGTGGGAGCGGTCGAAGGCCGCGCCGCTCATCATCGCGGTTCCCGCCAGCAGCAGAGTCAGCGCCCGTGGCCGCCAGGCCCCTGCTCTCGCAACGCTTTCAGCACTCATGTCACCCGATCCCCATCCCCGGACAGCACGGAGACGCGGCATGCGAGCCGGCTCCTCGTCCTGAAGACGCTGGCGAGGCGAAGACTCATTAGGCCAGGAGTGCGATTTTTTCCGATGTCACCAATCGGCCAGGGCGATGAACAGATTGGTCGCCCGCAACATGCGCAGATCGAGACTATGCGCGATCGTCTCGATCGCGGCATCGAGGCGGCGCGCATCGAAGACGGCGGTGACGCGCCGGGCGCCGAGATCATTGCCCAGGAGCTGGACCCGGCCCCGGCGATAGCGCGCCAGTTCCGCTAGGACGTTCGCCAGCGGCGCGTCGTGAAACACCAGCTGATCGTGGCGCCAGGCTTCGATGGCGTCGAGATCGGCCGCGCGCACCGTCGAAACGCCGCCGCCGTCATAGCTGACGGCCTGTTCCTGCTCCAGGCGGACGGGCTTGCCTCCCGAGGCACTGACCGCGACCGCATTATGCGTGACAGTGACCGACACTGCGTCCTCGCTCAGCTTGACGTCGAAGGCGGTTCCCAGCACTTCGATCCGGCCTTGCCGAGCTTCGACCACGAAGGGCCTGCGGGCATCCCTGGCCACCGTGAAGAAGGCCTCGCCAGCGATCAGCCGGACCCGTCGCCGATCACCAGCGAAGGCGACGTCGAGCGCGCTGTCGGCCCCCAATTCCACCTGCGATCCGTCTTCGAGCGGGATAACGCGGCGCTCGCCGATGGCGGTGCGATAATCCGCCAGCAATCCGACGGGAACGAGCTGCCACTAGGCCATCAACGCCAGCAGTACGACCGCGGTCGCGGCGAACTGGCGCCAGGACCGGGCGGGGGCCCGCCGCGCAGGAGCCCGCCGCAGGGCCACGACCGGTGCCGCGTCCGGCTCCGGCATGGTGGATGGCCGGGCGATCTGGCCGAGCCCGCCCCAGATCCTGTCGATCTCGCGCCAGGCCTCGGTATGAGCCTTGTCGCTCGCAAGCCAGGCCTCGAAATCGGCGCGGTCGGCAGGGGTCGCCTGTTCGTCATGCAGCCTGACGAACCATGCGACAGCCGCATCGTCGATCGGCGTCGGCAGGCTCAGCCTCATCGATGTCCTCGACCGCGCCGCTGAGGGGATGTTTTCGCTTGGGGCACGCATTGCGCTCCGGTTCGCCTATCGACGGTCCGCGCTTTCGAGCGGCCCTCGACCTGCCTCTCTAGACGATCGGAACGGGAAAACGAATTAGCCTGTCGCGGCAGGATTTTCGCGCAGCTGGCGCCGCAGCGAGGCCATGGCGTTGGCGAGGTGGACCATGACCGTGTTTCTGGAGATGCCCAGCCTGTCGGCAATCTCGGCATAGCTCAGCCCCTCGAAGCGGTGCAGCAGCAGCACCTCCCGGCAGCGCGGCGGCAGCGCTTCGATGACGGCAGCGAGAGCCTGGCTCTCTTCTCGGGCCATCATCGCGGCGTCGGCTGAAGGACTTGGGTCCGCGACCGCATCGCTGGCCAGCGGTTGAGGATCGATCACAGCTGCGCTGCGGCTCTGGCGACGCCATGCGTCGATCGCAATGGTTTCTGCCGCGCGCCGCAGATAGGCGCGCATATCGCGGATCTCGTCGCGCGGAGCCTTGAGCAGCTTGAGGAACGCCTCCTGCACGATGTCCGCCGCGGCCGGGGCGGTCAGGCCGCGCCGCACGAGATGACGCCGCAAGCGGAGTTGCTCGTCGGCATAGAAAACCGAGAGGTTGTCGGGAATCGGCGACATGGCCTGCCAAACGAGAAGGCGAGAGCTGCCGATGCGACATGGCCTCTACGCCAAGAATTCCGAGGGCATAGCGAAGCGCAGTTTTTTGTTCAACAACAATGATTTAGAGGTATTCTAGTTAGAGTTTCCCAGCCGGGGCGCCATTCCAGTCAAGCTCCGCAGGCGCCGGCACGATGCGAGCCAGGTCGAGCTTCTACCGAAGTTACAGGGCCCTCGCGATGGCAGCGAAAAAGGCGTCGTCGTTGATCTCGAGACGGCTTCTGTATCCCGGCTTGGAGCGTGCGCTGAGAACGACGACAACGAGCCGCTTGTGCGGGTTGATATGGATGAATTGACCGTAGATTCCCTCGGCCTGGAAGGTGCCCTCCAGCACCGAATCCTCAAGGACGGGGATCCACCACATGTAACCGTAAGGGATATGTTCGGTGCCGATGTGATAGGCGGAACCCGCCTCCGCGTTCCAGCCGTCGGGCAGGAACTTGTCGCCGCCGATACGGCCTTCATCCAGGACGAACTGGCCGAAGCGACCATAGTCGCGCAGGCGGGCATTGAAGCCGCTCCCGGAAATGGTCATTCCGTCCGGGCATTCCGACCACCAATAGGCATCCGCTTCCGTGCCGAGACGAGGCCAGATGCGGGAAAGATAGTCGGCCAGATTGGTTCCGGTCGCGCCCTCCATCACGGCGCTGACCAGATAGGAATCGCCGGTGTTGTACTTCCATGAGCCACCAGCCGGCGTTGCGGCGGGCAGCGACTCCATGTGCTTAAGGATGCCGCCTTTTTCCCAGCGGCTCTGGATCGCCATGAGCTGGCGGCGATCGGAGGTTGGATCGCCGTAATCCTCGCGCCAGCGCACGCCCGACGCCATGCGCAGCAACTGCCTAAGGCTGACGTTCGAATAGATGCCGCCGACTTTCGCGTAGCGCGAGACCGGATCGTCGAGGCTCTCGATCAGCCCCTCCTTCAAGGCCATGCCGACCAGCGTCGCGGTGATGGATTTGGCCAGCGAACAGGATTTCCAGATCGTCTCCGGCCCGGTGCCCAAAGCGTGGATCTCCTCGACCACTTCGCCATCCTTCAAGATGAGAAGCCCCGCGACACGGTTCACCGAGAGATAGTCGTGGAAGTCGAAGCTGCGGCCGTGATCGGCGATCTCCAGCGACGGCAACACGATGGGAGAGCGCCGTAGCGGCCTTGGCTGCGATCCGCCTTTTACTGTGCGGGCCGGGAACCAGCCGGTATCGCTGGACATCACGTTCACGAGTTCATCGGGCAGCATCGTGCCGTCGTAGTAGCGCTCGACCTGCTCGCGGGCCAATGGACTCATGCTCATAGTAGGAAGCTCCTCCGGAAGCCCTTGGCATCAAGGATATTTCAGTCCGCAATCTGCCTGACAGCGATCCAGATGGTCCTAGTCTGGAGATATTGCGCCATCGCTCGTCCCCTTGTCTCGCGACAGGGAGCGGACTGGCGGTAGCCGCCGAAAATGCGCGGCGTTTTGAACGGTCATGTGGGCTCTCGATCTTCAAAGAGGAGCGTGGGCGCGCGCGTAGGTGCCGCGGGCGAAGCGGTCGAAGCGCAGCGGTGCGAGGATTTCGGCGGGAGCATCGCCCTTGGCGAACCTCGCGACGTGCCGCCCGACCGCGGGTCCGAGGCCGAAGCCGTGGCCCGAGAACCCCGTCGCGACGATCAGACCTGCGATCTGGCCCGGCGCGTCGAGCACTGGCAACGCGTCCGGCAGCACGTCGATGCGGCCGGCCCACGACTTGATGATCTCGATCGCCTCAGCGCCGGCGAAAAGCCGCCGCACGGCCTCGCTCGTCTTCATGGCACGTTCTCGATTGGCTTCGATCAGGGATCGCCTTCCGGCAAGCGCGCGCTCGCGCCGCGGAACCACCAGCCGCTCATGCAGATCGTCCATGAAGGGGCGCCCCAGCCGCAGGGCAAAGCCGTTGCGGTGGCGCAGCAATTCCGGCAGGAAAAAACGCGCGGCCCGGAAGGAGTCGAGTGACAAATCGATGTCGGAGTTCGAATCCGCCGCGATGATGCAGGATCCGTCAGCCCGTTGGCGAAGACCGATCCCGAAGCCGCAGAAGCAGGCATCCGTCAAGGGCGGCAGGGGTGCGGTCAGCGAGACGGTGCTGCGCACGCTCTGCTGCGGCAGGGAGAGCCCAAGCGGCGCGAGCAGGCGGTGGCTCAGTGCTCCGGCAGCGCAAACTGCGACGTTGCATCGGATCAGCCCGTGCTCGGTCTGAACGCCGCTCACCTTCCCGCCAGCCGTTTCGATGGCGATCGCGCCGCAATCCTCCAGGATCGTCACGCCACTGCGGATTCCAGCGCGGGCGAAGGCCATGGTGGCCAGAGCCGGCTCGGCCTGTCCGTCCGAAGGCGTATGAAGCCCTCCTGCCGTCATGCGCCGCAGCGAAGGAAGCAGCGCCGAAACCTCGCGGCCTGACAGGACCCGTGCGTTGGGGGAGATATCTCGCGTGCGTTCCTGCCAGCGAACGAAGGCGTTCTGCTCCCGCTCGGTATCGGCGACGAAGACGCAGCCATTGCGACGCCAGCCGGTCGTCTCACCGAGTTCCTGCTCCAAGCCTGGCCAGATTGCGAGAGCCTCTACCGCCAGCGGGAGTTCGAGCGGGTCCCGGTACTGCGTCCGCACGAAGCCCCAGTTGCGGCCCGATTGCTGGGAGGAAACGCGGTCCCGCTCGATCAGCACCGTCTGCATCCCTGCCCGGGCGAGGTAATAGGCAGCCGCAGCCCCCATGATGCCGCCGCCGATCACGACGGCGTCGGCCCGTTCCGGCAGCACGACCGGCTGCGCGGCGAGCCGGGCCATCACGTCGTCGGGGACGTGCGAGAGCAGGCTAAGCGCGGGCATCGAGGATGGCGTCCATGTCCATCTCGACCAGGATGTCGGGGTCGAACAAGCCGGCCTGGACAGTGGTGCAGGCAGGGTCCACGCCCCTGAAGGTCGAGGCGAAGACACTCATCACCGCCTCGTAGTCGCTGCTGTTCGCGATATACATCCGAACACGCACCACATCCGCGAGATCCGCGCCGGCCTTGGCAAAGGCAGCCGCGGCGTTGCGGAAAAGCTGCTTCGTCTGCTGCTCGGCGCCAGCTGCGAGCGTGCTGGTGACATAGTCGTAGCCGGTGGTGCCCGAGAGCATGACATGCGGACCGACGACGACCGCACGGCTGTAGCTGTAGGTCTTCTCGAATTCACTGCCCGAGGAGATCAATCGTCTGCCGCCCGCCGGGGATATCATGTCGCCCATCGCCGTTGCCCACCTGTTGACTTGAGACACGCATCGGCGGGGCTGGTGGCGATGTCGATTTCAATAATTGGAGGCAGAGAGCGAGGAATTCGCGGTGGCTACGCTTCAGCTTTTGAGCCCCCGACCCCGAATTATTGAAATCGACAAGTAGAACCGCCGGTGACCTTGTTCCCGGCATGGCGTAACCGATCGGCGGCTGCGCAGGGCGGCTCGAGGATAGTGTCGGCTGATGAAGGTGGACATCGTCATCGTGGGAGGCGGGATTGCGGGTGCCTCCGCAGCGTACTTCCTGTCGCAGCACGGCTCGGTCGCGCTGGTCGAGCGCGAGGAGCATTTCAGCTATCACAGCTCGGGACGAACGGCCGCCCAGTTCACGGTCGGGATCGGCGCGCCGACGATGCGTCGCATGGCTCAGGCCAGCCGCTGCTTTCTCGAAACGCCACCGGAGGGCTTCTGCACGCATCCGATCCTGACGCCGCGCGGCTGCCTGACAGTGGCGAAGGCGGGCAAGGAAGGCGTGCTGCGGCGGCTGCAGGACAATCTCGCTTCAGTCGGAGCCCGCGCTGAGTATCTGGATAAGGAGGCTGCGCTTTCGCTGTTTCCGGCGCTTGCTGCCGACAAGGTCGATGCCGGCGTCTACGAGCCCGATGCCATGGATATCGACGTTGACGTGTTGCTGCAGGGCTATCTGCGCGGCGCCAAGGCCAGAGGCGCCGCGCTGCTCACCCGCGCTTCGATCGAGGGCATCGGCCGCGAGAACGGTGCATGGGCCGTGCGATGGCAGGGGGGCGAGATTTCGGCACCGATCCTCGTCAACGCAGCCGGGGCATGGGCTGACGAGGTGACGCGCATGGCGGGGCTCGAGCCGATCGGCATCGTCCCTTATCGGCGCACCGCTTTCACCTTCGCCCTGCAGAAGGAGTTCGACACACGCTCCTGGCCGCATGTCGGCAGCGTCGATTACAACTGGTACGTCAAGCCGGAACCAGGCTGCCTGATGGGCAGCCTGTCCGATGCGGTCGCGACGCAGCCCGGAGACGTCTATCCCGAGGACCTCGACGTCGCGCAGGCGATCGCGAACATCGAGGCGGACACCCGGCTGCATGTCGGGCGCCCCTTGAGCCAATGGGCTGGGCTGCGCAGCTTCGTCGCCGACAGAAATCCCGTGGCCGGCACCAGGCCCGATGCACCGGGCTTCTTCTGGCTCGCCGGGCAGGGGGGCTGCGGCATCCTGACCTCGCCTGCGATGGGGCAAGCGCTCGCCGCGCTCGCCGCCGGTCATGAATGGCCCGGAGATCTGGCCGGGATCGGCGTGTCGGCTGGCGATCTTTCGCCGGCGCGCGAGGGCCTGGCTCAAGGAAGCTGAAGATCTCGACGCCGCCCGGCGTGACAGGGTTTCGAGGCTGAAAACAGCCCGTGCAACAAAGGGGATATCACGATGACGGATCGCAACAGGGACCAATCGCTTGGATGGCGCCGCCGCGACATGCTGGCGCTCGGCCTGCTCGCGGGCAGCGGCACGCTCGTCGGCCGCAACGGGCAGTCGATCGCTCAAACGAAACCCGCAACCGCTCCTGCAAAGCCGCGCGGACAGGTCGTCGCCGGCATCTCGCAGGAGCCGACCGTCTTCAATCCGCTGATGCCGGGCAGCGAAGTCGACCAGGGCGTATGGTGGCAGATCTTCAGCCCGCTCTGGTACATCGATCCGATGGGGCGCTTTGTGCCCGATCTCGCCCGCGAGGTGCCCAGCGTCTCCAATGGCGGGCTCTCCGCTGACGGTCTTACCTGGAAGATCAGGCTGCGCAGCGACGCGAAATGGCATGACGGCACGCCCTTCACCGCCGAGGACGTGAAGTACACGCTCGAACTGATCAACACGCCGGGCTTCCGGGTTCGCAACCGCATCGGCCATAATCTCGTGCGCGACATCGTCATCGTCGCGCCCGACGAAATCCATTGGCGGATGGAGAGCGCCTATTCGCCTTATCTCTCGATCCTGGCGCTGACCTTCATGGTTCCCAGGCACGTCCTGGCGAAGGCCGAGGACCCGAACACCGCCACCTTCAACAACCGGCCGATCGGGACGGGCCCGTTCCGCTGGGGCGAGCGTGTCGCGGGCGACCACCTCCTGCTGCACGCCATCGGGAGCTATCACGGCACCGGACCGCATCTCGAACGCGTCGTGTTCAAATACATCCCCGACCTGACCGCGCTCTACACCCAGTTCAGGACCGGGCAGGTCGATTATCTCGGCATCGGCGGCATCCCGGCTCATTTCGCGAGGGAGGCCGAGGGGCTGAAGGGACGGCGGATCTCGCGCTCGCCGACGCCTTTCGTCGAGCACATCGCGCTCAATCTCGAATTCGCCCCCTTCGCCGACAAGGCGGTGCGCGAGGCGCTCTATCTCGCGATGGACAAGCAGGCGCGGATCGACGGGATCTATTATGGCCTGCCGGTCGCGACCGAATCCTTCCTGCCGCGCGAATCCTGGGCCTTCGAGCCGGGCCTGCCGGTCCACAAGCACGATCCGGCGCGCGCCAACGCGCTGCTCGATGCCGCGGGTTGGGTGCGCGGCGCCAACGGGATCCGCGAAAAGGGCGGCGTGCGCCTCTCCTTCGCCAACTCAACCACGACCGGCAATCCCGGCCGCGAGCAGTCGCAGCAACTCCTGCAACAGGACTGGCTTGCCATCGGCGCGGAGATGAAGATCAGCAACATGCCGGCGGCGGTGATCTGGGGCGATTTCTGGCAGAAGTCGAAATTCGAATCCGTCGCCGTCGGCTCGAACTTCATGATCGGCAACGATCCCGACGTCACGCCGCGCTTCTCCAGCAAGGCGATCCCCGCCAGGCAGGGAGCTGGGCTGAATACCTACCAGTATCAGAATGCAGAGATCGACAGGCTGCTGGCGCTGGGCGCCAGCCAGTTCGACCAGCAGGAGCGCAAGGCCACATACAGCAGAATCCAGCGGCTGATCCGCGAGGATCTGATTCTGCTCCCGGTCTATCAGTCGGTCATGGCCGAGGGCTTGAAGGATGGGCTGAACGGTTTCGCCCCGAACATCAACTGCTCTTCCAACTGCTGGAACATGCGCGACTGGTTCTGGGCCGCGTAAGTCCTCATGAGCGCCTTTCTTCTGCGCCGTTTCGGGCAGGCCGTGCTGTTGTTGCTCATCGTGTCGATGATCGGCTTCGCAATCCTGCATCTGGCCCCCGGCGGGCCGATGTCGCAATTCGCCGCCGGCGGCGAGATGTCCCAGGAGGATCTCGATCGCATTGCCGAGCAGCTCGGCCTGAATCGGCCGCTGCCGGTGCAATATGCCGAGTGGCTCTGGCGGATGCTGTCAGGCGACTGGGGCCGCTCCTATCGCGACGGCCAGCCGGTGACCGCGATCATAGGCTCGCATGTCGGGGCGACGCTGCAGTTGATGGCGACCTCGACATTGCTGGCCATGCTGATCGGCGCCTGGATCGGCATCGTTGGCGCCATTCGCCGCTATTCGCTGTTCGATTCGCTGGCCACCGTCGGCGCGATGGTCGCATTGTCGATCCCGACCTTCTGGTTCGGGCTGGTCGTGATCTACGTCTTTTCGGTCTGGCTCGGCTGGCTGCCTTCGGGCAACCGCTACACCATCGGCGACGGTTCGCTGATCAACCAGATCCACCACATGATCGGGCCGGTCATGGTGCTGGCCCTGGTCTCGACGGCGGTGTGGAGCCGCTACATGCGCTCCTCCATGCTCGAAGTCGTCAACCAGGACTATATCCGCACCGCCCGCGCCAAGGGGCTCTCCCAGCGCTCGATCCTGATCCGCCACGCGTTGCGCAACGCGCTCTTGCCGATGATCACCATCACGGGCCTGCATGTGCCCACGCTTTTGTCCGGCGCGCTGGTGACGGAGACGGTCTTCACCTGGCCCGGCATGGGACGCCTCTTCCTGGATTCGATCAGCTACCGCGACTACCCCGTGGTCATGGGCATCCTGATGTTCAGCGCTGTGCTCGTTCTCATCGGCAGCCTGGCCGCCGACCTGCTCTACGGCGCAGCCGATCCGCGCATCGCAAGGAGCGGCTGATGAGCGCGTCAGATATCTCCGTCGAAACGCTTTCTCTGCCGCAATCAGGGTTCTGGCACCGGCCCGGCTTCAAGCGTTTCCGGTGTCACAAGCTGGCGGTGTTCGGCGCCTGCGGCATCGCCCTGCTGACGCTCGCCTGCGTGTTCGGTCCGATGCTGCTGCCCTATAGCGATACCTTCATCGACATCCGCCAGCGCTTCGCGCCGCCCTTGTCGGGGCCGCATATCCTCGGCACCGACCCGCTCGGCCGCGATCTCCTCGCGAGGCTCTTGATGGCGGGTCGCATCTCGCTCGCGGTCGGCTTCTGCGCGATGATCATCGCCATGGCGATCGGCGTCTGCGTCGGGCTCATCGCGGGCTTCTACGAGGGCGTGATCGGGGCGGCGTTGATGCGCTTCGTCGATGCGATGCTGTGCTTTCCCTCGATCTTCCTGCTGCTCGCCATCTCGGCTCTGATCCAGCCCTCCGTTCCATCGATCGTGCTGCTGATCGCGATGACCTCGTGGATGGAGGTGGCGCGCGTCGTCGAGGCGCAGATCCGCTCGCTGAAGACGCGCGACTTCGTGCAGGCTGCGGTCTCCTTCGGTGCATCCAACCGGCGCATCATGTTTCGCGAGCTTTTGCCGAACGCCATCGCGCCGATCGTGGTCGCCGCAACCCTCAACGTCGCGCATGCGATCCTGGCCGAGAGCTACATCTCCTTCCTCGGCTACGGCATCCAGCCACCGACGCCGAGCTGGGGCAACATGCTCGAAAGCGCCCAGAGCTACCTGACCAGAGCGCCCTGGCTCGCCATCCTGCCAGGTGCGGCCATCACGCTTGCCGTCACCTCCTTCAACTTCGCCGGCGACGGACTCAGGGATACGCTCGATCCGAGGATGGATCTGAGCTAACTGAAAACCCGCCGATCCGGCGCAGCCGGGATGATCGGGGAGGGATACGCCATGACGAGACGGTTGCCCTCCCTCAATGCGCTGCGCTGCTTCGAGGTGGCGGCGGCGCAACTCAGCATCAAGAAGGCGGCGCTGATCCTGAACGTCAGCGAGAGTGCCGTCAGCCGCCAGGTGAAGATCCTCGAGGACCAGCTCGGCGCTCAGCTCTTTCTGCGCAACCACAATGGGCTGGAGATCACCGACGCAGGCCGCCGCCTTGCACTGAGCGTCAAGGAGGCGTTCGACCACATCGCCAATGCCGTCAATCCGTTTCGCAACGACCGCGAGGCGGTCACGATCAAGGCGCTCCCGACCTTCGCGCTGCGCTGGCTGCTGCCGCGGCTGCGTGACTTCAAGGAGCGGCATCCGCTGATCAAGGTCAACGTCCATACCCGTCTCAACGACATGACGTTGAACGATACCGATGCCGATCTCGGCATCCGTTACGGCATCGGCAACTGGCCGCTGGACTGTGCCAGTGAACTCTATCCCGAATGGATACTGCCGGTGTGTGCGCCAGGCCATCTCGACGCAATGCTCGCCGGCGAGACGGATCTCTCACAGGCGACGCTGCTGCATCCCCTACCCGACCGGCAGGATTGGCTAACCTGGTCGGAAAAATCGGGAACGCGGCTCGACACCAGCGGCGGCCTGGACTTCGACGCGCTCGACATGGCCCTGAGTGCGGCCGAAGCGGGGCTGGGCGTCGCGGTGACCGATGTCGTGCTGGCCCATGAAGCCATCCAGGCCGGCCGGCTGGTCGTTCCTGTGCCCAAGGCGGTACCGACCGGCTCCTCCTATTACCTCGTGCGCCCGCCCGAGATGCGCAGGCGCCGTGAGGTCGCGGTGGTCGAGGAGTGGATCCACAACGAGATCGAGGATGCCCGCGCGCTCGTACGCCGGTACGCGAGCTGAAGGCGGCGGCTGCCTCTAATTTTGAGAGGCAGGGTTTCAAAAATCATCATCGACCGATGCGGGCTGGCGGGCTTAACTACGGCGCGCGGCACTGCCGCGTCAGGAATCCGCTCCTTCCGGCAAGGATCGGACATCTTTTTGCGCGCTTTGATTTCGCGTCTTTGTGGTAATTACAATATACGAGTTGTAATTTTGCGACATTGAAACCGTTACACGAGCAGTAATACTATTTTACATTTGTCATTCTGATTTTGCCCTGACAGTAAATCTCCGCGATATCAGCCGGAATCGGCTGGGTATTCCTTGACGGAGACAGGCATGACGATTCAGCGCACCCCTCTCGACCGCACCGAAGCGTGCGCGGAGCCTGGCCTCGGCCTGCGCAGGCTGGCGCTGACAGGCGCAGCGATGGTCCTGGGGGCGGCTGCGGTTCAGGCGCAGGAGCCACGTCCTACGGTCCAGCTCGACGCCATCGTCGTCGAAGGGCCGGCAAGACCCGGCTCCGTTCCTCCGGCCTTCGCTGGCGGGCAGGTCGCGACGGGCGCGCGGCTCGGCCTTCTCGGCAATGCAGAAACGCTGAACACGCCGTTCAACGTCACCAGCTACACGGACGAGTTCATCCGCAATCAGCAGGCGCCGACGCTGAGCGATGCGCTGATCCTCGATCCGTCGGTGCGTAGCTCGCATCCCTCCGGCGGCATCGTCGAATCCTTCAATATCCGGGGATTTCCGGTCGGCGAGGGCAACAGCGGCGAATTTGCCTTCGACGGCGCGTTCGGCGTGGCGCCAAACTACAAGGTCTTCACCGATTACGTGGAGCGGATCGAGGTCCTCAAGGGTCCGGCAGCGGCGCTGACAGGCATTGCACCCAATGGCGGCGTCGGCGGCGTCATCAACATCGTCCCGAAGCGCGCCGGAGCGGATCTGACACGGGTCGGAACGGAATTCTCCTCGAAAGCCTATGGCGGAGCCACCTTCGACGTGGCTCGCCGATACGGCCCCGGTCGCGAATTCGGCGTGCGCGTCAACGGCAGCCTGCGCGGCGGCGATACGGCGATCGACGGGCAGCGCAATGTCACGGGCATCGGCTCGCTGGCTGTGGACTACCAGGGCGAGCGCTTCAGGAGCTGGGTCTATGCCCTGGCCCAGCGCGACAACTGGGACGCGCCTTCACGCCCCTACAGGATGAGCCCGGGCATTGCGGTTCCCAAGGCGCCGAATGGTGCGCGCAACATGATCCAGCCCTGGGAGTTCTCGCAGGTCGACGACACTTCGGCGCTGATCAAGAACGAATATGATCTCACCGACACTGTGACGCTGTTTGTCAATGCCGGCGGCTCGCAGACGCGGGTCAACCGCTTCTTCGCCAATTCGCCCCTGCCCACGATTCTCAATGCGAGAGGCGATACCACGCAGGCACCGCAGTACTTCGATCTGACGGTCGATCGCCGGAGCTACGACGCGGGCTTCCGCGCCCGCTTCGATACGGGCTTCGTCAAGCATGCGCTGACCTTCCAGGCATCCTATTATCGTGAGGAAACCGATCGGGCCCTGACCACCGGGCGAGCCTTCTCGTCGAACATCTACGCTCCGGCGCTGACCGCACCGCAATTCGCGACGCGCGCGCCCCGCATCCGGCTCTCGGATAGCGACCTGACCAGCATTGCGCTGGCCGACACGCTTTCCGTGCTGGACGAGCGCATCGCTTTGACGCTCGGGGTGAGGCGTCAATCCGTCGAATCGACCAATTATTCGACTGTGAACGGGGCCGTCACCTCGTCCTATGACGAGAGCGCCACAACCCCGCTGGTCGGCCTCGTCCTGAAGCCACACCAGAACGTGTCGCTCTATGCCAATTATGTCGAAGGGCTGAGCCGCGGCGATATCGCCCCGGCGACTGCCAGCAATGCCGGCGAGACCTTCGCCCCCTACCGGACGAAGCAGTACGAGGCCGGCGTGAAGCTGCAGTATGGCAGCTTCGGCGCGACGCTTGCCGGCTTCCAGATCACCAAGCCGAGCGGGGAGCTCAACGGCAATCTGTTCGTCGTCGGCGGCGAGCAGCGGGTTCGCGGCCTCGAATTCAATGTCTATGGCGAGGTCGCGTCCGGGGTGCGGCTTCTGGGCGGGCTTGCCTTGCTCGACGGCGAGCTGACCAAGACCGCTGTCGTGGCCAACCGCGGCAACACCCCGATCGGCGTGCCGTCCACCCAGTTCAATCTCGGCGCCGAATGGGATGTGCCCTGGCTCAAGGGCCTGACGCTGACGGGCACGCTGGTCTATACCGGCAAGCAGTACATCGACGCCGCCAACACCCAATCCCTGCCTGACTGGGCGCGCGTCGATATCGGTGCGCGCTACGCCACCGAGATCGCCGGCCGCAAGACGACCTTCCGCGCTGCGGTTCAGAACGTCACGGGCGAGAAATACTGGTCGAGCGTCGCATCCTTCGGCACCTTCTATCTGGGCTCGCCGCGGACCTACCGCCTGTCCATGTCGGTCGACCTGTGAGGCGGCACTTGATGCTGGGACGGATGAAATGGATTGCGGGATTCTTCGCGGCACTGGCGATGCTCGCCAGCCTGATGCCTGCGCAGGCCGAGCAGGTGACGCTGACGGACATCAAGGGCCGCAGCGTCAGCCTCTCGCTTCCCGTCCAGCGCGTGTTGCTCGCGGAAGGCAGGCAGATCCATACCGTGGCCGCGCTTGATCGCGAGGCGCCGTTCGCGCGGGTGGTCGGTTGGGGCATCGATCTGGAGAAAGCCGACCCGGAAAGCTACGCCGCTTATGTGGCGCTCTACCCGCAGGCGGCGGCGTTGCCGAAATTCGGGAGCGTGACGGGCGGCGGCTTCGACGCCGAAGCCGCCATCGTCCTGAAGCCCGACATCGTCCTGCTCAACTACGAGGCGCAACGACCGAGCGACGAAACGCGGCTTGTCGAAAAACTGGCCTCCGTCGGAATCGCGGTGGTCTACATCGATTTTCGCCATGCCCCGTTCGAGAACATCGAGCCCTCGCTGCGCCTGCTGGGAAAGCTGTTCGGACGCGAGGCGGTCGCGGAACGATTGATTGCGTTCCGCGCAGCGCAGATGGCACGCGTCACCGGACGACTGGCTCAGAATCCGCAACTGAAGCGTCCGCTGGTGATGGTCGATCGCATTCCCGGTTATTCGGAAGAATGCTGCCTGACCTTCGGGCCTGAGAATTTCGGCCGGATGGTCGAGGTCGCCGGCGGGCGAAATCTCGGCTCGGAGCTGCTCGCCGGCACCTTCGGTGCCGTCAATCCCGAGGCTATCGTCGCCCGCGATCCGGAGGTGCTGATCGTGACCGGGGGGAGCTTCGGCGCGCTGGCGCCCGGCGGCGGCTGGGTCGGGCTCGGGCCGGGAGCGGATATGGCGCTGGCACGCAGCAAGCTCGCGGCGCTGGCACAGCGCCCCGCCTTCCTGCACTCCTCGGCGGTCGCCAACCGCCGGGTCCATGCGATCTGGCACCAGTTCTACAACAACCCCTACCAGTTCGTGGCCCTGCAGCGCATTGCGACATGGCTGCATCCGGACCTCTTCGCCGATCTCGATCCTGACGCGACCCTTCGCGAGCTGTCCGAGCGTTTCCTGCCGGTCCCCTATCGGCCGGGCTACTGGACCAGCCTCGACGCAGGCCATGGCGAGCCAGCCCGGCTGCCGTGATCCGGATCCGGCGCCGCCGTTTTCCGCCGGCCGGAGCGACGAGATCTTGGTCGCGGCTGGATAGGCTTGCCTCCGCTGCCTTTTACGCATCGGCGGGCGCTGTGACCTCCGTTCCTCGACGCAGAACGCGCTGATAGGCGAGGCCGATCGCGACGAGGCTCCCGCCCAGGCCGATGAAGGACAGGGCCCGCAGCAGCCCCTCCAGCCCCGACATGTCGACGAGGAAGGCCTTGCAGATCGCGATGGTGACGATGCCGAGCGAGGCCAGGCGCAGGTCGCGCGACCGGGCCCGGAAGCCAAGCGCGAGCAAGGCGACGCCATAGAGCAGGATCGCCGCCGAATAGGCGTAGAGTTCGCCGGCGCCGACATTGGCGCTGAACAGGTCGGGACCGACGAAGGCCCGGCGGACCTCGGTGACGACATAGGCCAACGCCCCAAGAATGGCAGCGATGCCATAGGCCCGTGCGACCAGCGGCCGGCCGAGATGGGCCCGCGCCCAGGCGGCGGCCGCGAAGGCGAAGGTCGCGGGCAGCAGATAGCCGATCAGCGCATTATCCAGGATCAAGACGCCGGCCAGAGGCTGGCCGGTCATCGCCGGGCTGGCGATGAGGGCTACACCGGCGAAGACTGCGCAGGCCGACAGCGTCGCGATCAGCGGATCGACCGGCACGCTGCGCCCCTGCCAGCGGACGGAGCCGCCGATCATGACCGCGATGGCCAGGATGAAGGCGAGCGAGGCGTAGATGCCGGATTCGGCCAGGGTGATCGGCACCTCCGACGAGAGATAGGGGCCGTGCAGTGCGTGGCGCAACAGCAGGAAGGCGCAGCCGATGGCGGCTGCGGCCGAGGCCAGCCCGAAGGCGCGTGCGAGCCTGTCAAAGCCGTCGCGCAGCCACCACGCAGCGCCGGCAAGGGCCAGGGCCGTCGAGCCATAGCCCCAGAGAATGCGGTTGAAGACGACCGGTCCCTCGACCGCGCGACCGTCGAAGAACGGATTGCGGCCGAAGCCGAAGGCGAGCACGGCCCAGCCGATCGCCATGGCCCCCAGCGTCAGGACGCCGAGCCGCGCGATCTCGCCCCGCGTAGCGTCATGCCAGAGCCGTGCCGCGGCGGTCAGGGCGATCAGCACGATCGTTATCATGACGGCCTCGGCATAACCGACCGTGGCGCCGTCCACCGGCGAAAGCTGCGGCCCGGCAAAAGCCTGGCGAGTGATCAGCACGACCCCGAGCGAGACCAGCAAGGCGCCGCAAGCACTCAGCGCATCCGCGACCGGCGAGCTGTCACTGCGTCCCTTCGCAAAGCCCAGCGCTCCAAGCACACCTCCGGCAACGACATACCAGAGCAGCCGGTTCAGCACCGGCCAACCATCGACACTGGTGCCGTCGAAGAGCGGATTGAGCAAGGCCCCGAGCCCGCCGAGGGCGAGAAGCATCGTGAGCGCGGCGGCGGCGAGCCCCGCGATCCGGAAGGGCGCGTTGCCGGCCGAGCGGCCGAGACGCTGGAAGCCGGCGCCGAGCAGCCCTGTCGCAATGACCAGGCAGGCGACCTCCTCGAACAGCCGGTTGCGCGGCTGGACATAGTGGCCAGCGATCCAGGCGAGATCGAGCCTGAGATCGGGGCCGACGAAGAACTGATGGATCTGAAGCAGCACGAAAGCGGCGGTGAAGAAGGCGGCGAGCGCCTGATGCACTGTCCTCGGCCGATCCTGCCCGTCGCGCAGCGCCAGCGCGGCGACCCAGAAGCACAGGGCCGGCAGGGCATAGGCCGGGATCAGCCAGTTGAGCAGCGGCCATGACCCCATCTCGGTGAGGATCGGATCCCAGATCCAGCGGGCGAAAGCCGCGGTCGCGAGGCTGGCCGACATCGTCCGCAGCAGCGGGATCGGGCGGGCGCGAGCGAGGATGGCGAGGCCGGCAGCAGAGATCGCGAAGCCCACCACCAGCCAGGTCTCGCGCAGGGCCAGCGCTACGGCGAGGCCCAGCGCGATCGCACCGGCGGCGGCATAGGCGGCGGAGCCGACAAGCGCGAGCGGGTTTTGCGATCTGGTGCTGGCACGCTCGACCCGCAGAAGGAACTCGGAGGCGAGGAACAGCGCCGCGACCAGAAGCGCCGCCAGCGCCGCGAAGCCAGGCGCGCGCTCGAAGCCGTTGACGCGCAGCGTCGTCGCCAGCAGCAGGCAGACCGGCGCCAGCGCCGAGGCGAAAGCAAGACAGCCGCGCTCGATATAGCCGCCGGAGCCGGCCCAGCGGCGCGTGACCAGCGCCGCGAAGGGCAAACCGCCGACCACAGCGGCGAAGAGCGCGGCAGTCCAGGCCAGCCCCGGCCCGGCGTCGGGGGCGATGCTCAGCCTGACGAGGTCGAGCAGGGTCGCAGGCGAGAGGCCAAGCGGGCCTTCCTGGCGGGGCCAGAGCAGGACCATGCCGACCGCGCCTGCGGCAGCGACGAGAGCGAGGGGCGCGAGGTCGCGATGGCGGACCGACGCGATGATGCCGACCGCGACGGTCGCGAGGATTGCGACATGCAGCGGCCCCGGCGCGCCCAGCCCGACCCAGAGCACGCCCGAGATGACCAGCGGCACGGCGATGGCTGCAAGGCCAGTGATATCGAAGGAGGCCGGGCGCCAGGGCGCAACCTCGCCGCGCCGGCGCAGCAGCGGCAGTTCCTTCAACAGCAGCCAGGCGAGGACGGCGCCGGCCACGATCAGGAATGAGGGCCACAGCAGCCCGCGCATGGCGAAGGCGATCAGCACGGTCCAGGCGCCATGGCCGGCGACCGCCGCCAGAGTGACGATCCGGCTCGGGCGCCACGCGTGCAGCAGGAAGGCGGTGGCCGTGACGAACGCGATGAAGAGCGAGAGCGAAGCGAAGGCCGGGGCCGTGCTGGCGATCAGGAAGGGCGTGACATAGGAGCCGGCCAGGCCGAAAAGTCCGAGCGCCGGCCCGTGAAGCAGCGAGGCTGCGAGCGCCGAAAGGCCGATCAGCGCCATGAGCACGAAGGCGATCGTCGGGCCGATGAAGCCGTAGATGGCATGAGCGGCGAAGACGACCGCGAACCCGGCCAGGACGCTGACACCGGCAAGAACGGAGGGGATGTTGGCGTTGCGCAGCGCGCCCGGCGCGATGAAGGGCAGCGGCGCCTCGCGACGGCGCAGATATTCGCTGGCGCCGGCCAGCAGGAGGGCGAAGGCCGCGCCCATCAGCAGCCGGACCCCGGGCCCGAACATGCCGGCCTCGATCGAGTAGCGGACGAGAAACAGGCCGCCGAAGGCGAGGGCCACGCCGCCGACCCAGACGGCCCAGCGCGAGCCGATGGTTTCCTCGATGTCGCGCCGCGGTGGCGGCGCCGCGGTTTCTGCCTTTGCTTCCGGACTGGCCTCCTGCGCGAAGCGGTCGAAGGACGCAGGAACGGCGTCGGCTGCGGGCTCGTAGATTGTTTCGTCCCCCGTCCGAGCCGCGAGCGCGATCTCTTCGGGCGGGACCTGTTGGGGTGGAAACTCTTGGGGTGGAACTTCTTCTGGCTGAATCTCCTCGAGCGTGGGGGCTGCCGGCGCGGCCGGCTCGGGCACCGCGACAGACTCCCAGGGCTCCGGCCCGATCACCGCTGGCAACGGCTCGCCCTCAGCAGGCGCGACGCCCGTCGCCCCGAAAGCGGCAGGGACCGGGACGTCGCCGCGCTTCAGCGCCGCCAGTTCGTCACGGAGTATGGCCAGTTCGGATTTCAGCTGTGCGATCTGATCGAGCGCAGCGGTGCTGCGTCCGGACGCCTGAAGCGCCGCCCGGGGAACGACGATGAAGAAAAAGAAACCGAAAGCGAGGCCGATGATCACCCATTCCATGACGATCGATCAGCCTCCGGTCCACGCAACATTCGAAACGAACGGACAGCCTATCGCGGCGGATCGGGATTGTCATGGCAGAGGGAAACTCGCCGCCACTTTACGGCGAGAAAGGAATGACGAGGCACCCGGGCCCAGTCTGCGCAAGGCATCGCGCCAGTGCCTCGCCATCCCATCCCCGCTTGGATCAGCCCGCGGCGGCCGGCACCGGGGTGTTGAGCAGTTGCTGCTCCCACAGATACGCCATGCCGCTGCCGGCCATGTGATCCTTGAGGAGCTCGACCAACGCAGGGAGGGTCCCGGCCCGCGTATAGTCGCGCTGCCATTCGCACGCGAGCGCCATCCACGTCATCATGTTGCAGCCGGCCGCGATCATGCGCTGGATCGCCACCTGATGGGCCTCGACGGACACGCCGCCGCAGGCGTCCGTGATAACCGTCACGTCCCAGCCTTCGCCGGCAGCCTGAATCGCCGGCATTGCAACGCAGATCTCCGTGAACAGACCGGCGATGACCAGCTGCTTGCGGCCGGTCTTCTTGACCGCGTCGACGACCTTCTGATCTTCCCAGGTGTTGATCAGCATCCGGTCGATCACCTCCTGGCCGGGGAAGACGTCGGTGATCTGCGGAAAGATGGCCCCACCTCGGTCAGCGAGCACGCTCGTGAGGATCGTCGGGACGCCATATGCCTTGGCGGCCTTCGCCAGACCCGTAGCGTTGTTGACCGCCATATGCGGGTCGTGGCTGTTCAGGTTTGTGAGCTGGTAAGGCTGGTGATCGATCAGGACGAGGACCGAGTCTTCGGGGCGAAGGAGCGATTTGAGGCCGTTACGAAAGGTCATTGCTATCCTCATTCGACGTCATGGAGGAGTGGACGCTTGCCAGGCGAAATGCGCCGACAGCAGCGCTGCTTCGTATTGCCGTTCCTCCTGGCAGTGCGGTAGCCTCATGCTCCGCCCAGCTGTGTCGCAGAACGGGGAACGCCGAATTGGAGATCAGTGATCTGGAGACGTTCGTCGAAGTCGCCGACGCCGGGGGCGTTTCGCCAGCGGCGCGCCGGCTCGGGGTGTCCAAGTCCATCGTCAGCCGCAGACTCTTCCGGCTCGAAGCGGAACTCGGCGTCCAGCTTCTGGTACGAACCACCCGCGGCGCCGCGCTCACGGAAGCTGGCGCGACGTTCCGGGACCATGCCGCAAGAGCTTGCGCCGAGATCGACATTGCGCGGGACCTCATCATACCAGGAGGCGAACTTCGTGGCCGCTTGCGGGTCGCTGCGCCGCTGTCGTTCGGCCCGACGCATTTTGCCCCGGTGCTGGCGGACATGGCGCGTCGTCACCCGCAGCTCCAGATTCACACCTGCTACACGGACAGGTTCGTCGACCTCATCTCGGAAGGCTACGATTGCGCGATCAGGGTCGGTTACATCCAGGACTCTCGTCTGATGGCGAGACAGATTGGACCGATCTATGGAAAGCTGGTCGCCAGTCCCGGCTACGTCGCAGCGCATGGGTCACCCGCCACGCCGGACGAGATCGTTGCCCATGAAGCGCTCATGCAGGGCACCGAAGCCTGGCAGTTCATGGATGGCGACACGACTGTAACGGTTCGTCCGCAGGGCCGCTTCAAGGCCGACGACGGCACCGCATTGCTTGCCGCCGCGGTTGCAGGCCTCGGCATCGCCTGGCTCCCGGATGGCCTAACGCATGATCATCTGGAATCCGGCGCGCTCGTGCCGGTCATGACGGATTATCCGCCCCCTCCCGCCGGCGCCTATGTCGTGCGGCCGCCAGGCTTGCATCCCGCCCGAAAAATCCGGATTCTGACGGAGATGCTGATCGAGCACTGCGCACCCGTCCGGAATGCGGTCGGCGCCATTCGCTGACGGCGGCGGTACATTTAGACTTTGCCTGGAAGCCGGGATTCATCCGGGCGGCCGGCTTCTGGCCGCAGGCCATCTGCAATGCCTCACCAGGCCTTCAGCATCAAGGCCGCGCGTAGCTGAAGCAGCTCCTCGCAAACAGCTTCCAGGTCTCGCACCGCGAAGCCATCGCGAAGAGCGGGGACATACTCCGCGAGCCTTTCGCCCAGGATGCCGGTGAAGCCGACATGGCAATCGGGCGACACGACGAGACCGTTCTCTGCCTCGAATGACCCGTTCCAGGCAATCGCCTCAGCTTCCGCCACGCCGATCGGAAGATCGAGATCGAGCGCCCCATCCGTCAGCCGGACTGGGTAGCCGCCGGGCAGCCCGTTCGGACCTGGCACATGGCCGCTCCACGGCCGCCCCGCCGCCAGGGCGAGCAGCATGGGGACGCCGCTCGCTCCGGATATCTCGATGACCGGTTCGGGGGTGAGCTGGATTTCGGCGAAACATCCGTAGACGTCCTCCACCTCTTCGCCATCAAGCCAAACGCGCGGCGCCCGTCCGCCACGCTCGTCGGGCCGGCGGCGCCACGCGGCGAGATTCTGGTAGTGCGCGAGAACCTTGATCTCGGCACCTGGCGGCATCGCGGCCGATCCGGCGAAGACGTTGGAGAGGATCGCGACATTGCCCATGCCACACGAGACGGCATGGCCGAGCGCCACGATGATGCCATTGACCACGTCGGGAAAGCTGCAGTTGACCAGCGTCACCGGCATACCGCGGCGCGTGATCGCGGCGGCGACGCGGGAGCTGATCAAGGCCTGGAAGACAGCGGTCGCGCTCAACCCTCCTTCGGCCACCAGGCGGGTCCAGGCATTGCCGCTCTGGGCGATGACCTGCGAGGTCTGGATCGAGGCGGCCTGCACCACGATGCGCGGATTCGTGGCCGCCAACAGCGTGTCGGAGGCATCGGGAGCCAGCAGATCGATCGGGTGCGCCGTGAAGCGCGCCTTGCTGCCGAACATGGCCGCACGCGCATTCGCCGCCGTGCGCAGCCAGCCGAGGCGGTCGCGGTTGCGGCCGGCGATGATCACCTCGACCGGCTCGGCCGCCACCGCGGCGATGTCGAAGGCGATGCGGGCCGCAAACGAGCCGGTGCCCGAGATCAGGATGTCGCAGGAGCCCATGTCAGCGGGCCATCGCCGGAGCAGCCCGGTCCCAGCCATCGTCCAGTTGGGCTGAGAGCTTGTGCTTCATGATGCGCTGGCTCGCCGTGCGCTCGAAATCCGCGACGAAGGCGATGTAGCGTGGGTTCTGGTAGGGCGCGAGACGCGCGGCCAGCCAGTCGGACAGGGCCGCCGCATCGATGGCAGCGCCCTCGCGCGGCTTGACGAAGAGCTTGATGTCCTGCTCGCCGACATCCGACGCGACGCCGATCATGGCGCAGTCCTCGACGTCCTCGTGCTCGGCCGCGACATGCTCGACCTCCCAGGCCGAGACATTCTCGCCCTTGCAGCGCACGCTGTCGGTCATGCGGCCGTGGAAATAGAGATTGCCGTCCGCGTCGAAGGAACCGAGATCGCCTGTATGGAGCGCGCCATTGCGCAGCGCTTTCGCCGTCGCCTCGGGATTGTCGAGATAACCGGGGAAGATCGCGCCCTCGACATCGGTGTCGACGACGATTTCGCCGCGCTCGCCCGTGGGGACCGGCGCGCCATCCGCGCCCAGCAGCCGGACGCCGAACCAGGGCATCGGCCGGCCGACCGAGCCGACCACGCCTGAATCGTTGCAGGTGGTGATGCTGGAGGCTTCGGTCATGCCGTAGCATTCGCGGATCTCGACGCCGAAGCGGTCGCGGAACTGCGGCCAGATATCGGGCGGACAGCCGCCGCCCCAGGCGATGCGCACGCCATGCTCGCGGTCGAGCGGACTTGCCGGCTGCTTCAGCAGGATCTGCAGGATGCCGCCGAGATAATGGATATGGCTCGCGCCCTCCGCCTTGACCTGGTTCCAGAAGCGGCTGGCGCTGAAGCGGTCGACCATGGCCAGCGTGACATCGCGGATCATCGGCAGGGCCAGGAGCTGCGCGCCGCCGATATGGTAGAGCGGCTCCCAGACGAAGAGCACCTCGCCGGGCTTGGCGGCCGAGACGCGCCCGACCCCTTCCGCCGCCAGACGGAGCATCCGGTGCGAGACGACGACGCCCTTGGGCCGCCCGGTCGTGCCGGAGGTGTACATGATCGCGAAGACGGCGTCGGGCGATGGCGCGGGCTCGTCGAAGCGCGTGGCGCCGGAGAGGATCGCGTCGAGTTCCACGCCTTGCCGCAGGATCGGCGGCGCCGCGCCGCCCGCCAGCGCCTCGTCGACCAATGCGGCCAGATCGGCATCGACGACGATCAGCTTCGGCCGCGGATGGGTCAGGAGATAGCGCAAGCCCTCGCCGCGCTGCTGCGCATTGACGGGGACCCAAGCGATGCCGGCGCGCCCCAGGCCGAAGACCACGGCGATCGTGGCGACCGAGTTGCGCATCATCACCGCGACGCGGTCGCCGGCTTTCAGGCCGCGCTCGCGCAGATGCGCGGCGAAGGCGGCCGAGCGAGCCTCGACCATGGCGTAGCTGACCGCCTCGCCGCAGAAGCGGGCATAGATTCGCTCGGGCTCGCGCGCGGCGCGCTGAATCAGGAGGCCAACAAAGCCGGCATCGTCGGTGGGCATCATGGTCGGTCGTTGGACTCGCGTTCAGGACGAGGAGGATGAGCGGAAACGCTCGGCGACCAGCAGCATCAGCGTCACCACGATGAAGACGACGACGGAGACCGCCGCCAGCGTCGGGTTGAGCTGCAGGATCATGTCGTCCCACATCTGCTTCGGCAAAGTGGTCTTGACGCCGCCGCTGACGAAGATCGCGATGGAGAGTTCGTCGAAGGAGGTGATGAAGGCGAACAGGAAGGCGGCGACGAGGCCGCCCTTAACCAGCGGAACCGTGACGCCCGTGAGCGTCCGCAGCCGGTTTGCGCCGAGCGTCGCGGCGGCCTGATCCAGTCTTTGGTCATAGCCCTTCAGGACCGCCGCCATCGTCACCAGCGTGAAGGGGATGGCGAGCACGGTATGGCCGATGACGAGACCGAGATCGGTCGCGACCAGCCCGATCCGCGCGAAGAGGTAAAACAGCCCGACCGCGATGATGATGCGCGGCACGATCATCGGCGCGAGGAAGAAGGCGAAGATCAGCCCGCTCCAGCGCGTGCGGCTGTTGGCCAGGGCAAGCGCCGTGAAGCCGCCGATGGCGGTCGCCGCGATCGCGGTCGCGAAAGCGACGAGGAAGGACCGGATGGTCGCCTGGATCCAGAGCGGGGATTCGAAATAGGTCCTGAACCAGGACAACCCGTAGCCCGGCGGCGGGAATTCGAGGAATTGCGAGGAGGTAAAGGCGAGCGGGATGACGAGCAGCGTCGGCAGGACGAGGAAGGCGATCGCGAGCCAGGAGAACACCGGAAGGACAAGCGCGCTGCCGCGTCGCCCGATCAAACCCTGCATCAGCGCCGAGACCCCGCCAGCGAGCTTTGCTACCTGCGCGAGGATCGCGAGGCCGAGATCGCGGATGCGGCCGGCGCCGACCTGCGCGGAGCCGCCGGCGACGGTCGAGAGGCCGAAGACCCGGTCGTAGACCCAGCACGAGACCAGCGCGGCTGCCAGCATCATCGCCGCCAGCGCGCCGGCGAAGGGCCAGTTCAACAATTCCTGCACCTGGGTGATGATGAGTTGCGCCAGCATCGTCTCGCGGCGCCCTCCCAGGAAGGCCGGCACGATGAAGAAGCCGAGCGAGGAGATGAAGACCAGCAGGCCTGCCGCCGCGACGCCCGGCAGGGAGAGCTTGAAGTAGATCAACCAGAAGGCATGCGCCGGCGAGGCTCCGAGCGTCTGTGCCGCCTGGACAAGCCTGCGGTCAATGCCGGCCATCACCGGCAGCATTGTCATCACCGCGAGCGGGACCATGGCGTGGACCATGCCGACCATGACGCCGAACTCATTGTGCAGCAGTGGCAGCGGCTGGTCGACGATACCGGAACCCATCGCCAGCGAATTGATGATGCCGCTGCGGCCGAGCACGATCATCCAGGCGAAGGTCTTGACGAGATAGCTCGTCCAGAACGGCACCATGACGAAAAGCAGCATGCGGCCGCGATACAGATCGGGCAGGCGCGACAACCAATAGGCCAGCGGATAGCCGATCAGCAGCGAATAGAGCGCGGTGTAGCCGGCGATGCGGAAGGTGATGCCGAGCACGCGCAGATAGACGTCGGTCGCAGCGATCCGCTCATAGGTCGCGATCGAGGCCTTGCCGCTGTCGGGATCGAACAGGCTCAGGCCCAGGAGCTGCGCCACCGGCCAGGCGAAGAAGACCGCCAGGAAAAGCAGGCCGGGAACGGCGAGCCAGAGCGCACCGAAGCGGAAGCCGCGCGCCCTCTCGCGCATCGTGCCCGATGTCGCGGCCATGCTCATGCGACGAGGACCGCCCTGTCGCGGGCCCAGCCGGCGACGATCTGGTCGTGGATGGCGGGCACCGCGTCATCGGGGCCAAGTCGCAGCACCAGCGGCGCTCCGTCACTGAGCGTCGCGATCACGCGGGTCTCGGAGCCGGCATAGACGATCTCGCTGACCCGGCCGGTGACGGCATTGCCGTCGGGCGCGCCCAAGCGCAGATGCTCGGGGCGGACGACGAGCGCGGGCTCCGCGCCCGGGCTCGCTGCATTCACAGGCAGCGCGAAGCGGCCATGGGCGGTCTCGAGCGAACCATTGCCGTCCCAGCGGCCGCGGAAGATGTTGGAAATGCCGATGAAATCGGCCGCGAAGGCGGTGCGGGGCCGCTCGTAGATTTCACGCGGCGTGCCGAGCTGTTCGATCTTCGCGTGATTCATCAGGCAGATGCGGTCGGACATGGCGAGCGCTTCCTCCTGGTCATGCGTGACATAGACGATGGTCGCGCCGCTTTCGCGATGCAGCCGCTTGATCTCGATCTGCATGTGCTCGCGCAGCTTCTTGTCGAGGGCGCCGAGCGGTTCGTCCATCAGGATGATCGAGGGCTGGTAGACGAAGCAGCGTGCGAGCGCGACGCGCTGCTGCTGGCCGCCGGAGAGCTCGCGCGGAAAGCGCTTAGCGAGATGGCCGAGATGAACCATCGCCAGCGTGTCTGCGACACGCCTGGCGATCTCGGATGCCGGGCGGCCGCGCATCTTCAGCGGGAAGGCGATGTTCTCGGTGACGGTGAGATGCGGAAACAATGCGTAGTGCTGGAAGACGAGGCCGATATCGCGCTGGTGGACCGGCATGCGCGACTGGTCGCGCCCGTCGATCACCACTCTGCCCTCGCTCGCATCGACGAGGCCGCAGATCAGCTGCAGCAGCGTCGTCTTGCCGGAGCCCGAAGGCCCCAGCAAGGTCAGGAACTCGCCCTCGGCGACGCTGAGCGAACTCGGCTCAAGGGCGGTGGTCGCGCCATAGCGCTTGCACAGGCCTTCGATGACGAGCTTCGCCTGCATCGGCTTTGCGTCGGGCTTTGCCGCGGTCGTCGTCATGGCTGTCAGGTCAGCAGCCAGGCGTTGAAGCGCTCGCTGACCTTGGCGCGGTTGGCGCTCCACCAGGCTTCGTCGGCGATCGCCATCTGCTTCAGGTTCTCCGGCGAGGTCGGCAGAACCTTGGCGCGTTCGGCGGGAATCGTCTGGTACGCGTCGAGATTGGTCGGGCCATAGGCCAGGATCTCGGTGAAGAGCGCCTGCGCCTTCGGGTCCGAGCAGAAACGCACGAACTGGCGCGCGACATCGGCCTTCGGTCCGCCCTTCGGAAGGCCCCAGCCCTCGATCGAATAGAGGCCCTGGTTCCAGACGATCCTGGCCGGGGTGCCGCCGTCGATCGCCGCCTGCAGGCGGGCGTTCCAGCCCGGCAGCATGTCGACCTCGCCGCTCTGGAGCAGCTGCGTCGACTGGGCGCCGCCGGTCCACCAGACCGCGACATGCGGCTTGATCTTGTCGAGCACCTTGAAGGCACGGTCGACATCGAGCGGGTAGAGCTTGTCGAGCGGCACGCCATCGGCGAGCAACGCCTGCTCGATGGTGTCGATCGGGTTCTTGCGCAGCGCGCGGCGGCCCGGGAACTTCTCGACATTGAAGAAATCGGCCCAGCTCGCAGGCGCATTCTTCACGCGGTCGGTGCGGTAGGCGAAGACGGTCGAATAGACGTCCGTGCCCATATAGAGAGGCGAGATCGCCTCCGGCATCAGCTTGGGCACGTCGGCATGCGTGAAGCCGATCGGGTCGAGCAAGCCCTGGCCGGCGAGGATGTCGCGGGCCGAGAGCGTGAGCGTGCAGACGTCCCAGGTGTAGGATTTGGTCTCGACCATCGCCTTGAATTGCGCGGTCGGCTCGGCCTCGCGCGCGACATTGACGACCTTGTTGCCGGTCGCCTTCTCGAAGGGATCGTAGAAGGCCTTGCGGAAGGCCGGGCCGAAGGGCCCGCCGGGGTCGGCGACGATGATCTGGGTCGCGGCCCGCGCGGTTCCCGCGAGATAGGGCGCCGCGAGGGCGCCGGCTGCGGCTCCACCCGCCAGCTGCAGCAGGGCGCGTCGTGTCGGCCTGGTCGTCGTGGTGGTCATCGTCATCTCCCTTTCAAGCGGTTTTCCGCATTTCCCCGTGGGTGATCAGATCGTCAGATGCGTCTTGCCGTCAGGCGCTCTTGGTCCCGTCAGGCGCTCTTGCGCGCCGCGCGAACGGCCAGGAACTGCTCCATCATCCGGGCCGGCTCGCCGGTGGCGTAGGCTTCGCGCTGGTTGCGGATGCCGGCCTTGAGGCACTCGCGGAAGCTGTCCTCGGTGACCTCGCGGAAGCGGGCCTTGTTGAGACGCATCGCGACGGGTGGCTTGCCGGCGAGTTCGGTGGCGAGCGTCAGCGCGGCCTCCATCACCTTCTCCTTCGCCACGATCCGGTTGATCAGGCCGATCCGGAAGCACTCGTCGGCATCCATCATCCGCCCGGTCAGGGTCAGGTCGATGGTGCGGGCGATGCCGATCATCTCGCGCATGATCCAGGGGCCGGTCACCGAGGCGATGCCGGAATTGATCTCCGGCTGGCCCATGGTGACGCCCTCATGGCCGATGCGCAGGTCGCAGAGCAGCGAAACCTGGAAAGCAGACCCCGCCGCCACGCCGTTCAACGCCGCGATGATCGGCTTCGAGAGCGAACGCAGCCGGTCATAGAGGCGCTCCCACTCGCCCATCCACTCCTCGGCCCTGTCGGCGTCGAAGGTCTTGGTCTCGTTGAGATCCTGACCCGCGCCGAAGGCGCGCTCGCCGGCGCCCGTCAGGATGATGGCGCGCACCGCCTCATTGCCCTCCAGCTCGTCGAGCGCCTCGACCAGGCGGGCGCGCATCGGCGCGTTCCAGGCGTTGAGGACCTGCGGCCGATTGAGGGTGAGGATGCCGACAGCGCCACGCACCTCGACCAGAACAGAGTCCTTCATGCCGCTCTCCGATGAGTATTTATTGGTATGCGATAACTTCTATTGAATATTCTGCGCGAATGCCTCACCTTGTCAAGGCCGTTGGCCGCAGCCATTGATCGAGCCAGGAGAACCGGCCCCGATGACGACGACCGAAGCGACACAGAGCAGCCGCAAGACGGCGGCGGCCCCGGCCGATCAGGCCGGGCGCAAGAACGATGCGCTGATGGTCAATTCGGTCGAGAAGGCGTTCCGGGTGCTGTCCGCCTTCGGCCGTCAGCATCAGACGCTCAACCTGTCGCAGGTCGCCTCCGAGACGGGGATGGATGTCAGCGCCGCTCAGCGCTTCACCCACACGCTGACCAAGCTCGGCTATCTGCGCAAGGATGCCCAGACCAAGCGCTTCGAGCTGACCGCGAAGACGCTCGATCTCGGCTACCATTTCGTGCGCAGCAGCCGCCTGCTCGACCGGGCGATGCCCTATCTCATGCACCTCAGCAAGGAGACGGAGGAGACGGTCAACCTCACCGTGCGCGAGGGACCGGAGATCATCTTCGTCTCGCGCTTCCTCAGCCGCCATGTGCTGAACACCGACGTCATCATCGGCACGCGGATGCCGGCCTATGCCACGGCGCCGGGCATCGCCATGCTGTCGCGGCTGCCGGAGGACGAGGCGATGGCGATCATCGACGCGTCCGATCTCAAGGCCCACACGCCCTCGACGACGTGGCAACGCGACGTCCTGCGCGAGAAGCTGCGCCAGACCGCGGCGCAGGGTTACGCCACCGCCTTCGAGGAAGTCTATCTCGGCGACGCCTCGATCGCGGCGGTGATCGTCGATCATCACGGCCGCCCGGAGGCCGCCGTAAACATCGCCACCTCGACCTCGCGCTACAGCCATGCCGAGGTCGTCTCGCGGTTTTCCTCGCTGGTCATCGCTGCCGCGCACGCCATCTCGCGGGTCTGAGCCGCAAGCCAGGAGGCGCTTGACAGCGCGACGACTGCCTTATCAATATTCGCGAACTCTTATTGCATTGAGATAAATATCGAGTTCCCGACATGGACGCTCCGAAGGCCCAGTTCCGCCGCGTCGCAATCCGCGCCGGACAGCCAGCGACGCTCAGCTTCGAAGGCACGGTCATCCGGGCGACCATCGGCGACAGCGTGCTCGCGGCACTGCTCGAGAGCGGAGCCCTGATCCGCCGGCTGGAATTCGGGGCTGAACCGCGTGCCGGCTTCTGCCTGATGGGCGCCTGCCAGGATTGCTGGGTCTGGAGTGCGGAGGACGGCAGGCTCAGGGCCTGCACCACGCCGGTCGCCGACGGGATGACCCTGTTTGCCGACCCGCAGCCGATGGCCGGTGGCCATGGCTGACATCGTCATCATCGGTGCCGGCCCGGCCGGCATCAGCGCAGCCGAGGTGCTCTGCGCCAAGGGGCTGAGGCCCGTCCTGATCGACGAGGGCGCGCAGGCGGGCGGACAAGGCTATCGGCGCCCGGCCGACGATCTTGCGCTCGACATGAACAGGCTGATGGGCTCGGAGGCCGGGAAATACACGGCGTTGCATCGCCGTTTTGAGATGTTGCGGCCGAAGATCGACTACCGGCCGCGCACGCTGGTCTGGGCTATCGACGGCAGCCAGCTGCACCTGCTGCGGGATGGGCAAGCCCAGACACTCGATTTCGACAAGCTGCTGATCGCCAGCGGCGCGATGGACCGGGTCGCGCCCCTGACCGGCTGGACCTTGCCCGGTGTGTTCACGCTCGGCGGCGCGCAGGTCGCGCTGAAGGATCAGGGTTGCCTGATCGGAAGCCGCGTCGCCTTCCTGGGTTCCTCGCCCCTGCTGGCGCTCGCCGCGAAGCAGTATCGCGACATGGGTGCGGAGATCGCAGTCATCGCCGATACGACGCCGTTGGCCGCCAAGGTCGCCGCGCTGCCGGCGCTGCTGCGGGCTCCGCGGACGCTCCGGCGGGGCATCTGGTACATGGCCGCGTCGCTGCGCGCGGGCACGCCGATGCTGCACGGCGTAACCCCTGTCGCCGTCGAGGGTGAGAACCGGGTCGAGGCTCTGGTGCTGCGCGATAAGCGCGGCCGTGAACACCGCTTCGCTTGCGACGCGGTCGCGCTCGGATACGGCCTGAAGCCGGAGACGCAACTCGCCGACCTCGCGCGGGCGGAGTTCGCCTACGACCCCGGCTTCAGGCTGCATCTGCCGAAGATCGACGGCCTGGGGCGTGCCCGGCCCGGTCTCTATCTCGCCGGGGATGGCGTGCGGATCGGTGGCGCCGACGCCGCCGAAGCGAGCGGTGCGCTGGCCGCCCACGCGATCCTTTCCGATCTCAGCCACCCGCAGGATATCGAGGTGGTGAGGCGGCTGGCGCGGAGGGTGAAGCGTCTGCGCAATTTTCAACGCGGGCTGGCGCGTGCTTTCGCCTGGCCGACCGCGCAGATCGCCGCCCTGTCCGATTCCGTGACGCTGTGCCGCTGCGAGAATGTGACGGTCGGCGCGGTGCGGGCTGAGATGTGCCGGGAATTCGGCCCGATCGAGGTCAACCGGGTCAAGGCGATGACGCGCTGCGGAATGGGCCGCTGCCAGGGCCGTGTCTGCGGCCCCGCCTTGCAGGAGATCGTGGCCGCAGAGGCGGGACAGGACGGTGCCCTTGCCGGCCGGCTGCGCGGTCAGGCCCCGATCAAGCCGATCGCACTTGCGGCCGCCGGATATCCGACGTGAGCGACCGCACGAGCGATGTCGCGATCATCGGCGGCGGGCTGATCGGCGCCTGGACCGCCTTCTTCCTGGCGCGGCGCGGCCAGCGCGTCACCTTGCTCGAAAAAGGCGTGGTCGGCGCGCAGTCGAGCGGCGTGAACTTCGGGAACCTTCGGCTCCAGGGCCGCTTTCCCGGCCAGTACCCGTTGTCTTTGCGATCCCAGGCGCTGTGGGAGGATTTCGACGCGCTGATCGGCGAGGATTGCGAGTTCGAGCAGGCCGGCCATCTCTATCTCGCCTATGATGCAGAGGAGCACGCCAAGCTTGAGGGCTATGCGGAGGTTTCCGAATCTTATGGGCTCAGGATCGAGCGCCTCGGCCCGGCTGATCTCAAGCGACGCTGGCCCTGGCTCGGCGAATGCGCTGTCGCCGCCACCTTCTCCGCCCGCGACGCCACGGCCAATCCGCGCCTCGCCACCCCTGCCATCATGCGCGCCGCGGCAAGGCAGGGGGCTATCGTCCGCGAGAACACATGCGTCCGTGGCGTCGAGCGCCGCGGCGATGGCTTCGTCCTGTCCCTGGCGGATGGCGCGACACTGAGTTGCGGCGCCCTCGTCAACAGCGCCGGCGCCTGGGCGTTGGAGATCGCGGAGCGTTTCGGCGAGTCCGCGCCGGTCTTCCCCGCCGGCCCGCCCCAGTTCGTGACCGAGCCGTTCCCCTATATGATCGAGCCCTCGGTGCAGGCCATCGACGGCTCGGTGATCTTCCGGCAGATCCCGCGCGGGAACATCATCCTCGCCGGCTACCCGCGTACGGCGGCCGATCCCGTCGCGAACCGGGCGCCGGTGCCTCCGGCCAAGACGCTCGCGGCGATGAGGGCGCTGGCACGGGTCGCGCCGATGCTCGCGCATTGCCACGTCATCCGCGTCTGGTCCGGCATCGAGGCCTATCTGCCCGACATGATTCCGGTGATCGGGCCGAGCGAGACGACGCCCGGCCTGTTCCACGCCTTCGGCTTCTGCGGCCACGGCTTCCAGATCGGCCCCGGCGTGGGCCTGTGCCTCAGCGAGATGATCATCGACGGCGCGACGCCGACGCCGCTGGACCCATTTTCCATCGGCCGCTTCCGTCAGTCGGCCACCGTCAGCGAGAAATTCCGCAAGGAGTTCGATTGACGGATCAGGCACCGATCTGGAGCGCCATGCGCCATGGCTATGCCACGGAATGGGACCTGACATGATCAAGAAACGCACGCATGGCAGCGCTCGGGTGCCGGCGGTTGGGATAGTAGAGGTACCAGCTCGGCAGCTTGCGGCTCCAGTCGGGCATCAGCTCGATTAATCGGCCATCGTTCAAAAACGGCCTGGCATAGTCATCGAAGACGTGGGCGATCCCCTGCCCCGCCAGCGCAGCCTGAAGCTCCTGATGCGCCGAGCCCAGCGTGAGCCGCGCCTGGGGCACGATCTCCAACGCCTCCCCCTCCTTCTCGAACTCCCAGGAGGCGATCGTTCCGCCGGGAAAACGGCGGCCTATACAGTCATGCGCGATCAGGTCCTGCGGACAGGAGGGTCTTTCCCGCGTCTTGAGATAGGCCGGCGAGCACACGATCACATATCGCAATGCCGGCCCGAGCGCTGTGGCGATCATGTCCTGCGCCAATTGCCGCCCGAAGCGGACGCCGGCATCGAAGCCCTGCTCGACGATATCGACCAGCGCGCCGTCACTGACGAGTTCGACCTTCACGTCGGGATAGAGACGCATGAAATCGAACACGAGGGGACATAGGACATGATCCACCGCCGGGGCCGGGGCGTTGATCCGGATCAGGCCCGAAGGTGTGTCCCGGAGCAGATCGAGATCGCCGAGCGCGTCGTGAATGTCCCGAAGGGCCGGTCCAAGTCGCTGGAGAAGGCGTGCGCCGGCCTCGGTCGGCGCCACGCTTCGCGTCGTTCGGTTCAGAAGCCGGATTCCCAACGCCTCTTCCAGGGAGGCCACCGTCTGGCTCAACGCGGATGACGAAACCTGCCTCTCCCTGGCTGCAGCACGGAAGCCGCCGCAGCGGACGATCGCAGTAAAGGCCTCCAGGCTGTCGAGGCGAACAGCGCTCATTGCAAAGCATGCCTTAACAAGCTGATCGGATCTGCAAGTCTTATCTGCGCGCTGAGCCGCTGTCATCTTGGCTGGACGAAACCGGACCAGCTGACGGGAACGCACGACATGAGCCGCCTGACCATCAACCGCCGTACGATCATGCTGTCTGCTGCAACGGCGGGAGCCGGCCTCGCGCCAGCCTTCGGCACAGGCAGAGCCGTTGACCAGCCGGTCGTGCGTCCCCCAGGCAATGCCGGCGTCTATCAGTTCCGCATCGGCGACATTCGCGCGGCAGTACTCAGCGACGGGGTCATCGGAGGGCCGCCCCGGATTTATGCAGGCGATGCCCCTGAAGTCGAACTCCAGACGGCGCTGCGACGCGCCTTCCTGCCAACCGATCATCTGACCCTGAACCTCAACACGCTCCTGCTTGAAGCAGGCGGCAGGCGGGTTCTGCTGGAAGCAGGCGCCGGCGACACGATGGGACCGAATGCCGGCAGGGTCTTCGCCAATCTCGCGACGATCGGCCTGAGCGCCAACGATATCGACGCCATCGTCATCTCTCACACCCACCCGGACCATGTCGGCAACCTGCGAACGGCCGATGGTGGCAAGGCGTTTCCGCGTGCGCAGGTGTTCGCTCCGAAGGCGGACTGGGATTTCTTCGTCAGCGGCGACCCCGACCTGTCCTACATGCCCGTGCCGGAGGATTTTCGGCGTCGTTTTTTCGGCGCGGCCATCAAGCGCAGCGTCGAGCCGATCGCCAGGGAGATCGAGCTCTATGAGCCTGGCGGGGAGATCCTGCCCGGCCTGACAGCCATCGCGGCTGCGGGCCATACCCCCGGCATGGTCGCTTTCCTGGTCCATTCGGGCGACGAGCAGCTGCTGCTGACAACCGACCTCGCCTACCATCCGGTCGTCAACATTGATCGGCCATGGCGACCCGGCCCGGACCGCGATCAGGAGGCCGCGCTGCAGATCCGTCGGCGCATCTTCGACCGGGCGGCAGCCGAGCAGATGCTGGTCTTGGGCTTCCACTATCCGTTTCCGGGTCTCGGCCGCATGCTGAAGATCGACCACGGCTACGCCTGGGTGCCCGCCAATTGGCGTTTCTGACGGTCCCGCCACTGCCGGCGAGGCGCTGACGCCTAGCCACCTCGACAGCCGCAGCGAGCCAGGCTCGCACTCTCAAAAACCTCGTCCCGAAAGGACAGCCGCATGCCATTCGTCAACATCAAGACGCCCGAAGCCGCGCTCAGCCGGGCTCAGAAGGAGCAGATCGCCCATCGGGTAACGGACTTGCTGGTCGAGTATTTCTCGGAAGCCGCGAGGCCGCACACCATGGTGCTGATCGAGGAGGTCGCCGATGGCGGCTATGCTCGTGCCGATCGGGTTTTCGTCATCCCGGAGGCGTATCGGGCCAAGCCTGACCAAACCGCTCAGCTTGATGCTCCGTAGCCACTCTCAAACATTCCCGCGTGCCTCCCGACCAGCGCAGGGCTGACTGGATCTGCGGCGGCCGCCCTTGCTCGCGAACCTCTGACAGGATCGTGAAAGACGGAACCTGAGAACTCTTCCAAAAAGGAGTCCGGCTCCATCATCCCGCCTTGCCACTCTGCTGCTTTGCGCAGCGGAGGCCGGGCGACAGGTGGACGATGACGATGGGAGAGCCCGGGTTGGGCAGGCACAGGACGAGATGGCGGCATGCGCGACGTCCCGCAGGGTTTGCCCTGACGGGCGTCGCGGCTTTTCTGCTTGCCACCGCGCCTGGCGAGGCCGCCGGGGACCGGGCGCTGGCCGAATATCTCGCCGCCGAATGCACCGGCTGCCACCAGCTCTCCGGCCGCGGCAGCGGCGGCATCCCGCCGATCATCGGCTGGCCGGAGGAGCAGTTCGTTGCCGCGCTCGACGCCTATGGCCGCAAGCAGCGCGACAACCCAACGATGCAGACCATCGCCGCAAGGCTGAGCCGCGACGAGATGACTGCGCTCGCCGCCTATTTCGGCGCTCTGGTGGCGAAGCCGTGAACGCGTGGAGGACAGGCCGATGAAACCGACGCGACGCGATTGGATGGCAGGCACCAGTGCCGTGCTCGCGGCGGGAACGCTGGCTGCGCCCGCCGTCCTCGGACAGGCGAAACCGCGCGTCGTGGTCGTCGGCGGCGGGCCGGGGGGTGCGACGGCGGCCAAGTATCTCGCGAAGGACAGTGCCGGCGCGATTGCGGTGACGCTGGTCGAGGAGAACGAGACCTACCAGACCTGCTTCCACTCCAATCTCTTCATCGGCGGCTTCAAGCGCTATGAGGAGATCGTCCATCGCTACGACGCTCTCGCCTCGACCCATGGCATCGCGCTCGTCCGCAGCCGCGCCACGCAGATCGACCGCGACCGCAAGGAGGTCGTGCTGAGCGATGGCCGGCGCCTGCCTTACGACCGGCTCGTGCTCTCGCCGGGCATCGACCTGAACTATGATTCCGTGCCCGGCTGGTCGAAAGAGGCCGAGGAGGCGATGCCGCATGGCTGGAAGCCCGGCCGGCAGACGCAGTTGATCCGCGAGAAGCTCGACGCCGTGCCCGATGGCGGCACGATCGTGATGATCGCCCCGCCCAATCCCTATCGCTGCCCGCCCGGCCCCTATGAGCGCGCCTCGATGTTCGCGCATGTGCTGCAGCAGAGCGGCCGCAACAAGGCCCGCATCGTCATCCTCGATCCCAAGGAAAGCTTCTCCAAGCAAGGCGTGTTCATGCCCGACTGGGAGAAGCGCTATAGCGCCATGATCGAATGGCTCGGCCCTAAGGTGCATGACGGCATCACATCAGTCGATCCGAGGACAGGCACCGTCGTCACCGGCTTCGAGACCTATGAAAACTGCGCCTTCGTCAACGTGATCCCGGCGCAGATGGCCGGTGCGATCGCGCGCGATGCGGGCCTCGCCCCGGCCGGGGGATACTGCGCCATCGACCCGGCGACCATGAAGTCCGTGGTCGACGGCGACATCGTCGTGCTCGGCGATGCCTGCAATGCCGGGGACATGCCGAAATCGGCCTTCTCCGCCAACAACCAGGCCAAGGTCGCGGCGATGGTCCTGCGCGGGGAGCTCGTCGGCGCCCAGACCTTCCCGGCGCGCTATCTCAACACCTGCTGGAGCCTGGTCGACACCGACGACGCGATCAAGGTCGGCGGCCGCTACGAGCCGAAGGACGGCCGCATTGCCGCGGTCGAGACCTTCATCTCGCAGCCGGGCGAAAGCGCCGAGATTCGCAGGCAGACCCAGGCCGAGAACATCGCCTGGTACGACGCCATCTGCGCCGACATGTTCACCTGACGGGCGCAAAACCTCCTGACCGACGAAGGAAAGACCATGAAAGCAATACTTGCCAGCGCCTCGATCCTTGCCGCAGCCCTGCTGCTTGGAACCTCCGCCCATGCTCAGGACGTTGCCGCCGGCGAGCGGTCCTTCAACAAGTGCCGCGCCTGCCATCAGCTCGGCGAAACCGCGAAGAACACGATCGGCCCGATGCTGAACGGATTGTTCGGCCGCCAGTCCGGCTCGATCGAGGGTTACAGCTACTCGCCCGCCAACAAGGCGGCCGGCCTGACCTGGGACGACGCGGTCTTCGCCGACTACATCAAGGACCCGAAGGCCAAGATGCCCGGCACCAAGATGATCTTCGCCGGCATCAAGAACGAGCAGGAGGTCAAGGACCTCACCGCCTATCTCAAGCAGTTCGACAAGGACGGTAAGAAGCTCTGAGGACAGCAGGATACGCACCGTCATCCTGGGCGACCGAAGGTCGTCCCGGGATCCATCGTAGAGCGTTGAGCCCTCCGATGGATCCCGGAGCTGCACGGCTGCGCCGCTTGTCCAGGATGACGCGGTGTTTCCGAACCAAGACGGGCTTGAGTTAACGCCGGATTCCCGGCGTCTCCACCGGCAGCCCTCTCGCCCGCCCGGCGAGAAAAAGCTCCAGCGCGAGATATTCCGGCGAGCCGTAATCGAACTGCGTCGCGCGGACGCCGAGCGAGCAGGCGCGCAAGCGTCGGTGCAGCGAGCCGACATCGTTCCATTCGAGCCGATAGGCGGGGTAGCCGGTGCCGGCGCTATGGCTGATCGTGTCGCCGCGCAGCTTCTGGCCGACGAGGCCGTCATGGCATTGCTGGCAGGACAGGTTGAGCTGGCCCTGCCTGCGCTCGAAGAAGGCCCTGCCCGCCTCGTAATAGGGTTTTGCCGCGCCATCGGTCTTCACATCCATCGGCAGCCCGCGTGAAAGCGAGCCGAGATAGGCCGTCATCGCCAGAAGCTCGGGACTTTCATAGCCGAAGGCCGGCTGTCCCTGCCGCTCGACGCGGCATTGCTCGATCCGGCCTTCGAGGTTGAGCAGCTTGCCGCTGGCTGCATCGACCTGCGGATAATGCGTCGCGGCGCCGCGCAGACTCTGCTGCGGCTCGGCATGGCAGGAGGCGCAGGCCTGCCCATCCGGCGTCGGCTTCCGGCTGAACAACTCGCGACCTTGCTCGACCCAGAAGAAGGCCGGGTTGCGGGTCTCGTCGGCCTGCTGGCGGCGCATGTCGGGGGAGAGGAATTCGGTACCCGACTTGATGTCGGCGAAGGCGGGGCTGGGCTGGAGGACGAAGCATGCCAGCGCAAGGGCAAACCCGATTGCTCCACAAACACGCGAGTCATCCCGGACGTAGCGAAGCGGAAATCCGGGATCCATTCCGGGACCTTTCCGGGTAGGCGTTCCGGCATAGATTCCGGGTCTCCCATTGGTCGCCCGGGATGACTCGCGCACGATTAGAACCGGAAGCTCCATCGGCCTCACGTCACGGTCAGCCTTGCAGTCCGAGTGTAGGTCGCGCCGCCGTCCTCGCGCCATTCGAAGACGATGTCGCCGGTCGCAACCGCCCGCGTCGTGAAGGAGACGAAGGGGTTGGCGGAGACCCCGGTGTGCATGTCGAGACGAAATATCGGCTCGCCGGCATAGGTCGCGGTCAGACGGTTGAGGATCATGCGCGGCACGGTGCCGCCCTTGCCGTCGGACTGGCCGCCGCGATCCATCGGGTGGCGGGTCAACACCTTGATCTCGACGATCTCGCCGACGCGGGCCTGGGCCGGCAGGGTGATGCGGGCGTTGAAGCTCATCGGGCTCTCCTCAGCCGCCGTCGATGCAGGCGCTCAGCGTCACGACGATGTCGGCATCGGCCATGACGAAGCCGCCGCCGCTCAGCGCCGCGACCGCCGTGACCGTCTGCGACTGCGACAGCCGCAAGGTGGTCGCGACTTCGGCGCGGCCAGCGCGGGGGCCGAGATGGAACCGCGCCATGTCCGGAAACGGGTTCTTCTCGGCGATCAGATGGATCCAGCGGACATGATCGGCCTCGGTCATCGCGCTCTCGACGAGAATGCGGGTGTCGACCGAATTGCCGTTCTCGACCAAAGCGGGGATGTCGAGCGTGATGCGGCCGCGCTCCGGCAGTGCGCCCTCGGTGATGCGCGCGATCAGCTGCGCGCGCTCGGGCGAGATGTCGGTGGCCGCGCGCGCAGGCAAGGTCGCGACCAGCAGGCCTGCCGCTGCGCCGGCGAGGACGCTGCGGCGGTCAGGGCCGGCTTCAGAACGTCTTGAGCGAGGCGAGATAACTGACGACATCCTCGATCTCCTGGGCCGAGAGGGCCGGCTTGCCCCGATAGGTTGGGGCGACATCATGCAGGTTTTCCGTCCGGAAATAGGGCGGCATCACCGTTTGCGGGTTGAGCACGGAGGCATCGACCAGCCGTAAGCGGATCTGGCCCGCATCGAGACGAGCCCCGACGCCAGCGAGCGGCGGCCCGATCGTGCCCTGAAAGGGCTCGGAGGCGTCCGTGCCCTGATGGCAGATCAGGCAGTTGCCGCGCTCGCGATCGCGCACCAGCGCCGCGCCCCGCGCCGAGTTGCCGGCAAGCCCGCCGAGGGGACGCGGAATGGCGTCGCCAACGACCGTGTAGGATTCGAGCGCCGAGGCGCCGCCGGATGCCAGCACGGCCCCGGCGAGCGCCAGACGCAACATCACTCCGGCCGTCGCTCTCACGCCTTCTTGAGATCGGCGTTCTTGATCGGCAGGTTGCGGATGCGCTTGCCGGTCGCGGCGAAGATCGCGTTCAGCACGGCCGGCGCCGCGACCGCGATCGTCGGCTCGCCGACACCGCCCCAGAAGCCGCCCGACGGCACCAGGACCGTCTCGACCGCCGGCATCGCCTCCAGCCGCATGACCTCATAGGTGTCGAAATTCTCCTGCTCGACACGGCCGTCCTTGATGGTGATCTCGCCATAAAGCGAAGCCGACAGGCCGTAGACGAAAGAGCCCTCGACCTGGCGCGCGATCTGCGCCGGGTTGACCGCATGGCCGGGGTCGGTCGCGGCAACGATACGGTGAATCTTGAGCTTGCCGTCAGCGCTGACCGAGACCTCGGCGACGGCCGCGACATAGGAGCCGAACCCCATGGTCTGGCAGATGCCGCGGAAGACGCCGGCCGGCAGCGGCTTGCCCCATTCCGCCTTCTCGGCCGCGGCATTGAGCACGGCGAGATGCTTGGGATGGTTCTTCATCAGGGCACGGCGGAACTCCAGCGGGTCCTTGCCCGCGGCATGCGCCAGTTCGTCCATGAAGGATTCGAGATAGATCGCGTTCTGGTTCAGGTTGACCCCGCGCCAGAAGCCGGGCGGCACATGCGGATTGCGCATGGCGTGGTCGATCAGCAGGTTGGGCACCGAATAGCCGATCGAGGCTTCCGGTCCCGGCGGGTTGAGGCCCTGGAAGACCACCGGATCGCGCCCGTTCTGGATGTTCTGCGGGAAGATGCCCGCGACGATCGACTGGCCGGAGATGCGCATGTGCAGCCCGGTCAGGTTGCCATCCTTGTCGAGGGCGCCGGTCAGCTTGCACTGCGTCAGCGGGTGGAAGCGGCCATGCAGCATGTCCTCCTCGCGCGACCAGATCAGCTTCACCGGTGTGCCGGGAATCTGCTTGGCGATAACGACGACCTGGCGGACCCAGTCGTGCACCGCGCCGCGCCGGCCGAAGCCGCCGCCGAGGTCGATCTTGTAAGCCTCGCATTTGGCGATCGGCAGGCCCGACGCCTCGGCTGCGGCGGCAAGCGCCGCCTCGCCGTTCTGCGTCGGCGTCCAGACCTCACATTTCTCCGGCGTGTAGAGCGCCGTCGCGTTCATCGTCTCCATGCAGGCATGGTTCTGGAACGGATAGGAGTAGACGGCCTCGATGGTGCGGGCAGCACCGGCGATCGCCGCCTTGACGTCGCCATTCTGGTTGCCGACGACGGCGTTCGGGGCGTCGAGCCCTTCCTTAAGCCAGGCTGCCAGGCTTTCGCTGGACACCTTGGCATGCTCGCCCTCGTCCCAGACGATCGGCAGCGCATCGAGCGCCGTCTTGGCCTGCCACCAGGTGTCGGCGACGACGGTGACGGCGCTGTCACCGACCGGCAGCACATGCTTGACGCCCGGCATGGCCTTGATCGCGGCGGCGTCGAAGCTCTTCACCTTGCCACCGAAGACCGGACAGTCCTTGATCGCGGCGTTGAGCATGCCCGGCATCTTCAGGTCCATGCCGTAAATCTTGCTGCCGTTGGTCTTGTCGGCCGTGTCCAGGCGCGGCAGCGGCTTGCCGGCAATGATCCAGTCCTTCGGATCCTTGAGCGGGACATCCTTGGGCGCCTCGATCTTGGCGGCGGCGGCCGCGACCTGGCCATAGCGCAGCGAGCGGCCCGAGGCCTTGTGCGTGATCACGCTCTTGTCGGCCGCGCATTCGGCGGCAGGCACCTTCCATTCATTCGCGGCAGCCTGGATCAGCATCATCCGCGCCGCCGCGCCGCCCTTACGAACGTATTCATGCGACTCGCGGATGCCGCGGCTGCCGCCGGTCGAGAAATTGCCCCAGACGCGGTTGCGCGCGACGCTCTGGCCCGGCGTCGGGTATTCGGTCGTGACCTTCGACCAGTCGCAGTTCAGCTCCTCGGCGACGAGCTGGGCGAGGCCGGTCAGCGTGCCCTGCCCCATCTCGGAGCGGGCGATGCGGATCACCACCTTGTCGTCGGGATGGATCACGACCCAGGCGTTGATCTCGGGGACGGCGCCTTGCGCCTGGGCCTGAGCTTCGCTGCCGAAGGGGATCGTGAAGCCGAAGCTGAAGGCGCCGGCTGCGGCGGCCGAGCCTGCGAGCAGGCCGCGGCGGGACAGACTGGTTTTGGAAGAGGCGGTCGAGGCGGATGTCATGTCGTCCTCCGGATCTGGGCTTGGACGCGAGGGATGCGGCGGTGCTTGAAGACCTGCCGCGTTCGACCCCGCGCTGGGGAATTGCAAAACAGGCGAGCCTTCAGCCGCGGCCGAGCGTTCCGCCGGCGACGACGTCAAGGATCGCGGTCTTGACCCGCGCATAGGTGCCGCAACGGCAGATATTGGTGATCTCGGCGGCAATGTCGGCTTCGGTCGCCTTCGGGTTAGCCTGCAGCAGGGCTGCGGTCGCCATGATCATGCCGCTCTGGCAGAAGCCGCATTGCGGAACGTCATGCTTGATCCAGGCCTGCTGGACCGGATGCTTGCCGTCGGGCGAGAGCCCCTCGATGGTGACGATCTTCTGCTCGGCCGTCACCGCATCGAGCGGCAGCGAGCAGGAGCGCGTTGCCACGCCGTCGATATGGACGGTACAGGCGCCGCATTGCGCGACGCCGCAACCATATTTCGTGCCGGTCAGGCCGATCTGTTCGCGAATGACCCAGAGCAGCGGCGTATCGCCGGCCGCCTCGACGTCGAGCATCTTGCCGTTCACATTGAGCTTCGCCACCGTAAACCTCCCGGTTTCGATCAAGAAGGACGGCGAGAGAGCCAACGCGCCTCGCCGGAACTCCGGCCCGCTTGCGCAGCGTGCCGGTGGAATTTCATTGGAAGCAATTGAAACTCAGATGCGCCGAGGAGCCAACGGGCATCAGGAGCCGATCACGCTGCGTGATTGGCCGCGAGACCGATCATTTTCCCCGCTGGAACGGCCCGCAGCAGCCATTTTGGCTGGTTGATCAACCCATTCGCATTCCGATCGCTCCGGATGGGAACACCCACGACGCGGGGCGGACTCACAGCAACGTGATGGGTGGTGCACCAACGGCGGCGGGGTCCGCTTCCCTCGTCGTCCCGGCGCCGCGAACGGCACGTCACAAGACGGTCATGGAGCGGCCTGTATGGCACTGCCCATGGCATCCTCTCCGGCCCACCATCACGACGGCCTCCTGCCGCGCATGCTCGCGCCCGACGCTCACGCGAACGCTGCGCCGCTGCTCGCCCTGCGGGATTTCACCGTCGCCTTCCGGGGCGAGAGCGGCCCCGTGCCGGTGGTGCGCGGCATCGATTTGACGCTCGCTAGCGGCGAGGCCCTCGGCATTGTCGGCGAATCCGGCTGCGGCAAGAGCGTGACCTGGCTCGCGGCGCTGCGCCTGCTCGGCCGGGGCGCCGTGACCTCCGGGGAAGTGCTTCTGTCGGGGCAGGACATCACGCGGCTGTCGGAGCGCGAGCTTGCCGGCATCCGTGGCGGCCGCATCGGCCTGATCTTCCAGGACCCGACCTCGTCGCTCAATCCGGTCCAGCGGATCGGGACCCAGCTCGGCGAGGTCCTGCGCCTGCATCGCGGCTTGCGGGGCAAGGCGGCGCGCACTGAAGCACTGCGCCTGCTCGACCGCGTCGGTATCGCCGATGCCGCCCGCCGGCTGGGACAATATCCGCATGAATTCTCCGGCGGCATGAACCAACGCGTCATGATCGCGCTGGCGCTCGCCGGCGAACCCGATGTGCTCGTCGCCGACGAGCCGACCACGGCACTCGACGCGACGATCCAGGCGCAGATCCTCGACCTGATCCGCGACATCCGCCGCGAGACCGGCATGGGGCTGGTGCTGATCTCGCATGACATCGGTGTCGTGGCCGATCTCTGCGACCGCGTCGCCGTGATGTATGCCGGCCGCGTCGTCGAGACCGCCGCGACGCAGGATCTGCTGACGCGGCCGCGCCATCCCTATACGCGCGGCCTGCTCGCGGCCCTGCCCACGCTCGACGGTCCCCGCGTTAGACTGACGCCGATCCCCGGCACGGTGCCCTCCCCCGATGCGATGCCGCCCGGCTGCGCCTTTGCGCCGCGCTGCCCGATCGCGATCGAGACCTGCGGCGGCGAGATCCCCCCGCTCGTGCTCGCGGCGCAGGACCAGCGCGCCGCCTGCCTGCGGCTCGGCGAGACGGCCACGCAGCCCGGCATGCCGCTGTCCACGCTTGCGGCGAGCGCCTTCGCGGAGGCCGGCGCATGAGCCCGCTACTCAGCGTCGACGATCTCGCGCGGCAATATCCGGTCGCGATGTCGGGCGGGCAGCGCCGGCTGTTGCATGCGGTGGACGGGGTCAGCTTCACACTCGCGGCCGGCCGCACGCTCGGCATCGTCGGCGAATCCGGCTGCGGCAAGTCGACCGCCGCCAAGCTCGTGCTCGGCCTGCTGCCGGCGACGCGGGGCGCGATCGCCTTTGAAGGCGAACCCGTTACCGCGACGCGCGACCGGGCCTGGCGGGCGCTTCGCCGCCGGATGCAGATGGTGCATCAGGACCCGCTCGCGGCGCTCGACCGGCGACTTCCCGTCGGCGAGCAGGTGGTCGAGCCGCTGACGATCCATGGGCTGGAGGCCGGCCAGGACGCCCGCCAGCAGAAGGCCCTCGCACTGTTCGAGGCCGTCGGCCTGCGTCCCGATCTGTTCCAGCGCTATCCGCACGAACTCTCGGGCGGCCAGCGCCAGCGCGTCGTGCTGGCGCGCGCGCTCGTGCTGGGCCCCTCGCTGCTCGTCTGCGACGAGCCGATCTCCGCGCTCGACGTTTCGGTCGCCGCTCAGGTCATCAATCTGCTGCAGGATCTGCAGGCGCGCTTCGGCATGGCCTATCTCTTCATCAGCCACGACCTCAAGGTGGTCAGGCAGATCGCCGACGAGGTCGCGGTGATGTACCTCGGCCGCATCGTCGAGCAGGGACCGCCCGAGGCGCTGTTCCATGCGCCCACTCATCCCTACACGGAAGCGCTGGTCTCGGCCGTGCCGACGCCGTTGCGCGGCACGCGCGAGCGCATCATCCTGCAGAGCGATCCGCCCAACCCCGTAGAGCGGCCCGGCGGCTGCGCCTTCCATCCGCGCTGCCCGCGCGCCATCGCACGCTGCCGGGAGGAGACGCCGGCCCTGCGGCAGGTGGCCGATGGCCGGCTCGCCGCCTGCCATCTCGTGCCCTCGATGGCCGCGCCCGTCCCGGTCGCGGCCTGATTCAATCCTTCGCTATCGGAAGAGCCTGCCATGAGCCGCGACGACCAGACTTCAGCCGACCGCGTCATCGTCGCGGTATTCGACGGGCTGCGGCCCGATCTGGTGACGCCCGAGCTGACCCCCAACCTCCTGCGGCTGGCTGCGCGCGGCACCTGGTTCCGCGAGGCGCGCAGCGTCTTCCCGTCGGTGACGCGCGTCGCGACGACCTCGATCGCGACGGGCGCACCGCCGAGCGTGCATGGCATCGTCGGCAACGCCTTCTACCACCGCGCCGCCATTGCCGACCGCTTCTTCGACACCAGCGACCCCGGCCACATCCGCCAGGCGGAAACCCATCACGACGGGCGGCTCGTCGCGGTCGAGACGCTGGGCGACGTGCTTGCCAAGGCGGGCAAGCGGCTCGCCGTGGTGCATACCGGTTCGGCCGGCTCGGCGCATTTCATCAGCCCGCGCGCTCGCGCCAATGGCCACTGGACCTTCTCGATGCACGGCGCCGGGGCGACGCAGACGCCGGAGGCTGTGGAGACAGCGCTGGCCCTGATCGGCCCGCTGCCGGAGCGCGAACTGCCGCGCATCGCGGAGGTCGCCTATGGCGGTCGCCTGATGACCGAGCATGTGCTGCCGGTGCTCGCGCCTGATGTCGCGCTGATCTGGTTCAACGAGCCCGACACGACCTTCCACTACAAGGGCCTCGGCTCGCCGGAGGCGAAGGCCGGTCTGCAGGCGGCCGACCGCGCCTTCGGAGCGATCCTCGACTGGGCCGAAGCCCAGCCCGATGCGGAGCGCATCGCGGTGATCGCGGCCTCCGACCATGGCCAGATCTCGACGGGCGCGATCGAGCCGCTGTTCGAAGCCGCGCGGCAGGGCGGATTCGACATCGGCACCAGCAAGGCGATCGGCGAGACCGCCTTCGTCGCAACCGGAGGCATCAGCGGCGAAATCCGCCTGCATCGGGGCGAGGAGGCGGACGTCGCGCGCATCGCCGCCTGGCTGATGGAGCAGCCTTCGATGGGTCATGTCTTCTCGCGCGGCGGGAATGGCGTCGAGGGCGGGGTCGCCGGCACCTTGGCGCTCGGTCTGATGGGCAACAGCCATGCCGAACGCCAGCCGGACCTGATGTTCATCCTCAAATCGTCGGTCGCCACCGATCAATATGGCTTGCCGGGGCTTGGCGCGATGACGCCGGGCGACGTGCCGCTCGGCGGCGGCATGCATGGCGGCGTCAACCGCCACGAACTCAACACGGTGCTGATCGTCGCCGATGGTGAGGCCAGCGCCGGGGCAAGCGTCTCGGGGGAGCCGGCCGGCATCATCGACATCACGCCGACGGTGCTCGGGCTGCTGGGCCTCGCGCCGGCCGCGAGCATGGTCGGCCGCGATCTCGGGCGCCCGGCCCGCGAGGAGCCGCGCATCAGCCGGCACTCGGCCGGGGCCGGCAACTTCACCCAGCACGTCGATATGGTCGAGCAGGACGGGCGCCGGTTCATCCTGGGTGGCGGGCAGTGAGGGATTTTCCTCCTCCGCGAGGGGAGAAGGTGGCTCGGCGAAGCCGAGACGGATGAGGGGTCGCGCTGCGCTCGCCGCTTTTTGCCCACTGTAAAACCGATAAAGGTCGGCCCGACCCCTCATCCGGCGCTTCGCGCCACCTTCTCCCGCAAGGGATTCCTCTGCGAAAGGGT
>UCBZ01000006.1 GCA_900470775.1 Hyphomicrobiales bacterium | reverse complement strand
GACCCGAGCATCTCCTGCCGGAGATTCTCGGGTCTACGCTTCGCTTCGCCCAGGAATGACGGGGTGTGAACTGGTCCAGGGGCCAACACCTCACCCCTGCCCCTCTCCTTACAGGAGAGGGGTTCCCCGCGCCCATGCACATGCCCGTGCCAAAAGCCCCCGTCCGGCCTGAAGCCGCGGGGTTTCGCACAGACGATCCCGAAAGGGGATGCGCGGAGCCGGGTGGCGCGCGGGCTTTGCCGCGTGCCGATGTCGATGAGTCGATGTCGAGCTGTCGATGCGACGCCGATCTCGCGCCGCCCGGCCCCGCGCGCGGGGATTTTGGGCATTGCCGGTCCATTGTCCCTGGCTAAGGGACGTCGGATCGGGTCGCCTCCGCAAGTCCCGCCAGCGACGGCGAGACCTCACGAAACCCGCAACTGCACCCGGCCGCACGACGCCTCGCGACAGCCCCCTTGGTCGGGTCCAGCGCCGGGAGGATAGGCATGGGCCGGTGGGGCGAGGATAAGGTGGTGAGGGTTGTACCCGCTGGATTGCGATCACAGCGATGGCCATCAAGCGCAGGCTACGCATTTTGTTTTGATGCGTTTTCTTCACGCGAACCGGTATCCACTTCGCTTGAAAACGCTCTAACGATCGTTTGCGAGTCCGCCGGATACGGCGTCGATCTGCTCCAACTGGTTGAGCAGTGTCGAAATCGCGGTGATCATCTGGGGGAATGCGAAGGGTTTTGAGATCATCACGCTGTTTGGAACGCCCTGTGCGGACCAATCGACGGCGCTATCCCCACTCATATAGATCATTGGCATCGTCGGCACGGCTTGCCGGACATGCCGTCCGACCTCCCAGCCACTGACGCCTTTACCCAGTCTGATGTCCGAGACAACGGCTCTGATGTCGCCCGCGCGATCATCGAAGGCCGCCATGCCCTCGGCGGCTGAGGAAGCGGTGATGACCTCGAACCCCGCCTCGGCAAGAGCTGCTTCAACGTCCATGAGGATCAGCGGCTCATCCTCGATCACCAGCACGACGAGCGGTTCCATCGATGGTACTCCCATAACGCCCACCAACCCCCGACTAGGCATATGGTTCGCTTCGGGACTTAAAATGCCTGTGCATCTTTAACAAACTGCGAGCCCGGCTCTCGGCAGCCACTCCTGCCCGGCTACGCGCAGCGGCAAGCGAGGCGTGGGAGGAGCCTTCGACGTGATGACCAGGGAGCAGTCATGATCCTTCGAGAATGGCGAGGCCGCGCCGAGCCCGGCCGAGCGGACGCCTACCCCGCGCATTTTCGCGCAAGGGTGGTGCAGGAACTCCGGCACGTTCCCGGCTTCCTGGGGGCGGAGCTTGTCCGGCGCGATCTCGGTGATGCGGTCGAGTTCACGGTGCTGACGCGATGGGCGTCGATGGCCGCGATCCGCGCCTTCGCCGGCGAGGACGCAGCCAGGGCGGTGGTCGAGCCCGGCGCGGTGGCAGCGCTGCGCGACTATGACGAACTCGTCACGCATCACGAGGTGATCGACAGCGTCGCGCCGGATGCCGGGTGATCCGGCTCACCGCCGATTGCGGGAGCGGGCGGGCAGCGCTCAGCGGCCCAACATCAGCTTTGCTCCGCAGGCGTCGAGGTTGGCCGGCGCGCCTGCCGGGAATCGCTTGCGGGCGATGTGGACCATATCGCCGCGATGGCGCGGGCTGCCGAGATAGGCCTGCTGCGGGATCAGCGTGTCGAGCGGCGTGTGCAGGAAGGTCTGGATTTCGGCGCCGCCGGTCAGCGTCCAGAGCGTTTCCACGCAAGCCTCCCGCGTTGCCGCACAGGATGCGGCGCAGAAATCCCGAACCGGCTTTGCCTCGGGGGCCGTCATCAGGATGGCGCGCGCCGATGTCAGGGCCTGCTCGCGTGCCGGAGCGGAGGCGGTCTTGAAGGCGACGTCTGCTTCGGCCGCAATCCGCCCCTTGCGCAGGACGCGTCCGATGAGATTGGCCGCCGTCGGAACGGGTATGCCCGCGAGGCCTCCGACATCAACGCTGAAGAACAGCATCTGCTGCAGGCTTCCGGTCCATTCCGGCGACAGCGCCTCGGCGACGGCGGCGCGCAAGCGTCCGGCCGCCTCGGGCGCGGGCGGTGTCGGATAGGCCGCCGGCCACAGGCGCACCGCCGCGCCCCACCAGACCCAGAAGCGCATCTCGTTGGGCAGGCGGGACCCGGCATCGAACTCGGCGAGCGATTCCGGCCTGTGGTTGAACGCCATGGCCAGGGCCGTCCGCGCCGCATCGATCTGGCCGAGCGCCAGCAAGGGCGCAGGATCGCTTTTCTGCTGCGCCGCCTCGAACGCCTCGGCCAGCGCGCGCCGGGCCTTGACGCTGTTCAGCCAGGATTCGCCGGAAAGCCCGCCCGGTTTGCGCAGCAGGGCGATGCGCTGCGCCCGCTCCAGAGCGGACACATAGTCGCCTTGCCAGACGCGAGGCTCGATCACGCCCAGAGCCAGCATCGCGTCCTCGTCGCCGGCCTTCGCCAGAGCCGACAGGGCAGGAAGCGCGACCGCGTCGTCACCCGCAAGCCAGGCCGCGATCGCATCATCGAGCGCTGCGGCACGCAGGGGGCAAACGGCCGAAAAAATGAGAGCCAAGGCCAGGAGGATACGCATCGGGCGGATTCCTTCTGTCTGTCGCAACGCCACAGAGCGTCCGAACGCGATCTCGACGCTACCGCCTGGTTGCCCCATGGGCAACGGCGTGCGGTCTCACCGCAGCAGGGTGGCCTTGACCCACCAGCCCGGCTGCGCCTGCGCCAGCGCTCTGCCCGCTGCAGCGTTCGCGCGGCAGTCATCGAACAGGGCGAAGCAGGTCGCGCCCGAGCCCGACATGCGGGCGAGGCGGCAGCCCGGCTGGCAGCGCAGCGCCGCCAGCACCGTATCGATAACCGGGGCGACCCGCAGTGCCGGGGCTTCGAGGTCGTTGCCGCTTGTGGCAAGCGCCGCGATCAGGCCGGGCATCGTGTCGGGGACGAGCGAGGCCGATATCCCTGCCCCCGAGCCCGCCTCGCCGGCCTGCAATCCGAGTTCGCGGAACACCGCCACCGTCTCGACCGGCACGCCCGGATTGACCAGCAGGGCGAACAGCGGCGGCAGCGGCAGCGGCGGGCCGAGGCGCTCGCCGATGCCGGTCATGATGCGGGCGCGTGACTCGAGGCAGACCGGTACGTCCGCACCGACTTTACCCGCGGCGCGAAACAGTGCGGGATCGTCCGGCGCCAGGCGGTTCAGGCGCGCCAGCAAGCGCAGCGCGCCGGCCGCATCGGCCGAGCCGCCGCCGATACCGGACGCCACCGGCAGGCGCTTGACGAGGTGGAAGTGGCCGCTGCGAAGCGGGCCGATTTCGTGCGAGAGCGCACGCGCCGCGCACAGGATCAGGTTGGATTCGTCGACGGCCAAGCCTTCGCCGCGCGGCCCGCCGATTGTCAGCCCGAGTTCGGGACCGGGTTCGAGCGTCAGCGTATCGCCGACACCGGCGAAGGCGACCAGGCTTTCAAGCTCGTGATAGCCGTCGGCGCGCCGGCCGATCACCTTCAAGGTGAGGTTGATCTTGGCCCGCGCGCGGGTGGTCAGCGATGCGGGCACGCGGGGATCGGCGGCAGGGTTCAGCCGCCGTCCTTCTTGGGCTCGGTCGCGTTCGGATCGACCGCGCTGGCGGAGGGGCCGTCCTCAATGCCGCGCTCGATCTTGCGCTTGATCTTGACCAGATCCTCGGGCTCGGGATTGAGGTCGCGCGCATGGTTCCACTGGAAGCCGGCTTCGAGCTTGCGCCCGGTCTTCCAGTAGACGTCACCGAGATGGTCGTTGATCACCGGGTCGGAGGGACGCAGCTCCATGGCGCGTTCGAGCTCGCGCACGGCCTCGGCATAGCGGCCGAGACGGTAATAGGCCCAGCCCAGCGAATCGGTGATGTAGCCGTCGCGCGGGCGCAGTTCGACGGCGCGGCGCAGCATGTCGAGCGCCTCGTCGAGCTTGAGGTGCTGGTCGACCAGCGAATAGCCGAGATAGTTCAGCACCAGCGCGCGCTCGCGGCCGAGCGGCTCGGGCAGGAGTTCGAGCGCCTTGCGCAGATCGGCCTCGGCCTCGGGCCAGCGCTTGATGCGCTCGCGGGCGATGCCGCGGAAATAGAACAGGTCCCAGTTGGCGCGGCCGGGCGCGGCGATCTTGGCGATCGCCTTGTCATAGGTGTCGGCGGCTTCCTGGAAGAGTTTGCGCGAGCGGTAGATGTTGCCGAGCGCCGAGAGCGCATCGACATCGTCGGGCCGCTCGCTGATCAGCGCCGTCAGATGCTTCACGGCCTCGTCAGGCTTGCCGAGGTTCTCCAGCGCGAGACCGGCCTGGATCTCGGCATTGGGACGCAGCGGCGAGGTCGTCGGCATCTTCTCATAGACCGCGACCGCGTCCTCGGGCTGGCGCGCGCGCTCCAGGATGTCGCCCAGCGTCAGGATGGCGAGGTCGTGGTTGGGGTCGAGATAGATGGCGAGCCGCAGATAGAGCAGCGCGGCCGCCTCGTCGCCCTGGCGGTTGCCGGCGCTGGCGAGGCCGTAGAGCACTTCGGCCGCGCCCTGCTGGGCATTGCCGACCTGGCGGGGCGGAGCCTGCTTCGCGGCGACCTTGGCGATGCCGTCGCGCACGATCGGATGATTCGGCAGCAGGCGGTCGAATTCGCCATAGGTCGCGGCGGCAGCCTCGAAATCGCCATTGCGCGCCTGCATGCGCGCCCAGAGGTCGACCAGGCGAAGGGTCGTCTTCTCCGAATCATAAGCACTCTTCAGGCGCTTCTCGGCATCAGCCTTGCGGCCGGCGGCGTCGAGAATCAGCCCTGCATGGTAGTCGCGGAAGAGGTTGTAGGAGGTCTCGCCCTTCAGCCGCTCCAGCGTCTCGACGGCGCGCGTCGCCTGGCCGGAGCCGAGATAGGACCAGGCCGAGAGCAGCGTCGCAGTGATGTCGGCGGCGCGGCCGCGGCCGCCGCGCTGGAGGTGGTTGCGGGCGGTCTGATAGCTCTTCTGCTTCAGTGCGCGAATGCCGACGGCGAGCTGCGCCAGGCCGTTGCTCGGATCGCGCTGGATCAGCCTGTCGGCGGCGCGAAAGGCGTCCGGCATCGCGCCATCGGCCAGAAAGGCGACGAAAGCCCGTTCCAGCAGGTCATTGTTCTGCGGATCGCCCTTGATCGCTTCGCGCAAATAGACGGAGGCCGCGCCCAGATCTCGCCCGGCTCCGGCGACGATCGCAGCGAGGTAATTGCCCTCGAGGCTTTCGGCCGTATCGAGCTGATCATGCGTGCGGGGAGTCGCACCTTGCGCCGCCGCGCCGACCGGCAAGGCCAGCAGCAACGCCAAGGCAGCCGCCGTGATCGGGCCACGGCTGTTCATTCCAAATACCACGACTGCCATTCTCCCTCGGTCGGCCGCCTCGCCAGTCGCGGGGGGCGTGGTCTTTGTGCTCGACCGTGACCGCTTCGCGTAGAGGTGCAAGATGGCCGTTTCCAGGCGGGCGGGCAAGCCGTGCGCCGGCCGAATGGTGCGGTGCCGTAGCGGCCATGTCACAGTCGCGCGAAACCGTGCGGCGCCGCAACGTTCACAAGCATTCGTTATCGTTACATCAGGGATTGACGCGCTACTGTCCTTGCGTCGTGCCTGTGCCGCGACGATTCGAACAGGATCATTCTAATGAAAAAGATCGTTCTCAGCGTTGCCGCCGTTGCTCTGCTTGCCGGTTTTGCTGCCGGTTGCGCCCAGCCGGAGAAGCCGGCCCCGGCCGTGATCCGCAAGGGCTGATCAGTCCTCGCGGACGATCACGCAGACAGCCACGAAAAGGGCGTGCCGTGACCCGGCACGCCCTTTTTCTTTGCGGTTTTGGAAGCGGGCCGCGATGATCGGCCGCATCACATATTCGCGTATCCCGGGCCGCCGCCGCCCTCGGGCACCGTCCAGGTGATGTTCTGGGCCGGGTCCTTGATGTCGCAGGTTTTGCAGTGGACGCAGTTCTGCGCGTTGATCACGAAACGGGGATCGGTCTTCGCCTCGGCATCCTTGTAGACGACCTCATAGACACCCGCCGGACAGTAGAGCCGCGCCGGCTCGCCGTAGAGCGGCAGGTTCTTGTCGATGGGTATCGAGGGGTCGGTCAGCTTGAGATGAGCCGGCTGGTCTTCCTCGTGATTGGTCGAGGACAGGAAGACAGAGGACAGCTTGTCGAACGAAATCTTGCCGTCGGGCCTGGGATAGACGATCGGCTTGACCTCGCTGAGGAGCTTCAGCGTCGCGTGGTCAGGCTTGCCATGCTTGAGCGTGCCGAAAGGCGACCAGCCGAAGAGCTGGTTCAGCCACATGTCGATGCCGCCGAGCCCGATGCCGAGCAGGGTGCCGTATTTCGACCAGAGCGGCTTGACGTTGCGCACCGGCTTGAGATCGGCGCCGATGGCTGAATCGCGCCAGCTCGTCTCGATCTCGACGATCTCGTCATGCGAACGCCCGGCCGCCAGCGCGGGGACCAGCTTCTCGGCCGCCAGCATGCCGGAGATGACAGCGTTGTGGCTGCCCTTGATGCGCGGCACGTTGACGAAGCCGGCCGCGCAGCCGATCAGCGCGCCGCCCGGGAAAGTCAGCTTCGGCACGGACTGGTATCCACCCTCGGTGATGGCGCGCGAGCCGTAGGACAGGCGCTTGGCCCCGTCGAACAGGTCGCGGATCATCGGGTGGGTCTTGAAGCGCTGGAACTCGTCGAAGGGCGAGAGCGTCGGATTGGTGTAGTTGAGGTGGACGACGAAGCCGACGGTCACCAGGTTATCGTCGAAATGGTAGAGGAAGGAGCCGCCGCCGGTGTCGGCGCCGAGCGGCCAGCCGAAGGAGTGCTGGACGCGGCCCTTGTGGAACTTCTCCGGCTTGACCTGCCAGATCTCCTTCAGGCCGATGCCGTATTTCTGCGGCTCGCGACCGGCGTCGAGGCCGAATTTGCGGATCGCGATCTTGGAGAGCGAGCCGCGCACGCCCTCGCCCAGCAACGTGTAGCGGCCACGCAGTTCCATGCCGCGCGTGAAGCGCTCCGAGACCTCGCCATTTTTCGCAATGCCCATGTCGCCTGTGGCGATGCCGAGCACGGCGCCGTTCTCGTCGAACAGCAGCTCGGCCGCGGCGAAGCCCGGATAGATCTCGACGCCGAGCGCTTCCGCCCTGGCGGCAAGATATTTCGTCACGAGGCCGAGCGAGCCGACGAAATTGCCGTGGTTGTTCATCAGTTTCGGCATGGCAAAGTTCGGCAGGCGGATGCCGTTCGGCTCGGTCAGGAAATAGAAGATGTCCTCGCTGACTTCCGTCGTCAGCGGGCGGGCGTCATCCTGGCGCCAATCCGGCAGGAGCGCGTCGAGGCCCGAAGGATCGATCACCGCGCCCGACAGGATATGCGCGCCGACCTCGGCGCCCTTCTCGACCACAACGACCGTAACATTCTCGTCGAGCTGCTTGAGACGGATCGCCGCGGCCAGTCCCGCAGGCCCGGCACCGACGATGACGACGTCATAATCCATGCTCTCGCGCGGTTCGGCCTGTGCCTGTTCGAGATCCATCCTGCCCTCCCGAAGGCCCGCGCCGGCCTCAAAGCCAATTAGTTTATATATGAACTATCTTGCCTGCCCATTCAAGACGGGCACGACGACAGTCTGGAAACCCTCTATCCAAGCGCGCGTTCCAATTTGCAACCGCGCCGGCTCGCGAAGTCGCATGCAGCCGTGGTAGACGAAGGCCACGATGTCCCTGACCGCAACGCCCGAACCCGCCGAGCTTGTCGCCTGGTATGCCGAGATGGGCATCACCGAGGCGCTTGACGAGACGCCGCACGACCATTTCGCGCAGGCTCAGGACCGTGTCGCAAGCCCACAGTCCGTGGGCGACGCACCGCGCCCTCGCCCCACCCTGCCGCCGCGACCCGGACAAGCGCCGGCCGTGGTCGCACGCCCCAACGCGGCCGCTGCGACTGCGCCCGACGACGCCACGGTCAGCGCCAAGGTGCTGGCTGCGGAGGCGGCGACGCTCGACGATCTGAAGCAGGCTCTGGCAAAATTCGAGGGCTGCGCGCTCAAGGCGACCGCGAAGAACCTCGTCTTCGCCGACGGCAACCCCGCCGGGCGCGTGATGTTCGTCGGCGAGGCGCCGGGCGCCGACGAGGACCGGATCGGCCTGCCCTTCGTCGGACGTTCCGGGCAGTTGCTCGACCGGATGCTGGCGGCGATCGGGCTCAGCCGCAAGGACGACGTCTACATCGCCAATCTGCTGCCCTGGCGGCCGCCGGGCAACCGCACGCCGACGCCGCAGGAGGTTTCGATCTGCCTGCCCTTCATCCAGCGCCAGATCCAGCTCGCCGACCCCGACATCCTGATCTGCATCGGCGGACCGTCGGCGCAGGGCCTGCTCGGGCTCTCCGGCATCCTGGCCTCGCGCGGCAAATGGCTGGAATACGACACCGGCACGCGGCGCATCCGCGCCATGGCGACGCTGCACCCGGCCTATCTGCTGCGCCAGCCGCTGCAGAAGCGCCTGGCCTGGCGCGACATGAGGGCGCTGAAGACGGCGCTCGAAGCGGCGGGGACGCCGGAACCGGCAGCGACGGCCGGGGTTGAATGACGGCTTGAGTTCCGGCCGTCTCTCCTTGAGATTGCGGGCGGGCTCGGAGATTGCCCGCAGGCTTACGGGGACCGACGCCATGCAATGGGAAGATTATCGCCAGTCCGAGAATGTCGAGGACCGGCGCGGCGGCGGTGGCGGCGGCGATTTTGCCGGCCTTCCCGGCGGGCGCGGAGGCCTGGGCATCGGCACCATGGTCGTGCTCGGCCTCGTCGGCTGGGCGCTCGGCATCGATCCGCGCCTGCTGATCGGCGGCGCAGAGCTGATCGGCGGCATCGGTGGGCGACAGGCTCCGACGCAGGAAACGCGCCGCTCGGCCGGGCCACCGGCGGACGACATGGGTCGCTTCGTCTCGGCCGTTCTGGCGCAGAACGAGGATGTCTGGACGAAGCTTCTGCCGCAACAGGCCAACAAGCGCTACGAGCAGCCGCGCCTGGTCCTGTTCAATCGCGCCACCAGTTCGGCCTGCGGCCGGGCGCAGTCGGCGATGGGGCCGTTCTACTGCCCGCCCGACAAGCGCGTCTATCTCGACACCTCCTTCTTCCAGGAGATGCAGCGCAAGCTCGGCGGCGGCGGCGATTTCGCCTATGCCTATGTGATCGGCCACGAGGTCGGCCACCACATCCAGAACCTGATCGGCATCCTGCCCAAGGCCAACGAGCTGCGCGAGCGCTCGAACGAGGTCAAGGCCAACGAGATCTCGGTGCGGATCGAGCTTCAGGCCGACTGCTTCGCCGGCGTCTGGGCGCATAACATCCAGGCGATGGGGCGGATCGATCAGAGCGATGTCGAGGAAGCGATGCGCACGGCCGCAGCGATCGGCGACGACATGCTGCAAAAGGCCTCTCGCGGCCAGGTGGTGCCCGATTCCTTCACGCATGGTTCCTCGGCCCAGCGCCAGCGCTGGTTCAACACCGGGCTGAAGAGCGGCTCGATGCAGAGCTGCGACACGTTCAGGGCGCAGCAGTTGTAGGGGGATGAGGGCGCGGATCGGGGAGGGAGAGGCCGATCTGCGCCACGCCATGAGCCCGATCATAGATGTAACGCCGTGTAGCCCGGAATGAGAAGAAAAGGCATCGCTAAACTGGCCTCAACAGCCTACTCTTCAAAAAAATAATAACAGGGAGGTTACCATGCGACGCCGTACGTTTCTGGCAGGAAGCGCCGCTACGCTTTTTGCTGCGCCCGCCATCGCGCAGAAGGTCGCGACGCTGCGTTTCGTGCCGCAAGCGAATCTGACGTCGCTTGATCCGATCTGGACAACCGCAACGGTCACCAACAACCACGCCTATTACGTCTATGACGTCCTATACGCCTGCGGGGCCGATATGAAGCCGCGCCCGCAGATGGCGGAGGGACACCAGGTCTCGGACGATGGTCGCACCTGGACGATCAAGTTGCGCGATGGTCTGATGTTCCATGACATGACTCCCGTGCGCAGCCGTGATTGCGCGGCGAGCATCGAGCGCTGGAGCAAGCGTGACACGTTCGGCCAGATCATGGGGAAGACCGTCGACCGCTACGAGACGCCGGATGACAAAACCCTCGTCATCAAACTCACGCGCCCCTTCCCTCTCCTCTTGGATGCGCTCGCAAAACCCGATTCCAGTATTGCCTGGATCATGCCGGCGCGTTTTGCCGAGACCGATCCCTATAAGGCCTTCACCGAGGCGGTCGGCTCCGGTCCCTACCGTTTCCTTCCCGGGGAATACGTCTCGGGCAGCCGCTGCGCCTACGAGAAATTCGGCGCCTATGTTCCGCGCTCCGAGCCTGTCGAATGGGGTTCAGGGGCCAAGATCGCGCATTTTCCGCGCATCGAATGGACCATCATGCCGGACCCTGCAACCGCCGCGGCTGCCATTCAGAATGGCGAAATCGACTGGTGGGAACAGCCCCTGCCGGATCTTCTGCCGGTGCTTGCGAAGGCCGGCATCACGCTGCAGGTCGATCAGCCGGGCGGGCGCCACGCCTTCGCACGGGTCAATCACCTCCAAGCGCCGTTCAACAACAAGAAGGTGCGCCAGGCCTTCATGATGGCGGTGAACCAGCAGAGTTACATGCAGGCTGTACAGGGCGACGACAAATCGCTCTGGTCGGCCTGCCGGAGCCCCTATCCGTGCGGGACGGCCTACGAAAAGGATTACGGCTCGACCCTCATGAAGGGCGATATCGAGGCTGCCAAGAAGCTTCTCGCGGAGTCCGGCTACAAGGGCGAGCAGACCGTCGTCATCAACCCGACGGATTTTCCAGCCATCGGCCCGCTCGGGCAGGTGACTGCCGACCTCCTGCAGCGCGTCGGCTTCAACGTCGATCTCCGGGAAAGCGACTGGGGTACGGTGGTGCAGAGAAGAGCCAGCCGCGAGAGTACCGACAAGGGCGGCTGGAGCGTTTTTCATAGCTTTGGCAGCGCACCAAATTACTCCAACCCTGCGGTCTCCTCGCTGGTTCGCGAGCAGGGAACATCTGGTTGGTTCGGCTGGCCGGAGAACCCCAAGGCTGAGGCCATGATACAGGATTGGCTCGACGCGAAGGACGAGGCGAACCGGACGCGCATCGCCGAGGCAATCGGCGCGACGGCGATGGAAGATTGCGCGACGATTCCCGTCGGGCGCTTTTTCATCAAGACAGCGTACCGCAAATCCATCACCGGGGTGCTGCAAGGGATCGCGCCCTACCCCTTCAATGTCAGGCCCGCCTGATCCTCGCCCCACACGCCGTTGCCCGGCGCGGGCCGACCGGCCCCGCGCCGGGTCATTCTGCGGAAGTTTACAAAACGCGCCTGGCGGTGCGCCGCCCGCCCCTCATCATCAACCGACGCAAAGAGCGGGCGGCGTTTTCAAGCGACTGCCGGAATCGGGCTACCCTCACGCTGCACCCAGCCGCAGCCGGCGGTGACGATCACGGTCAGGCCGAGCGGGTGGGTGTGCCAGGCCCTGCGCGCGCCAGGCTCGAAGGTGACCAGCGCCGTGGCGATCCGCGCCGGCTCGGGCAGGTTGAACAGCAGGCCGATGCGGACAGCGCCTGTGAAATGGTCCGCCGACCTCTTAGCCTGAGGGCTGAGAACCGCTTCGCTTGATCTCCATCGTCGCCTTCTCCTGTTCACTACCGTCTCCGGCATCGATACGGCCCGGAGAGCCTGACGCCGCAGTGCACCGGCTTACGACGACGTCGCCCCCGTCAGTCCCCCGCGCGCTCGCGCCTGACGGACAGACGACGCGGCGCGGCCCCGAGGCGGCCCGAGAGGACATGGCCCTTGGGGACGATCAGCCCGGGACGCAGGCGGCGGGGACCGAAGGAGATGGCGGCTCGCTCGCGCAGCGAGCCTGCGACGCCGCGCAGCGGAATCAGCGCCGGTGCGTCGGGCGCGACGATGAGATGGCGCTCGGCGGCCTGGGTCCAGTGCGGCTGCGGCACGTCGCCCGCTTCGAGCAGGAACAGCCAGTCACCACGCGCCTGGGCCGCGCCGAGATGCCAGCCCTCGGCCCCGCCTACGCGCAGATAGCTCGCGCCCGTCGCATCCGCGAGGCGCTCGATATCGGCGTGGCCCGACGCATCGACCACCACGGCATGGCCGAGGAAGCCGTCGGCGACGGCAGGGATGAGAACCGAGAAGGTCGCGGCGAGCGCCTCAGCCGAGCCAGCGACGCGTATGACCGCAGTGAGCATGCGCAAATCCTTATGGCGCAGCGCAGCATGTCGCAATCCTGTCACTTGCAATATGTTCTCTATATGTTCACATTCACAGCCACAGATATCGTCGATTCCCGGCGATTTTCAGGAATGGTTCAACGCCATGAGCCAAGGCAGAGCCTTACCGCGGCCGATTCCGGCCCAGCCGCTCAAGCGGCATGACAGCGCGCCGATGTCGGTATCCGCGCGCGTCGCGCCGGTCGATCCGTTCGCCCATGTCGGCCATCGCGTCGATCCGGACCGGCGGCGCGGGCGCGGCGCGACGCTCAATCCGGGCGGGCGCTACGAGGCCGAGCAGCGTACGCCTGAGGATGATGGCTGGGGCTCGCTCGGCGAATTGCCGGCCTTCAAGACCGAGGTTTCGGTCGAGAAGGCGCGCACCATCATTACGAAGAACGACTCGCCCGATATTTCGTTCGACCGTTCGATCAACCCCTATCGCGGCTGCGAGCATGGCTGCGTCTACTGCTTCGCGCGGCCGACCCATGCCTATCTCGGCCTCTCGCCGGGGCTCGACTTCGAGAGCAAGCTGACCGCCAAGCCCGATGCGGCGCTGCTGCTGGAGAAGGAGCTGTCGGCCGCATCCTATCAGCCGCGCACCATCGCGATCGGCACCAACACCGACGCCTATCAACCGATCGAGCGGAAGCTGCGGATCATGCGCGGCATCCTCGAGGTGCTGGAGCGCTTCAACCATCCGGTCGGGATCGTGACGAAATCGGCGCTGGTGCGGCGCGACATCGACATCCTCGCTCCGATGGCGGCCAAGGGGCTGGCCAAGGTCGCGATCTCCCTGACGACGCTCGACCCCAAGGTCGCTCGCGGCATGGAGCCGCGCGCCGCCTCGCCGGCCAAGCGGCTGGAGACGATCAAGGCGCTGTCGGATGCGGGCATTCCCGTCACCGTGCTGGTCGCGCCGATTATCCCGGCGATCAACGAGCACGAGATCGAGCGCATCCTGGATGCCGCGAAGGCGGCAGGCGCGCGCGAGGCGGGCTATGTGCTGCTGCGGCTGCCGCTGGAGGTGAAGGATCTGGTGCAGGACTGGCTGCTGACCCATCACCCCGACAAGCTGCGCCATGTCGTCTCGCTGATCCGCTCGACGCGGGGCGGCAAGGATTACGACGCGAACTGGGGCCAGCGCATGGTCGGCTCGGGACCCTATGCCTGGATGATCGGCCGACGCTTCGAGCTGGCGGCCGAGCGCTTCGGCTTCAATGGGGCGAGGACAAGGCTGCGCAGCGACCTGTTCCTGAAGCCCGAGAAGGAGAAGGCGCAGTTGAGCCTGTTCTAGCTGTCAGCCGTCATTCTCGGGCGAAGCGCAGCGCAGACCCGAGAATCTCAAGCCGGATGAGTGGGAGCCTCGTTTGGCAAGAGATGGTCGGGTCAAGCTCGACCATGACGCGCAGAGTGCAGACGGAGATGCCGTGGACAGCCCTGCCGAGAGCATGGCCCGCCGGCACCGGATGTTGCATAAGCCCGCCATGACCGCCCATTTCCATCGCGAGACGCATGCAATCTCCAAAGGACTCTGGCCGCTCGCCGGGATCGACGAGGTCGGGCGCGGGCCGCTTGCCGGGCCTGTGGTGGCGGCTGCCGTCATCCTCGATCCGCAGGCCGTGCCGGATGGGCTCGATGATTCCAAGAACCTGACGCCGGCCCGGCGCGAGGAACTGTTCGAGATCATCGCCGGATCGGCGCTCGCCATCGGCATCGCCAGCGCGACCGCCGTCGAGATCGATACGATCAATATCCGGCAGGCGACGTTGCTGGCGATGCGCCGGGCGGTGGCGGCGCTTCCGGTCCAGCCGCTCAGCGTGCTGGTCGATGGCAACGACCCGCCGGTGCTGGCCTGCTCCTGCGAATCCATCATCGGCGGCGATGCGCTGGTGGCCTCGATCGCGGCGGCCTCGATCATCGCCAAGGTGACGCGCGACGCGATGATGGCGCGGCTGTGCCAGCGCTATCCGGCCTATGGCTTCTCGGCCCATGCCGGTTACGGCACGCCGCAGCATCGCGCGGCGCTGCAGGCGCACGGCCCCTGCGCCGAGCATCGCTACTCGTTCGCGCCGGTGAAGGGCGTCTGGCGGCGGTGACCGGGAGCGTCGCCAGACGTTTCCGCTGTCATGGTCGTCGGGCTTGTCCCGACCATGACAGCGAGGGAATCGCGTGCGCTGCGAGCCTCCGACCATTAACCCGCCCTTAGGAATCCGCCTTATCCGCCAAGGGGCTGGGCAAAAACTGCAGCCCCAAAACGAGACGCATTTTTTTCATCGCGGAAACCCGGCTTTTACCCTGACTCGGCATGATCGCGACTGTTGAAGTTGCGTAACGGTCTTGGGGCGTCATGGGTATTTTGCGTGCCGAGGCTACCAGCGCCGCCGTCCGGATTCAGGTTCCGCGTACCGGACGGCCCGCGCTGCAGTCCCGATTGAAGCCTGCGAGCCTGCCGCTCGAACTCCCGCTCGACCAGGTTCTCGTCGGCGACTGCATTGCCGCGATCGAGCGGCTGCCGGCGGCCAGCGTCGACCTCGTCTTTGCCGACCCTCCGTATAATCTCCAGCTCGGCGGCGATCTGCGCCGGCCCGACGACAGCCTCGTCGATGCCGTCGACGACGACTGGGACAAGTTCTCGTCCTTTGCCGAATACGACGCCTTCACCCGCGCCTGGCTTTCGGCCTGCCGCCGCGTGCTGAAGCCCGACGGCGCGCTCTGGGTCATCGGCAGCTATCACAACATCTTCCGCGTCGGCTCGATCCTGCAGGATCTCGGCTTCTGGATGCTGAACGACATCGTCTGGCGCAAGGCCAACCCGATGCCGAATTTCCGCGGCCGGCGCTTCACCAATGCGCATGAGACGCTGATCTGGGCGGCGCGCGGCGAGGCCTCCAAATACACCTTCCATTACGAGGCGCTGAAAGGGGGCAATGACGACCTCCAGATGCGCTCGGACTGGTATCTGCCGCTGTGCACCGGCGAGGAGCGCCTGAAGGACGCACTCGGCGCCAAGGTGCATCCGACGCAGAAGCCCGAGGCCCTGCTCGCCCGCGTCATGCTTTCGGCCAGCAATCCCGGCGACGTCATCCTCGACCCGTTCTTCGGCACCGGCACGACGGGTGCTGTGGCCAAGGCGCTCGGCCGGCATTTCATCGGCTGCGAGCGCGACGCCACCTATGCCGATGCCGCCCGCAAGCGCATCGACGCGATCACGCCGCTGCCGCCGGAAGCCTTCGCGATCGCGCCCTCCAAGCGCAGCGAGCCGCGCGTGCCGTTCCTCTCTTTGGTCGAGGCCGGGCTGGTCAAGGCCGGCGAGGCCGTGACCGACGAGAAGCGCCGCCACAAGGCGATCATCCGCGCCGACGGCACGCTGGTGCTGGGGCCGGCAGTCGGCTCGATCCACAAAGTCGGCGCGCTGGCGCAGGGCCTGCCGAGCTGCAATGGCTGGACCTTCTGGCATGTCGAACGGCCGGGCGGGCTGATGCTGCTCGACAACCTTCGGGCCGAAATCCGGACGCAGATGGCGGCGGCCTGACAGGCGGCCCCAGTGCCGATTTTGGCGGCCCATCCTTCGTTCAAATGACGTTGCGCCTGCCGCGCTGACCTATGGTCGTCTCCGCCAAGAGAGGCGTCTGGCACGGAGGCGGCGGCGATGGTGACGATCCTCAAGGTCGGCTCGACAGGGGCGGAGGTCAAGAAACTCCAGGAAGCCCTGAACGCCAAGCTGAAGCCCAAGCCGCCACTCGTACCCGATGCACGCTTCGGCAACCTGACACGCACCGCGGTCAAGGCATTCCAGAAGGCAAACTGGCTCGTCGAGGATGGCGAGGCGGGAGCTGCCACGCAGTCCTGCCTCTACGACACGGAAGCCTTCACGCCGATCCTGCACAAGATTTCCTTCATCGCCCAGCCGACGAACACGACCTGCTGGGCGACATCGACCGCGATGATGAAGAAGTCGACGGTGCCGATTGTCATCGCCAAGACGCCAGCGGACATGATCCTGCCCGATGGCAGCCTGGCGAACTCGTCTGAAACCGACCAAGCCATCGTCTCCGGCACCCGCTACGGCAAGATTCACGGGCTGCTCTGCAACGCGCCGCAATCCTGGTCGGTCGACAAGCTGAAACAGGCGCTGATGCGCGGCCCGCTGATGTTCGACATGCTCTGGAACGTCGGTGAATACACCGCCGGCCGCGGCAGCCCCGGCCATATGATCGTGATCGTTGGTATGCGCGGCGATGGCGAGGGCGACGGGCTCGGCACCACTCTGCGGATCCACGACCCCTGGCCGCCCAATCGCGGCAAGATCTACTCCAAGGGCTATGCGAAATGGGCCGTCGAGCTGCCGACGATGACCTATCGCGTCTTCGAGTTGCAATAAGCCCGGGGCGTCATGCCATAGCGCCGGCCGTCTCCAGAACTTTCAACATCACGCTCGAAAACGGCTCCTCGCCGAGCCGGCCGACGGCTGTGAAGCGCATGCCCGGCGGGGGCTGCATGCCGGCGGGGGCCGTCGCGGCAAACACCGTCAGCTCCAGCGGGAAATGCGTGAAGACATGCCGCACCGGCGGGGCCAACTGGCGCCAGCGGGTGACGACCGGCGCGTCCTGAGCGGCGCCGTCCAGCTCGTAGTCGGCGCGCCACTCGCTGGTCGGCACCTCGGCCATGCCGCCGAGCAGGCCCTTGGGCGGACGGGTGCGCAGCAGCAGCGCGCCATCCTCGCGCCGCAGCACGAAAGCCGCGCCATAGCGGGTGGCGCCAGCCTTCTTCGCCGCCTTTCTCGGAAAGCTCTCCTGCGTGCCCGCGATGCGGGCGAGGCAGGGCTCGCGCCAGGGGCACAGGCCGCAAGCCGGATTGCGCGGTGTGCAGATGGTGGCGCCGAGATCCATCAAGCCTTGCGCGAAATCGCCCGGCCGGTCGTGCGGCATTAGCGCCAGAACGCGCTCGCGCACCAGCGGGCGGGCGCCGGGCAGCAGATCCTCTATGGTGAAGAGCCGCGTCATCACCCGCTCGACATTGCCGTCCACCGCTGCGGCGGGCCGGTTGAAGGCGATCGCCGCGACGGCGCCGGCCGTATAGGCGCCGATGCCCGGCAGGGTGCGCAGGCCGTCCTCGGTGTCGGGAAAGCGCCCGCCATGGTTGGCGACGACGGCCATCGCGCAGGCATGGAGATTGCGAGCGCGCGAATAGTAACCCAAGCCCGCCCAGGCCTGCATGACCTCCTCGGAGGGCGCGGCCGCGAGCGCAGCCACCGTCGGGAAGCGCGCCATGAAGCGCTCGTAGTAAGGCTTCACCGCCGCGATCGTGGTCTGCTGCAGCATGATCTCGGAGGCCCAGACCCGGTAGGGATCGGCCCGCTCACCGGCCAGCGCGCGCCAGGGCAGGACACGACGGTGGCGGTCGTACCAGGCGAGGAGATCGGCGGCGGCGGGCCCTGCTCTCATGGAAGCGACAGGTTGGTCGCGATGCCGAGCGAGAGCGCCGTCTTGCCGGAGAGCCGATGGACGCCCTTGAATTCGGAGCCCGTCATCAACGAGGCGGCGCCGGGGACGCCCATCTCATAATACATCGCGATCATGGCGGCGCTGGCAGCGCCGGAATAGTCATGGCCGGTACGGCCGACCGAGCTGCCGGCATGAAAACCGAGGCCGCCGCGCTGCTTGGCGTCACCGTCGGAAAAGCCGGCGTTCAGGTAGTAACGTCGCGTGCCGGCGACGAAGAGCCCGGTGCAGGCGCTGCTGCATTGTCCGCGAGCCGCGTCCACGACCGTCGCATAGCCCTTTTCACGAATCAGCCGGGCCATCTCGCTCGCTGGAAAGATGAAGCCGCCGACGCTGCTCAGATAGACGACCTTGATCTGGCCGGATTCCGGCCGGCTGAGATAGTCGCGCAGCAGATGTTGATCGCCATTGCGGATGGGTCCGCCGATCGCCAGCACGATCCCCTTCTGCAGGAACTCGACCGCCAAGGCCTCACCACCCAACCCAAAAAAAGCGGCCATCGCCGCCACAACCCAGCGCATCGTCGTTCCCCAACCAGCCCGTGGGCCTTTTAGGACCCCGGCTACAGACGCACAATCATGCGATGGTCGATGTGGTTCAGGTTCGATCCGGCTCCGGCCAGGCTCGCATGGCATGACGGGCCGCCGCCTCGAGCTCGGCGCGGCTGGCACCGTCGCGTGCCAGGATCGACATGCCGTTCTGCACGGCCACGCCAAGGCGCGCGAGGCCGGGAATGTCGGTATCCGCGGGGAGTTCGCCGTCAGCGACGGCGCGGGCGAGGCGCTCTTCGACACGCGTCAGAGCCGAGGCCCGCGCGGCCCGCACCCGCTCGCCGAGTTCGGCATGGCCTTCGCTGCCGACGGCCGAGAGGGTTACCATACAGCCGAGCGGGTCGTTCTGGCTGCAAGAGCCGGTCAGCGCCGCCGCCGAATCCATGAGCAGCGCCGTCACCGCCTCGCGTGCCGTGGGAGCAGCGCGAAAGTTCTGCCAGACCAGCCCCTCGTAACGTTTTGCGTAATAGCGCAAAGCCTCGGCATAGAGCTCCTCCTTGGAGCCGAACGCCGCATAGAGGCTCGGCGAACCGATCCCCATCGCGTCGGTGAGGTCTGCGACGGAGGTTGCCGCATAGCCCTTCAGCCAGAACAGGCGGGTCGCCGTTGCCAGCGCCGCCTCACGATCGAAGCGGCGCGGGCGGCCCCGGCTGCGCGCCGACTCAACTCCGGAATTCTGTCCACCCGATTTCTGCATCGGTCGATATATAATTCCCTTGACGCTGGGAGGCAACGTGCCTAGCTAATTCTGTATCGTTCAATACAGAAAGATCGAACCATGATTGAATTGACTGGCAAGCGCGCCCTCGTCACCGGCGCATCGCGCGGCATCGGGGCGGCGATCGCCCTGGCGCTGGCGGAAAAGGGCGCCGATGTCGCCATCACCTATGAGCACTCGGCCGAGCTTGCCGCGGAGGTGGTGCGTGCCATCGAGGCCAAGGGGCGGCGCGGCTTCGCGATCCAGGCCGACAGCGCCGATGCGGAAGCCGTGAAGCGTTCCGTCGATCAGGCGGCGCAGAGCCTCGGCGGCCTCGACATCCTCGTAAACAATGCCGGCATCGCTCGGGGCGGCTCGGTCGCAGAGGCGAGCCTCGCCGATATCGACGCGCTTCTGGCGGTCAATATCCGCTCCGTCGTGCTGGCCTCGCAGGCAGCGATCGCGCATCTGCCCGAAGGCGGCCGCATCGTCTCGATCGGCTCCTGCCTCGCCGAGCGCGTACCTTTCCCGGGCATCACGGTCTATTCGATGACGAAGTCGGCGCTGCTCGCCTTCACGCGCGGGCTGGCTCGCGAGCTTGGGCCGCGCGGCATCACCGTCAATCTGGTGCATCCCGGTCCAACCGACACCGACATGAACCCCGCAACGGGCGAGGACGCGGACGGCCAGCGGGCGATCACGGCGCTCGGCCATTACGGCAAGCCCGAGGATGTCGCGGCGGCCGTCGCTTTCCTGGCGAGCCCAGCCGCGCGGCAGATCACCGGCACCGGCATCAGCGTCGACGGCGGGACGAACGCCTGAGCCGTAGCGACGATCCCGTTGTCATGAGACCCGATCCGGCCGCAGGCTTGCGGGCGGATCGGGGTGCGCCCACAATGGCGCATGGCCGTGAAACCCCTCGCAGACCTGATCGACGATCTGCTCGCGCCTGCGCTGGCGGCGCAGGGATTCGCTGGCCGGGCGATCGTGTCGCTCTGGCCGGAGATCGTCGGCGAGCGGCTGAGCCTGCGCACGCGGCCGCTGAAGATCGACTGGCCGCGCCGGCGCCCGGCGCCGGGCGAGACCGCCGAGCCCGCGACGATGGTGGTGCGGGTCGAGAGTGCGTTTGCGCTCGAAATGCAGCAGCTCGCGCCGATCGTGCTGGAACGGGTCAACACCCATCTCGGCTGGCGGGCCGTGGGCAAGCTCGTGCTCAAGCAGGGGCCGGTCGAGGCAGCCCTGCCGAAACGCGCGCCGCAGCCGCTCGATCCCGCCATCGCGGCGCGTGTCGAGCAACAGGTCTCCGGCGTTTCCGACCCGGCCTTGCGGGCTTCACTCGAGCGGCTCGGGCGCCATGTCGCGCAGAAGCATGTGGTTCAGGGCACGAAGCGCAGCGCCATCGACACGGCTTCGTGAGCAGGCGCAACAACGGGCGGTGACGATCTTGCCACAATCGTTGCGGCCTCTATGGTCCCGGCAAGCGATTTGCGACTTTCAGCCATCTGCACTTCCAGGGACGAGTACCATGACGAACAGGCGACAGCTTCTGACGGGGACAGCCGGGCTCGCGGCCGCCGCGATGCTGGGTTCGCCCGCCGCCCACGCCCAGGCCGATCTCGCCACGCCCGGCCCGCTCGGCGACGTCTGGCTCGGCCCGGAGAGCGCCAAGGTCACGATCATCGAATACGCCTCGCTGACCTGCGGCCATTGCGCGGCCTTCCACAAGGACACCTGGCCGGCCCTGAAGGCGAAGTACATCGACACGGGCAAGGTGCGCTTCACGTTGCGCGAATTCCCGCTCGACCCGCTGGCGACGGCGGGCTTCATGCTGGCGCGCTGCAACGGCAACGACAAATACGTCGCGATGACCGACCTGCTCTTCGCCCAGCAGAAGGTCTGGGCCTTCACCGACAAGCCGGTCGATGCGCTCTCGACCATGGTCAAGCAGGCCGGTTTCACACAGGATTCGTTTGAAGCCTGCTTGAAAAGGCAGGATATCTATGACGCCGTCACAGTCGTGAAGGATCGTGGAGCCAAGGCGGGCGTCGACTCGACGCCGACCTTCTTCATCAACGGGCAGAAGCGTTCAGGTGCGCTCTCGATCGCCGAATTCGACAAGATCCTGGAGCCGCTCCTCGCGGGCTGAGGGCGGCTGTCTTAACACCCTCGCCGTCATCCCGGACAAGTCGCGTATGCGGCGCCGATCCGGGATCCATTCCGGAACCGCTCAGGAATGGATCCCGGATCTCCGCTTCGCTGCGTCCGGGACGACCGCGGAGCATGAGACAGAGCGGGCGCGTCGATGCATCTGACGCGCCTGAAACTCACCGGCTTCAAGACCTTCGTCGAGCCGACGGAATTCCTGATCGAACCGGGGCTGACCGGCGTCGTCGGGCCCAATGGCTGCGGCAAGTCCAATCTCGTCGAAGCGCTGCGCTGGGTGATGGGCGAAAGCTCGTTCAAGAACATGCGCGGCTCGGGGATGGACGACGTCATCTTCGCCGGCTCGAACGAGCGCCCCGGCCGCAACATGGCCGAGGTCGCGCTGACGCTCGACAATGCCGACCGCAGGGCGCCCGCCGCCTTCAACGAAACCGATGTGCTCGAGGTCACGCGCCGGATCGAGCGCGAGGAAGGCTCGACCTATCGCGTCAACGGCAAGGAGGTGCGGGCGCGGGACGTGCAACTGCTCTTCGCCGACGCCGCGACCGGGGCGCGCTCGCCGGCACTGGTGCGGCAGGGGCAGATCGCCGAGATCATCTCGGCCAAGCCGCAATCGCGCCGGCGCATTCTCGAAGACGCCGCCGGCATCGCCGGGCTGCACAGCCGCCGTCACGAGGCGGAATTGCGGCTGAAGGGCGCCGAAGAGAACCTGACGCGGCTGGAGGATGTGCTGGGCGAGATCGACCAGCAGATCGAGGCGCTGCAGCGCCAGGCGCGGCAGGCGTCGCGCTATCGCAGCCTCGCTTCCGACATCCGCCGGGCCGAGGCGACGCTGGCGCTGATCGCGCATCACGAGGCGCGGACGCAGGAGGCCCATGCCGAGCGGGCGCTGGAGGCGGCGCTGCGCGGCGTCGCCGACCAGACCGGCATCCAGGCCGAAGCGGCCAGACGGCAGGCGATCGCGGCGCATGAGCTGCCGGCGCTGCGCGAAGGCGAGGCGTCCGCAGCGGCGGGGCTGGTGCGGCTCAAGCGCGGGCTCGACGAGCTTGAAGCCGAGAATCGGCGCGCGAAGCAGCGGGCGGAGGAGCTCGGCCGGCGGCTGGCGGAATTGCAGGGCGACCTTGCCCGGCAGGAGAGCGTGGCGCGCGACGCGACTGAGAGCCTGACAAGGCTGGCCGACGAGGATGCGGCGCTCGCCCGCGATGGCGCGGGCGCGGCCAGCGGAGCCCAGACGGCTGCCGCCGCGCTGGCCGAAGCGGAGGCAGCGCTCGCCACGGCGGAGGCCGACCACACCGCAGCGCAAGCCGCTTTGTCCGAGCTCGGCGCCCGGCGTGGAGCGCTGGAACGGGCGCTGCGCGAGACCAGGGAGCGCGAGACCCGCGCGGCCTCGGAGCGCGAGCGCCTGCTGCGCGACCAGGCAGCGCTCGATGCCAGCGCAGCCGCCGTGCCGCTCGAAGGGTTGCGCAATGCCGTCGCCAGCGCCGAGACCGCGATGCGCGACAGCGATGCGACTGCGGCCACGGCACGATCGGCATTGGCGACTGCCCGCGAGCGTGAGACGCAGATGCGGGCGCCGCTGGCCGAGGCCGACCGCCGGGCGCAGCGGCTGGAGACCGAGATCCGGACGCTGCAGAAGCTGCTGGCGCCGACGAGCGGCGGGCGCTGGCCAGCGATCCTCGATTCGATCGCTGTCGCCAAGGGTTTCGAGGTGGCGCTGGGGGCGGCGCTCGGCGACGATCTCGATGCCGCCACCGATCTCTCCGCACCGAGCCATTGGCGCGATACCGGGCCGGGTGCGGACGATCCGGCCCTGCCGGCGGGCGCCGAGCCGCTTGCCGCGCATGTGCGCGGCCCCGACGCGCTGAAACGTCGCCTCGCCCAGATCGGCGTCGTGGCGCGCGGCGAAGGCCCGCGCCTGCGCGAAGCCCTGAAGCCCGGGCAGCGGCTGGTCTCGCGCGAGGGCGACATCTGGCGCTGGGACGGTTTTACCGGCGCGGCCGAGGCGCCCTCCCCCGCCGCCCGGCGGCTCGCCGAGAAGAACCGGCTCGGCGATCTCGAACGCGAGGCGCAAGGCGCGCAGGAAGCCGCCGAAGCCGCCCGCGAGGCGCTCGATCTGGCGATGCAGGACGCGAAAGTGGCCGCGCAGGCCGAGGCGACGGCGCTCGATGCCGCCCGCCAGGCGCGGCGCCTGCTCGACCAGGCGCGCGAGCAGTTCGCGGTGGCGGAACGCAAGGCCGGCGAGGTCGCGACGCGGCGCTCGGCCCTGACGGAGGCGATCGGCCGGCTCGGCCAGACCATCGCGGAGGCTGCCGCGCAGGCTGCAACGCAGGAGCGGTCGGTCGCGGCGCTGCCGCCCTCGGCCGAATTGGAGAGCACGCTGCTGAAGGCGCGCGTCGCACTTGGCGAACAGCGCATCGCAGCCTCGGATGCCCGGGCGCGGGTGCAGACCCTGTCGCGCGAGGCGGAACTGCGGGCGAGCCGCCGCGCCGCCATCGCCGCCGACGTCAAAGCCTGGCGCGAGCGCGCAGAGACCGGCGGCCAGACTGCCGAGGAAACGCGGCGCCGAATCGAGACGGTCGCTGCGGAGCAAGCAGCGCTGCTGGAGGCCCCCGACACCTTCCTGACCGAGCGGCGCCGGCTGGTCGCCGAGATCGAGAGCGCGGAGACGCAAAGGCGCGAGGCTGCCGACCGGCTGGCCATCGGCGAGGCGGCGCTGGCCGAGGCTGATCGGCAGGCGCGCATAGCGCTGGAAGGCCTGTCCGGCGCGCGCGAGATCCGGGCCGCCGCCGAGGCCAAGCTGGAGGCGGCGCGCCAGCGCGTCGCGGATGTGGCTCGGCAGATCGAGGATGGTCTGGAGACCCGTCTCGACGGTTTACAGGCGATGGCCGGGCTGAAGGCCGGCGAGGACCCGCCGGAGCAGGACGGGGTCGAGCGGCGCCTGGCGGGGCTGAAGGCCGAGCGCGAGCGGCTTGGCGCGGTCAATCTGCGGGCCGAGGACGAACTGATCGAGATCAAGGCCAAGCGCGAGGGGCTGACGGGCGAGCGCGACGATCTGAGCGAGGCGATCCGCCGGTTGCGGCAGGCGATCAGCGCGCTCAACCGCGAGGGGCGCGAGCGGCTTCTGGCCGCCTTCGAGATCGTCAACGGGCAGTTCCAGAGGCTGTTTGCCGTGCTGTTCGGCGGCGGCACGGCGGAACTCAAGTTGGTCGATGCGGAGGACCCACTCGATGCCGGGCTCGAGATATTCGCCCGGCCGCCCGGCAAGAAGCCGCAGGTGATGACCCTGCTCTCGGGCGGCGAGCAGGCCCTGACCGCGACCGCGCTGATCTTCGCGGTGTTCCTGACCAATCCCTCGCCGATCTGCGTGCTCGACGAGGTCGATGCGCCGCTCGACGACGCCAATGTCGAGCGCTATTGCGACCTGCTCGACGAGATGGCGCGCGACACCCAGACCCGCTTCATCCTGATCACCCACAACCCGATCACCATGGCGCGGATGGACCGGCTTTTCGGGGTGACCATGGCCGAGCGCGGCGTCAGCCAGATGGTCTCGGTCGATCTCGCGACGGCCGAGCGCATCCGCGAAGCGGTCTGAGCGGCTGAAAAAACGCCACAATCGTCTTCGCAATGCGGCAAGAATGTCGCACTTGCCCCGAATTTATAGATATTCCAATGCGTTAGGTGACATTACCCTGCCTTGACAGCATCGGGGACGGGCAATAAAGGAGGCCGTGCTGACGACGGCTCGATGCGCGGGCTCGAACAGGGATCGTGTGGTTTTTTTGGGGATCGTGGCCATTTCACGATCGTACAAGGAGCTGCTGCCATGTCCGAACCCGACAAAAACGCTTCAGACTCGGAGTTGCGCGCAAGACTGGGTTCTTTGAAGACTGCCCTCGGGCAGGCCGACAAGAACGAAAAGCCGGGCGCGAGCCAGGCTGGACCGGACGGGGCCCTTGCAGGTGCCATGTCTTCAGGCTTTCGCGCCGCGACGGATCTCGCAGGCGGCATCATCGCAGGCGCCCTGATCGGGATCCTCGCAGACCGGTGGCTTGGAACGTCTCCGTTCCTGCTGATCATCTTCCTGGTGATCGGCGCCATGGCTGGGCTGCGTTCCGTCTATCGGCTCGGTTCGCGTCCGACCTCCGGGTCGAAGGGCAGCGCGCCGAAGGACTGACCGAGGCTGGCGGCCAGGTGGCCGCACGACAAGGGGCTGGAGAGACATGGCGGCTGGCGGCGGAATCGATCCGATCCACCAATTCGAGATCAAGCCGATCGTCGGCTTGCGGCCGTTCGGCCTCGACCTGTCCTTCACCAACGCGTCGCTGCTCATGGTCTGCGTCGTCGCCGTCGTCTCGGCAATCATGATCTACGGTTCGAGCCAGCGTTCGGTCGTTCCCGGCCGGCTGCAGTCGCTCGCCGAGATGATCTACGAATTCGTCGCCTCGACCGTCACCGGCGTGATGGGCAAGGAAGGCATGACGTTCTTCCCGCTCGTCTTCTCGCTGTTCATGTTCGTGCTGGCCGGCAACATGCTGGGCATGATCCCGGGCTCCTTCACCGTGACGAGCCACATCATCGTCACCGCCGCCTTCGCTTTCCTGGTGATCGGCACTGTGCTGGTCTACGGCATCGTCAAGCATGGCAGCCATTTCTTCGGCCTGTTCGTCCCGTCAGGCGTGCCGGGCTGGCTCCTGCCCTTCATGGTGCTGATCGAGGCGGTGTCCTTCGTCTCGCGGCCGATCTCGCTGTCGCTTCGCCTGTTCGGCAACATGCTGGCCGGCCATATCGCGCTCAAGGTCTTCGGCGGCTTCGTGGTCGCCCTGCTCGCCGCCGGTGGCGCTGCGACCATCATCGCGCCGCTGCCGCTGCTGCTGGCGGTCGCGCTGACCGCTCTCGAATTCCTCGTCGCATTCCTGCAGGCCTATGTCTTCGCGATCCTGACCTGCGTCTATCTCAACGACGCTCTGCACCCCGGCCACTGAGCCAGGCAGAGTTCGCGAGACCATCCAACCCGCCTCTTAGCCTTTTCACACTGGAGAAAGACCATGGATCCCGTTGCAGCCAAGTACATCGGCGCTGGCCTCGCCTCGCTCGGCATGGGCCTCGCCGCCATCGGCGTCGGCACCATCTTCGGCAACTTCCTCTCGGGCGCGCTGCGCAACCCGTCGGCTGCCGACGGCCAGTTCCCGCGCGCCTTCATCGGCGCGGCGCTCGCCGAAGGCCTGGGCATCTTCGCCTTCGTCGTCGCGCTCGTCCTGCTCTTCGTGGTCTGACACTCCAGACCACCTGCTTCCCGTCGCGCCCGATCGCCCCTCGAGGGTTCGGGCGCGGCTTTCTGTTCCTTCCGCTGAAAGGCAGCCCATGCCGGTTCGATCTTCACGGTTCGTCAGGCACGGATGGGCCGGCCTCGTCGCATCAGTGCTGTCCGCCACGCTGCTGGCAGGAGCGGCTGCTGCCGCGACGCCGCCGCTGAGCGGCGAAAAGGCCGCCTTCCCGCCCTTCGACGTCGCGACCTTCTCGGGTCAGCTGTTCTGGCTCGCCATCACATTCGGCGCGCTCTACTGGCTGATGTCGACGATCGCCCTGCCCCGCGTCGGAGCGATCCTCGAGGAGCGCGCCACGACGATCTCGCGCGATCTCGACAATGCCGCCCAGATGCAGGCCAAGGCGGAAGAGACCGCCCAGGCCTATGAGAGCGCCCTGACCGAGGCCCGCAAGAACGCGCAGGCCATCGCCCAGGCGTCACGCGATGCCGGCGCCAAGGCGTCGGACGAGCGGCGCCATGCCGTCGAGGCCGAGCTTTCGGCGAAGTTGACCAAGGCGGAGGCGACGATTGCCACCACCAAAACCAGCGCGATGAGCAATGTGCGCGGTCTCGGCAGCGAGGTCGCTATCGCGATCGTCACCAAGCTGACCGGCCAGGCCCCGAGCGCCAGCGAGGCGTCCGAGGCGGTCGATCAGGTTCTGGCGCGCGGCTGAGGAGAATATCAATGGATACGTTCTGGGTCGGCGTCGCCTTCTTCATCTTCATCGGCATCCTCGCCTATTTCGGCGTGCCCAAGGCCATCGTCACCGCGCTTGATTCGCGCGGCGAGAAGGTCGCGCAGGAGCTCGCCGAGGCGCGCCGCCTGCGCGTCGAGGCTGAGAAGCTGCTGGCAGAATACGAGGCCAAGCGGAAGGCTGCCGAATCCGAGGCCGCCTCGATCATCGCCGCCGCGAATGAAGAGGCCAAGCGCCTCGCTGCCGAGGCGGAAGCCAAGCTGAACGATTTCGTCACCCGCCGGACCAAATCGGCGGAAGACAAGATTGCGCTGGCCGAAAGCCAGGCCGAAGCCGAAGTCCGCGCCGCCGCCGCCGAGGCTGCGACCAAGGCCGCCGAGGTCATCATCCGCGCCCAGGTGGGCGGCAAGACCGGCGAGGCGCTGTTCGCCGCTGGCTTGAGCGAGGTCAAGGCGAAGCTGAACTGAAGCCTGCCGCACCGATATTCATGTCAACGCCGCGATCTCCCGGGATCGCGGCGTTGACGTTTCTGGCGCAACTGAGCATTTCCGCGCTTCTCTAAATCACGAAAATTCTCCAAGCTATTGTCTTATCGCATTTTCTTCACGCGAACCGGTATCCACTTCGCTCGAAAATGCTCTAAATCGAAACGGATCCTGTCATGCGGCTCCTTCGTAGCCTCGTCGCCCTGGTCCTCGGCATCGCGGCGCCTGCGCAGGCGCTGGAACAGGTTGCCTTTTCCTCGCGTGACGGGACCATGCTCTCGGGCTGGCTCTCCAGGCCCGAGGGGCTGGGGCCCTTCCCCGCGGTCATAATGCTGCATGGCTGCGCCGGGTTGTGGACCGGTTCCGGCCAGTTGAGCGCTCGCGAAACCGACTGGACCGCACGGCTTGTCGGCGCAGGATATGCCGTGCTGCTGCCCGACAGCTTTCGCCCTCGTGGCGTATCAGCCCTCTGCAATGACCGAATTCGCAGCCTGATGCCTGCCGACCGGGCGCAGGATGCGTTCGGCGCGCGCGACTGGCTGGCGCAACAACCTTTCATCGCATCCGAACGCGTCGGGCTCATCGGTTGGTCCAACGGAGGATCGACTGCGCTCGAGGTCGCTGGAGAGACCGCCGCAGCGGGTGCGGGCGGGTTTCGCGCGGTCATCGCGTTCTACCCAGCCTGCCGCCTCCTCCTCAAGCGCGGCTGGATTGCGCGTGCCCCGACGACGATCTTGCACGGGTTGGCCGATGACTGGACTCCGGCTGCGCCTTGCCAGCGGCTCGCCAGCAAGGGCAGCGCACAGTTTGTCGGCTACCCCGAGGCCTATCACGGCTTCGACCATCCCAACCTGCCTCTGCGCGAACGCAAGGCAGGCTATTCGGAACGTGCGGACGGGTTGGTGACGCTCGGCACGCAGGCCGATGCACGCGCGCAAGCGATCGCCGCGACGATGGCGATCCTGCAGGGGATGTAAGAGACCTCAGTTCGAGACGGTCAGTGTCTTGGCCGGCCGCACAGGTGCAACGACCGCGGGCCTTGCCTCGAGCTTTGGCTGCACCGGCTTCGGCTTGGTCTTACGCGCCGCAATCGTCGAGGTCACGATGCCCTGCGGCGTGTCGAGGCCGTAGATGTCCTCGCGGAACTGGACGAGCCCGTCGGCCCCCTGCCAGCCCGTGAGGTAGACCCAGGCGACCGGGACCTGCTTTTTCAGGGGGATGTTCTTGCGCTCGCCCTTGGCGATCTCGGCCTCGAGCGCCGGCAGGGTCCATTCCGTGCCCTCCAGCAGCCAGGCGCCGAGGTCACGCACCCCCTCGATGCGGGCGCAGCCGGAGGAATTGAAGCGGACATCGTTGCGGAAGAGCGACTTCTTGGGAGTGTCGTGCAGATAGACGGCCTCCGTGTTGGGCATGTCGATCTTCATCTGGCCGAGCGAATTATCGGGGCCCGGATCCTGCCGCACGGTGAAATAGGGCGATGTCAGGGTCGCCCAGTTGACCGTGGCCGGGTCGATCTCGCGGTTCTCGGCGCCCAGCAGGCGCATGTGCGACTTGGTCAGGAAGCCGGCATCTTTGCGCATATGCGGAATGATGTCGGCCTTGACGATCGAGGTCGGCACCGTCCAGGTCGGGTTGAGGTTGACCGAGGAGATGCTGGCCTGAAGCACCGGCGAGGGCCGGTCCGGCCGGCCGACGATGGCGAGATGGCGGCGCTGGACCTGGCCGTTCTCCACCGCCTCAACGCTGGCGCCGGGAATGTTGACCACAACATAGCGCTCGGCGAAGGAGAAGCCGTTGCCCTTCAGCCGCTCCAGCGTCGCGGTGAGCTGGTTCAGGCGAACCTCGACCGGCGTGTTCATCGCCTTCAGGGTCAGGCGGCCGACGGTGCCAAGGTCCGAGAGGCCATGGCGAATCTGGAAGCGCTTCACGGCGGCGACGACATTCGCGTCGTAGACATCGCCCGGCAGCGCGTCAGGCGAGAGATCGCCGCTCAAAAGCAGGCGCTGCTTCAGCGCCGCGACATCGGGACCTTGAGCCTCTGGCTTCAGCGCGGTGACGCTGCCGGGCAGCTTCGGCCAGCCGCCACGCCCCGCGATGTCCTCATGGGCGATCAGGGCGTCGAGTGTGCGGTCATAGGTGTTGGGGCCGTAGCTCGGCTCATTGGCGCGCACGGCCGTGGTGCCGAGAAGGACCGCAAAGGCCGCAGCGACGGTTGATCTGACGAAACGCACGGCCATGGATGTCAATCCCACACTGCGCCATCGGCGCATGAGGCCAAGCATCCCTCGCGCATGGTCAAGGAAGCCTTAAGGCGCGCGGAGATTTCCGTATCGGAATGTTGCTGGCGGCCCGGGCCGCCAGCTTGTGCCCGCTACCTATTCCGCCGCCTCGGCCACCGGCGCCGGCTTCACCCATTTCAGCACCGGCTGGCGGGCCGCGCGGGTCTCGTCAAGGCGGCGGATCGGGGCGTGGTGGGGGGCTGCCGTGAAGCGCTCCTTGTCATTGCCCTTGGCGGCCATGGCGAGGTCGCGCAGCGTCGCGATGAAGAGGTCGAGCGAGGCCTTCGATTCCGATTCGGTCGGCTCGATCAGCATGGCGCCATGGACGACGAGCGGGAAATACACCGTCATCGGGTGGTAGCCCTCGTCGATCATCGCCTTGGCGAAATCGAGCGTCGAGACGCCGGTGCCCTTGAGCCATTCATCGTCGAACAGCGCCTCATGCATCGACGGGTGGTCCGGGAAGGGCAGCGACATCAGATCCGACAGCCCGGCGCGGATGTAGTTCGCGTTGAGGACCGCGTCCTCGGAGGCCTGCTTCATGCCGTCGGCGCCATGGCTGAGCATGTAGGTGAGCGCGCGAACATACATGCCCATCTGGCCGTGGAAGGCGGTCATGCGGCCGAAGGGGACGTTGCCCGGCGGCGCGTCGGCAGCGTTTTCGACGAGGCGGGGCGTGCCGGCCTCGACATGGATGAACGGCACCGGCGCATAAGGCGCCAGCCGCTCCGAGAGCACGACGGGACCTGCGCCCGGCCCGCCGCCGCCATGGGGCGTCGAGAAGGTCTTGTGCAGGTTGATATGCATCGCATCGACGCCGAGATCGCCCGGGCGCGCCTTGCCGACGATCGCGTTGAAGTTGGCGCCGTCGCAGTAGAAATAGGCGCCGGCCTCGTGCATCGCGGCAGCGATCTCGACGATCTGAGGCTCGAAGATGCCGCAGGTGTTGGGGTTGGTCAGCATGATCGCGGCGATGTCGGGGCCGAGCAGCGCCTTGACGTCCTCGACCGCGACCGTGCCGTCATCGCGAGCCGGAACCGAGCGCACGGAGAAGCCGATCAGGGCCGCCGTCGCCGGGTTGGTGCCGTGGGCCGATTCGGGAACGAGCACGACGGTGCGGGTCGCGCCCTCGCCCTTGGCGGCAATGGCGGCCTTGATCGCCATCATGCCGCAGGCCTCGCCATGGGCGCCGGCCTTCGGCGAGAGCGCCACGGCCGGCATCCCGGTCAGCGTCATCAGGTAGTGCGAGAGCTCGAGCATGACCTCGAGAGCGCCCGGCACTGTCGAGACCGGCTGGAGCGGGTGCACGTCGGAGAAGCCCGGCATCCGCGCCGTCTTCTCGTTGAGACGGGCATTGTGCTTCATCGTGCAGGAGCCGAGCGGGAAGAGCCCTGTGTCGATGCCGTAGTTCTTCTGGCTGAGGCGCACGTAATGGCGCATCGTCTCGGGCTCGGAAAGGCCGGGCAGGCCGATCTCGCCCTTTCGGGCGTGCTTGCCGAGGCGGCTCTTGAACGGCGCCGGCGCGTCGATATCGACGCCGGTGGTCTCGTGATGGCCGATCTCAAAGATCAGCGGCTCGATCTGCTGCAGCGCCTTGTTGCCGGTGAAGGTGGCGTGCTGCTCGGTAGCGGCAGCGCTGGATTGGGTGGGTCGTCCCTGACGGTTCAGCATCACAGCACCTCCGCGAGCGCTGCCACGAAGGCCGCCCGATCTTCATCCGTGTTGATTTCGGTCGAGGCGACCAAGAGCAGGTCGTCGAGCCCGGCCTTCGGCAGCAGGCGCGAGACCGGGACGCCAGCGAGAATGCCCTTTGCGGCAAGTGCTTCGACGACGGCGGCTGCAGGCTTGCCCAGCTTCACCGTGAACTCGTTGAAGAAGCTGGCGTTGAGCACCGTCACACCCTTCACGCCCGCCAGCATGTCGGCGAGTTTGACCGCATTGGCGTGATTGACCTCCGCCAACCGTGACAGCCCGGCCTGGCCGAGCAGCGTCATGTGGATGGTGAAGGCGAGCACGCAGAGGCCCGAATTGGTGCAGATGTTCGAGGTCGCCTTGTCGCGGCGGATATGCTGCTCGCGGGTCGAGAGCGTCAGCACGAAACCGCGCTGGCCGGTCGAATCGACCGTCTCGCCGCAAAGCCGTCCCGGCATCTGGCGGATATATTTCGACTTGGCCGCGAAGAGGCCGACATAGGGGCCGCCGAAGTTCAGCGCATTGCCGATCGACTGGCCCTCGCCGACGACGATGTCGGCGCCCATCGCGCCCGGCGGCACGATGGCGCCGAGCGAAACGATTTCGGTGAAGACCGCGATCAGCAGGGCGCCATGGGCCTGCGCTTTTGCCGCAATCGGCGTCAGGTCGCGCAGATTGCCGAAGACGTCGGGGTTCTGGACGACGACGCAGGAGGTCTCGTCGTCGATCTGCGAAAGAATGTCCTCGTTGGCCGAAACGTCAGGAGGTAGTGAGACGACGGCGTCGTTGGCCATCTCCGAGAGCGTCCGGACGACCTCGGCGTAGTGCGGATGCAGGCCACCCGAGAGCACCGCCTTGCGCCGCTTGGTGACGCGGTGGGCCATCAGCACGGCCTCGCCGGTGCCGGTCGAGCCATCATACATCGAGGCGTTGGCGACCTCCATGCCGGTCAGCGCCGCGACCTGGGTCTGGAACTCGAAAAGATATTGCAGCGTGCCCTGCGCGATCTCGGGCTGGTAGGGCGTGTAGCTGGTCAGGAACTCCGAGCGCTGGATCAGGTGATCCACCGTCGCCGGGACATGGTGCTTGTAGGCACCCGCGCCGACGAAGAACGGCACCGAGGAGGCCGCGACGTTGCGGCCCGCCATGCGCGCCATGATGCGCTCGACCTCGAGCTCGCCCTTGGTGCGGGGCAGATCGAGCGGGGCCGTCAGCAGCTTGCCGGCCGGCACGTCGGAGAACAACGCGTCGACATCGGGAACGCCAATGCGCGCGAGCATGTCCTCGCGGTCGGTGTCGGTCAGGGGGAGATAGCGCATGGCTTATGTCCGTATGTGCTGGGTGTCATCCCGTGCGCGCTGCGGCATGAAAATGCCGCTGCGCAGACACGGGACCGTTGCGACGAGAAGGCGCCTTTATCGGAGGGCGGTCCCGCATTGCGCAGCAGCACTTCGTGCCGCAGCGCGTGCGGGATGACCCGCCTCAGAGCGTCTTGACGTAGTTCTGGTACTCGGCCTCGCTCATCAGGCCTTCGAGTTCGGCGGCGTCCTTGAGCTTGAGCTTCAGGAACCAGCCCTTGCCGGCGGGGTCCTCGTTGACGGTGCCGGGCGCGGCTTCGAGCGCGCTGTTGACCTCGACCACCTCGCCGGAGACCGGGGCATAGACCTCGGAGGCCGCCTTGACGCTTTCCACCACCGCGGCCTCGCCGCCCTTGGCGACGGCCTTGCCGATGGCAGGAAGCTCGACGAAGACGACGTCTCCGAGCTGGCCCTGGGCGTAATCGGTGATGCCGACCGTGCCTATGTCACCCTCGATGCGGATGTATTCGTGGTCCTTGCTGTAGCGGGTCTCGGCCATGGGATCAGGTCTCCGGAGCAGAATGGGTTTGGGTGGGGATCAGCGCTTGTAGCCGTTGGGGACGAAGGGCATCGCTGCGACGACGGCCGGCAGCGGCTTGCCGCGCACGATCAGGTGAATCTGCGTGCCCGGCGCGGAATGAGCCTTGGCGACATAGCCCATGGCACAGGGCGCGTTCAGGGTCGGGCCGAAGCCGCCGGAGGTGACCTTGCCAACGATCTCGCCCTCGGGGGTCGCGATCTCGGCGCCCTCGCGGGCCGGCGCCCGGCCTTCCGGCAGCAGGCCGACACGGACGCGGGAGACGCCCTCAGCGAATTCGCGCTGGACGCGCTGCGCGCCGGGGAAGCCGCCCTCCTCGCGACGGCGCTTCTGGATCGACCAGGTCAGCGCGGCCTCGACCGGCGAGGTCGTGGTGTCGATATCGTGGCCATAGAGGCAAAGCCCGGCTTCGAGCCGCAGCGAATCGCGTGCGCCGAGCCCGATCGGCTTGACGGTGGCGTCGAGCAGCAGCGTGTCCCAGATCTCGCCGATCTTCGTCGCGGCGGCGGAAATCTCGTAGCCGTCCTCGCCGGTATAGCCGGAGCGGCTGACATTGGCCTTGATGCCTGCGACCTTCATCGTGCGCGAGGTCATGAAGCCCATCTGCGCAGCCTCGGGCGCAATCGCCGCCAGCGCAGCCTCGGCGGCCGGACCCTGCAGAGCGACCAGGCCGCGATGCTCGGCCTTGATCAGCTTCACATTGGCGGGTAGGCGCGCCTCGATATGGGCGTAGTCCTGCGTCTTGCAGGCGGCGTTGACGACCAGATAGAGCGCGCCGTCCTCGTCTGGATCGAGGGAGCGCGTCACCATCAGGTCGTCGAGGATGCCGCCCTCCTCGTTCAGGAGCTGCGAATAGCGCTGCTTGCCGGGGGCAAGGTTGAGGATGTCGGCGGGAATCAGCGCCTCGAGCGCGCGTGCCGTGGTCTCGTGGTCAGGGCCGACGAGGAAGCACTGGCCCATATGAGAGACGTCGAAGAGGCCCGCCTTCTCGCGCGTCCAGTTGTGCTCGGTCAGGATGCCGGTGGGGTACTGCACCGGCATGTCGTAGCCGGCGAAGGGCACCATGCGGGCGCCGAGCGCGACATGGCGGGAATGGAGCGGGGTCTTGAGAACGATGGCCTCGGGCGCAGCCGCGAGATCGGCAACGGTGGCATCGGCAACATCAGCCATGGACGGCCCCTTCCAGAGACAAGCGCAAGCCCCGGACGGATGTGTCCGGAACGCGCCCCCTCTGTCTTGGAACCTGAGAGATTTCCCCATACCGGCATAGTGGCGCCGGACAGGTTACACCCGTCGGTGGGCGGAGTTTCCCCCACCACTTTCCAGAGTGCCAGTTCCCACGCGGTCCGTTTGCCTGAGCGTTTCCGGGGCGGTTGCGCCTTCGGCGCCGGGCCTGGCCAAAACCAGTCCCGGTCTCTCCCGCGGGGATGTTGCGGCTGTTGGCAGAGATACAAGAGCGCCGCCCTAAGTCAATCGCGCGGCTGCCTCGTTTCACGGCAATCGACGCTGCTCTTTGCGGCGCGTCACCAAATCGGCCTAGCGTCGGCGCGAACGCACCGGCGTGGCCGCGCCGCCTCCCAGCCCGACGATGATCTCGACATCGCCGCGGCCGGCCGGGACGACGATGCCGTCCTCGACATGCGAGAAGTCGGTGCCGCCCTGGCCCGAGCCTACGGCGCCGCCGACGCGGGCGGCGCGGCGGGCGACCTGCGTCGTGCCGCGCATAACGACCGTCGTCAGTGTCGCGCCGTAATTGCCGGCGCCACCCGCCGGACCGAGCAGGATGCGGCCCTCGACACCGACCTTGAGGCGGAAGCCGCCATTGCCGGTGGGCGTGCACTCGCGAGCGACGTTGAGGATCGAGATCTGGTGGCGCAGGCTGCCGCTGTCCTGGCCGGACTGGGCCCGAACGGCCGCGCCGCCGTCGGCGATAATGACCTGGGGACAGACCTGCTGCTCCTCCGCCTCGTCCTTCGGCAACTGATCGGGCGGCGGCGGCGTCGTCGACTGGAACATCAGGACGTTGCCCAGTGTCTGCATCGTGCTCGGCTGGCCCGAGGACGAACTCGACGAGCCGCAACCGGCGAGGCCGAGACACAGAAAGGGGAGAGCCAGCAGGGTTTGCCGGCGAAGAAGCTGTTCACTCACGGCAAGGTCTCCACGCCGGGGCCGAAGCCGTTGAGGGAGACAGGCACGCCCACCCCCTCTTCCGGCGTCTGGAATACGATGAAGGTGGCGCTTTTGCCTGATTTAAGCTGGCCGAGCAGGGCGTCGTCCATCACCACCTCGGCGACGCAGCCGGTCGTCAGGCAGCGCACGAAGCCGGCGCGGCCGATATCCTTGTCGTCGATCTTGAGGCCGAGGCCCGACGGCAGCAGCACGCCGAGCGGGGCGACGACGCGCAAGAGCCTGCTCTTCTGGTCGGCCGTCTTCAGCACGATGACGAGGAGGGTCAGATTGGGCCGGTCCTCGGCCGCGACGTTCTGGACGAGCGCGCATTGCTCGGTCTTAGCGCCCGGCGGAACCTCGCAGCGCATCTGCCAGTCGCCATGGGTCGACTTGACAGCGCCCTGGGCCAGAGCCGGGCCAGCGGCCCAAACAGCACCGACGAACACAAGAACAGCCGCCCAGACAGGTCCGATATGCCTACCCATCCTTGCGATTCCTCCAAACCGGCGCCTGCCGCGCAAACCTGTCACCGAAGTAAAGAGCGGAATTCGGGCAGAAAACCGGCTCCTCGCTGCGGAATCCTGCTTCGTCCCGTCGTGGATTGCGTTGGGACCATGCAGGCCCTGTCCTGTCAAGGCAAAGGGCTCAGCCGAGAGTGCCGTTCACGCCAGACCTCGCGCGATTATGCCGCACGAGATGCGTTGACGCCCCGCATTGCCCCACTGGCGCAAGCGTGATGTTTGATTTATCGCAATCTCGAAGAGCAAGGTGGCCTCGCGGTCGCACGAGCCACGCATGGACATCCGTTCTTCATGTGCGTTCCCCAGGGAATGTGCCATGGCGAACACCCCATGCAGGGCATGATTTGAGGAGCTATGTCGGATCGATGCGATTTCTGAGCAGGACCCCAGCAAGCGTGGCCGCCGCGGCCCTTGCCGTCGCCGCGACGACGATCGTCACGGGCAACGCGTTCGCCGGAACCGGCATGCCGAGCCCCTGGCAGTTGAACCTGCAGGGCGCCGCGACCGGGGTCGCCGAATACATCCACTGGTTCCACGACTGGCTCAACGTCATCATCTTCGTCATCTCGATCTTCGTGCTCGGGCTGCTGATCTACATCGCCTGGCGGTTCAACGAGAAGGCCAACCCGGTTCCCTCCAAGACGACCCACAACGCCCTGCTCGAGGTCGCCTGGACGGTGATCCCGGTGCTGATCCTGGTCGTGATCGCGATCCCGTCCTTCCGCCTGCTCAAGCTCCAGCTCGAAATCCCGCAGGCCGACATCACCATGAAGGTGACCGGCAAGCAGTGGTACTGGTCCTATGAATACGCGCAGGACGGCGGCGCCTTCGGTTTCGATTCGCTGATGCTGGACGAGAAGCAGCGCGCCGAGGCCATCGCCGGCAAGAAGATCGCCGCCGAAGAGGCACCGCGCCTGCTCGCCGTCGACAACGAGGCGGTGGTGCCGGTCGGCAAGATCGTGCGGGTGCAGGTCACCGGCGCCGACGTGATCCACAAGTTCACCGTTCCCTCCTTCGGCATCAAGATCGACGCCATTCCGGGCCGTCTCAACGAGACTTGGTTCAAGGCCGATCGTGAGGGCATCTATTACGGCCAGTGCTCCTTCATCTGCGGCCAGAACCACGCCTACATGCCGATCGCCTTCCGCGTCGTCAGCCCGGAGCGCTATGCCGCCTGGCTCGCCGAATCGAAGCAGAAATTCGCCAATGCCGGCGATGCGGTCGGCAAGGTCGCGGCGGCGACGAAGTAACGGCCCGTTCACGCGTCGCGGGCCTTCCGGGGCCCGCATCGAACCTGATTTGACTGACTGTGGCGAAGTGAATTCGCACGAGGAGACCAAGGCGATGGCAACAGCGGCTCCGCACGCTCACGCCCACGGACATCACGACGAGGAACACGCGCATCCGACCGGATGGCGCCGCTGGCTGATGTCCACCAACCACAAGGACATCGGCACGCTCTACCTGATCTTCTCGATCATGGCGGGCCTCGTCGGTGGCTTCCTCTCGATCATGATGCGCATCGAGCTGCAGCAGCCCGGCCTGCAGATCTTCGCCAATGGCCAGAGCTACAACGTCTTCGTCACCGGCCACGGCCTGATCATGATCTTCTTCATGGTCATGCCCGCCGTGATCGGCGGCTTCGGCAACTGGTTCGTGCCGCTGATGATCGGCGCGCCGGACATGGCCTTCCCGCGCATGAACAACATCTCATTCTGGCTAACGGTCGCCGGCTTCGTCCTGCTGATCATCTCGATGTTCGTCGAGGGCGCTCCCGGCGCCCATGGCGTCGGCACCGGCTGGACGATCTATCCCCCGTTCTCGTCCTCGGGCCATCCCGGTCCGTCGGTCGATTTCGGCATCTTCGCGCTGCATCTGGCCGGCGCGGCCTCGATCCTCGGCGCGATCAACTTCATCACCACGATCCTGAACATGCGCGCGCCCGGCATGACGCTGCACAAGATGCCGCTCTTCGCCTGGGGCGTTCTGGTGACGGCCTTCCTGCTGCTGCTGGCGCTGCCGGTGCTGGCAGGTGCCATCACCATGCTGCTGACCGACCGCAATTTCGGCACGACCTTCTATGACCCGGCCGGCGGCGGCGACCCGATCCTGTACCAGCACCTGTTCTGGTTCTTCGGCCACCCCGAAGTCTACATCATGATCCTGCCGGCCTTCGGCATTGTCAGCCACATCATCTCGACCTTCTCGAAGAAGCCGATCTTCGGCTATCTCGGCATGGCCTACGCCATGGTCGCGATCGGCGTCGTCGGCTTCATCGTGTGGGCGCACCACATGTACACCGCCGGCCTGTCGCTCAACACGCAGCGCTATTTCGTGTTCGCGACGATGGTCATCGCGGTGCCGACCGGCATCAAGATCTTCTCCTGGATCGCGACGATGTGGGGCGGCTCGATCCGCTTCACGGCGCCGATGATCTGGGCGATCGGCTTCATCTTCCTGTTCACCGTCGGCGGCGTCACCGGCGTCGTGCTGGCCAATGCCGGTGTCGACCGCTCGCTGCACGCGACCTACTACGTCGTGGCCCATTTCCACTACGTGCTGTCGCTGGGCGCCGTGTTCGGCATCTTCGCGGGCTTCTACTACTGGTTCCCGAAGATGAGCGGCTACATGATCCCGGACTGGATCGGCCGCCTGCACTTCTGGATCGCCTTCATCGGCGCCAACGTGCTGTTCTTCCCGCAGCACTTCCTCGGGCTTGCCGGCATGCCGCGTCACTATGCCGACTATCCCGACGCCTTCGCAGGCTGGCACTTCGTCTCCTCGATCGGCTCCTACATCTTCGCCGCCGGCCTGCTGATCTTCTTCTACGGTATCTACGTCGCCTTCTCGCAAAAGGTGCTGGCGGGCGACAATCCGTGGGGCGAAGGTGCGACCACGCTGGAGTGGACCCTGTCCTCGCCGCCGCCCTTCCACCAGTTCGAGACCCTGCCGCGCATCACCGGCTCGGACCACTGATCTTTCGGCGGCGGGGCTCCCAGGACCCCGCCGCCGTACCAAGCCCACAGGCGCGTCCACGCGCTTTGAGGAACGAGACGACCACGCTCATGTCCGCTGCCTTCGACACCCGCAATGACGGCGTCGCGCTGACCTCCACCGGCGAGGCGCGCGATTTCTTCGCGCTGCTGAAGCCGCGCGTGATGTCGCTCGTCATCGTCACGGCGCTGGCCGGCATGGCGACGGCGCCGGGCTCGGTGCACCCCGTCATCGCGCTGGCATCGCTGCTGGCGATCGCGGTCGGGGCCGGCGCGTCCGGCTGCCTCAACATGTGGTACGACGCCGATATCGACGTGCTGATGACCCGCACGGCCAAGCGGCCGATCCCGGCCGGGCGCGTGCTGCCCTCCGAGGCGCTGGCCTTCGGCCTGACGCTGTCGATCGGTGCGGTGCTGGTGCTGGGCCTCGTCGCCAATGTGCTCTCGGCGGCCATGCTCGCCTTCACGATCTTCTTCTACGCCGTGGTCTATTCGATGTGGCTGAAGCGCTGGACGCCGCAGAACATCGTCATCGGCGGCGCGGCTGGCGCCTTCCCCCCGATGATCGGCGAGGCCGTCGTCACCGGCGATCTCGGCATGCATTCGCTGGTGCTGTTCGCGATCATCTTCCTGTGGACGCCGCCGCATTTCTGGGCGCTCGCCCTGGTGAAGTCGGCCGACTACGCCCGCGCCGGCATCCCGATGATGCCCAATGTCGCCGGCCCCGCCGCGACCCGCCGGCAGATCGTGCTGTACTCGCTGGTGATGGCGCCCGTCGCCGTGCTGCCGGCCCTGATGGGCTTCGGCGGGCTGGCCTATCTCGTCGTCTCGGTCACGACCGGGCTTGCCATGATCGCGCTGGCCATCCGCGTCTGGCTGATCACCGAGGGCGAGGCCGCGACCAAGGCCTGCTATTCCCTGTTCGGCTTCTCGATCCTGTATCTGTTCGCGCTGTTCGCTGTCCTCTTGGTCGAGAACGGTCTCGGCCTGATGTGGGCGCTGCCGAAGGTGATGGGATGAGCGAGTCGCGCAGAAAGCTGCCCGCGCCGGCCGCCTTCTCGCCGGAGGACATGGCCCGCCGCAAGCGCCGCAACATCGCGCTGGCGCTGGTTCTGGCCGGACTCGTGGTGTTCTTCTTCGTGGTGACGCTGGTGAAGACCGGCCCCGCCATCATGAACAGGCCGCTGTGATGAGCGCGCCCGAGCCTGTTCGCGAGAAGCCCAAGAATCTCGGCCGCACGGCGCTGATCTGCGCCGGCGTCGCCATGGGCATGACCGGGCTCTCCTTCGCCGCCGTGCCGCTCTACGACATGTTCTGCAAGGCGACCGGCTTTGGCGGCACGCCGATGACCGGGACGGCCGGCGCGGGCACGATCCTCGACCGGACGATGGCGGTGCGCTTCGATGCCAATGTCGCGCCGGGTCTGGGCTGGAGCTTCACGCCCGAAAGCCCCGAGATTCGCCTGCGCGTCGGCGAGACGAAGACGGTGTTCTACAAGATCACCAACAAGACCAGCCGCGCCTCTACCGGCATCGCCAGCTACAACATCGCGCCGGAAAAAGGCGCCGCCTATTTCGTCAAGATCCAGTGCTTCTGCTTCACCGAGCATACGCTGCAGCCGGGCGAGAGCCTGGAAGCGCCGGTCGTGTTCTATATCGACCCGGAGATCGCGGGGAATCGCGAGCTCGACGGCATGAACGCGATCACGCTGTCCTACACCTATTTCGCCTCCAAGGCGGGGCAGCCGCTCGCCCAAAGCGGGGATGCCCCCGCCAAGGGTGACGCAGCGAAATCGAACCTGTAAATATCGGCGCCGGAAACGGCTGCTGCAAAGTCGGACGCGGAGACTGATTACGATGGCCGGGGCCCATACCAAGAACCACGACTACCACCTCGTCGATCCGAGCCCGTGGCCGCTTATCGGCGCCACCAGCGCGACGATCATGGCGAGCGGCGCCGTGATGTGGATGAAGGCGATGACGCTGGGCGGGATGAAGCTCGGCCCGCTCGTCTTCTTCGTCGGCCTGATCGGCGTGCTCTACACCTTCCTCGCCTGGTGGATGGACGTCGTCCGCGAGGCCGAGCATGAGGGCCACCACACCCGCGTCGTCCAGATGCATCACCGCTACGGGATGCTGATGTTCATCGCCTCCGAGGTGATGTTCTTTGTCGCCTGGTTCTGGGCTTTCTTCGACGCCAGCCTGTTTTCGGGCGAGGCGATCAACTTCACCCGCAAGGAATTCACCGGCGGCGTCTGGCCCCCGACCGGCATCGCAACCTTCGACCCCTGGCACCTGCCGCTGCTCAACACGCTGATCCTGCTGACCTCGGGCACCACCGTGACCTGGGCCCACCACGCCCTGATTCATGGCGACCGCGAGGGGCTGAAGCAGGGCCTCTGGCTGACGGTGATCCTCGGCATCCTGTTCACAGCCTGCCAAGTCTACGAGTACTCGCACGCCTCCTTCGCCTTCAGCGGCCACATCTATGGCGCGACCTTCTTCATGGCGACCGGCTTCCACGGCGCCCATGTGGTGATCGGCACGATCTTCCTGGCGATCTGCCTGTACCGGGCCTATCTCGGCCACTTCAAGCCGGACCAGCATCTCGGCTTCGAGTTCGCCGCCTGGTACTGGCACTTCGTCGACGTGGTCTGGCTGTTCCTCTTCGCCGCGATCTATGTCTGGGGGGCGGGCTCAGGCGTCGCCGCGGCGCACTGAGCCGACACGATACCGCAACGGCAAAGGCGGCCTCGCGGCCGCCTTTCGCATTTCAGGAGGCCGCCATGGCCGACGACCAGCACAACCTGCCTTCGCCCTATTCGACCGGCCTCGCCGGCCGCTGCCCGCGCTGCGGCGAGGGCAAGCTGTTCGACGGCTTCCTGAAGGTACGGCCGCGCTGCTCGGCCTGCGGACTCGATTTCAGCTTCGCCGATTCGGCCGACGGGCCAGCGGTGTTCATCATGCTGATCGCGGGGTTCGCCGTGCTGGGCTCGGCGCTTTATGTCGAGATCGCCTACGAGCCGCCGATCTGGGTGCATATGATGATCTGGCTGCCGCTCGCCGTGATCGTCTGCCTGGCGCTGCTGCGGCCGATGAAGGGCCTGGCGGTGTCGCTGCAATATGCCAACAAGGCGCAGGAAGGCCGGCTCGACAAGAGCGAGCCGGAGAGGTGAGCGACACAGCCTCTCCCGAAGGGCCGCGCCCGGGTTTGCTGTGGCCGGCCCTGCTGTCGATCCTGGGCGTCGCGATCCTGTGCACGCTGGGGGCGTGGCAGATCGCGCGCATGGGCGAGAAGCGCGTCTTCATCGAACGGCTTTTCGCGCAGTCGGCGGGCATTCCGGCGCCGATGCCGGCCTCGGCCTCCTGGGCCGGGCTCGATCCTGCGACGCTCGACCTGACCCGCGTCACGGCGCAGGGCAGCTTCCTCGACGGCGCCTTCGCCGGCGTTCGCACGACGATCGCCGCCGGGGCGCCCGGCACGCGCCAGCTCTCGGGCTTCGGCCGCTGGATCTTCCAGGGTTTCAAGCTGACTGACGGCGGCGTGGTGCTGGTCAATCGCGGCTTCGTGCCGGAAAGCCGGCTCGGCGAGATCACGCCGGCCTCAGGCGCAGCGACCGTCACCGGCTTCCTGCGCGCGCCCGAGCCACGCGGCTCGTTCACGCCGGCCGATTTGCCGGCCAATCGCGAGTTCTACACCCGCGACCCGGCGGCCATCGCCGCTTCGTTGGGCTTGGGAGCCGCCGCGCCGTTCTATCTCGAGGCCGAGCGCCAGGGCGACGGGCTGACGCCGCCGGCCGGCGTCGACGCGAAGGAGCTGATCGCGCGCATCCCCGACAACCACTTGTCCTACGCGCTGACCTGGTTCGGGCTGGCGGCGACGCTGATCGGGGTGTTTGTGGCCTTTGCCTGGCAGGGGCGCAGGAGAGTCAACGAGACGGATTGAGACGGCGCCGTCCGATGCTCAGCCCTCATCCTGCCGAGCAGGCAAAGCCGGCGTCTCGAAGGATGATCCAGTCGGTTCCGGAGGCTTCTGAAGCACCCTTCGAGACGCCGCTGCGCGGCTCCTCGGGATGAGGGCCGAGTTTGGGGCAGCCTTGGCCCTTTGCCCTCCACGGCCCACGGGCCTATAGCTTCAGGCACCACCTCCACGAGCCCAGACCGAGACAAGACGCCGTGCTGCATGTGTCCACCCGCGGGGAGGCTCCCGCCCTCTCCTTCTCCGATGCGCTGCTCGCCGGGCTTGCCCGCGATGGCGGGCTTTATGTGCCCAAGACGTTTCCGACGCTGACGCCTGACGAGATCGCCGGGTTTTCCGGTCAGAGCTACGCGCAGGTCGCCGAGCGGGTGATCGGCGCGCTTGCCGATGGCGACATCGAGGGGTCGGCGCTGTCGGCGATGATCGCCGAGGCTTACGCCACCTTCCGCCACCCGGCGGTGTGCCCGCTGAACCAGATCGGCGACAATCTCTTCGTGCTGGAGCTCTTCCACGGCCCGACGCTCGCCTTCAAGGATGTGGCGATGCAGCTTCTCGGGCGGCTGATGGACCATGTCCTCAAGCAGCGCGGCCAGCGCGCGACCATCGTCGGCGCGACCTCGGGCGACACCGGCGGGGCGGCGATCGACGCTTTCAAGGGGCTGGAGCGGGTCGACGTCTTCATCCTCTACCCGCAGGGCCGCGTCTCCGATGTGCAGCGCCGTCAGATGACGACGGTCGAGGCCGATAACGTCCACGCTATCGCGATCGACGGCACCTTCGACGACTGCCAGAATTTGGTGAAGGCGCTGTTCAACCACCACGCCTTCCGCGACGAGATCGGGCTGTCGGGCGTCAACTCGATCAACTGGGCGCGGATCGCGGCGCAGGTGGTGTATTACTTCACCGCCGCCGTCTCGCTCGGCGCGCCCGGCCGCAAGGTCTCGTTTGCGGTGCCGACGGGGAATTTCGGCGACGTGCTCGCCGGCTTCGTCGCCAAGCGGATGGGTCTGCCGATCGAGCGCCTGCTGATCGGCACCAACAGCAACGACATCCTGGCGCGTACGCTCGAAAGCGGCGCCTATGAGATGAAGGGCGTGCATGCCACGACCTCGCCCTCGATGGACATCCAGATTTCCTCGAATTTCGAGCGTTTGCTGTTCGAGGTGCATGGCCGCGACGGGTCAGCTGTGCGCCGGCTGATGCAGTCCCTGCAGCAATCCGGCCGCTTCGAGATCGCGCCCGGCCCGCTCGCCGCGATCCGGGCCGAATTCGACGCGGTCGGGATCGACGAAGCCGCGACCTCGGCTGAGATCGGCCAGACCTGGCGCGACGCCGGCTATCTGCTCGATCCGCATACGGCGGTCGGCGTCGCGGCGGCGCGCAGCGGGCTTGCCAAGGATCCGGCGACGCCGATGATCGTGCTGGGCACCGCCCATCCTGCCAAGTTCCCGGCGGCGGTGAAGGCCGCAAGCGGCGTGACGCCGGCCCTGCCCGCCCATCTCGCCGATCTGATCGAGCGGCAGGAGCGCTTCACCCTGCTGCCGAACGACCAGAGCGCCATCGAAGCTTTCGTCCGGGCCAAGGCCCGTGCCGTGCGGGGAGTGGCGGCATGAGCGCGGAGATGAGCGCAACCGGTCCCGCCGAGATCGCCGAGGTCGCGGCCAGCAGCACGCGCGGCGCGCATGACCCCGATGTCGGGCTGACGACGCTGCCATCGGGCCTGCGCGTCGTGTCGCAACGCATGGACCATGCCGCGACGGTGTCGCTCGGCATCTGGATCGGCTCCGGCTCGCGCGACGAGCTGCCTCATGAGCATGGCCTTGCCCATCTGCTCGAGCACATGGCCTTCAAGGGCACGGCGCGGCGCAACGCACTTCAGATTGCCGAGGAGATCGAGAGCGTCGGCGGCGATCTCAATGCCGCGACATCGGTCGAATACACCTGCTACACCGCGCGCGTGCTGGGCACTGACCTGCCTCTCGCCGTCGATATCCTCGCCGACATCCTGACCTCGCCCTCGCTCACCCCAGAGGAGCTGAAGCGCGAAAAGGGCGTGATCCTGCAGGAGATCGGCGCCGTGCAGGATACGCCCGACGACCTCGTCTATGATCGTTTCCTGCAAGCCGCCTTCCCCGACCAGCCGCTCGGCCGGCCGATCCTGGGCACGGCCAAGACGGTCAAAAGCTTCACCCCCGAGGCGATCCGCGCCTATCTGGCGCGACACTACCATGCCGGCAACATGGTGCTGGCGGCCTCTGGCGCCGTCGATCATGCCGAACTGGTCAAGCTCGCAGAGACCCACCTCGCGGCCCTGCCGGCAAGCCCGGCGATCGCGCTGGTGCGTGAGGACGGGCGCTATCTCGGCGGCGAGGCGCGGGTCACCAGCGACGAGGAGCAGGTCCATCTCGTGCTCGGCTTTCCCGGCCAGGCCTTCAAGGACGGCGCGCATTATCCGCTGCAGATCTTTTCGGCGGTGCTCGGCGGCGGGCTGTCGTCGCGGCTGTTCCAGCAGGTGCGCGAGCAGCGCGGCCTGGCCTATGCGATCGACGCCTTCCATTGGCCCTTCTCCGATTGCGGCGTCTTCGGCATCGGCGCGGGGACGGGACCGGAAGATGTCGGCGAGCTGATCGAGGTCGCACTCGCCTGCCTGCGCCAGGCGGCGGAGGATACGAGCGAGGCGGAGGTGGCGCGCGCCCGGGCGCAGATGAAGGTCGGGTTGCTGGCCTCGCTGGAGAGCCCCGGCGGCAAGCTCGAACAGATGGCGCGGCAGGTGCTGCTGTTCGGCCGGGCGATCCCGCGCGAGGAGCTGGCCGCGCGGCTCGACGCGGTGACGCTCGAGGATGTGCGGGCGGCCGGCCGCTCGCTGCTCGGCCATCAGCCGACGATCGCGGCGGTGGGTCCCTTGCAGGGATTGCCCCCGGCCAAACGGCTGCGACATGCGGCGCGGTCGGCGGATTAGACCATGGCGCTGTTCCGCTTCTCGACAGAGCCGCCCACCCGCCCGCTGATCCGGACACAGAACCTGATCCTGCGCGCGCCGCAGGCGACGGACTATGCCGCCTGGGCCGTGCTGCGCATGGAGAGCCGCGAGTTCCTGACGCCCTGGGAACCGACCTGGAACGAGGACGACCTGACGCGGACCTCGTTTCGCCTCCGGGTCAAGCGCGCCGCCCGCGAGATCGCAGCCGACGAGGCCTATTCGCTCTTCGTCCTCGATGCGCGCTCGGAGATGCTGCTCGGCGGGCTGACGCTCGGGCTCGTCCGGCGCGGCGTCGCGCAGGCCTGCACGCTGGGCTACTGGATGGGCCAGCGCCATGCCGGCAAGGGCCATATGAGCGAGGCGGTGCGCGGCGCGCTGCGCTTCGCCTTCTCGGAATTGGCGCTGCACCGTGTCGAGGCCGCCTGCCTGCCCAACAACGCCCCCTCCCGCCGGCTGCTCGACCGGGTCGGCTTTCAGCATGAGGGGATGGCGCGGTCCTATCTCAGGATCAACGGCGCCTGGGCCGACCATCTGCTTTATGCCTCCCTGGCGAGCGACAGGCTCCCGGGCGACGCCCGGTGACGGCAGGCGGTGCATGGCTCGCCGACAGAGCGTCGGATGCCTTGCCCTTGCCACGAGCCGCCGATAGGACTGACCCCCGAAGACGCATGACAATTCCCCACCCCAGATCCGAGCGCAGCTTGACCCTCCCCGACCGACTGATCCGGTTCGGCCTCGCTATCGCCGGGCTTGCGCTCTGGCTCTTGCTCGCGGCGGCCGAACCGGCTGCGGCGGTCGAGGCCGTGCGCGTGCCGGTCGATGCCACGGTGCTCGACCTGACCAATGTCGTCGAGCGCAACAAATCCGACGGCGACGTCATCCAGATCTCGACCGCGCCGGGGCCCGACGGCATCGTCCGCCGCATCGCGGTCCGGGCGCGCGAATCCGGGGCGCGGCCCGACTGGATCGTGTTCGCGCTGACCAATGATTCCGACGAGCAGATCGACCGGCTGCTGGTCGCCCCCTTCCACCGGCTGATCGGCTCCGGCGTGATCTGGCCCGATCTCGGCGACCGCCGCATCGAGGCGGTGACCGCAAGCCAAGGCCTCAGCCCCGAGCGCGAGGCCAGCCCCGACGCCGATGTCTTCCTGATCACGCTCGACCCCGGCACGACGGTCACCTTCGTCGCCGAGCTGAAATCGCCCAACCTGCCGCAGCTCTATCTCTACGAGCAGGAGACCTATCGCCAGAAGACCAACGGGCTGACGCTCTACAAGGGCATCATCATCGGCATCGCCGGCCTGCTGGCGCTGTTCCTGACCATCATCTTCGTGGTCAAGGGCGCGGTGATCTTTCCCGCAGCCGCGGCGCTGGCCTGGGCGGTTCTGGCCTATGCCGGGCTCGATTTCGGCTTCTTCCAGCGCATCTTCCCGCTGACGCCGGCGATCGAACGAATCTACCGGGCCGGTGCGGAAGTGGTGCTGGCGGCGACGCTGCTGGTCTTCCTCTTTGCCTATCTCAACCTGGCGCGCTGGCATGTGCGCTACAGCCACGTCACCATCGTCTGGATGCTGGGACTGGCCGCACTCGTCGGCCTTGCCGTCTTCGACGCGCCGATGGCGTCCGGCATCGCGCGCATCTCGATCGCGGCCGTGGCGGCCGTCGGTTTCGTGCTGATCCTGCATCTGGCAACGCATGGCTATGAGCGCGCGGTGATGCTGATCCCGACCTGGTTCCTGCTCGCGGTCTGGGTGACGGCGGCGGGCTTCACGGTCACCGGCCAGTTCCAGCGCGATCTGGTCGCGCCTGCCTTGTTGGGCGGGCTCGTGCTGATCGTGCTCCTGATCGGCTTCACCGTGATCCAGCATGCCTTCGCCGGCAGCGGATTGTCGCAAGGCCTCGTCTCGGACACCGAGCGGCGGGCGCTGGCCTTGTCGGGATCGGGCGACCTCGTCTTCGACTGGGACGTCAGCGCCGACAAGATCTTCGTCTCGCCACAGATCGAGGCCTTGCTGGGCCTGGGGCGCGGCGCGCTCGAAGGCTCGGCCGCGCGCTGGTTCGAGCATATGCATGTCGCCGACCGCGATCGCTACCGCGTCTCGCTGGACGCGGTTCTGGAGCAGCGGCGCGGCAAGCTGAACCTCGATCTCCGGCTGCGCTCGGCCAATGGCGCCTATCACTGGTTCAACCTCAAGGCCCGCCCGGTGATCGGGTCAGATGGCGAGGTCATCCGCGTCATCGGCACGCTCGCCGACGTCACCGAGCAGCGCACTGCGCAGGAGCGCATGCTGCATGACGCCGTCCACGACAACCTGACCGGCCTGCCCAACCGCAAGCTCTTCCAGGACCGGCTCTCGGCCGTGTTCGGCTTCACCCGCGCCGATGAGAGCATCCGTCCGACGGTGCTGGTGATCGACATCGACCGGTTCAAGCAGGTCAATGAATCCGTCGGCTTCTCTGCCGGCGATTCGATCCTGCTGACGCTGGCGCGCCGGCTCGGCCGGCTGTTGCGGGCACAGGACACGCTGGCGCGCATCGGCGGCGACACCTTCGCCATGATCCTCGTCTCCGAGCGCGACCCCGAGCGCATCCTGGCGCTGGCCGAGCTGGTGCGCCGCGCCGTCTCCACGCCGATCACCTTCGCCGAGCGCGAGATACTGCTGACGCCTTCGGTGGGTCTGGCCCTGTTCGACCCCGCGCCGGCGGCGCGCAAGGACGACGCCTTGAAGAACGCCGAACTCGCCATGGCCCATGCCAAGCGCCAGGGCGGCAACAAGATCGAGGTCTTCGTGCCGACGATGCGAACCGACCGCAACGACCGCCTGGCGCTGGAAAGCGACCTGCGCCGCGCCATCGAACGCGGCGAGATCCAGGTGATGTACCAGCCGATCGTCCGGCTGGAAGACCGCACCATCGCCGGCTTCGAGGCGCTGGTGCGCTGGGACCATCCGCGCGAGGGCCGGCTGATGCCGCAGGACTTCCTCGCCATCGCCGAGGAAACCGGGCTGATCGTCGATCTCGGCGTCTATGTGATGGACCGCACCGCGCGCGAGCTCGAGGCCTGGCAGGCGGCGCTGGATGTCGATCCGCCGATCTTCGCCAGCGTCAACGTCTCCAGCCGGCAATTGCTGCGCCACGACCTGCTGCACGACGTGAAGACCGTGCTCGGCCGCCGACGCATCCTGCCGGGCACGCTGAAGCTCGAGATCACCGAAAGCCTGGTGATGGAGAACCCGGAATATGCCGCGCAGATGCTGTCGCGCATCCGCGATCTCGGCGCCGGCCTCTCGCTCGACGATTTCGGCACGGGCTATTCCTCGCTGTCCTATCTGCAGCGCTTCCCCTTCGACACGATCAAGGTCGACCAGAGCTTCGTGCGCCAGATGGGCAACGGCAAGCCGCCCGTGATCCTGCGCTCGATCGTCCAGCTCGCCGCCGATCTGCGCATGGACGTGGTCGCCGAGGGCGCCGAGAGCGAGTCCGACGCGATCGAACTCTACCAACTCGGCTGCCAGTACGCGCAAGGCTATATCTTCGGCCAGCCGATGAGCGCAGCCGAAGCGCGGAGGCTGATGGGCGCGGCTGCGGCGAGTTCGAGCGAGGCGGCTTGAGGGAGCCGACCGGGCGCGGAGCTGATGGTGCTCAACGGCTCGATCTGGTATTGTAGCCCCATGCATGACGTGCCGAAGCAATTGACGGAGTCCGATGCTGAGTTCGCACGCGAGCGGCGGCTGGTTGCCATGCACTTGCAAGAGATCGAAGGCAATCCACTCGATACTGAGCAAGTCGCGATGTTCGAGATGTTCGAGCGTGAGCGATGGCCGCACGAAAAGCGGTTGGCCTACATTCTTGAGAGGGTCGCCAAGGCGCGCTTCGTTTCAGCCGCCGAATGAGCGATCCCATCTACTGCTACCCGCCAGATCATCTGGTTTTGAGAAACAAGCTCAATCTCAGGGATGCAGGACAGCTCGATTTCTTCGAGAGGGAGCTTGTTGCGCAACGCACGGCTGAAGGCATCCCCTCAGGAAAGTTCGATCTCGCTCATCTTCGCGCGATTCACCGCCACCTGTTCCAGGATGTCTACGACTGGGCAGGTGAGCTTCGCACCGTTGAGATCGCCAAGGGCGGCAACCAGTTCCAGTTTCGCCAGTATATCGCAACCGGCATCGCCGATGTTCACAGGCGCATCGTCGCCACCGGTTACCTCAAGGGCATGTCCGCACGCGCCTTCGCCGACAAGGCCGGCGAGATTATCGGCGACATCAACTACGTCCATTCGTTTCGCGAAGGGAATGGGCGGACGCAGGCGCTCTATCTGGAAGCTCTGGCACGACAGGCGGGTCACCCGGTCGACCTGACCCGCATCGTCCGCGAGCATTGGATGGAGGCCTCGAAAGCCGCGCATGCCGGAAATTATCAGCGCTTCGGCGACTGTATCCATGCTGCTCTTGCAGCCGAAGCGGATGGTGATTGAGGCTGGAGGCCCGCCTCAGGCGTGCCCGGCCTCGCTCGACAGGAAGGCCGGGTCGATGCCGATCTTGCCCAGCGCGCGGTTGTATTTCGTGTCGATGCCGTCGTCGAAGAGTAGGGCCGGATCGGCGGCGCAATGCAGCCAGCCATTCGCCTGGATCTCGGATTCGAGCTGGCCCGCCCCCCAGCCGGCATAGCCCAGCGCCAGCACCGCATTCTCCGGGCCGCTGCCGATGGCGATGGCTCTGAGAATGTCGAGCGTCGCGGTCAGGCAGATGCCATCGTCGATCGGCAGCGTCGCCGACTCCAGGAAGAAGTCGGCGGAGTGCAGCACGAAGCCGCGCTTGGTCTCGACCGGACCGCCGCGCAGCACCTGCAGGCGCTCGGCCTGGCTTGGGAGCCGAATCAGCTCCTCTGGCGGGATGACGTCGAGCTGGACCAGCAGGTCGGGAAACCGTGTATCGGCCGCCGGCTTGTTGACGATGATGCCCATCGCGCCATCCTCGGAATGGGCGCAGACATAGACCACGCTGCGGCTGAAGCGCGTATCCGCCATGCCGGGCATCGCGATCAGGCACTGCCCGTCGAGATAGCTGCGACCGCTGACGCGCTGATTTGAGCCGATCTTCATGGAGGCCATGCTAGATCACTTTGACCCGCCCTGGGAACGGGGGCGGCGCCGGAAAATCCCGCACCGTCATTGCGCTCCAATGCCGCGCCACCATGATGTGATCCGATTCATCACGCGATTGTTCGGCGTAGCACGCTGGTTTTGGTCGCAATTTCCAACTGCAACGCATAAAATCCGATGGTGAAACGCATACTTCCCCTCCTGGCGCTCCTCGTCGCCGTGCTGACGGCACCCGCGCATGCGCAAGAGGCTGCGATGTCGCCCTGGTCGAAGGGCGATCATTCGTCATTGCGCCTGATCGCGGGCGCAACCGCTGCGTCCGGCAAGCAGCGCGTTGGCGTCGAGATCGTGATGGCGCCCGGCTACAAGACCTATTGGCGCAGCCCCGGCGATTTCGGCGTGCCGCCGGTCTTCGACTGGAGCGGGTCGACCAATATCGGCGGACTCGACGTGCGCTGGCCGACGCCCGAGCGCTTCCAGGACGCGGGCGGCTACTCGATCGGCTATGTCGGCGAGGTGGTGATCCCGGTCTCGGTGCAGCCGGTGGATCCGGCCAAGCCGGTCATGCTGGTGCTGAAGCTCGACTATGCGGTCTGTGACAAGATCTGCATTCCCGTGAAGGGCGAAGCCAGGCTCTGGCTGGAGCCGGGCGTGACCTCGGTGACTTCGCCGCGCCTGGAGAGCTTCGAAGCGCGCGTGCCGAAGGCGGTGGCGCTCGGTCCGCACAAGGAGAAGATCTCGGTCCTGGAGGCCAAGCTCGACCACGGCGCGATCGATCCCGGCCTTCGCCTCGTGCTGCAGGGACCGCCCGAGGGCATGGTCCAGGATGTCTTCATCGAGGGGGCCGGGATGTGGTCCTTCAGCAAGCCGACGCTGAGCCGCCAGGCCGACGGGACGACCGTCGCGCTGCTGCGGATCACCGAGCAGCCCAAGGGCACGGCCGGCCCGGTGCCCTTCATCATCACGGTGCGTGGCAAGCCGAACGCGGTCGAGACGCGGCTCGAACTCGACATCCCCGCCGCCAAGCCCTAATCCGTGAGCCGGGCGGCACCCTGCCGCGAGCTTCACGGAGAACAGGCGCGATGACCATCAAGGTGGGTGACAAGCTTCCGCAGGCAACGTTCCGGGTGATGACTGCGGATGGACCGGCCGCCAAGACCACGGACGATCTGTTCAAGGGCAAGAAGATCGTGCTCTTCGCCGTTCCCGGCGCCTTCACGCCGACCTGCCACAAGAACCATCTGCCCGGCTATATCGGCAAGGCGGCCGAGATCAAGGCCAAGGGCGTCGACGCGATCATGGTCACCAGCACCAACGACGTCTTCGTCATGGACGCCTGGTCGAAGGCCACCGGCGGCGCCGGCGTGATCGAGTTCCTCTCGGACGGCAATGCCGACTTCGCCAAGGAGATCGGCCTGTCGCTCGACGGTTCGGGCTTTGGCCTCGGCACCCGCTCGCAGCGCTATTCGATGATTGTCGAGGACGGCGTCGTGACCTCGCTCAATGTCGAGGAAGGCCCGGGCAAGGCCGAGATCTCCGGCGCCGAGGCGCTGCTCGGCCAGCTCTGAGCGACCGCATTCTGGCTTGATCAGCCCGCATCGACATTGGGTCGGTGCGGGCTTTTTCATGTCCATTCTGCGCGGCGTTTGATCGATGCGATGTCGCCTTGTCATGAGACAGGCGGTGCGGCCGGCGCTAGATTCCGGTGAGTTTGCGCGCAAGCCGCGCGACCGAGCCTCTGCCGGAGCCTGCCATGCGCGAGACCGCGACGTCCGAGATCACCATCCGCCCCCTCGCCGCCTTCGATCGCGAAGCCTGGGAGCCGCTCTGGCAGGGCTATCTCACATTCTACAAGGCTTCGCTGACCCCTGACATCACGGCCGCGACCTTCGCGCGGCTGACGGGCGTTGCCGAGCCGATGGGCGGCTTCGTCGCCGAACGCGACGGCAAGCTCATCGGCATCGTGCATTGGGTGACCCATCGCAGTACCTGGAACATCAGGGACATCTGCTATCTGCAGGACCTGTTCACCGTCTCCGAAGCGCGCGGCAGCGGCGCCGGGCGCATGCTGATCGAGGCGGTGAAGCAGATGGCGCAGGCCAAGGGCTGCTTTCGCGTCTACTGGCAGACGCATGAGAGCAACCTCCAGGCGCAGGCGCTCTACGACAAGGTCGCGGACAAGTCTGGCTTCATCGTCTATCGCCAGCCGCTGGGGTGAGCGGGCATTCGCGCCCGCGGTCGCCCGGCATGCCGCCATCACCTCGCGACATCGCGCCCGGTAACGTGTAGTGTGCGTGCAGGGTCGTCCATTCCTTGGCTCGCAGGAGCGCATCCGCGTTCCAATCGGACTGAGTGATCGCGCCATGCTGGACTTCCAGAAGATCGAAGATGCGCAGACGCTCGCCCAGGCGATCGTCAATACCATCCCCGAACCCTTCGTCGCCCTCGACGCCGAGTTCCGGGTGCTGGCCGCCAGCGTATCGTTCTACAACACCTTCAAGGTTGCGCCCGAGCAGACGCTGGGACGCCTGCTGTATTCCCTCGGCGACGGCCAATGGGACATCCCGGCCCTTCGCCTGCTGCTCGAGACGATCATTCCCCAGCATGCCGCCATGGATGGCTTCGAAGTCGAGCACGATTTTCCCAATCTCGGCCGCAGGACGATGCTGCTGAATGCCCGTCAGGTGGTCTACGAAGACAGCGCGAAGAGGACGATCCTTCTCGCTTTCATGGATGTCACGGCCCGCCGCATGATCGAGCGGGAGAAGGAACAGCTGCTGGAGCAAACCAAGGAGTTGCTGCGGCAGAAAGATACTCTCCTGCAGGAAATGCAGCACCGCGTCGCCAACAGCCTGCAGATCATCGCCAGCATCCTGCTGCTGAAAGCGCGGGGGGTCCTGTCGGAGGAAACACGCCAGCATCTCAAGGACGCTCATCAGCGGGTGATGTCGGTCGCAGAGGTGCAACGACACCTGCACTCATCCGAAGGAATCGATCAGGTCGAGGTCAGCTCCTACCTGAACAAGCTGTGCAGCAGCCTGGCCTCCTCGATGATCGGCGAAAGCCAGCCGATCGCCGTCGAGGTGAGGGCGCATGGCGGCAAGATCGGGTCGGACACGGCTGTCAGCCTCGGCCTGATCGTCACCGAGCTCATCATCAACGCGGTCAAGTATGCGTTTCCGTCGGCCAGGACGGACGCCGTGATCCGAGTGACTTACGAGGTCGACGACACGGACTGGAAACTGACCGTTTCCGACAACGGCGCGGGAAAGACCGTCAACGACGCAGCCGGGCACAATAGCGGGTTGGGCACCGCGATCATCCAGGCGCTCGTCAAACAGCTGGGTGCAGTCATGGAGACCGTCAACAGCACGGACGGCATGACCATTTCGATCACGCGCGCGACCTTCACCTCGCGAATGCCGCAAGCCGCCTGATCCGATCGCCACGCGCGCGCAAAGCCGTTACCGCCCAGCTTGGGCGCCGGCACATCCTCCATTCGAATGCCGCCCGCCGATGGCGCTGCTGCAGCGTCGCGTTTGCATCGCCGCAATCGGGGGCGGACGCCACCATCCCTATATGCCGGTGTGACATCGTTTCACCTCCGGCGCAGCTGCGTCGGCAACGCATCGCGGACGGCACTTCATGAAAAAGATCGGCTTCCTCTCGTTCGGGCACTGGAACCCCTCCCCGCAATCGCAGACCCGCTCGGCCGGCGACACCCTGCTTCAGTCGATCGAGCTTGCCGTGGCGGCGGAGGAACTCGGCGCCGACGGCGCTTATTTCCGGGTGCATCATTTCGCGCGGCAGCTCGCCTCGCCCTTCCCCCTGCTGGCGGCGGTCGGCGCGAGGACCAGCCGCATCGAGATCGGCACCGGCGTGATCGACATGCGCTACGAGAACCCGCTCTACATGGCGGAGGATGCCGGCTCTGCCGACCTGATCTCGCGCGGGCGCCTACAGCTCGGCATCAGCCGCGGCTCGCCGGAACAGGTGATCGAGGGCTGGCGGCATTTTGGCTACGCGCCCACGGAGGGCCAGACAGACGCCGACATGGCCCGGCACCACACCGAGGTCTTCCTCGACGTGCTGCGCGGCGAAGGCTTCGCCAAGCCCAATCCGCGCCCGATGTTTCCCAATCCGCCCGGCCTGCTGCGGCTGGAACCGCATGCGCCGGGCCTGCGCGAGCGCATCTGGTGGGGCGCCAGCTCGGATGCCACCGCGATCTGGGCGGCGAAGCTCGGCATGAACCTGCAAAGCTCGACGCTGAAGAATGACGAGACCGGCGAACCCTTCCACATCCAGCAGGCCAAGCAGATCCGCGCCTATCGCGAGGCCTGGAAGGAGGCCGGGCACGAGCGCAGCCCACGCGTCTCGGTCAGCCGCAGCATCTTCGCGCTGGTCGACGACCGCGACCGCGCCTATTTCGGCCGCGGCAACCAGGGCGACGACAGCATCGGCTATATCGACGACAACACGCGGGCGATCTTCGGGCGCAGCTATGCCGCCGAGCCGGACAAGCTGATCAGGGAATTGGCGCAGGACGAAGCCATCGCGGAAGCCGACACGCTGCTGCTGACGGTGCCCAACCAGCTCGGCGTCGATTACAACGCCCATGTCATCGAGGCGATCCTGACGCAGGTCGCGCCGGGGTTGGGTTGGAGGTGAGGTCGAATGTCTAAAGCACGCTGACTTCGCAAAGAAAAGCGCGTCATCCTGGGCGCCCGGAGGGCGTCCCGGGATCCATCGTAGAGCGTTGTCGCCTTACGATGGATCCCGGATCTGCGCTGCTTCGCAGCTTGTCCAGGATGACGAAGTGGTTCCGTCTCAGATCAGCAGCTAAACACCCTCGACGATGCGGAGGTCGCGCTCCGCTCCACCGGCGAGCGCGGCCAGGGCTTCCTGATAGGCCGGGCTGTCATGCGTCGCCTGCGCCAGCGCGACGCTGTCGAACTCGATGAGCACGGTTCGCTGCTGGAGCCCGGCCTCGTAGACCTGTGCCGGCAGGCCGCGCGCCAGGAATTTGCCGCCGCCGGCGGCAATCGCCGGGCCAGCCAGCTTGGCATAGGCCGCGAGCGCGTCGGGATTGCTGACCGCGCGGTAGCTGCTGATCCAGTAGGCTTTGGGCATAGCGAAACTCCTTGGACATAGACCGTTCAGGGGGCCGATCCTGTCACAGGCGCAGCGATGGTGGGAAGGGGCCGCGGCAGGCGTTTGCGCCTTAGCGGCCCGGCTTGAACGGCGCCATGCCGGCCCGTGCCAGGGCGTCGGCGCGTTCGTTCATCGCGTCGCCCGCATGGCCCTTGACCCATTTCCACTCGATCTTGTGCTTGCCGAGGGCGGTATCGAGGCGCTTCCAGAGCTCCTCGTTCTTGACCGGCTTGCGGTCGGCCGTCTTCCAGCCGTTCTTCTTCCAGCCATGGATCCAGGCGGTAATGCCCTGGCGCAGATACTGGCTGTCGGTGTGGAGCGCGACGGTGCAGGGCCGCGTCAGCGTCTCCAGCGCCGAGATCGCGCCCATCAGCTCCATGCGGTTGTTGGTGGTCATCGCCTCGCCGCCGCAGAGCTCCTTTTCCGTGCCCTTGTAGGACAGGATCGCGCCCCAGCCGCCCGGTCCCGGATTGCCCGAGCAGGCGCCGTCGGTCCAGACCTCGATGGTGTCAGTCACAGCTTCAGTCCGTAATCGCGCGCATCAGTGACGCGCTGGTGGAAGGCAAGTTTGCGGTCGTATTCGAGCGGGTCATGCGGCTTGACCAGCGCGCCCGGTGGCACGTTGAGCCAGTCGACCAGCCGCGTCAGCAGGAAGCGCAGGGCCGAGCCGCGGCAGAGCTGCGGCAGGGCCTCGATCTCGGCCTCCGTCAGCGGACGCACGCTCTGATAGCCCGCCAGCATGGCCTGGCCCTTGGTCAGGTTGAAGGAGTTGTCCGCCTCGAAGCACCATGAGTTCAGGCAGATGGCGAGGTCGTAGGCGAAGGCGTCGGTGCAGGCGAAGTAGAAATCGATCAGGCCCGAGAGGCGGTTCTGGATGAAGAAGACGTTGTTGGGGAAGAGATCGGCATGGATGACGCCGCCCGGCAGGTCTTGCGGCCAGCTCGCCTCATGCACCGCGATCTCGGCATGGAGGCGCTGCAACAGGCCGGGCGAGACCGTATCGGCGGCAGTGCCGGCCTGATCGGCGAGCGGCCGCCAGTCCGGTACCGACAGCGAATTAACCCGCGACATCGGAAAGTCGGCGCCGGCCTGATGCAGCAGCGCAAGGCCACGGCCGACCTCGCCGCAATGCATGGAATTGGGACGGCGCACCGACAGCCCATCCAGGAAGGTGACAATCGCGGCGGGGCGCCCTGCGAGCCGGCCCACGGCTTCGCCGTCGGGCGTCTTGACCGGCTGCGGGCAGATCAGGCCGCGATCGGCGAGATGCTCCATCAGGCCGATGAAGAACGGCAGATCGGCCGCGTCGACGCGCTCCTCATAGAGCGTCAGGATGAAGAAGGCCTGCGTCGTGTGCAGCAGGAAGTTCGAGTTCGAGACGCCCTCGGCGATGCCCTTGACGGAGAGCAGATCGCCGATGCCATAGCGCGCGACGAACGCCGCCAGCTCGTCATCGGGGACTTCGGTATAGACGGCCAAAATTCGTCTCGCTCACTCGGCTGCGGCGGGCGCATCGCGCAATTCGCGCGGCAGCGGGAAGAAGACGTTCTCGTCGGCGGTCGAGACCGTCTCGACGCGGACTTCGTAGCGCTCGGCGAAGGCATCGATGATCTCCTCGACCAGCACCTCGGGCGCGCTCGCGCCGGCGGTGATGCCGAGGCTGCCGATCGCGCCAAAAACCGACCAGTCGATCTCGTCGGTGCGCAGCACCAGCCGCGCCACCGGGCAGCCGGCACGCTCGGCGACCTCGCGCAGGCGCTGCGAGTTCGACGAGTTCGGCGAGCCGACGACGATCAGCGCATCGACCTGCGGGGCGACGCGCTTGACCGCCTCCTGCCGGTTTGTCGTGGCGTAGCAGATATCCTCCTTGTGCGGGGCGATCAGCTCCGGAAAGCGCTGCTGCAGGGCCTCGACGATGCCGCGGGTATCGTCGACCGAAAGCGTCGTCTGGGTGACGAAGGCGAGCGGCTTGCCCGCGGGCGGCTCCAGCGTCGCGACGTCGTCGAGCGTCTCGATCAGCGTGATCGCGCCCGGCGGCAGCTGCCCCATCGTGCCGATCACCTCGGGGTGGCCGGCATGGCCGACGAGCAGGATATGGCGGCCGCGCTTGTGATGGACCTCGGCCTCGCGATGGACTTTTGTGACCAGCGGACAGGTCGCGTCGATGGCGAAGAGCTTGCGCTCATCGGCCTCGGCCGGCACCGATTTCGCCACGCCATGGGCCGAGAAGATCACCGGCCGCGTCGCGTCGGGGACCTGCGAGAGCTCGGAGACGAAGACCGCGCCCTTCCGCTTCAGCGATTCGACGACGTATTTGTTGTGCACGATCTCATGGCGGACATAGACCGGCGCGCCATGCAGGATCAGCGCCTTCTCGACCGCGTCGATGGCGCGCACGACGCCGGCGCAGAAGCCACGCGGCGCGCAAAGCAGGATATCGAGCGGCGGCTTGGTCACGAAGGGGATGTCGCTCCAGTGAGAGACCGTCTTCTTTCGGCGTGAAAGAGGCGATGTCAAGGAAGCTCCGTGCGTCCAGGCTTGGCCGAAACACCATCCACACGGCACGTTCTGGTCCAGGTCACGCATCCTCTCGACAAATAAGTTGATATCAACTTATCATAGTCCGATGATCCCATCGACGGTGCCGTTCGATAAGACGCTCGAGGTTCGCGACCACTGCCTTTGCCTGCATACGCAGCGCGCGGCCCGTGTTCTGGCGCGCCGGTTCGACGAAGCGCTGCGGCCTCACGGCCTGACCAACGAGCAGTTCTCTCTGCTGATGGCGCTCAACCGGCCGAACCCCGCCTCGATCAGCCAGATTGCCGCCCTGCTCGGCGCCGACCGGACGACGCTGACCGCCGCACTGAAGCCGCTGGTGCGCGATGGGCTGGCGCAACTCCATGCCGATGCCGCTGACCGCCGCGCCCGCCGGGCCGTGCTGACCGCGGCGGGACACGCCCGGCTCGCGGGTGCGCTGCCGGTCTGGCAGGCCATGCACACCGCTCTGGAAGCGGAACTCGATACCCCCGACCCGGCGCAAACGCGACGGGGACTGACCATCCTGGCCCGCTGGCCAGGCATGGCGGCCATGCCCGACAGCACCGTGTCCAACAACCAGGAGAGAACTCCATGACGATCCGTGTTTCCGCCTTCCGCTGGGTGCCGCCTTTCGCGCAGGGCCATGTCCGCGACCTGCGCGTGCGCTGGGCGCTGGAAGAGGCCGGCCTGCCCTATGAGGCGACGTTGCTGGGTCGCGACGACCAGGCCTCAGCAAACTACCGGGCCTGGCAGCCTTTCGGGCAAGTGCCGGCCTTTCGCGACGGCGAGGTCGAGATGTTCGAATCGGGCGCGATCGTCCTGCATCTCGCCCGAAAGTCCGGGGCGCTTGCGCCGCAGGACGAGGCCGGCCGCGCGCGGGTGACGACCTGGGTTCTGGCCGCCCTGAACTCGGTCGAGCCGCAGGTAGCCAATCTCGCGAGCATCGACATCTTCCATGCCGGCGAAGCCTGGACGACGGAGCGCCGCCCACAGGTCGTCGAAATGCTGTCGAAGCGACTCGGCGCGCTCGGCGTCTGGCTCGACGGCAAGGACTATCTCGATGGCCGCTTCACTGCCGGCGACCTGATGATGGCGACAGTGCTGCGCGACGTACCCGACGAGATCATGGCTGGTTTTCCGGCGCTGATGGCCTATCGCGGACGCTGCCTGCAACGCCCCGCTTTCACACGGGCACTGGAAGCGCAGATGCAGCCCTTTCGCGAGAACGAACCCGCTCGAAACTGACGCCAATAACGCGCTTGCATGGCTGGCGGCGCGTGCAGCTCTCGCAGGATCGGCATCGACCGTCTAGATAGGACGCGTCGGCAGTGGAGCCGGCCCTCCAACCGAGCAAGCCATGGCCGACGTCTCCCACACCAGCTATCTGCCGCCGATCCTGACCTTCTGTGCGGGCGCGGTCGTCGCCGTGCCGCTGTTCCGCAAGCTCGGCCAGTCCGCCGTGCTCGGCTATCTCGCGGCGGGCATCGTGATCGGCCCTTCCGTGCTCGCGCTGATCGCCGATCCCGACGCGATCCGCGGCACGGCCGAGATCGGCGTCGTGCTGCTGCTCTTCCTGGTGGGCCTCGAATTGCAGCCGTCGCGGCTCTATTCGATGCGCAAGGACATCCTCGGCGCCGGCCTGTCGCAGATGGCGCTGAGCGCCATGATCATCGGCGCCATGGCGTGGTGGCTCGGTTTGTCGGTTGGCGGCGCCGTGGCCGTCGGGCTGGCGCTCGCCCTGTCGGCCACCTCGATCGCGCTGCAGGTGCTGGAGGAGCGCGGCGACGGCCACGAGGCCTATGGCCGCCGGACCTTCTCGATCCTGCTGTTCCAGGACATCTCGATCGCGCCGGCGCTGGCGATCCTGCCGCTGCTGGCGACGACGGAGGCGGCCAAGGGCGGCACCGGACAGGCGCTGGCGGCCCTCGGGCTGGCCCTGCTGGCCATCGCCGCGATCGTGCTCGCCGGGCGCTATGTGCTGAACCCGTTCTTCCGCATCCTCGCCAAGAGCGGCGCCAAGGAGGTGATGACGGCCGCGGCTCTGCTGGTCGTGCTCGGCGCCGCCATGCTGATGGAGCATGTCGGGCTGTCGATGGCGATGGGCGCCTTCCTCGCCGGGGTGCTGCTGGCGGAATCGCATTTCCGGCACGAGCTCGAAGCCGATATCGAGCCGTTCCGCGGCGTGCTGCTCGGGCTGTTCTTCATGGCGGTCGGCATGTCGCTCGACCTCAGGCTGGTGCTCGACAACGCACTGCTGCTGGCGATCGCGGCGCCGCTTCTGGTACTGTTCAAGATCGCGCTGGCGGCTTCGATCCTGCGCGTCTCGTGCTCGTCGACGACGGAGGCGATCCGGGCCGGCGCGCTGCTTTCTCCCGCAGGCGAATTCGCCTTCGTGCTGTTGCCGCTGGGCGTATCGCTCGGGCTGCTCGACCAGCAGCAGGGCGCGATCGCCACCGCGCTCGCCGCCTTGTCCATGCTGATCGGGCCGGTCGTCGCCAAGCTAATCGATGCCTGGCTGCTGGCGCGCGTCATGCCTGAGACGATCGAGGAGGATTTCGACGGCGTGGGGACGCCTTCCGTCATCGTCATCGGTTTCGGCCGCTTCGGCCAGGTCGTGACGCAGGCGCTGCTGCTCCAGCATATCGACGTCACCGTCATCGATTCCGATGTCGAGCGCATCCGCTCCGCCGCCAAGTTCGGCTTCAAGATCTATTACGGCGACGGCACGCGGCTCGACGTGCTGCGCGCGGCCGGCGCCGACAAGGCCCGGATCATCTGCATCTGCATCGACGACCGGCCGGCGGCGCTGCGCATCGTCGAGATGACCAAGGCCGAGTTTCCGCAGGCGCGGCTGCATGCGCGCGCCTTCGACCGCGTCCACGCCATCGAGCTGATGAAGGCCGATGTCGACTACCAGATGCGCGAGACCTTCGAATCGGCGCTGGGCTTCGGCCGCGTGACGCTGGAGGGCCTGGGCCTGACCTATGACGAGGCCAGCCTCGTGATCGAGCATGTCCGCGACCGCGACGCGCAGCGCATGGAAATCCAGTTCCATGAGGGCATCGCGGCCGGCATCAACAGGGTGCCGCGCGTCACGCCCGAGCCGCTGGTCCAGCCGAAGGCCAAATCGAAGGCGCTGACGCCGGAAACGCAGGAGGTGATCGAGGATGGTGGGGCCGAGGTCGCGGTCGGCGGTGTCGGCGAGCCCGAACGGTGAGCGCATCCGCCGGTTCTGAGTCTCCCGTCATGAAGCCCGCCGTCTTCGTCAGCGGCTCGCTGATGCGCCATGTCGCGGTCATGACCGGCACGGGCGCGATCGGCCTGATGGCGATCTTCGTCGTCGACCTCCTGTCGCTGCTCTACGTCTCCTGGCTCGGCCGCCCTGAGGCGACCGCCGGCGTCGGCTTTGCGACGATCGTGCTATACTTGATGATCTCGATCAATATCGGGCTGATGATCGCGGTCGCCGCCCTGACGGCGCGCGCGCTCGGTGCCGGCGACCGGCCAAGCGCCAGGCGGATCGCCGGCTCGACGATGACGCTGATGGCGATCGCCGCCATCGCCCTGACCGCTCTCACCCTGCCCTGCCTGCCCTGGCTGCTGCGGCTGCTCGGCGCGCATGACGAATCCTACCGGGTCGCGTTGTCCTTCCTCTGGATCGTGCTGCCCTCCAACGTGCTGATGGCCGTCGGCATGGGGTTGTCCGGCGTGCTGCGTGCCGTCGGCGATGCGCGCCGCGCCATGTTCGTGACGCTGGGCGGCGGCATCGTCACGGCCGGGCTCGACCCGCTGCTGATCTTCTGGGCCGGGCTCGGGCCCGACGGTGCGGCCTGGGCCATCGTGGTGTCTCGCGTCATCATCGTCGCCACGGGTCTTCACGGCGCAATTCGGGTCCACGATATGATCGCGCGGCCAAGCCTCGCCGGACTGCGCCAGGACACGGGACGCGCCATGACGATCGCGGGCCCGGCGATCCTGACCAATCTCTCGAACCCGATCGCCAACGCGGTCTTTGCCAGCATCTTCGCCCGCTTCGGCGATGCCGCCGTGGCGGCGCTCGCCATCATGGACCGGCTCGTCCCGGTCGCCTTCGGCGTGCTGTTTGCGCTGACCGGAGCCGTCGGCCCGATCTTGGCGCAGAACTGGGGCGCCGGGCGGTTCGACCGGATGCGCGGCGGTCTGGCGGCATCCGCCCGTTTCGCGATCGGCTGCGTCATCGTCGCCGGCTTGGCGCTGGCGCTGTTGCGCGGGCCAATCGTTTCAGCCTTCGGCGCGACCGGGCTGACGGCGGAACTGGTGATGTTCTTCTGCCTGATCGCCGGGCCGATGTGGCTGTTCGTCGGGCTGCTCTTCGTCGCCAACGCCGCCTTCAACAATCTCGGCATGCCGTTCCTGTCGACGCTGTTCAGCTGGGGCCGCGCCACGCTGGGCACGATGCCCCTCGCCTGGCTCGGCGCGCAGTATGCGGGGCCGAAGGGAGCGCTGGTCGGCTCGGCTCTCGGCGCGGTCGCCTTCGGCATCCTGGCGCTGGTCTTTGCCTATCGCGGCATCAACCGGCTGGAGCGGAAAGCAGGAGGCGGCGCGCCGCTTGCCTCGACCCCCGACACTGCTATCGTCCCGGTGCAGGCGGCGACAGACCGCGCACCGGTTGGAGGCACGCCATGATGAATCTCTTCGAGATGATGCAGCAGGCCCAGAACGGCCAGGCGATGCAGAACCTCTCGCGGCAATACGGGCTCAGCCAACAGCAGACCCAGGCCGCTATCGAGGCGCTGCTGCCGGCCTTCTCTATGGGGCTGCAACGCCAGACGCAGGACCCCTACGCCTTCGGCTCGCTGGCGAAGATGATGACGGCGCAGCCCTTCGGCCGCATCTTCGACGCCAATGGCGACGGCATTCCCGACAATGCGAGGGGTGCGGGCAACGACGTCCTCAGCCAGCTTTTCGGCTCCAAGGAGGTCAGCAACGCGGTCGCGGCTCAAGCCGCGGCGACGAGCGGCGTCGGCCAGGCTGTGCTGAAGCAGATGCTGCCGATCATCGCCTCGATGGTGATGGGCGGGCTGTTCAAATCGGTCAACAGCCAGGGCATGGGCGGCATCCTCGGCCAGTTCTCGGAGATGATGCGCGGCCAGATGCCGGGCATGCAGCCGACCCCGGCGCCGCAGCAGCAGGCGAATCCGGCCAACCCGCTGGAGGCCATCCTGGGCGGTCTCTTCGGCAACGGCCAGCAGCCGAGCGGGGGCCAGACGCAAGGCGGCGGGCCCTTCGGCGGCGGGCAGATGCCGGGCGGGCAAACCGGCATGGACCAGATGGGCGGAATGCTCGGCCAGATCCTGACCGGGATGCTCGGCGGGGCGCAGCCACCGCGGGCCGAACCGGAGCCCCGCGCGGCCCCCTCCCCGCGCCGTGCGCCCGAGCCGGAACCGGAGCCGGAAGACGCACCCGCCTCGCCCGCGACCGGCCCCGGCTCGATCGGCCTCGATGCGCTGAACCAGATGTTCGAGCATGGCCGCAAGGTGCAGGACAGCCACCAGGACGCGATGAAGTCGATCTTCGACACGATGTTCGGCGGGCCGAAGCGCTGACAAAAAATCGGCGCTTACGCGCCCACCTCATCACGTGAGCCGATAACTCCCTCAGGCGGCGAGACGGCCTGCGTCCGCGCGCGCCATCGCGGCTGAAACCTCATCCCGCCGGCTGCCGTCGTCATCCGTGCGGAAGCCGGAGACGAGTTCGTTGAGACGCTGAATCTGGGTTGTCAGCGAGGTTGCACTCGCTGCGCTCTGCTCCGCCAGCGCCGCGTTCTGCTGGGTCATCTCGTCCATATGGGCGACGGTCTGGCTCATCTCGTCGATGCCATTGGCCTGCTCGGCCGAGGCCGAGGAAATGTCCGCGACGGTGGTGGAGACCTTGCGCGACGATTCGACGATCCGCTCCAGCACCTCGCCGGCTGACCGGACCAGGCCGACGCCTTGCGCGATCTCCGCACCGGACTCGCTGATCAGAGCCGTGATGTCCTTTGCGGCGTCGCTCGAGCGCTGCGCCAGGGTGCGCACCTCGGAGGCCACGACCGCGAAGCCCTTGCCGGCATCGCCAGCGCGGGCGGCCTCGACGGCCGCGTTCAGTGCGAGCAGGTTGGTCTGGAAGGCGATCTCGTCGATGACCGAGGTGATGTCAGAAATCTTCTTCGAGGCGGCCTCGATGCGCGTCATCGCATCGACGGCATCGGTGACGATAGCGCCGCCCTTATGCGCGATCTCCATCGCTTCCTGTGCCAGTGCGACGGCCTGACGCGAGGCGTGAGCCGCGGCCTTGACCGAGGCCGCGAGTTCCTCGGTGGTGGCGGCGGTCTCCTCCAGCGAAGAGGCCTGTTCTTCCGTCCGCTTCGACAGGTCGTCGGCGCCCATGTTGATCTCGTGGGCTGCCGCGCTGACATCGCCCGACGTCGCCTGGATGGTGCGAACCGTATCGGCGAGACGACCGACGGCGAGGTTGAAGTCGTTGCAGAGCTTGACGTAGTCGTCGGGCACGGCGGCGTCGATGCGGTAGCTCAGATCGCCCAGGGACAGGCATTCCAGTCCCTCGGCCAGGACGGCCATGACCGCCTGCTGTTCCGCGGCAAGACGCTCCTGTTCGCGGATGCGAGCCAGGCGGTCGTCCTCGATCTGACGACGCTGCGCCTCCGAGGCCTCGCGGCCTTCCGCGGTCTCGGCTTCGAGGCGCTGAACCGACAGGCCGTTCTCCTTGAAGATCTGGACCGCGCACGCCATCGCGCCGATCTCGTCCTTGCGCGCCTGCCCCTCGATCGAAACGGTGTAGTCGCCAGCGGCGAGGTCGCCCATCCGACGCTTGAGCAGGTCGAGCGGGCGGATGATCGTGCGCGTCGCCAGCAGCATCGCGCCGAGCAGGCCAAACAGCACGCCGATACCGGTGAGCACCAGCATCAGCCGGTTCAGGGCCTGGCCTGTCGCGTCGAGTTCGTCGGCCTGGTTCTGGGTGTCGGTCTTGATCGCGTCGTTGAGCTTCACGGCATCGGCGACGATCCCGCTGATGGCAGTGTCGAGCTGGGACATCACGGACAGTGCGGCGAGATCCTCGTCCTTGGCGGCCTGCTTGACGATGTCGTCGATCTGGCCCTTCAGCGCCCCAAAGCGCCGGGAGAACGCGTCGAATTCTGCGGCACGGGCCGGGAAGCTGATCTTCGCATCGATGAGCTGGCCCTGCGCCGTCAGATAGGACTGATCGACCGCTTTCAGGGCGACGTCGAGTTGCTTCATGTAGTCGGGATAGGCGATCGCCTTGTAGAGATCGCGCAGGATCTCGCTCATCGCCCGGGTGGCACGGGCGGAATCGAGGATCGCGGCCGAGCGCTGGTAGATCAGTTCCGAGTAGGTCTTCTGGATGCGGCCGTACTCCATGCCGCCATATGCCGCCGTCGCCGCGCTGATCGCGCCCATGATCAGCAGCGGGATGGCGATCTTGGTCCGGATCGAGAGATCGCGCAGGCGAAGGGAGAACCGCATTGACGACATCCTCGTGCGAAGCCGATGCGGGCAGACGCCCGCCATGGCGCGAAGAATCGTTGCGATTGGTGAATCTTGCGTTAGCCCGCCCGGCTCGCTTCACGAATTTCCGGATAATCGGCTGAAAATCGCCCCTGTCGCAGCGCGCCTGACGGCCACTATGCCCCGCTCATGCCGATCTCGTGCCGATTCGCGACGCGGTGCCCATGGGGCACCCAGACATAAAAAGGGCGGAAGCACGAAGCTTCCGCCCACAGGAACGTGCAGCCCCAAGGGGTCAGGCGCTGCACGCAACCGAATTGCTGGCCTGCGCCGGGACGGCGAGAGGCTTGGATGAGCGGGCGGCGACTGTCTTGCCGACGACCGGCCTGACAGCCTGCTGCGCCGTCACAGCCTGTTGAACGCCGGCCTCGCGGCGCGTCGCCGCCACGCCGGACCGGGCACTGGAGCGCTGCGCGAGAATGACCGACGGATCCGACAGCCAGGACACGGCAAGCGCGCCATCGAGATCAGAGCGTACGAGCCCGATGTCCTTCAGGCCGCGCTCATCGAGTTCGCCGAGACGCAGGACCTCACGGCGGTGAATCAGCGCTTTCACGAGGGCTACGATCGACGTGAAGCCACGGGCAGCAACACGCGTGGCGACGACCGGAACGGACGAGAGCGACTTCGTTGCGAATGTCATGAGCAGCATGACGGCCTCCTGTGGTTCAAAGCGACGGGCATCCCCCGACCCTGCCTGGACGCGCCGCTGGCAAGGACCGGAAACTGACCAAACGATAGCTTTGCGCTGGTCATAAGCCAAACGAATGCTTATGATGCTTCACAGAACGAATATTGATGGACCGATGGGAGGGGCCGCCATGGCGCATGTGCTCGATGCCGACCAGCTCAAGACCTTCGTCGCGATCGCCGATACGGGGTCCTTCACCCGCGCGGCCGAGATCGTCTTCAAGACGCAGTCGGCGGTTTCAATGCAGATGAAGCGGCTGGAAGAGCGTGTCGGCCGGCCGCTGTTCGGCCGCGACGGGCGCCACGCCAAGCTGACCGAGGATGGCGAGCGGCTGCTGGATTATGCTCGGCGGATCGTGCGGCTGAACCTCGAATGCGTCGCGAGCTTCACCGACGCCGATCTGAAGGGCCGCATCCGGCTGGGCGTGCCGGACGATTATGCCGACCGCTATTTGCCGGAAATCCTCGCCCGCTTCGCGCGCTCCAATCCGCGCGCCGAAGTGACGGTCGTCTGCGAGCCGACGCCGATGCTGGCGGAACGGATCGCCACCGGCGACATCGACCTCGCCATCATCACCCATGTCGAAAGCCGGGGTCAGGGCGAGATCATCCGCATCGAGCCGCTGCTCTGGGTCACCTCCGCGCGCCACACGGTGCATGAGGAGGACCCCCTGCCGCTGGCGCTGGGCCGGCCGACCTGTAATTGGCGGCAGGCGGCAGTCGATGCGCTGGAAACCAAGGGCCGTCGCTTTCGTGTGCTCTATGCGAGCTGGAATTCGACCGCGGTCGGTGCGGCCGTCGTCGCGGGCCTCGCGGTTTCGGTACTGCCAGAAAGCGCTGTGAGGCCTGGGATGCGCATCCTTGGCCCGTCGGAGGGCTATGCGACGCTGCCGTCCTGCAAGATCGGACTGTTGCGTACCCGCTTCGACCCCTCTGTGCTCTCGAACGCACTGGCCGAGCACATCATCCAGAGCCTGGACAATCTGGCGAGCTTCAAGACGGCAGCGGAGTAGACGAAAGAAAAAGTGCGCCTCGATGACGCCGGCGCAGCTATTTGAAGCCGGCCATGATGCCGCCCGTCAGATCGCTCACATTGAGGCCGATCTGACGGATGATGGCGATCGTCGCGACCGACATCAACGCGGCGATGAAGGTATACTCGATTGCCGTCGCGCCGCGTTCGTCGCGCGAGAACTTCACAAGCATGGCGGCCATTTGACGCATGGGAGACAGGTATAGCGCGCAAACGCCGCCAAATCGTTAATGCGGACGGCGCAATGCGCTGGATCGTATGGTTTTTCAGCTCGCCCGATTCTAGCGGCGCGCGCCCGCGATCAACCGGAACGGTGTGCCGATGATGGTGACGGGCAGCTTGATGATGGACTCCAGCGACCCGCTGGCGATCTCGTCGGCGCCCAGCGACGAGCGCTGTGTCGTCACGCCGCCCTCGAGCACCGCGGTCAGCCTTGGCGCCACCGCTGCGAGCTGCGCGAACTTGCCGTGATTGGATGAATCCAGCCCCTTGACCTCGGTCATGTCGATCACGACGGCGCCCAGCGCGGCCAGTTCCTCGGGGTTGGAATCGGCCCCCAGCCGGCCCTGGCCGCCGGCCAGAAAATTCGAGACTCCCAGCGCCTTGTCGTCCTTCGAGAGCACGATGAAGAACGGTTTTGCCGGCTTGCCGAAGCGGCGCATCTGCGATTTGAAGACGTCGAGGTCGATATCGGGAGCTGCCAGAATGAGCTGCCCAAGCTTGGAGATCTGTGGCACGCCGCCGGAGATGCGGATCTGGCGCAGCGCCTCGACCGTCACCCAGTTGCCCATCGAATGCGCCAGGATGTTCACCTGTTCGGCATTGCTGGCGAAGAGAAGCCGGATGGTGCGCTCGAGATCGTCGCGCGCGACCGTGGCGCTGTTGGTGTCGTAGACGTATTGCGTCAATTGACCGCGCGATGCCCAGGTGAACAGGACCGGTACACCCGGCGCCTTGGCATCATGCACGAGCTGGGTGAAGCGATAGAGCCCCTCGGCGAACATCGTGTTGTAGCCGTGAATAAAGAGGAAGACCTTGCGCTGCCCCTTCGGCTTTGCAGCTAGCTGCGCGTTCAACACGCTGACGAAGGCCATTTCGCCATCGAGATAGCCGGCCTGGCGCACGACGAAATCGGTCTTCGGATTGCCCGGCGCCGTCGACGCCCATTCGACCTCGCCGTCGGCATGTTTCTGCGGCACCGAGACAACGATTTTTGCGAAATCGAGCGGGGTGCTGCGCTCGCCATTGAACAGGGTGCCTGGCCGGTTGTCGCGTTTGCGCGTCGTCGCAACCAGCAGCGTGTGCGGCGTGGATCCGCTATCGACTTCGGCGACAGGGGCGAGAAAGCCTTCCTCGGGTCGCGAGCCGCATCCTGCCGCCAGAACCGAGATCGCCAGCACCGCGCCCAGACAGGCGCGTCTTGCCAGCCCGGCAACACCGGCTCTGCTCCGCACCTGTAACGACAATCGCATGGCTGGCATCTCACGAAGGCAACAGTCTTGCGCCGCGAGATATCTGGCCGGCAAAGGCTCGGTCGGCCGATCAATCAAGTGCTATTCTTAAACCAAAATCTCGCAAGGCATCTTACTCTGGGCGACAAGGACGCTCCACGTCCAGACAAAACGCATCCGGCACCTCCAACACACCACCGAGCAGTTGCGTCACAGAGACTGAACTCTGCGAAAAACCTGGAGCTGTGCCGCTTCGCGGCATGTCCGGGAATGACGACCCGCCTGCGGAATGGCGGCGCGCTCTACAGCGCGAACTCCGAGAACAGCGGCTCGATCTGCCCGCCCCATGCGCCACGATAGCGCTCGGCCAGATGCTGCGAGAGCGTATGGTTCGATGCAACGATCGGGTCAAGCGGGTCGAGGAAGCCGGATTCGTCGGCACCCGCCTGGTTGAGACGGGCGCGGCGCGCGAGGCCAGCGCGCGACAGGGCCAGCGCATCACGCGCGACGTCGCGCAGGCTGCGGCCGGCGATCGTGGCGGAGAGTCCTTGCTTCGGCACGGCGTCGCGCAGGGCCTGGCGCTGCTCGTCGCTCCAGCCCTTGACCAGGTCCCAGGCCGCATCGAGTGCCGACTGGTCGTAGAGCAGCCCGACCCAGAAGGCCGGCAGGGCGTTCAGCATCTCGGGCGGGCCCGCATCGGCGCCGCGCATCTCGAGGAAGCGCTTCAGCCGGACCTCTGGAAACAGCGTGCCGAGATGGTTGGCCCAATCGGAGATCGTCGCCTTCTCGCCCGGCAATTGCGAAAGCTTGCCGGCGAGCAGGTCGCGGAAGGAGGCGCCCGCGACGTCGTGATAGGTGTCGCCGCGCTTGACGAAATACATGGGCACGTCGAGCGCCCAGTCGACATAGCGCTCATAGGACATGCCCTCATCGAAGGCGAAGGCGATCATGCCCGAGCGGGCCTTGTCGGTGTCGCGCCAGATCTCGGAGCGCGTCGACTGGAAGCCGTTGAGCTTGCCTTCGGTGAAGGGCGAGGCGGCGAAGAGCGCGGTGGCCAGCGGCTGTAGCGCCAGCGAGACCCGAAGCTTCCGGACCATGTCGGCCTCGGTCGAGAAATCGAGATTCACCTGCACGGTGCAGGTGCGGAACATCATGTCCAGGCCGCGCGTGCCGACCTTGGGCATGTAGTTCGCCATGATCTTGTAGCGGCGCTTCGGCATCATCGGCGTCTGCGCCCGCGTCCAGAGCGGCGAATGGCCGAGCGAGACGAAGCCTATGCCATGCGGCTGCGCGACCGCTTTGATGTCGGTCAGATGCTCGGCGAGTTCGGCGGCCGTATCGTGCAGGGTCTCGACGGGCGCGCCGGACAACTCGAACTGGCCACCCGGCTCCAGCGAGATCGCGCCGCCGCCATCGGGACCGCCCAAACCGATGACATGGCCGGCATCCATGATCGGCTCCCAGCCGAGCTTGGCCTGCATGCCTTCCAGCAGGCTGCGGATGCCGCCGGCCGCTGTCCGTCCACCCGATGCAGGGCGCCCCTCATAGGGCACAGGGGAGAGATCGTCGCGGTAGAACGGAAACTTCTCGTGCTCGGTGCCGATCCGGAAGGCCGAGGGCGGTTTCTCACCGGCGGCGATCCAGGACGTCAGTTCGTCCTTGGAACCGATCGGGGTCGAATCGGACACATCGCGAGCCATGGGCGCTCCGGCAGAAGACTTGAAGGCAGCCGGGCTTCCACCCGCGCCGGCGGCGCGAGGGATCAGGCTCCAGGAGCGCCAGACATAGGCGAGCGCGAAACGCTCGACAACGACCTCCGCTGCGCGTTGCGCGACAATCGACACACGGCCGATGCAGGACGCCTTGCGGCCTGGCCTCAGGCGGCGCCGCGCCGAGAGGTCTCCTCCCGGCCCAGGCCATTGTGGTCAAGCCTCGTCTCGGAGGCGATCCAGTCGACCACGGCGGCAAGACCACCCGCCTGCCCGCCATCGCGGGTCCGCGCCTCCTCATAGACCGCAAGCTGCACATCGGCGCTGGTTCCGTCCGAGGCAATCTCGCGGCAGGTGGCGAGTTCGGCCTCGCAGCCGAGCGCAGCCGCATCCTGGGCAAGCTGCTTGACGAGGTCGTCGACGAGGCTCGGCACGCTACGCATGCTGCGGCTCTCGGCGTCGATCAGGCCGCCATGGATGCCGTAGCGCTGGGCCCGCCAGAGGTTTTCCGTCGCGATACCGCGTGACGCCCCCGTCAGATCCGCATTCAGCCTGGGCTGGTGCAGCAGGTGCCGCACCAGGCAGCGATAGAGCGCAGCAATCGCCAGCGTGTCGTCGAGGCGCGTGCAGCTGTCGGCGATTCGCAATTCCAGTGTCGGATGCTTGTGCGAGGGACGGATCGCCCACCAGATATAGCTGGCGTCCCGGATGGCGCCGGCCGCGATCATGGTTTGGATGTAGGCGCGGTAGTCGGCCGGATCGGTGAAGAGCTCGGGCAGGCCGGTTCGCGGCAGTTCGCCATAGGCCGCGAGCCGGTAGCCCATCAGCCCCGTGCGCCTGCCCTGCCAGAAGGGCGACGAGGTCGAGAGCGCCAGCAGCATCGGCAGGAACGGCATGATCCGCGCCATTAGCCGGATGCGCTCGTCCTCATCGGCGACCTCGACATGGACATGCAGGCCGCAAAGCTGGTTGCGGCTGCCGAGCATCTGCAGGTCGCGCATCAGCGTGTCGTAACGCGAGGCGTCGGTCGCACGCTGGCGCGCCCAGGCCGCGCTGGGATGCGTGCCGCAGGCCAGCAGCAGCATTTCGTGTTCGAGCGCCAGCCCGGCGAGCCCGGTGCGCAGGGCTGTGAGCGAACGGCGTGCCTGATCCATCGATTCGCAGACGGGGGTCGCGACCTCGATCTGCGACTGCAGCATCTCGCGCTGGACCTCGTCGGGAAAAGCCTCCTGCGCCGCCTTGATGAAAGCGGGCGAGACCTTGCGCACGATGCCCCGGCTGCCGGCATCCGACAGAAAATACTCTTCCTCGATTCCGAAGCGGCAGGGTTCTGTCATGGCGTCATCCTCGCGCGGTCATTGCAGGCAAGTCGCTTCCGTCGTGCTGGCGACGAAACGCCGGCAACGCGGCCTTCAAGGCCGCGCGCCAGACTGCTCCCGAATGAGTCGAGAATGCGTCCCCCCGCATGATCGGAGAAACGCCCGAGACGGCGGCGCGTTCCTCGGTCGCTAGGTCCGGGGCCAATCGCCCAGTACGGCCTGAACCAATGCCAGCGCCGCGACCGCAGCGGTGTCGGCGCGCAGGATGCGGGGGCCAAGCGAGATCGGCAGCGTCGTTGGCCTTGCCAGGATGCGACGGCGTTCGGCCTCGTCGAAGCCACCCTCGGGACCGATCAGCACGGCGAGCGGCCCAGGCGCGACGCGCGAGAGCGCCGCAACCGGGCTTTCCCGCGCCATCGCCTCATCGCAGAAGACCAGAATCCGGTTGGGCTCGAGCGCGTCGAGCGCGGCATCAAGCAACTGCTCGGCCCGGATGTCCGGCAAGGCCAGGATGCCGCACTGCTCGGCCGCCTCGATCGCATTGGCGCGCATCCGGTCGAAATTCAGCCGCGAGACCTGGGTGCGGCGCGTCAGCACCGGCTGGATCACGCCGGCCCCCATCTCGACCGCCTTCTGGGCGATGTAGTCGAGCCGGGCATGCTTCAGCGGCGCAAAAAGGTAGTGCAAATCGGGCGCCGGCGGCTGCGGACGCGTCTGCTTCACCAGCGTGAGGCTCGCCTGCTTGCGGCCCTCGACCGTGATCGCGGCCAGCCATTCGCCGTCGCGCCCGTTGAAGACCAGCACGGTATCGTCCTGCTTCATGCGCAACACGTTGAGCAGGTAGTTGGCCTGCTCGCGCTCCAGTGGCAGTCGCGCGCCGTCGGTCAGGTCGTGCTCCAGCCAGAGCCGGTAGCGGGCGAAATCGGGGATGGACATCGGCGGCAACGCCTCCTGCGGACAGGGCCGATCAGGCCGTGACGCGTGTTGATATCTCGCCGGCAGGGGCCGCTTCGCGCGAAAACCGCCACAATCCCGGCTTATCGGCAAGGGCTTATCGACAAGCGAAACAAGAGCTTGCCAACAGGCAGCACGTGGACTCGCAAGGGTCCTTGGCGCTAACACGGCGTTGCTGGTAAGGAAATCGCGGAGGCGCAGAAGCGCCCGCGCAGGATATTGGGAGCGGAACGAGATGCGGCTGAGGATGGCTTCCGGAGTGATCGCGACGATGGGCCTGGTGGCGGCCGCCTTCATCGACGCCGCTCCCGTGCGCGCCCAGGCCTCGGGCTGCGAGAAGATGCAGGCGCTTCTGCAGGAGCGGCAGTCGCTGGTCGCCTCGCTGAACGCGGCGCAGAAGTCGAAGCGCAAGCTGACGCCGCAGCAGGCCTGCAGCACGATGGGCCGGCTCGTCAGCAACGGCGCAACGACCGTGAAATTCGCGACAGACAATCAGGATTGGTGCCAGATTCCGCCGACCTTCATCGAGGGCATGAAGACCGACAACCAGAAGGCAACCAACATCCGCAACCAGGCCTGTAACGCGGTCAAGCAGCAGGCCGACATGATCCGCAGGGCGCAGCAGCAGGCGCAAGGCGGCGGTGGCGCCAACCCGTTCAGCGGCGGCGATTCCATCACCGGCGGCGGTATGCGCATTCCCCAGGGCGCGCTTTAAGCGACTGTCGTGACCGCCATGCCCGACCCGATCCCCGCGAATCTCGGATCAGGGCCGGGCGCACCACTTCCCGACGCGCCCTTGCCCGACGCGCTCACCGGCCATTGGGTCGATACCCGCGCGCCGCGCGCGCTTAGGCCCTATCTGAAGCTCGCCCGGATCGAACGGCCGGTCGGCTGGCAGTTGCTGCTGCTGCCGTGCTGGTGGGCCGGGGGGCTGGCCGCGATCGCGGGCGGCAAAGCCTTCCCCGATGTCTGGCACTGCCTGCTCTTCCTCGTCGGTGCGATCGTCATGCGCGCGGCGGGCTCGACCTTTAACGATATCGTCGACCGCAAGCTCGATGCGCAGGTCGCGCGCACGCGCGGCCGTCCGCTACCTTCGGGCCAGGTCACGGCCAAGGCAGCGGCCCTGTTCATGGTCGGCTTGTCGCTGGTCGGGCTTGTGATCCTGCTGCAATTCAACCGCTTCACGGTGATTCTCGGCATCGCCTCGCTGGCGATCGTCGCGGTCTATCCCTTCATGAAGCGCATCACGCAGATGCCGCAATTCGTGCTGGGCCTGGCCTTCTCCTGGGGCGGCTTGGTCGGCTGGAGCGCAGTGTTCGGACGACTCGATGCACCAGCTTATCTGATCTATGCCGCAGCCGTGGTCTGGACGATCGGCTACGACACGATCTACGCGCTGCAGGACATCGAGGACGACGTCATCGCCGGGATCAAATCGAGCGCGCGCTATTTCGGCAGCTTCAACCGCGAGGCAATCGGGGCGTGTTTCGGGCTCGCGGTGCTTTTGAGCGCCGCCGCGACCTGGACGGCCGGCGGCGGCATTGTCGCCTGGCTCGGGGTCGCGGGTTTCGCCGGGCATCTCGGCTGGCAGGTGGCGCAGATCAAGGGCGTGACGCCGCCGCTGGCGCTCAAGCTGTTCCGCTCGAACTGGAACGCCGGGCTCCTGCTGGCGACCGGCTTCGCGCTCGATGCACTTAGCCGGTTCGCGCTCCAGAGTTAGTCGGTCAGCCTGTCGCCGCCGATCACGACCGGCCGATCTGCGAGGCGGCCGGTCTTGCGCCGGACGAGGAACCGCGGGCGGCGGCCGTTCAGGAAGGAATGACGACGCCGGACCCGGATCGGTCCCAAAGCGAGCGGGCCGATCTGCGGGAAGGGTTCCGTGATCGCGCCGTCGCTGGTCTCGAGCAGCAGCGTGAGGCCGCTGGCCCGGCCGCAATCGCGCCAGAGTGCTACGGCATCGTCCTGATTGACCGTCGCGACCGTGATCGAACGACCGTCGCCGGCCGTCAGCGCAAGCTGGAAGGTCTCGTCCTCGCCCGTCGTATTCGCCAGCCGCAAGGCGACGCCGCGCCAGCCGGCGGCACCGCGCAGGATCCGCACCGAGCCGATCCGCTCGATGCGGGGAGCCTCGGGCTGGACCGGCATCGGGTTGCGCGGAACGATCGTGGGGTCGGTCGAGCCGCCGGGCGAATTCGGCATGAATCCGAACTCCCCGGCGGCCGGCGTGACTCTGGCCATCGGTTTTACGCCTCTCTGTAATCCCTGCCGCTACGGAGCCCTCTGTGAAGTCCGGGGCCCTCGTGCTTGCCAGCCGAGATTGCGTCCGAGGTGTCTCCGAGCGCTTAAGCGTTTGGGTTAAAGGAGCGTGTTTGCGGCCTCGAAGTGGCCTCGGTGGCCTGTTTCATGCATGATGCTTGACGGAATCTTTCGGTGCGCGCGGGCATTTTCGGCTTGAACCGCTGCGCCTGCATTCGTACGGATCACGCATGAGCACGCCCCCGCTACCCATCGCGCCCGATCTGCTCAGGGCCGTGCGCGAGAGCTGCCTGGAAGCCGGCGAGATCGCGGTCGACCTGTTCCGGCCCGGTGCGAAGACCGCCGCGCGGACCTGGTCCAAGAGCGGCGGCTCGCCCGTCACGGAAGCCGATATCGGCGTCGACACCTTCCTGCGCATCCGGCTTTCCGTGCTGCTGCCGGAGGCGGCGTGGCTGTCCGAGGAGACGGTCGACGACGCGCTGCGGCTGTCGCGGCGCTTCGTCTGGGTGGTCGATCCGATCGACGGCACGCGCGCCTATATGGGCGGCTCGCCGGACTGGGCAGTCTGCGTGGCGCTGCTCGACGAAGGCGTGCCGATCCTCGGCGTGGTGCATGCGCCGGCCTGCAACGCAACCTACCAGGCGCTGCGCGGCGGCGGAGCCCAATGCAACAACGCCGGCATCTTCGCCTCCACGGTAACGAGCCTCACCGGCTCCCGCATCGCAGGCCCGAAGCCGATGCTCGACGCGCTGGCGCGATCCGAGACTTTCGAGCAAGCCGACAAGATTCCCTCGCTGGCGCTCAGGCTGGCGCGGATCGCCGACGGCACCATCGATGCGGGGCTGATCTCGACCGATGCGCGCGACTGGGATCTCGCAGCCGCCGACCTGATCCTGCAGGAAGCAGGCGGCCTGCTCAGCGGGGGCGGTGGCGAGGCGGTCGTCTACAACCGCGAGACGCCGGTCCACGGCATGCTGGTGGCAAGCGGCAGGGGCCTGTCCGAGCCGCTGATCTCCGCGCTTCAGCGCATGCGCGACGGACAGCCGCAGCGCAGCTGAGATTTTTTCGCCGGAATTGCCGTCGATGCTGGGCTTGCGAGCCGTTCGGCACTCGCGCCCGGCGTGCGGATGGCGTAACGGGTGCCGCGTCGTTCATGACGTGAACCGTTCGTGCTGGAGGGATCGATGGCTGCGGAACCGGAACAGAAACAGCTTCTCCACCTCGTCTTCGGCGGCGAACTCAGCTCGCTCGAGGGAGTAACCTTCAAGGATCTGTCCAAGCTCGACGTCGTCGGCGTGTTCCCCAACTACGCGACCGCGCATGCGGCCTGGAAGGCGAAGGCGCAGGCCACCGTCGATCAGGCGCAGACGCGCTACTTCGTCGTGCACCTGCACCGCCTGCTCGATCCCGAGACAGCCTAGGTCCCACGCAAACTTCAGGTCTCAATACGGATTCATGGGCTTTTCGATCCTCAAGACGCGCGTCGCGCAGGAAGCGCTCGGCCGGCTGCTCGCGGGCTATCTGCGCCTCGTGCGGAAGACCAACCGTTTCGTGGTCGAGCCCGCCGACATCTATGAGCGCGTCCGCCCGGAACTGCCGCTGATCATCGCGATGTGGCACGGCCAGCACATCATGATCCCGTTTTCGCGGCCGGACTGGATGCCGGCCTGTTCGCTGGTCTCGCGCCATGGCGATGGCGGCTTCAATGCCGTGGCGCTGCGCGAACTCGGCATCGGTGCGATCCGCGGCTCGGGCGCGCTCGGCAAGAAGATCCGCGAGAAGGGCGGCGCCAGCGCCTTCCTCGCCATGATCAGGCGGCTTAGGGCCGGCGAGACCATGGTGCTGACCGCCGACATCCCCAAGCGCGCCCGCATCGCCGGGCCGGGCATCATCCAGCTGGCGCGGGCCTCGGGACGGCCGGTGCATCCGATCGCGGTGGTGACCAGCCGGCGCATCGACTTCAAGAGCTGGGACCGCGCCTCGATCGGCCTGCCCTTTGGACGCGGCGCAATCGTCGTCGGCGAGGCGATCCATGTCGCGCGCGAGGCCGACGAGGCGACATGCGAGGCGGCGCGGCTGGCGCTCGAGGCCGGCCTCGACGCAATCCATGCCCGCGCCTATGCGCTCGTCGGCGCGAAGGACCCCGGCGCCGGTTTGAGGCAGGCGCAGACTCCCGTGAGGAACCATCCTGGGAAGGATCTGCCGGCATGATCGGCAAGGGTCCCATTCTCACCGGCTACCGCGTGCTGACCAGCCTGCTCGAACCTGCTGCCGCCGGGCTCCTGGTCTGGCGGCGGCGGCGCGGCAAGGAGGATCCGACGCGGCTTGCCGAACGGCGCGGCTATCCCGGCGTCCGGCGGCCCGACCGGCCGCTCGTCTGGCTGCACGGCGCCAGCGTCGGCGAAACCGTGACGCTTCTGCCGCTGGTCTCGAGGCTGCAGAAGCGCGGACTGACCGTGCTCGTGACCTCCGGCACGGTCACCTCCGCCAAGCTCCTGGCGGCGAGGCTGCCGGCCGGCGTCATTCACCAGTATCTGCCGCTCGACGTGCCCCGCTACATGCGCCGCTTCCTCGACTACTGGCGCCCGGAGCTCGGCCTGATCTGTGAATCCGAGATCTGGCCGAACCTGCTGATCGAGGCGCGCAAGCGTGAGGTGCCGCTGGTGCTGGTCAATGCCCGCATGTCCGAGCGCTCCTTCGCGCGCTGGTACAAGGCGCCGAGAACCTCCCGCTACCTGCTCTCCTGCTTTGAATCCTGCCTCGCCCAGTCGCAAGGTGATGCGGAGCGGCTGGCGCAGCTCGGGGCGCCGCGCGTCGGCGTCGCCGGCAATCTCAAATTCGATGTCCCCGCCCCTCCCGCCGATGCCGACACGCTGGCGATCCTCGACGGGCTGACCACCGGCCGGCCGGTCTGGGTCGCGGCCAGCACGCATCCAGGCGAGGAAGAGCAGGTCATCGCGGCCCATCTCGGGATCAAGCCGTATTTGCCCAAGCTCCTGACCATGATCGCCCCGCGCCACCCGCAGCGCGGCATCGAGATCGAAGCACTGGCCAAGGCCAACGGCATTGCGGTGGCGCGGCGCGGCGCCGGGCAGATGCCCGAGCGCGACACCGAACTCTATATCGCCGATACCGTCGGCGAACTCGGCCTGCTCTATCGGTTGTCGCAGGTGGCCTATCTCGGCGGCTCATTGGTGCCGATGATCGGCGGCCACAACCCGATCGAGCCGGCCAAGCTCGGCTGCGCCCTGCTGCACGGGCCCTTCGTCCACAACAACGCCGAGATTTTCGCCGCCTTCGACCAAGATGGCGGCGCCCGCGAGGTCGCCGATGCGCAAGGGTTGGCCGGCGCCGTGCATCGCTGGCTGAGCGACCCGGCCAGCGCACGCCAGGCGGCACGCGCCGCGGCCCAGACCAGCGCCCAGCTCGGCGGCGCACTGAATCGGACCATGCAGGCGCTGGAGCCGCTGCTGATGCGCATGGCGCTCGGGCAGCGCGACGTCGCCTCCTGATGCGCGCGCCGCGCTTCTGGTGGTGCCCGCGCGGAGCGCTCGCCCGGCTGCTCTCTCCGCTCGGGTGGCTCTATGGCGCGATCACGCTGCGGCGAATGCGCGGCAGGGGCGTCGATGTCGGTGTGCCGGTGATCTGCGTCGGCAATTTCGTCGCCGGCGGTGCCGGCAAGACGCCGACCGCTATCGCCCTGGCTGCCCTGCTGGCCCGGCGCGGCGAGACGCCTTTCGTGCTGATGCGCGGCTATGGCGGGTCGCTTCCTGGCCCTGTCGAAGTCCACCCCGCCCATCACGCCGCCAAGGCCGTCGGCGACGAGCCGCTGCTGATGGCCCGCCATGCCCGCACCGTCATCGCGCGCGACCGGGCTGCCGGCGCGGCGCTCGCCCGCGCGCTCGGCGCCAGCGTCATCGTGATGGATGACGGGCTGCAAAATCCGGCGCTCGCCAAGCGGCTGCGGCTGGCCGTGGTCGACGGCGCGTCGGGTGTCGGGAACGGGCTGTGCCTGCCGGCTGGTCCGCTGCGCGCGCCTCTGGATGGGCAGTTGGGAGAGACGGACGCGGTGCTCGTCATCGGCGCAGGCGCGGCCGGAGAGGCTGTCGCGGCGCAGGCGCAGACTCAGGGCGCGGCGGTGATGCAGGCCCGCCTGGAGCCGGCTCAGGAGGCCGTGTCACGCCTTCAGGGACAGGCGGTGCTGGCGCTGTCGGGGATCGGGCGGCCGGAGAAATTCGCCGCAACCCTGCGGGAGGCCGGAGCACGGATCGTGGCGGAACGCGCCTTTGGCGATCATCATGCCTATACGCAGCGCGATGTCGCCGTGCTTGTCGACGAGGCCTTGCTCTATGACTGCGTGGTCGCGACGACGGAGAAGGATATGGTCAAGCTCGGGCCGCTCTGGCCCCCGGAGCAGCGCCACCGCCTGCTGCCGGTGCCGGTCACGCTCGTCTTCGCTGAAGCCCGCCGGATCGAGGCAATGGTCTTCGCTGCGCTGACAGTCGGCTCAGGCGCGGCCGGCGCGCCGTAGCCTGAGCTGCACGGCCTCGGGCGAAATATAGGCCTCCTGCCAGTCGACCGACCAGTAGCGCAGTTCGTCGAGCCGGATCGGAGCGCCGGTGACGGCACAGCGCACGAAGGCGCCCGGCCGCACCACGCGGAATTCGCCATGGCCGTAATCGATCGCGGCTTCGGGGCCGGGAATCGGAGGGCGTTCGCTGATATTCATGACGATTTGTCTGAAATGTTGCTCGAAGAACGAAATGTCGAAATAATCCAACTCCGTGATAACGTTTTCGTCAATGATGTCCAACCTCGCGCGCCTCGCCACGGCCTTGATCGGTCTCGTGCTCCTGACCACGGCTGCGCTGGCCGGCGGCTATGAGCGCGTGCGTGTCCCCAGCTATGATGGGGAGCTGGACGCGGTTCTGTATCGTCCGCAGGGTCCCGGACCGTTTCCCGCCGTCGTCGCGCTGCACGGTTGCGGGGGTCTGTGGCGGGATAATGGTCAGCTTTCGACGCGCCACTCGGACTGGGGCGACCGTCTGGCAATGAGCGGCATCGCGGTGCTGATGCCCGACAGCTACGGCTCCCGCAAGCTCGGCTCGCAATGCGGGGTGAAGGAGTTGACCGTGCGGGCGAGCCGCGAGCGTGTTGCGGACGCCGCTGCGGCGCGGCAGTGGCTGCAGTCTCGCACGGACATTCGCGCGGATGGGATCGCCCTTCTCGGCTGGTCCGGCGGCGGCTCGACGGTTCTCGCCGCGATCCGCAGGGATCGTCGCCCCGCCGATGAACGGCCCGACTTCACCCGCGCCATCGCCTTCTATCCGGGCTGCCGGGTCCAGTCGGAGTCGACGAGTTTCGCCGCGCGGCTGCCGCTGATGATCCTGATGGGCGATGCCGATGACTGGACCCCGGCCGCGCCCTGCGACTACCTCGCCAAGGCTGCGCAGGGCCGCGGCGAGAAGGTCGAGCTGGTGGTCTATCCCGGCGCGCTGCACGATTTCGACCACCCCCGCCTCGAGATCAGGGAACGCAGCGACATCGCCTATTCCGCCACGGGAACCGGCAAGGCCACCGTCGGGACCAACCCTGCGGCGCGCGAGGATGCGATCAAGCGGGTGAAGGCATTCCTGAAGGGGCTTTGAGCACGTTTTTCGCCTTTCGGCCCTGATAACAATCGCGCCGTCATCCTGGACCAGCCGCGCAGCGGCGCAGCTCCGGGATCCATCATAGAGTTCTGTCGTGTCTTACGATGGATCCCGGGACGACCTCCGGTCGCCCAGGATGACGGCCTGTTTCCACATGAAATTATTGAGCCCCGGCTTCAGAACAGGTCGCCCTGTCCGGTCTTCGGACTCTCGCGTCGCGCCGGTCGAGCAGGCCGCGACGGCGCGTCGCCGAATCCCGCGACTGCCACCCCAAAGCGTCCGTCGCTGACCTGCACGCTCAGGGCCTGACCGCTGCGTATCTGAGCGACGCCGCGCACCAGCGCGCCCGCCTCGTCGCGCACCAGCGCATAGCCGCGCGCCAGAACCGCATCGGGACCAAGCGACGCCGCTAGTGCCCAGACGCTGTCGAGACGATCGCGGCGGCGCTGCAGCAGGCGGGCGAAGGCGGCCCTGAGATTGCCGGCCATCCCACTGACGCGATCTTCGGCACGCGCGATGCGGTCGCGCTCGCGACGCAGCAGCGTGTCGCGGGCAACGGCCATGGCCCTGGAGAGCCGCTCGACGTCCTTGCGTGCGGTCGCCAAACGCAGCAGCGGCGAATGCCGGGCGAGACGCTGCGACGCGAGGGCCAGTTGCTGCTCATGCACGCGGGCATTGCGCGCCAGCGCCGGTGCTAGCCGGGTTCCGGCCAGATCGAGCCGCTGGCGCGGGCCTGAGAGCACCGCTTCGGGCCCCGGCAGCGCACGGGCGAGTGCACGAAAATCACTGCGGCGGCGATCGGCGAGGCGGCGCATCGCTCCGGCCTGCCGGCGCGAAAGATCGGCGACAAATGCCATGAGTTCGGCCCTGACGGGCACCACCTTCTCGGCCGCGCCCGTCGGGGTCGGGCAGCGCAAATCGGCCGCGTGGTCGATCAGCGTGATGTCGGTCTCGTGGCCGACGGCCGAGACCAACGGGATCAGCGAGGCGGCCGCGGCCCGTACCACGATTTCCTCGTTGAAGCCCATCAGGTCTTCCAGCGAGCCGCCGCCGCGCGCCACGATGATGACGTCGGGCCGCGGGATGGGCCCGCCTTCGGGCAGCGCGTTGAAGCCCGCGATAGCGGCTGCGACCTCGGCTGCGCTGCTTTCACCCTGCACCCTGACCGGCCAGACCAGGACATGGCGGGGGAAGCGATCTTCCAACCGGTGCAGGATGTCGCGGATGACGGCCCCGGTCGGCGACGTCACGACACCGATGACGCGGGGCAGATAGGGAATGAGTTGCTTGCGCTCTTCCGCGAACAGCCCCTCAGCTGCAAGGCGCTTGCGGCGCTCATCGAGCAGCGCCATCAGCGCGCCGATGCCGGCGGGCTCGAGCGAGTCGATGATGATCTGGTAGCTCGACTTGCCGGCGAAGGTGGTGATCTTGCCGGTGGCGATGACCTCCAGCCCCTCCTGCGGTCTTGTCTTCAGGCGCCCGAAGACGCCCTTCCAGATCACCGCATCGATTTTGGCGTTGGCGTCCTTCAGTGAGAAATAGACATGGCCCGAGCCGACCGGGCCGCGATAGCCCGAGATCTCGCCGCGCACCCGCACGAAGCCGAAGGCATCCTCCAGCGTGCGCTTGAGCGCACCCGAGAGATCGGAGACCGACCATTCGGGAGCGTTGCCGGGCTTGGCGTCGGGCGATTCGGTATCCATGGGCGCGACCATAGCGAGGTGGATGACGCAGCAGAAGCGTTGCCCCGCCATCGCCCGACCGCTATTGCGCGGGCAGGCAAGCGGAGATGCAGCGATGAACATCCTTCTGATCGGTTCGGGCGGCCGCGAACATGCGCTGGCCTGGGCGATCTCCGGCTCGCCACTCTGTGACCGGCTCTTCATCGCGCCGGGCAACCCCGGCACGGCGCAATGCGGCGAGAATGTCGTGATCGACATCGCCGATCATCCGGCGGTGATCGCGTTCTGCAAGCTGCAGAAGATCGACCTCGTCGTGGTCGGGCCGGAAGGGCCGCTGGTCGAAGGCATCGCCGATGACCTCACCGCCGCCGGCATCAAGACCTTCGGTCCTTCGAAGGCCGCTGCCCAGCTCGAAGGCTCGAAGGGCTTCACAAAGGAGCTCTGCGCCGAGTTCGACATTCCGACCGCGGGTTTCGGCCGCTTCACGAATGCCGCCGCCGCCAAGGCCTATGTTGCCGAGCAGGGCGCGCCGATCGTGATCAAGGCCGATGGGCTCGCCGCCGGCAAGGGCGTGGTGATGGCCGAGACGCTGGAGGAGGCGAATGCGGCTATCGACATGATGTTCGGCGGCGGGCTCGGCGCCGCCGGGGCCGAGGTCGTGATCGAGGAGTGGATGATCGGCGAGGAGGCGAGCTTCTTTGCACTCTGTGACGGCACACATGCGCTGGCGCTGGCCTCGGCGCAGGACCACAAGCGCCTCAGTGACGGCGACATCGGCCCCAACACCGGCGGCATGGGCGCCTACTCACCGGCACCCGTGATGACTCCCGCGCTGGAAGCCCGCGTCATGGAAGAGATCATCCGGCCGACCCTGGCCGGGATGGCCAAGCGCGGCACGCCATTCAAGGGCGTGCTCTTCGCCGGGCTGATGATCACGGCGCAGGGGCCGAAGCTGATCGAATACAATGTCCGCTTCGGCGACCCCGAATGCGAGGTTTTGATGCCGCGCCTGAAGAGCGACATCGTGCCAGCGCTGCTGGCGGCCTGTGACGGCGTGCTCGACTCGTTCGACCTGCGCTGGTCGGACGAGGCCGCACTGACCGTCGTGCTGGCGGCGCGCGGCTATCCGGCCAAGCCGGAGGCCGGCAGCGTCATCCGCGGCATCGACAGGGCGCAGGCACTCGACGACGTGCTCGTCTTCCACGCCGGCACGAAGCAGGACGCCGCCGGGAGCGTGCTCGCCAGCGGCGGCCGCGTGCTCAACCTCGTGGGGCTCGGCAAGACCGTCGCGGAGGCGCAGGCACGGGCCTATGCGGCGGTCGATGCGATCGACTGGCCGGAAGGCTTCTGCCGCCGCGACATCGGCTGGCAGGCCGTGAAGCGCGAGCGCGAAGGCTGACAAAGTCAGGCGGACGACGTATATATGACGTGAAGGATCGATATATACGGGAGGCGTGCGATGGTGTTGATGATCAAGAACGCCCGTGCCGATCGCGTCGTGCGCGAGTTGGCGAGCCGCACCGGGGAGACGATAGCCGAGGCGGTCGCGATCGCGGCGGAAGAGCGATTGGCAAAGCTGCCGGCTGCGGAGGTACGGCGTTCCGGTTCGATCGACAGGGCCAGACTTGAGGCGATTCTGGCCGAATTTCGGGCCAATCGCGTCGATGATCCGCGTACTGACGACGAAATCATCGGCTACGACGAGAACGGCCTGCCTTCGTGACTCAAGGCCTCCTCGTCGTTGACAGCTCGGCAATCGTTGCGATCCTGACGGAAGAGGCCGAGGCTGCGGTCTTTTCAGATCTCCTCGATGCGAGACCGATCAGCTACTGCTCCAGCGCAACCTTCGTCGAGACGTTCATGGTCCTGACATCGCGCATCGCGAATATAAGCGTAGCAGGCTTGGCAGCGGCGCTGCAGAGTCTGGCGATCGAGCAACGCCCGGTCGATGCAGAACAATCGGCCCTGGCAGCCGAAGCCTTCCTCCGCTTCGGCAAGGGCCGCCATCCGGCCAAACTCAACCTTGGCGACTGCTTCTCGTACGCGCTGGCAAAATCGCTCGACGTTCCCTTGCTCTATAAGGGTGAGGACTTTGCCAAGACCGACATCCTTTCGGCGACAGCGGCAGGAGCCCGTCCATGAGCAATCTCGACAGCCTGTTCCCCGGCTTCACGGCGCATTGGGTCGATGGTCCGGCCGGCAAGATCTTCGCGCGTGTCGGTGGCGAGGGGCCGCCGGTGGTGCTGATCCACGGCTTTCCGCAGACCCATGCCGAATGGCACAAACTGGCGGGCGAACTGGCGAAGACCCATACCGTCGTCTGCCCCGATTTGCGCGGTTATGGCTGGTCGGCCGCGCCGCATGGCGATGGCGGAGTCGCGACCTACAGCAAGCGCGGCATGGGCGAGGACATCGTCGCCGTGATGCAGTCGCTCGGGTATCTGCGCTTTGCCGTCGTCGGGCATGACCGCGGCGCCCGCGTCGCCTACCGGCTGGCGCTCGACCATCCCGGCCGCGTCGAAAGGCTGGCACTGCTCGACATCCTGCCGACGGTCTCGATGTGGGAGGGCATGAATGCCGCGCGCGCCATGCAGGTCTATCACTGGACCTTCCTGGCCCAGCCCGAGCCTGTTCCCGAAAACCTGATCAAGGCCGATCCTCTCGACTGGCTCGACCACACCATCGCGAGCTGGACGCGGGCGAAGTCGCTCGACCTGTTCGATCCGCTGGCCCTCCAGGCCTACGGCGAATCCTTCAACGACCCCGCCCGTATTCACGCGGCTTGCGAGGATTACCGCGCCGGTGCGACCACCGACGTCGCGCATGACAAGGCCGATCTCGCCGCAGGCAAGCGCATCCTGTGTCCCGTGCTGGTCCTCTGGGGCGAGGCGGGCATTCCGGCCAAGGGCGCAAGCCCGCTCGAGATCTGGCGCGAGAGCTTCGCGCCACAGGCCGAGGGACAGGCGATCGACAGCGGGCATTTCCTGCCGGAGGAAAACCCCGCTGCGACGCTGGCGGCGCTCGTGCCGTTCCTGTCGAAGCCCGGCGGCTGAGCAGACCTGCCGGCCGGGCAAAATGCCGCACCGTAATTTTCGCTTCGGCGGTCTCGGTGCGGTCGCTCAGGCGTTGCAGAACAGGAATGGCGAATCACGAATCTCTGGCAGGAGCCGATCGAACGATGGCCCAGGCGAACCGCAAGCCCCTTGCCCTGCCGGCACCGACAGAGCCGGAGCTCGTCCTGGTGCTGGGCGCCGGAGGAGCGCGGGGACTCAGCCATATCGTGGTGCTGGAGGCGTTCGACGAGCTCGGTCTGAAGCCGGGAATCATAGCCGGCTGCTCGATAGGTGCGATCATCGGCGCGGCCTTCGCTGCGGGGCTGCCCGGCGCGGCGCTACGCGAGCATGTGCTGACGACCTTCTCCGACCGGCCGCGCGTGATCCGCCGGCTGCTCGATGCGCGCGTCGGCAAGTTGACCGACCTGTTTCGCGGGCTCGGCAACCCTGTCCTGATCGACGGCGAAAGGCTGCTGGACCTGTTCTGGCCTGAGGCGGTACCGGACCGCTTCGAGCAGCTCGCGATCCCCTTCATCGCTTGCGCCGCCGATTATCATCTGCAAACCGAGGTGCTGATCGACCATGGGCCGCTTACGCCTGCCGTCGCCGCATCGCTGGCCATTCCCGGCCTCGTGCGCCCTGTGTTGCTCGACGGCAGGGTGCTGGTCGATGGCGGGGCGATCGATCCCCTGCCCTATCGGCGGCTTTTGGCACCTGGACGCATCGTCGTCGCGATCGATACCAGCGCACCGACGACGATGAGCGAGCTGCGCATTCCGGAGCCGCTGGAAGCGATGGTCGGCGTGTCGCAGTTGCTGTCCCGCACGATCGTGCAACGCATGATCGAGAGCAGCCCGCCCGACATCCTGATCCGCACCGGGGTCGAGGGGATCGGTGGGCTCGACTTCCTCAAGGCGAAGGCCATTCTCGAGGCGGCCGAGCCGATCAAGGACGAGGTCAAGCGGAGGCTGGAAGCAGCTCTCGCGAAGGCAGGCTGACCGCCTCTGGCTCGTCGCAGAAGAAGCCGGGCAGGGCATCAGCTAGCACCGCCCTGCCCGCTTCAGTGAGCGTCACGGCACGGCTGTCCTTGCGACGCGTGACCCAACCCGTCTCGAAGCAGCGGCAGGCCAGGGCGGCGGCGAGATGACCGGCCAGATGCGGCCGGCGCTCGCTCCAGTCGAGGCAGGGCCGCAACGCAACGCGCCGGCTGCCTAAGCGTGAGGAGACCACGCCGAGCGCGGCAAAGACGGCCTCGCCCGATCCTGTGAGCCCGTAACCGCCTTCGGCGACCGCGAGATGCCCACCGGCGACCAATGCATCATGGATGCCGATGCCGAGCCGACCGGCGAAATGATCATAGCATGTGCGGGCCTGACTCAACTCCGCGCCGACGCGGGACGGCAGGCGGCGGCGCGACGTCTCGCCGCCAGCGAGAACCATCAGCCCTTCCAGCGCCTGCGCAACCTCGGGGCCGGCCAGCCGATAATAGCGATGACGCCCTTGCACCGCGACCGCCAACAGGCCGCCATCCATCAGCTTCGCCAGATGGCCGCTCGCGGTCTGCGGCGCGACTCCGGCCAGCCAGGCGAGCTCCTTGGCCGTCAGGGCGCGGCCATCCATCAGCGCGTGCAGCATGTTGGCGCGGGCGGGGTCTCCCATCAGATGGGCGATCTCGGCAAGATAGGGACCGTTGGTACTCATCCCGGCATCATGCTCCCGATGCAATGACTGGCAAGCGCGAACGCTACGGCGCGCACCGTAGTATCGGGGCGCGACAGGCGGCGGCGGCAATGCCAGAAAGCCGTCATGGAAAACCTGCAGCTCATCCTCTTCATCGCCGGCACCTTTCTGCTGGCCGGCTTCGTCAAGGGCGTCATCGGGCTTGGCCTGCCGACCATCGCGGTCGGCATCCTCGGCGTGGTGATGGCCCCGGCGCAGGCGGCAGCGCTGCTGGTCGTGCCCAACCTCATCACCAATGGCTGGCAGATCGCGACCGGCCCTGGGCTGAAGACCATCGCGCTGCGGCTCTGGCCGATGCTCGCCGGGATCTGCGTCGGGACCTGGGCTGGCGCCGGACTGCTCGAGCAGCAGAAGACCGGCTCGGCGACGCTCTGGCTCGGCATCGCGCTGGTGCTCTATGCGCTGGTCGGCCTGACCGCGGCGAAGCTGCATGTTCCGCAGCGGGTGGAGGGCTGGCTCGCGCCGCTCATCGGGATCGCAACCGGAATTGCGACGGCAGCGACCGGCGTCTTCGTGCTGCCGGCCGTGCCCTATCTGCAGGCGCTCGGGCTCGACAAGGACGAACTGGTGCAGGCGCTCGGCCTGTCCTTCATCGTCTCGACGCTGGCGCTCTCGGTGGGGCTTCTGGGGAACGGCGCGCTGGATGCCACCGTGGCCTGGCATTCTGCCCTGGCGTTGCTGCCCGCGCTGGCCGGGATGGCGGTCGGGACGATGATCCGCAACCGCATCTCGGCGAAGACCTTCAAGCTCTGTTTCTTCGCAGGGCTGCTGGCGCTGGGAGGCTATCTGGTGCTGCGGGCAGCCGCCTGAGCCGCCGCCCGACGCGCCACCTCAGCGGTTGTAGGCGTAGCGGCGACCGGCACGCTTGTGGCCGAACCAGGACAGTTCCCGCTCGCCGACATCGACATGGACGATGCCGTTGGGATAGGAGCCGACGCCGCCGGTGCTGTCGAGCGCCTTGGCCACCGCGACCGCCTTCCGGGCGGAGGTGGCAAGCGGCCGGAAATCGATCGCCTTGCCGCTGTAGTGCTGCGAATGCCTGGCGTGGCGGCCGCCACAGGTCGAGGTGATCTGAATGGGACCGATCTTGTCGGTCAGTTCCTTGATCATTGCCACGGCCGCGGGCTTGAGACAGCCCAGCCCCTTGACCTGCGGCTGGAAGGATACCTGCTTGATCGAGCCATCAGCATACGCAAGCACAGGCATAGAGACCGTGAGGATCACGGCCGCAGCAATACAACGCATTATCAACCTGACATGAACTGGGGAATGGAAGGCTCAAGCCACCATCACATGGTCTGGCTGAGCGGTTCGGCGCCCCAATAGATTGCCGTCAAGGCCAAAACAAGGCACGGTCTGAACAGGTGATCTCGCGCTATAGCCACACCGCCATTGCCGCGACGGTGATCATCCCTGAGATTTGGCGTCGACCATCGCCAGATGCGTCTGCTTTACGATTCGTCCGAAGACCACGATTGGCCTTCGGACGGATGCGTTTTCTCGTCTGCGGCAGACAGGCCGCCCGGCGCCGTCTCGACGCCGGGCTTCGGCTGGGTCAGCCGGCCTTCTTGGTGATGATGGTCAACTCGCCTTCGTCATCGATCTGGGCGATCACCACGTCCCGGGAGGTGAGCCCCTTGGCCTCCAGCGCGGTTTTCGCGACCGGCGCGGTTTCGATGGCATTGCGGAGCCGCTCGAGCTGGTCTGCCGTGCGGGTCGCCAGGAGTTGGTTGACCTGGCCCTTGGTCGCTTCGGGAAGCTCGTCGAGATCGACGACGCTAACGGATTTGATGGCCAGTGCCGACGATTGGGGCGCCGATGCCGGGGGTGGCGTTTGCGTCGGGTTGGTCGAGGGGGCCTGAGCATTGGCCGGCCCGGCGAGGACAAGCGCGGCGCCTGCGGCGGCCAGCGTGATCATGCGCATGGAGTTTCCTTCCATCGGTGCGGATGAGCGGCCGATTTGAGCGCGTGAATGGGTCCGTAAGCTGGACCTGGTCTGGTCATTCCATGACGATATCGCGTCCGGAATGCGATCGTCCGGGGCTATGTCGCTGCGCGGCCCGGAGCGGAGGCACCGATGATCCGGCGATTTCGCCGGATCGGTTTGACGGCTCGCTAACCGACGATCCGTCCGGCCATGCGGCCCCTGCCGGCCTGTGGTACTGTCGGCCTGTTTGATGCGTTCCGTCGCGTGTGCGTTCCGTCTGGAGGCGTGGATGATCGATGAGGTGCAGAACTATCTGATCTCGGAGATCGAGACGCTTCGCAGCGCCGTCTTCCGGGCCGGAGCCTTGAACGCCAAGACGCTGGGTCCCAGTGCCGAGGCGCATCTCGAAAACGTCTTGCGCTTCGTCGTCGTCTCGCCCGAGATCGAGGATGCGACCTTCCTGACCGTCACGCAGGTCGCCGCCTTCGCGCGCGCGCTTTACGCCCAGGCCCCGATCGGTGCCATCGAGCAGGCGCGGCGCGATGCCCTGACCGCGATCGACACGCTTGCCATCGCCCTGGAGCGATCGACACCCAGTCAGACGGGTGCCATGGACAGGCGCCTCGATGCCGCCATCGCCGTCATGAGCCGATGAGGCAAGTGGCGGCAGAGGCCGTGCAGGATTGAGCGGCCGCCAGCTCTGATGACCCGATCGATCCTAGCGCCGCCCCTGGAAGAACGCGCGCAACAGCCCCGCCGCCTCGCTCTCGCGCAGGCCGCCATAGACCTCCGGCTGATGGTGGCAGGTGGGACTCGCGTAGAGCCTGACGCCGTTCTCGACGGCGCCGCCCTTGGGATCGCCCGCGCCGAAATAGAGCCGGCGGATACGGGCAAAGGAGATCGCGGCTGCGCACATCGGGCAGGGTTCGAGCGTGACGTGCAGATCGCAGCCGATCAGCCGCTCTGACTGAAGCGCCTCGCAGGCGATCCGCAGCGCCAGCATCTCGGCGTGGGCGGTCGGGTCCTTGAGCTCCAGCGTGCGGTTGCCGGCGCGGGCGAGCACCACGCCGTCGCGCGCCACCACCGCGCCGACGGGGACTTCGCCGCGTGCGGCTGCGGCGCGGGCCTCGTCGAAGGCCAACGCCATCGGGTCGAGGCTGTGCGTTCTGTCCGGGCCTCGCGCCTTGTCTCGGGCCTGCGTTTTGTCCTGCACCATCAAAACCTTGCTTTACCGCTCGCGAGCGGCAAGGCGCTCTGCTACAAGCGCCGGCTATCAGCCAGCGTGCCACGCGGTTTCAAACCGCTGACAGGCACGCATGCGACATCACATTATTGAGCATCGGCCCTTCGCGGAACGTGTCTTTCCTTCCGCGGACCATGCTCCGGAGCGATCATGAGCGACGACAACAACCAGAAAAGCCGGGGCCCGCGCAAGGGCGGCGGAACCGGCGGCCGTGGCGGCGGATCCGGCGGCGGACGCGATGGCGGCGGATTCGGCGGCAAGGGCCCCCGTTCGGGCGGACCGGCCGGCGGCGAACGCAAGCCGTTCCGCAGCCGCAGCGACAGCGCCGAGCGGCCCGCCCGCAGCGACGGCCCGGCGCGTCCGTTCCGGGCCCGGCCCGATGGCGAGCGTAGCGCCAGCAGGCCACCAAGCGAGGGCAGAGCTCCGCGCGAAGCAAGGCCTCCGCGCGAGGGCGGCGAGCGGCCGTTCCGGGCCCGGCCCGAGGGCGAGCGCAGTTCGAGCCGGCCTCCGCGCGAGGGCTTCGCGCCGCGTGGCGAGCGTCCTAGCGGCCCGGGCGCCAAGCGTTTCGACCGTCCCCGCTCCGACAGGCCCGAGCGGCCGCGGCGCCCGCGCGAGGAGGCTCCGGTCTCCGAGGCCAAGCTGCTGCCGTCGCTGATCCAGGAGCCGGAGCGCATCGCCAAGGTGATGGCACGCGCCGGCGTCGCCTCGCGGCGTGACAGCGAGGCGATGATCGCGGAAGGCCGCGTCAGCGTGAACGGCAAGGTTCTGGAGAGCCCGGCGCTCGATATCGGCCCCGACGACGTCGTGCTGATAGATGGCGAGCCCTTGCCGGCGCGCGAGCGCACAAGGCTCTGGCTCTACCACAAGCCGCGCGGCCTCGTGACGACCAACCATGATCCCGAAGGCCGGCCGACCGTGTTCGACGCGCTGCCGGAGGATTTGCCGCGCGTGCTCTCGATCGGGCGGCTCGACATCAACACCGAAGGCCTGCTGCTGCTGACCAATGATGGCGGGCTGGCGCGCATGCTGGAGCTGCCGGAGACCGGCTGGCTGCGGCGTTATCGCGTCCGCGCCTTCGGCTCGGTGACGCAGGACAAGCTCGACACGCTGCGCGATGGCGTCACCATCGAGGGCGTCTCCTACGGCCCCGTCGTGGCGCGCTTCGAGCGCCAGCAGGGCTCGAACACCTGGCTGACGGTCGATCTGCGCGAGGGCAAGAACCGCGAGGTCAAGACGGTTCTGGAGCATCTCGGCCTCGACGTGAACCGGCTGATCCGGGTTTCGTTCGGACCGTTCCAGCTTGCCGACCTCGCCGAGGGCGAGGCCGATGAGGTGCGCTCGCGCGTCATCCGCGACCAGCTCGGCGAGGATCTGATGGCCAAGGCCGGCGTCGATCTCGAAGCGCCGCGCCGTGACGAGCTGCCGGCAGCCCCGCCAAAACCTCAGCCAGGCAGGGCTGCGCCCAGCGGCGACGACCGCCAGCGCCGACGCCCGGCCGGCGACCGCGACGGCAAGCCGGAGCGCGAGCGCTGGCAGAGCGACGCCGTGCGCACGCCCTCGCAGGACGACCGCAGCGAGAAGCCGTGGAAGCGCACCGTTTGGCGCGATGCCGAAGCCGAGCCGCAGCGCGAGCGCAAGGCTCCGCCGCGCCGTGGTGCCGACCCCAAGATCGAGCGCCAGTCGCGCGAGGCGACCGGCGAGGTCGTGCGCCGGCGCGGCAAGGCGATCGAGGATCCCAATGGCCGCCGCGTGCTGGTCGAGCGTGTCAGCGCGTCTGCCAGTGCAGAGCGCCCCGCACGCGCGGAACGCCCGGCCCGCGACGGCGTGAACCCGAAGCGGCGGCCCGATCGCCTGCCCCGCAGCGAGCGCGGCGCAGCCCAGGCGCGTCCACCCCGCGCGCAGGAGCGTACCGGCAGCGGTGAGCGGCCCGCGCGCCGCCCGCGCATCGAGGGTGGCGAGCGCGACCGCACGCAGGAACGTCCCTGGCAGGACGCCGGACCGCGTGCCGAGCGTCCGGAGCGTGCACCTCGTACCGAGCGCCCCGAACGCGCGCCGCGCAGCGACAGGCCCGGTGGCGATCGTCCCGAACGCGCGCCGCGCGAGGGTGGCGAGCGCCCGCCGCGCCGCGCCAGCGAGCGCCCCGGCGAGGAGCGCCGTGGCCGCAGCCTCAGTGACAAGCCGGGCGGTGCGCCCAAGAGCTATGCGGCGCGATCCAGCGAACGGCCTGCCGGGCGCAGCAGCGGCGAACGCAGCGGCGGCAAATCCTTCGGAGGCAAGCCATCCGGCGGCAAGCCCGGTGGCGGGCGGCCGTTCGGTGGCAAGCCCGGCGGCGGTGGTCGTCCGGGTGGCAGCCGCCCCGGCGGCGGCGGCAAAGGCCCGCGTTCGGGCGGCAAGCGTGACTGAGGCCTAGCCGATGCGGATCGTCGGCGGGCGCTTGGGGGGCCGGCCGCTGGTCGGCCCGAAACCGGGGATCGGGAGCATTCGCCCGACCTCCGACCGGCTGCGCGAGTCCCTCTTCAACGTGCTGGCCCATGCCTATGACGACCCGCTCGACGGGGCGCGCGTGCTCGACCTTTTCTCCGGCACTGGCGCGATGGCGTTCGAGGCGCTGTCGCGCGGCGCGACCTTCGCGCTTCTGGTCGACGACGGCACCGAGGCGCGCGGATTGATCCGCGAGAACCAGATGGCGCTGGGTGTGGCGGGCCATAGCCGCGTCTTCCGGCGCGATGCGACCAAGCTCGGCGCGATCGGCCCGATGGCGCCCTTCGGCGTGATCTTCTGCGACCCGCCCTATCGCAAAGGCCTGGGCGAAAAGGCGCTGATCTCGGCCCGCGACGGCGGCTGGCTTGAGCCGGGCGCGCTGATTGTGCTGGAGGAGGCAGGCGATGCCGAGATCGCCCTGCCCGAAGCGTTCGAGACGCTGGAGCGCCGCGACTATGGCGAGACGCAGGTGCTGATCCTGCGGGCCGCGTCCGCCGGTTCCTGAAGGATGCCCGAAGGCGGCTTCAAGCCGCCTTCTTGGCTGCCTCGAAGGGAATCTCGATGTCGACGGCCAGCGTCGAGACCTGGGCGCCGCGTTCCATCTTGATGCTGACCTTGTCGCCGTCGATCTGGACGTGCTTGGCGATGGCGCCAAGGATCTCGTCGCGCAGCTTGGCCAGCAGATCCGATCCGCCGACGGCGGCGCGCTCATGGGCCAGCAGCAGTTGCAGGCGATCCCGCGCGGCGGGCGCCGATCGGGAGCGGGAAAAGAGCCGACGCAGGTTCATGCCGCTTTCCTTCCGAACATCTTGCCGAAGAAGCCGCGCTTTTCGCCGGGGATGATCATCGGGATGTCTTCCCCGTTGAGCCGGCGCGCTGCCTGGAAATAGGCGACGGAGGGCACGCTACGCTGGTCGGCCAGGGTGACCGGCGTGCCGAGATTGGAGGCGCGCAGCACATCCATGCTTTCGGGGATGATGCCGAGCAGCGGGATCGAGAGGATTTCGAGGACGTCGTCGACCTTCAGCATGTCGCCGCGTTCGGCCCGGGCAGGGTCGTAGCGGGTGAGGAGCAGATGTTTCTCCATGCGCTCGCCGCTCTCGGCCTTGACCGTCTTGGAATCGAGCAGGCCGATGATGCGGTCGGAATCGCGCACGGAGGAGACCTCCGGATTGGTCACGACGATGGCGATGTCGGCATGGCGCATGGCCAGCGTCGCGCCGCGCTCGATGCCGGCCGGGCTGTCGCAGATCACCCAGTCGAAGACGCTCTTCAGCGCATTGATGACCTTCTCGACGCCTTCGGCTGTGAGGTTGTCCTTGTCGCGCGTCTGCGAGGCCGGCAGCAGGTAGAGCGTCTCCAACCGCTTGTCCCGGATCAGCGCCTGGGTCAGCTTGGCCTCGCCCTGGATCACGTTGACGAGGTCGTAGACCACCCGCCGCTCGGCGCCCATGATCAGGTCGAGATTGCGCAGCCCGACGTCGAAATCCACGACCACGACCTTGGCGCCGTCATGCGCGAGAGCTGCGCCGAGCGCGGCGGACGAAGTCGTCTTGCCGACGCCGCCCTTGCCTGATGTGACCACGATGACCTTGCCCATAGACCTCTCCCGTTGATGTCGAAACTGCCGTCGGATCAGGCGAGCGATCCGAATTTGAAGGTGTCGCCTTCCAGCCAGAACTGGACGGCCTTGCCGCGCAGGCCGGGATCGAGGTCCTCGGCCGCCTTGTAGTAGCCGTCGATGGCCACCAGTTCGGCCTCCATCTTGCGGCAGAAGATGCGCGCGCTGGAATTGCCCATGGTGCCGGCGAGCGCGCGACCTCTCAGCGTGCCGTAAACATGGATCGATCCGCCTGCGACGATCTCGGCGCCCGAGGCGACCGAGCCGACGATGGTCACGTCGCCTTCGATGAAGATCAGCGACTGGCCGGAGCGCACGGGCTCGGTCACGACCAGGGAGGGCACCGACCGCGCCGGCGGCGGAGGTGAGGCCGCGACGCTTTTGCCCACAGCCGCGTTGTCCGCCGCGGCCTGCTCAGCCGCGACGGGTGCCTCGATGTCCGAGGTCGTGCGGCCGTCAGTCATTGCCGGGGGCAGGCTCGAATCGAGCAGGGACGGACGCGCGCCCTCAATGCCCATGATCCGCACATGACGCACCCCAAGCTGTTCAACGAGATCGCGAAGCTGCGCGCGGTCGACGTCCAGCCCGGCGATGTCCAGCACGACCGGCCGCCGCATGAAGAACCCGGTCGAGCGCGAAGCGAGATCGTCGAGCCGCGCCAGCCAGTCCGCGAAAGGCAGCTCGGGGCTCAAAGACAGCGCAAGGAAGCTTCGCCCCTTGAGGCGAATGGGCCTGGGTTGAGTTAACACGCTGGTCATCTTGGTAAATTTTCGGTTGATTCTGTGTAGGGCCGGGATGGTTAACAGAGGGTAAACCGGCAAGACATATCGCCGAGCACATCCGTTTTTGAAACGCGATGGAAGCGAACGAACTATCGTTTATTTTCAATGATATAGGACCCTTGGAAGCCGGCCGATAGTGACGATGCGGCCCAAAATCAGCGCTTCGTCACCGCCGCCCAAACAGCCGCTCGATATCGGCCAGCTTCAGCTCGACATAGGTCGGGCGGCCGTGGTTGCACTGGCCGGAATTGGGCGTGATCTCCATTTCGCGCAGCAGCGCGTCCATCTCCTCGGGGCGCAGACGGCGGCCGGCGCGGACGGAGTTGTGGCAGGCCATCGTCGCCAGGACATGGTCGAGCCGGCGTTCGAGCGAGCCGGCGGTTCCATGCTCGGCCAGCGCATCGGCGACGTCGCGGACGAGCTTCTGGAGGTTGCCGCCCGCGAGTTGCTGGGGCGCCTCGCGGACCAGCACGGCGCCCGGCCCGAAGGGCTCCAGCCTTAAGCCCAGTGTCGCCAGATCGTCCGAGGCGGCGTTGAGCCGGTCGGCATCGACGGGATCGAGTTCGACGACCTCCGGCAAGAGCAGGGGCTGCGTCGCGATGCCGTTCCTGGCTCGCTCGGCCTTCAACCGCTCATAGACCAGGCGCTCATGGGCGGCGTGCTGGTCGACGATGACGACGCCCTCGCGGGTCTGGGCGACGATATAGGTTTCGTGGAGCTGGGCGCGGGCGGCGCCGAGCGGGCGGTCGAGCCCGTCCGGCGAGGGCTCGGCGAGATGGGCGCGGGCATCGGCCGAGGAAGCCTCAAAGCCGGAGAAGCCCTGCTGCGGGCGGGCGTCGAAGCCGGTCGCGGCTGCGCCCCAGGCGGGCATGTCGGGCAAGTTCGGGCGCATCGGCGAACTGGCGTTTCCGGTGCCGGCGAAGACGGCGCGGAAGGCTTCGAGCGTGCGGGCGCCGCCCGTCGTGGTGGCGCGGTGGCCGGCTTCGGCCAAAGCCGCCTTCAGACCTGAGACAACGAGCCCGCGCACGAGGGTCGGATCGCGGAAACGGACCTCGCTCTTCGCCGGATGGACGTTGACGTCGACGAGGCGCGGATCGCAGGCGACATCCAGGAAGAGCACGGGATGGCGGTCGGAGGGCACGACGTCAGCATAGGCGCCGCGCACCGCCGAGAGCAGCAGCTTGTCGCGCACCGGGCGGCCGTTGACCGCGAGATGCACGCCGGCCGAGGTGCCGCGATGGAAGGTCGGCAGGCTGGCGAAGCCGGTGACGCGGAAGCCCTCGCGCGCCGCGTCCAGCCGCAGCGCATTTTCGGGAAAGTCGCGGCCGAGCGCGCGGCCGAGCCGGCGCAGGCGGCCGTCATCGCCTTCGGCCTCAGCGGGCCAGTCGAAGGGCGAGACATGCTCGCCCTCGAGCGCGAAGCGGATCGCCGGATGGGCGATGGCGAGCCGCCGCAGCATCTCCGAGACGGCCTGCGCCTCGGCCCGGTCGCTCTTGAGGAATTTCAGGCGGGCCGGGGTGAAGGCGAAGAGATCGCTGACTTCGATGCGCGTGCCGATAGCTGCCGCGACGGGACGCACCACGCCCTTCTCGCCGGCCTCGACGACGAGGCCTGAGCCTTGGGCCGCATCATGCCGCCGGGTGGCGATCGACAGCCGCGCGACCGAGCCGATCGAGGGCAGCGCCTCGCCCCGGAAGCCGAGCGAGCGGATGGCGAAGAGGTCGCCGTCGGGCAGCTTGGAGGTGGCATGGCGCTCGACGGCCAGCGCCAGATCGTCGGGCGTCATGCCGGAGCCGTCGTCGACGACGCGGATCAGTTCGCGCCCGCCGGCCGCGATGGTGACGGAGATCGCGCGCGCGCCGGCGTCGATCGCGTTCTCGACCAGTTCCTTCACGGCAGCAGCCGGCCGCTCGATCACCTCACCGGCGGCGATGCGGTCGACGAGGACGGGATCGAGGCGGCGGACGGACATGCGGGTTCCGGGGCGGCGAGAGGGCGCGGCGCCGAATCGCGCCGCTGCCGACGATCAGGATAGCGCCTGAGCCTGTCGAATGCCCGTGCCGAGGCGGCTCAAACCAGATCGACCGGCCGGCCCACCGCCTGCACCAGCAGGCGCGGATCACCGAAGAGGCGGCCTGCCACGCGCTTGACATCGGCCAGCGTCACGGCGGCGAAGAGCCGATTGCGCTCGCTCAGGAACCCCGGCTCGAAGCCGTTGGTCGCCAGGCTGAGCAGTTCGGAGGCGATCTTCGGCGAAGTGTCGAAGCGCAGCGGGTAGGAGCCGATGATGTAACGCTTGGCCTCCTCGACCTCGTGCTCGCTCGGGCCTTCATTGGCAAGCTTCGCCATCTCCTCGCGGATGACCGTCATCGATTCGGCGGCGCGCTCGTTCTTGGTCGCGGTGCCGCCGACCAGCATGGCCCCCTCGCGCAGAGGCAGCAGGCTGGAGGAAACGCCATAGGCGAGGCCGCGCTTCTCGCGCACCTCCAGGAACAGCCGCGAGGTGAAGGCCGAGCCACCGAGGATGTGATTGAGAACGCTGCCGGTGATGAAGTCGGGATCGTGTCGCATCAGGCCGGGGCCGACGAAGCGGATGACCGTCTGGGGCACGTCGAGATCGATGACATGGGTGTGGCCGAGGCCCTGGATCGGCAGCGGCTCACCCGGCAGCGCACGCGGCAGGCCTTCCGGCAGCGCGCCGAAGAGCTGGTCGAGGCGGCGGGAGAGTTCCTCGGCTGTGATGTCGCCGACGACGACGATTTTCAGCCCGGCGCGGGCGAGAAGGCCGTGCGACAGCGCCTTCAGCGCGGGGCCCTCCAGCCGCGAGACGCTGTCGACATCGCCCTTGTCGGGGCGGGCGTAAGGGTGGCCGGCGAAGGCCGCCGCATAGAGCGCGTTGCGGCAGAGCGTCTCGGGGTTCTGCGCCTGGCGCTGCAGGCCGGAAATCACCTGCCCCTTCACCCGCTCGACGGCGTCGGCATCGAAGCGCGGCGCGTTGACGGCAAGCGCGAGCAACTCGAAGGCGGTGTCGCGATGGCTCGACAAGGTCTGGAGATGGCCGTGGAAATCGTCGCGGCGGGCGTCGAAGCCGAGGCTGATCGCATGGTCGGCGAGCTTGCCCTGGAAGGCCTCGGCGTCAAGATCGCCGGCGCCCTCGTCGAGCAGGCCGGAGATCAGATAGGCGCTGCCGGCGGCATTGTCGGGGTCGCGCGTGGCGCCGCCATCGAAGGCGAAATCGACCGCGATCAGCGGCAGGCTGTGCTCCTCGACTAGCCAGGCCTCGACGCCTGCGGGCGAGCGCACCTTCTGGACGGGGACTGAGGGGCCGGCGAGGCCGGTGACGGCGGGAACGGGTGCGTTCATGTCATGTCCTGACGGCGGGCCAAGTTCCGATCGGAAATCCGGCCCTGCCCTGTCGAGAAGGGGAAAGCGGGCTCAGACTGAGGGCAGCAGCAGGCCGGTGACGCAGCGGTCGGGCCGGAGATAGCGGCGCGCCGCCTCGACCACGGCATCGCGCGGCACCGCCTCGATCCGGTCAGGCCAGGCCAGCACGTCCTCGACCGTTTCGCCGACGGCCAGCGAGGCGCCGAAGATGCGGGCAAGCGAGGACTGGCTGTCGCGGGAGAAGATCGTCTCGGCGACGAGGCGGGTGCGGGCGCGGGCGAGTTCGAGATCGCTCGGCCCCTCGCTCAGGAAGGTCGCGAGCGCGGCGTCGAGACCCGCCTCGAGATCGGCCATGCTCACGCCCGGGCGCGGGCTGGCAGAGACCTGGAAGGCCGAGCGGTCGACCATCGAGCCCATGAAGTAGGCGCTGGCACCCGAGGCAAGGTCCTGCCCGACGCAGAGGCTGCGATAGAGCCGCGAGGTCGTGCCGCCGCCCAGGATCTCGGCGGCGATTTCGAGCGCGAAGACCTCGTTGGTGTCGCCGCTGCGATAGGTCGGCGTCAGCCAGCCGCGCCGCAGCGAGGGCTGGCGCACGCGCGGATCGCTCAGCGTGATGCGGCGCGCGGCGCGCGGCTCAGGCTCGGCCGGGCGCTTGCGGATCGGCGTCTCGCCGCGCGCGGGAATCGCGCCATACGTCTCCTCGGCCAGGCGGCGCACGGTGTCCGCATCGGTATCGCCGGCGACGACGAGGATCGCGTTCTCGGGCGTGTAGAAGCGCTGGTAATAGGCGAAGGCGTCGGCGCGGTTGAGCTCCTCGATCTCGTGCTCCCAGCCGATGATCGGGGTGCCATAGGGGTGGTGCACGAAGAGCGCCGAGGAGAACTCCTCGCCGAGCTGGGCTGCGGGGTCTGAATCGACGCGCATCTTGCGCTCTTCCAGCACGACGTCACGCTCGGGGCCGACGACGCTCTCGTCGAAGGCGAGGCCCGTCATCCGGTCGGCCTCGTAATCCATCATCGCGCGCAGATGCTCCTTGGGCACGCGCTGGAAATAGGCGGTGTAGTCGAAAGAGGTGAAGGCGTTCTCCTGGCCGCCGAAGCCGGCGACGATCTTGGAAAACTCGCCCGCCGGCCAGCGGGCCGTGCCCTTGAACATCAGATGTTCGAGGAAATGCGCGATGCCCGACTTGCCAGCCGGATCATCGGCGGAGCCGTTGCGATACCAGACCATGTGGGTGACGACCGGGGCTCGCCGGTCCGGCACGACGACGACATCGAGGCCGTTGGCAAGCCTGAAGGATTCGACCTGCTGGGCGGCCTGGGGCTGCGAATGCATATTCACCTGAGGCCGTCTCCATGACTGGCGCGGATGCATCGCGCGCAGGGATTGGGCGCGGAAGCGTGGCCGCGCCGGAATGTCCGAGGCTCAGGAGATAGGGCGGCACAGCGCGAAACGCCAGAGCCGCGCCTTCGGGCGAGCCGGAGTCGGTCCGTCATGCGGTCACGACCCCGGCATCGCTCACTGCATCGGGATGGTGCCGCTCAGGAACTCGCGCTGGCCCACGGCCTGCTTGTCCTCGACCGGGCCGCCCCTGCCCGGGCCCACCGGGGCGGAGCCGGCCGGGCGGCGATAGCCCACCGGCGGTTCGGACAGCAGACGGCGCGGCGGTTCCTCGCCATAGACCAGCTGGTCGGCAGCGGCCTGATTGTGGCGTGTCGCCAGTTCGCGCCCGATCCGGATCGGGGCAATCTGGTTGTTGTAGTTGTTGTGCTCCTCGGCGATCTCCGGGCGGCCGGCATCGCGCGTCGTGCGACCGCGGCGCAGTTCCTCCTGGCTGAGCATGGGATTGTTGCGCCAGTTGGGATTGGAGCCGGCGGGCGCGCGGGCGCCCTGCGCCTCAGCGCGGCGGGCGGCGACGTCGGGATCGTTCGGCCAGGCGGCATTGCGGGTGCTCGCGGGCTCCTGCGGGCGCGGCAGGGCCGAGCCCGGGGGGACGACGAGCGGCGGACGCTGCCGGTACTCGATGTCGTCGCCCGGACGGCCACCGATGACGCCCTCCATCAGATTCTTGAAGAGCATGCCCTCCTGAGCCAGCGCGGGCTGGGCCGCGAGCAGAAGGCCGCCGGCCAGAAGCAGATGCGTCACGCGGATGCGATGAGCCATGTCAAACCTCCCTCGGGGATATTGCTTCCCCGTCTCAAACCCCAGACCAACGGCAAAACGATGGCGAAGCCGGAGGTTATACCGACTTTTCCGCGCCCGGGCGGAAGGACTCATACAGCAGCCCGGCCACCCCGACAACGATGGCGGCATCGGCGATGTTGAAGATGTACCAGCTGAAGCTGCCGTAATGCAGGTGAACGAAATCGACGACGGCGCCGTAGACGGCGCGGTCGAGCCCGTTGCCGAGCGCACCGCCGACGACCAGCGCGAGGCTGACCACGGTCACCGGGCGCTGCTCGCGCCACATCCAGCGCCCAAGCCAGATTGCCGCGACGATCGAGACCACGACAAGCGCCCAGCGCCCGATATCGGTGCCCTGCTGGAACAGCCCGTAGGAAATGCCGCGGTTCCAGGCGAGCACGATGTTCATGAAGGGCGTGACCGCATACGGCCCCGTCTCGGCCAGGCGCAGCCCGAAGAGCAGCCAGAGCTTGAGCGCCTGGTCTGCCAGGAAGACGACCAGGACGACGGCGACTCCGAGACGACGGACAGAACTCACCGCGCGCCCCGACCCAGTTCGCGCAGCGCCTTGGCGTCGCGTGGCGTCACCGTCGGATAGGCAGGATCAGCGATGGCCGGGTCGAAATACTTCCAGGAGCGGGCGCATTTGACGCCCGGTGCGCGGGCGCAGACGACGGCGACGCCCGGGACGTCAGCCAGGCGGAAGGCCTCGGCCGGCCCCTCGCCGGCTGTCACGACGATGCCCGAGGTGATGCTGATCTCGGCGAGGTCGAGCCCCGACAAGGCGGCACGCAGATCGGGGTCATCGATGAAGACCTGCGGCGCGGCTTCCAGCGAGGAGCCGATGCGCTTGGCGGCGCGCTCCAGCTCGAGCGCGCCGGTGACGACGCGGCGAACCCTACGGATCTTGCTCCAGCGCTCGGCCAGTTCCGGATCGAGCCAGGCATCGGGTGCCTGCGCGAAGAGTTCGAGATGCACCGAACCGTCGAGTGTCTTCTGGTCGGGATAGCGTTCGAGCCAGGCTTCCTCGGCGGTGAAGACCAGGATCGGCGCAAGCCAGGTCGTCAGGCAGCGGAAGAGATGGTCGACGACGGTGAGCGCGCTCTTGCGGACATGGCTGGAGAGCGGATCGCAATAGAGCGCGTCCTTGCGCACGTCGAAATAAAAGGCCGAGAGCTCCGTGTTCATGAACTGCGAGAGCAGCGTCACGACCTTCTTGTAATCGTAGGTGCGATAGGCCTCCTCGACCTGCGGGCCGAGTTCGGCGAGCCGATGCAGCATCAGCCGCTCCAGCTCGGGCATGGTCTGCGGCTCCGTAACGCGGACGGCCTCGCTGAAATGGGCGAGCGTGCCGAGCATCCAGCGTTGGGTGTTGCGCAGCTTGCGGTAGGTCTCGACGAAGGTCTTGAGGATCTCCTTGCCGATGCGCAGATCGTCGGAATAATCCGCCGCCGCGACCCAGAGGCGCAGGATGTCGGCGCCGGAATCCTTGATGATGTCCTGCGGAGCGGTGACGTTGCCCTTCGACTTCGACATCTTCTCGCCCTTCTCATCCAGGCAGAAGCCATGGGTCAGGACGATGTCGTAAGGCGCGTGGCCGCGCGTGCCGCAGCTTTCGAGCAGCGAGGAATGGAACCAGCCGCGATGCTGGTCGGACCCTTCGAGATACATCACGCGATCATTGCCGCCCTCGCCGCGACGGCGGGTGCGCAGATCGGCCCGCTTCTCCAGCGTGAAGGCATGGGTCGAGCCGGAATCGAACCAGACGTCGAGCACGTCGGTGACGCGCTCATAGAGCGCCGGATCATAGCCGAAGGGCGTGAGGAAGCGGGCGCCGTCGGTGTCCGTGAACCACGCATCGGCGCCCTCCGCCTCGAACGCGTCGGCGATGGCGGCGTTGACCCTGGCGTCGACCAGGAGCTTGCCGGTCTCCTTCTCGACGAAGACGGCGATCGGCACGCCCCAGGCGCGCTGGCGCGAGACCACCCAGTCGGGACGGTTGGCGATCATGCCGTTGATGCGGTTCTCGCCGGCGGCGGGAACCCATTGGGTGTCCTTGATCGCGCCGAGCGCGACCTCGCGCAGGGTGCGATTGCCGAGCGTATCGACCGCCTTGTCCATCGCGATGAACCATTGCGGCGTGTTGCGGAAGATCACCGGTTTCTTCGAGCGCCAGCTATGCGGATACTGGTGCTTCAGGCGGCCGCGCGCGACGAGATTGCCGGAAGCCGCCAGCGCCTTGATGACGACCTCGTTGGCGTTGCCCTTCTCACCGGTGTCGGTGATGACCTGCGCACCCTCGAAGCCCGGCGCATCCTTGGTGAAGCGGCCATCGGCATCGACGGTGTAGGGGATATGCGTCTCGATGCCGCGCTCGGCGAGCTGGCGGCCGTTGGACATCCAGACGTCGAAGTCCTCACGGCCATGGCCCGGCGCGGTGTGGACGAAGCCCGTGCCGGCATCGTCGGTGACGTGGTCGCCATCGAGCAGGGGGACGTCGAAGTCGTAGCCGTGGCCGCGCAGCGGGTGGGCGGCGACAACTCGTTCCAAAAGTGAGCTGTCTACGCTCATCAAACGCTCAAACGCAGAAACCTTGGCTGCCTTGAAAACAGCGTCGGCAAGCGTGTCTGCCAGCACGTATAGATTTCCGACCTTCGCCCAGTTTTCCCCGGGCGCATCAGTGACGCGATAGAGACCATAGGGAACCTTGCGCGAGTAGGAGATCGCGCGATTGCCCGGCATCGTCCAAGGCGTAGTCGTCCAGATCACGATCGACGCTTTCCGAAGATCGTCGGAATGCTCGACCATATCGTGGAACGTCGTCTCCGTGGGCTCAGGACCGCGAACGGGGAACGGGCCGGGCACGCTGATCAACGGAAACGCCACGAACACCGTGTCGCTGACGTGCTCCTCGTACTCGACCTCGGCCTCGGCGAGCGCCGTCTTCTCGACCACCGACCACATCACCGGCTTGGAGCCGCGATAGAGCTGGCCGGTTTCGGCGAATTTCATGATCTCGCGGGCGATCTGCGCCTCGGCGGGATAAGCCATGGTCAGATAGGGATCGTCCCAGTCGCCCTCGACTCCGAGGCGCTTGAACTCCTGGCGCTGGACATCGACCCAATGCTCGGCGAAGGCGCGGCATTCCTTGCGGAACTCGACAACCGGAACGTCGTCCTTGTTCAGCCCCTTGGCGCGGTACTGCTCCTCGATCTTCCACTCGATCGGCAGGCCGTGGCAGTCCCAGCCCGGCACGTAGTTCGAATCATGGCCGAGCATCTGCTGCGAGCGGGTGACGAGGTCCTTCAGGACCTTGTTGAGCGCGTGGCCGATATGGATGTTGCCATTGGCGTAGGGCGGGCCGTCATGCAGGACGAAGCGGTCGCGGCCTTTGCCGGCCTCGCGCAGCTTGCGGTAGAGGTCCATCTTGGCCCAACGGGCGAGCAGTTCCGGCTCGCGCTGCGGCAGGCCGGCCCGCATCGGGAACTCGGTCTGCGGCAGGAACAGCGTCTGGGAATAGTCGACGGCGTCGGATGTATCTGCGGGTTTGTCTTGGGTCTTGTCGGTCATGATCGGCCCGGGCAATGCGGACAAGCGGGCCATGGGAGGCTGGCGCGGCGCTGGTCCATCGAGAAAGGAAAGAAAGCGATGGGCATCCCGGCCTGCGCGAGCGCCTGCGGATCAGCGCAGGGCGGCGGCCGGGTCCGTAATTCGCCCGAAACGGTCTATGACGATGGCGCGGAGTGCGAGCATGAGCGGCTTCTAGCAGGCGCGGCTTACGGAAGGAAGGGCGGCGTCTTGCTGAGAATGTCGCGCGCGCGCAGGCTGTCGGCATCCATCTGCGCGATCAGGGCCGGAAGTCCATCGAACTTCGCCTCGCCGCGCAGCCATTCGACGAGCGCGACATCGACCTGCTTGCCATAGAGATCGCCGGAAAAATCAAAGACGAAGGTCTCCAGCCGCGGCGCGCCGTCGTCGAAGGTCGGGCGGCTGCCGAAGCTGGCGACGCCGTCATGCCAGACACCGTCGATCTTCATGCGCACGGCATAGATGCCGTATTTCAGCCGGCAATCGCGGGCGAGATGCAGGTTGGCGGTGGGATAGCCGAGATCGCGGCCGCGTTTGTCGCCATGGGCAACGACGCCGCGCACGAACCAGGGCCGGCCGAGGAACTCCGCGGCCCGGGCGACATCGCCCTGCTCCAGGAGGTTTCGGATCAGGGTCGAGGAGACCGGCTCGCCAGCCCAGGCGTAGGGCGGCACGACCGAGACCGGAACACCGGCCGCGGCGCCCCTCGCCTCCAGCATCTCGGGCGAGCCGCTGCGCCCCTGGCCGAAATGGAAATCGAAGCCACAGACGAGGCCTGCGGCGCCGAGCTTGCCGAACAGGAGATCATCGACGAAGGCCTCGGCATGAACGGCGGCGATGTCGCGGTTGAAGGGCAGCACGAAGGTCAGCGGCAGGCCGGCCTGCGCCAGAAGCTCCGTCTTCACCGCTGGGGGCGTGAGGCGGAAGACCGGTTGGTCGGGCCGGAAGACACTGCGCGGATGCGGCTCGAAGGTCAGCGCAGCCGACGAGGCGCCCCGCAGGGCCGCCATTTCCCGTGCGACGCGGGCGAGTTCGGCATGGCCGCGATGCACGCCGTCGAAATTGCCCAGCGCCAGCACCGCGCCGCGCAGCTCAGCGGGGATCGGCTTGTCGGGGTCGAGGACGAAGGTCGAGGCAGCGGAGGCGGAAGAGGTCATCGGGCAGGACTATCCGGGCGCCCGGGCGCTCGTCGGGCCGGCCCGTCATTGGCCAGACGCGGCGGGGCGTCAAGCCGGCCGGTCAATCCGCGGGGCGATCGCCGGACGCGGATCGCGGCAGCGCCACCCAGGCCTCCCCCTCCAGAACTGCCTTGCCGTCGACCAGGCATTCGCAGAACAGGCGGGCGCGACGGCGCTCGGCGACGAGTTCCATGACCTCGACCCTGGCCATGACGACATCGCCGATCTTCACCGGCGCCAGGAAGGTCAGCGTCTGCGAGAGATAGACGGCACCGGGACCGGGTAGCTTGGTTCCAAGCAGGGCCGAAACCAGGCTCGCGGTCAGCATGCCATGGGCGATGCGCTGGCCGAACTTGGTCGAGGCGGCGTAGCGGTCGCAGAGATGGATCGGGTTGGCGTCGCCCGAGAGGTCAGCGAAGAGCGAGACGTCGCGCTCCATCACCGTGCGCATGAGGCTTTCGCTCTGGCCGATGGCCAGATCCTCGAAGGCGTGGACGGTGTAGAGGGCGCTGCGCATCGAGGTGAATTGCCTTCCTGCGGCGCGGCACTCAAGGCTCGCCGCCGGGATCGATTGTGTCTCGATCCGAACCTGTCACAGCAGCGGCAGGTCGGCCATTGGACTTTGGTGGCTTCGCCATAGGGCGTATTCCGCTGCGTCACTCCAGCATTGGATTAACGGCTTTGAAACACGGGCGCGCTATGACTTCCATCAACAACCGCTGCCCGATCAAGGCGGCGCGACGCGGGCTATCGTTCCCGCGTCTTCACGTTTGATTGGAGCACCGCAATGGCTCTCGACCCGTCCATGCCCATCCTGGTGGTCGATGATTACCAGACGATGGTCCGGATCATCCGCAACCTCCTGAAGCAGCTCGGCTTCGAGAATGTCGATGACGCCTCCGACGGTCAGGCCGCCATCGCCAAGATGCGCGACAAGCAGTACGGGCTGGTCATCTCCGACTGGAACATGGAGCCGATGACGGGCTTCGAGTTGCTGCAGCGCGTGCGCGAGGAAGACGGCCTGTCGGCGACGCCGTTCATCATGGTCACCGCCGAATCCCGGACCGAGAACGTCGTCGCCGCCAAGAAGGCCGGCGTGAACAACTACATCGTCAAGCCGTTCAACGCCCAGACGCTGCGCTCCAAGATCGAGTCCGTCTGCGCCATCTGAGAGCGTGAGCCGACCGGCTCACCAGACGAGATGCGGCAACGCATAGTCCGGGCGATGGCTTTGCCGCGCGAACCAGCCATGACGCTGGTCCCACGAAGCCTCCATCAGATCCTGGGCGTGAATGCCCGCCAGCACCATGATGCCGGTCGCCCCGAAAGCCTCCGCGCCGGCGATGTCGGTGCGGATCGCATCGCCGATGCCGCAGATTCGCTCGCGGGAGATCGGCCCGCCGCGTTTCTCCTCGGCGAGCGCCAGCGCCGCCTCGTAGATCGGCGGATGCGGCTTGCCGGCGTAGACGACCTTGCCGCCGATCTCCTCATAGGCCAGCGCCACCGAACCGGCACAAGGCACGATCTGGCCGCCACGCTCGACCACGAGATCGGGATTGGCGCAGATCATCTCGAGGCCGCGGGCCGCGAAGCCGGCAAGCAGATCGGCATAGGTTTCGGCGGTTTCGGTGGCGTCATCGAACAGGCCGGTGCAGAGGACATAGCTCGCTTCGCCCGCCCCGACCTCGGGAGCGTCGAGACCCGCGATCAGCGGTAGGTCGCGATCGGGGCCGAGCCTGAACATCGGCTGGCCGGCGCGGACCTGGATGAGGGCGCGGCAGACATCGCCCGAGGTCACGATCGCATCCCAGGCGGACTCTGGGACCCCGAAGCCGGCAAGCTGGAGCGCGATCCCGGCATTGGGACGCGGCGCGTTGGTGACGAGAACCACGGTGATGCCGCGCTCCCGCATCGCCACCAGCGCCTCGACCGCCTCGCCGAAGGCAGCGACGCCGTTATGGACGACACCCCAGACATCGCAGAGGCACAGATCGAAGCGGTCGGCGATCTCGGAAAAGCCGGACAGGGGCAAAGTGGCTGTGAGCTTCGATGGCGGCAAGACGTGTCACTCCCTCTGGCTGGGTGCGGTGGCTCTACAGCATCGGGGGTGATCTCGCACCTGCAACGAAGCCCTGCCGCCTGCCGCGATGTTCGGCGATCGGCGTGCCAAAACGTGCGCGACCAATCGATCAGGATGGGATCAGGCGCTGGCGCGGCGCAGCACGGAGCGGAAAGACTGACGCTGCGGAGGGGCGGCCTGCACAGGTGCGGCGGGGGGCGTGGGATAGCCGACGATCTCGGCCTCCTGACGCGGCGGCTCCGGACTCGGCTCGGGCGCCGCCACTGGCGGGGCGGGTTCGGCGAAGACATCGGGCTTGACCGGCCGCGCCGGCGAGAAGACCAGCCCCTGCGCCATCATGACGCCGAGATCGATCATGTCCGCGACGGTCGGATCGTCCTCGACCTGATCGGCGATCAGCACCACCGAGGCGCGCGCCAGCAAGGCCGAGAGGTCGCCCGCGGCGATGTCCGAATCCTGCCCGTCGGCATGCTCCATCAAGAGCGCGGCGGGCGCCTTCACGAAGCGGATGCCGCGGTCGAACAGCGAGGTCGGATCGAGCCGGAGATCTACGAGCTGGTCGAGTGCGAAGCGCACGCCATTGGCCGACATCGCCCCAAGCAGGCCGAGACTCGTCGGATCGAGCCCACGGAAGACGCTCTGCGGCATCTCGATGATCAGGTGCCCGGTGTGCTCGCGGTATTTTTCGAGGATGCGCGACAGCGTCGCCAGCGCCTTAGACGAGTTCCAGGTTGCGGTGCTGAAGTTGCAGGAGACGAAGAGGTCGCCCTCCTTCGAGCCGAGATGGCGGGCGATGGCGAGCGCACGCGTCAGAACCAGCGCGTCCAGCGTCGGCCCGAAGCCACGTTCCTCGATGACGGAGAGGAATTCATGCGGCAGCAGCAGCGTGTTCTCGTCGAGCCTCAGCCGCACCAGCGCCTCGTAGCCGCGCGTGCGGCGCTGCGGCAGTTGCACGATCGGCTGTAGATGGACCTCGACCCGGCCCTCCGAGAGCGCGGCACTGATGACAGCGGCCCGTTCCGCCGCCGCGTGTTCCTCGGCTTGGCGCGCGGCCTCGGCGCGCTCCGCGGCCAGCACACGGAGGCGCTCCTGGCGCGCGGCCTCGGGATCGACGACCACGACAGGCGCGGGTGCAGGCGGCTGTGTGGATGAGGACGTCCGGGACTGCACCGCCGAGATCGCGGCGTCGTGGTCGGCGAGCGTCGTCGCGACCTGGTGGATGAGGTCGCCGAGCAGCCCGACCTCGGCGGTTAGTTCGTTGATGGCGGCGCGCGCCGGCGCGGCATCGACATCACGCATCGGCATCTGCTCCACCCTTTTGGAGAGGGCGTCGAGCCGGATCGCATTGGTGGCAAGCCTGACCTTGACCTCGCCGATGGCGGCCAGAACCTGTTCGCGCTGCGCCAGGCCGCGCCGCTCGAGCAGCCAGGCCGAGCCGAGCCAGCCCCCGCCGGCCAGAAGCAGTCCAAGCGCCGTGCTCAGCGGCGCGGGCAGAAGAAGCGTCGCGATCGCGCCAACCGACAGCCCGGTAACGGCGCTGGCGAGGGGGTGCAGGGCATTGCGTCGGAGAGGGGCCAAGGCAGCGATCGCGCGAGGGGTTGATCGGGACGGGACGGCGAATCACACCATTACGTCGAGAGTACCCTTACGCCAGCCTGCAAGCGAGCTTTTGCCCTCGTTTGATGCTTGACGGGCGCATGGCATGGTCGATGACTGCACCGACCGGTCTTTCGCAGGTTTCAGGGCTGAAGGATGCCGAGGTCTGCGAGGATGCGGTCTATGACTTCGGTGCCGAAGCCCCGACGCATGAGCCAGAGCCGCGGCTCCGTCTCGAAGAGCGGAAAACGCCTGCGCAGCACCGCGATCGCCTCAGCCTTGTCCGCTTCGCTGCCCTTCTGCACCGCCTGGATTGCCCGCCCCAGCAGCGCGTAGGGGTTTTCGTCGGCCGCCAGAAACTCGCCATGCCCCCTGGCAAGCTGCCGCGCACCCAGCAGATGCGCGCCGAGCAGGGCGAAGAAATCATAGGATGGCGGGCGCCCGACGCTCAGTTCGATCGCACGCTCCACAAGCGGCAGTCCTTCGGCGGGACGGTTGAGTTGGATGTAACGCCCCCCGAGACTGGCCATGATATCGGAATCAAAGGGATTGCGGATCAGGGCCTCGCGCCCCGCCTTGATCGCTTCCTCAGTCGCGCCGCGTACGAAAAGCGCGTCCATCATCGCCTGCAGGCTTCTGCCGCTGGAGGGGGCCAGACGTACGGCCGTCAGCGCGGCCGAGAGGGCTCGCTCGAGCGGCGAGCCCGCCTGGGGATTGAGACCGGAGGTGTATTCGCTCAGGCTGAGGAAGGTCAGCTGAATCCAGGCAGGATAGAAGGTCGGGTCCCGGTCGATCAGCTCCTGGACGCATTTGCGGGCCGCGAGATGATCCTCGGGCTTCATCGTGCGGCGGACGTCGATGGCCTGATAGATGCAACGCATCGGCCCTGAGGTCGGATTCTGGCGGATATCGGCGTGGATGATGCCGAAGGGCTCAGCCAGCAGGGTCGCCAGACGCCGGGCGACGTCGGGCAGGTCGCTGTCTTCAGCCCCCAGCACCCGCGTCGATGACGCCGACCAGACGATGCGGCCATCGCGGACCGACCGGAGGCGGCCGAAGCCCTCGACCTTGCCGTCGATCCTCTGGCCCGTCGTTTCGAAGATATAGTCGATATTGACTGGCGGGGCCTGGTCGACTGGAGACACCTTGACGGTGACGAGATCGTCGAAGCGGGACAGGGCATCGACCATGACACGGGAAAACCGGCGCCCGAGCGCGGTGATCCCCGGATCGTCGGGCAGGTCGGGAATCGACACCGCCACGACCGTGAGTTCGAGCGGCGCGCCCTGCGGGACGCGCGTGGCACCCGTGACGGCCATGCGCGCGGACGGCTCCGGTGCAACGCCGGGCCCTACTCCGGGCCCACCCCGCAGCAGGCCCAGATACCACGCCGTTAGCGACAGCAGGGCGAGGCAAAGGGCAAGCCCGGCCAGCAGCGGCCAACGCTTCGCGATCCGATGCTCCCGCTGCGACTGCGGCTCGAGCAGGTCGCCCGGCGCGGGCTCCGGAACCGCGACGAATGCCTCGTCCGCCAAACGAACCGGAGCGGCCGCCTCGGTGGGCGCATGCTCGGCCAGATCAAAGACCGGAACATAGGCGCCAACCGGCATCGTGATCCGGACGGGATCACCGGCGCCCTCGCCCGCATAGTACTGCGCCAGTGTCCGGCGCAGGCGACCGGCCTCGACGCGCACGATCGGGTCGGTCTGCGGATCGAAATCGGCAGGACGGCCCAGCGCCTCGACGGCGATCGTGTAGCCCTTCAGCTCCGCGCCGCGTCCAGCGAGGACGCGCTGGACCACGAAGCCGAGAAAGGCCGACAATTGCGGAGCCGCGCGAAACGCGTCTGAGTCGAGCACACGCGCAAGGCCCGCGCGAATGACCGCGGAGGTTTCGCCGCCCGGCAGATCCGAAGCTGCGCCACTGTCGTCCATCGGGGTCCGGTCCAGTTTGCGCCCCTATCAACAGCCTACGCCATAAGCGACGCTACGTCATCTGCCGCGGGGCCCGTCCTGCCGAATCCCGCCGGGCGCAGGGATGGCGTGTCGCGCTGGTGATTTACAGCCCGCATCGTGCTGTTAGGTTGAGGGAAGATTAATCCACAGGACCGTCCGATGACCCCAGCACCGTCCCCGATCGCAAGCCCCAACGACCTCGAAGCCTTCTGGATGCCGTTCACGGCGAACCGGGCGTTCAAGAAGAATCCGCGCATGATCGCGCGGGCGGACGGCATGTACTACTACACCCCCGAGGGCAAGCCGATCATGGACGGCACCGCCGGCCTGTGGTGCTGCAATGCCGGCCATAAGCGCCGGCCGATCATCGAGGCGATCCAGGCCCAGGCCGAGGAGCTCGATTTCGCCCCCAATTTCCAGTTCGGCCACCCCAAGGTGTTTGCGGCCGCCGCCCGCATCGCGGCGCTGGCGCCGGGCGATCTCGACCATGTCTTCTTCGCCGGCTCCGGCTCCGAGGCCGCCGACACTGCGCTGAAGATCGCGATCGCCTACTGGAACGTGCTCGGCAAGGGCTCGAAGACCCGGCTGATCGGCCGCGAGCGCGGCTATCATGGTGTCGGCTTCGGCGGCATCTCGGTCGGCGGCATCGTCTCCAACCGCAAGTTCTTCGGCTCGCTGCTGGCGGGCTCCGACCATATGCCGGCGACCTATGACCGCGAGAAGCAGCGCTTCACCAAAGGCGAGCCGGACTATGGCGCGCATTTCGCCGACGAGCTCGAACGCATCGTCACCCTGCACGACGCCTCGACCATCGCCGCCGTGATGATCGAGCCGATGTCGGGCTCGACCGGCGTGCTGCCGCCGCCGAAGGGCTATCTCAAGCGCCTGCGCGAGATCTGCACCAAGCACAACATCCTGCTGATCTTCGACGAGGTCATCACCGGCTTCGGGCGTCTCGGCCATGCCTTCGCGGCCGAGCGCTACGATGTCGTCCCCGACATGATCACCTTCGCCAAGGGCGTGACCTCCGGCACCGTGCCGATGGGCGGCGTGATCGTGCGCAAGCCGATCTTCGACGCCTTCATGAACGGCCCCGACAATGCAATCGAGCTGTTCCACGGCTACACCTATTCCGGCCATCCGCTGGCCGCGGCGGCCTCGCTGGCGACGCTCGACATCTATCGCGACGAGGGCCTGTTCGAGCGCGCCAAGATGCTGGAGCCGATCTGGGCCGATGCGGTCATGGATCTGAAGGAAGAGCCCAACGTGCTCGACATCCGCACGCTTGGGCTGGTGGCCGGCATCGATCTCGCCTCACGCCCCGACGGGATCGGCAAGCGCGGCTACGAGGCGATGGAGCACGCCTTCCATGAGGAAGGGCTGATGGTGCGCCTGACCGGCGACACGCTGGCCCTAACCCCGCCGCTGATCGTCACCGAAGAGCAGATCGGCGAGATCGTCGAGAAAACGCGGCGAGTGATCCGGGCGGTGGCGGGGTAGAGCACTGTCAACTCAAGCCACGCAATGACGTCATGGTCGGGCTTGTCCCGACCATGACGGTTCTAAACTTTGCTGGTGACAAGCAGCGATCGAAGGTCTCTGACTATTCCCGATGGCAAAGGCGGTTTTCACCACGCGGGTTTCGCCGTCCTACAAGGACGTACCCGAGAGGTTCTATCATTTTCCACGGACCTATCTGCGGCAAGCCGAAGCGGCAGTCGGCGACATGGTCGTCTATTACGAACCCCGCCGGACCGGCTTGGAAAACAGTGCCGGGCAAGGCAAGCAAGCTTACTTCGCCGTAGCGACCGTTCAGGGCATTCGCCCCGATCCTGAACAGGCGGACCATTTTTACGCGGATATCGAGAATTATCTCGATTTCGACCGACCTGTGCCATTCAAGCGTGGCGGTGGCTATCTGGAAAGCGCGCTCCAACGCGACGATGGCCAGACCAACAAGGGCGCGTTCGGTCGCTCGGTTCGCGTCCTGCCCGAGCACGAGTTCGCCGCGATCATTTCCGCGGGCTACGCGACCGGCATCGAACGCGACGCCTCAGTCTCTCCAATCACCGACTATGCCTTCTCCGACACGGAGCAAGCGCCCTATGAACGTCCCATCGTCCAGACACTGATCAGCCGGCCGTTTCGAGAGGAGAGCTTTCGACGTCATGTTCGCCTCGCCTACGACAACCGCTGCGCCGTGACGGGCCTCAGGCTGATCAACGGCGGCGGCCGTCCGGAGGTCCAAGCGGCGCACATCATGCCGGTTGCATCCAATGGACCTGACTCGATCAGGAACGGCTTGGCTCTATCGGGAACGGTTCACTGGCTTTTCGATCGCGGCCTCATCTCGATTGCCGATGATCTTTCCCTGCTCGCGCCATCGAAGCTGATTCCGGATGCTCTTGCAGGCTTGGTCCAACACGGCCGGCCGCTGTTCACGCCGCGCGACAAGGCCGCGCTGCCTCACCGTTCATTCATTGATCATCACCGCAATCACGTATTCAAGGGCTGAGCGAAGCGGTCACTCGCCCCAAACCGGATTGATCAAGCCGGTTCTTCGACCTTCGGCCAGTGCGGCCTGACGCTTAGAGCCTGACAGATTTTCGTAGAACCAACCCTCGTCCGCCGCGCGCCTGACCCTCGCGATGAACAGCTCTGCGCTCATGAGCGCGGACGGATCATCGACCCTTCTCGTTGCTTCAAGGGTGTGGAGGTAGTGGTCGTCAATTCTCTTATCGGCAGGAACAAGCGACTTCACGCCGACCCGCTCGGGAATAAAAAACTCATCATCCAAGAGGAATTCTTGCATGGCCGAAATCTCAAAGTCGCCGTCCAAGACAAATGAACCAAACTCTTTGTAGTTGGACGTATCGCGATACATGTATTCGACCAGCGTATTCATGATGCCCCCGCGCTCGACCGTGTCCTCGCAGAATAAAGCCGGCAGAACCTCTGCTTGTCAGGAGGCGCTCGCTAACCGCGCTGCAACTTCCCATAGCGCGCCACGACCCTCTCGCGCTTCAGGCGCGAGAGCCTGTGCAGCCAGAAGATGCCGTCGAGCTGGTCGATTTCGTGCTGGTGGCAGACCGCCAGGAAGCCGTCCGCTTCCTCGGTCTGCTCGGCGCCCGACAGATCCTGATAGCTCACGCGAACCCTGGCGAAGCGCTCGACCTCCTCGGTGACGCCGGGCATCGAGACGCTGCCCTCGGTGGCGCGGGTCGTCTCCGGCGACGACCAGAGGAGCTTCGGATTGACGTAGGTGCGCACCTCGCCCGGCGACAGCTCCAGCACGACGAGGCGCTGGAGCATGCCGACATGCGACGCCGTGATGCCGACGCCGGGCGCAGCCCGCATCGTCGCCAGCAGATCGTCGGCGAGCGCCTGAAGCCCGGCGTCGAAGCGCTCGACCGGTTCCGCGATCGCGCGCAGGCGCGGATCGGGGAACCGGACGATGGGCAGGATCGCCATGCCGGCTTCAGGCGGCCGACTTCACCGCCGGCTTTGTCGCCGAAGCGGCCGCTGCCGCGCTGTAATAGCTCTCGCCGGTCTTGGCCATGCGCTTGAGTTGGCGGTTGGGCTTGAAGCGTTCGCCGTGCTTTTTGGCCAGCGCCTCGCAGAGCTTCACGAACGCGGCCGCGCCCATGTTGTCGATGTAGCTCAACGTGCCGCCCGAATAGGGCGCGAAGCCGAAGCCGATGATCGAGCCGACATCGGCCTCGCGCGGATCGGTGACCACGCCTTCCTCATAGGTCCGGGCGGCTTCCAGAGCCTGCGTGACCAGAAGGCGATGCTGAAGCTCAGCCATGTCGACCTGCTCCGGCGCCAGCCGCTTGCCGACGAGATCGGCAAGGCCCGGCCAGAGGCGCTTGGGGCCGGCTTCGGGATAATCGTAGAAGCCCTTGCGGTTCTTGCGGCCGAGCCGGCCGTGCTTCTCGACCATGTCGGAGAGCAGCTTCTCCTGCGCGGGATCGACCGCGCCCTCGCCGAGCTGGACCTTGGTCGCCTTGAGCACCTTGAAGGCGAGATCGACCGCGACCTCGTCGTTGAGCGAGAGCGGGCCGACCGGCATGCCGGCCTGCTTGCCGGCGGCCTCGATCATCGCCGGGGGGATGCCCTCCATCAGCATCAGATGGCCCTCGCGGAGGTAGTTGCCGACGCAGCGATTGGCGTAGAAGCCCCTGACATCGTTGACGACGATCGGCGTCTTCTTGATCGCGCGGACGAAGTCGAGCGCCATGGCGAGCGCCTTCTTGCCCGTCTTCTTGGCCATGATGACCTCGACCAGCAGCATCTTCTCGACCGGCGAGAAGAAATGGATGCCGATGAAGTTCTGCGGCCGCTGGCTGGTGGCGGCGAGGCCGGTGATCGGCAGGGTCGAGGTGTTGGAGCCGAAGATCGTCTTGGGGCCGACCGCCGCCTCGACCTTGGCGATGACCTCGGCCTTGACCTTGGGATCCTCGAACACCGCCTCGATGACGAGATCGCAGCCCTTGAGATCGGCGTAATCGGCCGAGGCCGTGATGCGCGCCAGGAGCGCGTCGCGGTCGGCCGTCTTGGCGCGGCCCTTCATGATCTGGTCGGAGACCAGCTTGTGCGAATAGGCCTTGCCCTTGTCGGCGGCCTCCTGGTCGCGATCGACCAGCACGACATCGAGCCCAGCCTGCGCCGTGACATAGGCGATGCCGGCGCCCATGAAGCCCGCGCCGACGACGCCGACTTTCTTCAGCTTGCTCGGCGGCACATCGGCGGGGCGGCGGGCGCCCTTGTTCAGCTCCTGCATCGAGACGAAAAGCGAGCGGATCATCGATGCCGCCTCCTTCGTCCGCAGGATCTTGGCGAAGTAACGGCTCTCGACCTTGAGGCCGAGATCGATCGGGAGCTGGAGCCCCTCATAGACCGCCGAGAGGATGGCGCGGGCAGCCGGGTAGTTGTCGTTGGTCTCGCGGCGATAGATCGCGTTGGCCGGCGGCCAGATCTGCATGCCGGCCGGCGAATAGACCTTGTTGGAGGGCAGCTTGAAGCCCTTCTGGTCCCAGGGTGCGGTCGCCTGCGGGTTCGCCTTGAGCCATTCCTTGGCGTTGGCGACGAGTTGGTCGCGCGGCACGACGGCATGGACGAGGCCGGTGTTGCGCGCGGGCAGCGCCTTCACCTGCTCGCCCTTGAACATCATCTGGAGCGCGTCGCCGGTCTGCATCAGCCGCGCCACGCGCTGGGTGCCGCCGGCGCCGGGAAACAGCCCGACCTTGATCTCGGGCAGACCGACGCGGGTCGAGGCATCGTCGGAGACGACGCGGTACTGGCAGGCCAGCGCCAGTTCGAAGGCGCCGCCGAGGCAGACGCCATGGATCGCGGCGGCAAAGGGCTTTCCGCAGGTTTCGAGCTTGCGATAGAGCAACGAGAGCTTGCGGCTCTCGTCGAAGAAGCTCTGCATCGCGACCGCCTCGCCCTTCTCCTTCGACAGTTTGACGAAGAGATCGCGCAGGCCCTGCAGCATGGTGAGGTCGGCGCCACCTGAAAAGGCCTCCTTGCCGGAGACGATGACGCAGCCCTTGATGGCCTCGGTCGAAGCGACCGTGTCGATGATCTGGTCGAGCTCGGCCATCAGCTCGGGCGTGATGACGTTCATCGAGCGGCCCGGCATGTCCCAGGTCGCGGTCGCGATGCCGTCGGAATCGGTCTCGAAGCGGAAATTGGTGAGGTTCATGATGGCTCTCCTCAAACCCGTTCGATGATGGTGGCGACGCCCATGCCGGCCGCGACGCAGAGCGTCACCAGCGCCGTGTTCTTGTCGGTCCGCTCCAGCTCGTCGAGCACGGTGCCGAGGATCATCGCGCCGGTGGCGCCGAGCGGATGGCCCATGGCGATGGCGCCGCCATTCACATTCAAAATCTCGTCGTCGATGTCGAAGGCCTGCTGGAAGCGCAGCACGACCGAGGAAAAGGCCTCGTTCAGCTCGAACAGGTCGATGTCGCTGGTCTTCATGCCGGCCTTGCGCAGCACAAGCTCGGTGACGTCGACCGGGCCGGTCAGCATCAGGGCAAGGTCGGAGCCGACGGTGGCGAAGGCGCGGATGCGGGCGCGGGGCTTGAGGCCCGCCGCCTTGCCGCCCTTCTTCGAGCCGAGGAGGACGGCAGCCGCGCCATCGACGATGCCCGACGAGTTGCCGGCGTGGTGGACGTGGTTGATGAACTCGACATCCGGATGCGCTGCGGTCGCGACCGCGTCGAAGCCGCCCATCTCGCCCATCTGGACGAAGGAGGCCTTCAGCGCAGCCAGCGCCTGCATGTCGGTGCCGGGCCGGATGGTCTCGTCGCGGTCGAGGATGATCAGGCCGTTGACGTCGGTGACCGGGATGACGGAGTCCTTGAAGCGGCCAGCCTGCCAGGCGGCGGCGGCGCGCTTGTGCGAGCGCACGGCATAGGCATCGACGTCATCGCGCGAGAAACCGTATTTCGTCGCGATCAGATCGGCCGAGATGCCCTGCGGCATGAACCAGGTGTCGATCGCCACGGAGGGATCGACCGCGATCGCAAAACCCGAGGCGCCCATGCCGACACGCGACATGCTCTCGACGCCGCCGCCGATCGCCATGTCCTTCTGGCCGGACATGATCTGCGCCGCGGCGAGGTTCACCGCGTCGAGGCCGGACGCGCAGAAGCGGTTGATCTGAATGCCCGGCACCTCCTTGCCGTAGCCGGCTTTGAGGGCGACGGTGCGGGCGATGTCCGCGCCGGCCTCGCCGACCGGATCGACGCAGCCGAAGACGACGTCCTCGACCAGTTTCGTGTCGAGATCGTTGCGGTCTCGGATCGCGCGCAGGGCCGTGGTGCCGAGCTCGACCGCCGTCACCTCGTGCAGCGCGCCGTCGGCCTTGCCCTTGCCGCGCGGCGTGCGGACATGGTCGTAGATGAATGCGTCAGCCATCAAGGGCCTCCCGGGCTGGCCGCGCTGGGGCGGCTCGTTCTCGTGCCGGACGTCATGGTCGGGCTTGACCCGACCATCTCGTCATCCGGCAGGTTCTGCAAGAGATGGCCAGGTCAAACCCGACCATGACGGGTGTCGTCAAAACTGGTCGGCCCTCAGCGCCATCGTCGAATCCGCGCCGGCCGTGATCCGGGCCAGATGCGCCGCCGTCTCGGGCAGGCTGCGCTCCATGAAGAAGCGCGCCGTGACCAGCTTGGTGTTCATCCGCTCGGTCGCGCCATTGGCGCCGGCCTTGAGCTTGTCCTGCGCGACCCTGGCCATCCTCGCCCACATATAGCCGAGCGAGACGAGGCCGAGCAGGTGCATGAAATCGGTCGCGCCGGCGCCGGCATTGTCGGGCTTGGTCATGGCGTTGTTCATGAACCACATCGTCGCCTGCTGGAGATGGCCGAGCGAGGCTGTGAGCGGTGCCAGCAGCGGCTTCAGCGCCTCGTCCTCGCCGTTTTCCTTGATGAAGCCGGCGACCTCATTGAAGAAGGCCATGATGGCGCGGCCGCCGTCGCGACCGAGCTTGCGGCCGACCAGATCCATCGCCTGCACGCCGTTGGCGCCCTCGTAGATCATGGCGATGCGGGCATCGCGGACGAACTGCTCGACGCCGGTCTCGGCGATATAGCCGTGGCCGCCATACATCTGCTGGGCCTTCACCGCATTGTCGAAGCCGACATCGGTCAACACGCCCTTGAGCACCGGCGTCATCAGGCCGAGCTGGTCGTCGGCGGCCTGGCGCTCGGCTTCGTCGCCCGAGCGATGGGCGATGTCGGATTTCAGCGCGTTCCAGATGACGAAGGCGCGGGCGGCCTCGTTGAAGGCCTTGATCGACATCAGCGTGCGGCGCACGTCCGGGTGGACGATGATCGGGTCGGCGGCCTTGTCGGGGCTCTTGGCGCCGGTCAGCGAACGGCCCTGGATACGGTCGCGGGCGTAGACGACGGCGTTCTGGTAGGCGACCTCGGACTGGGCCAGCCCCTGGATCGCGACGCCGAGCCTGGCCTCGTTCATCATCACGAACATGGCGTTGAGGCCCTTGTTCTCCGTGCCGATGAGCCAGCCCTGGGCGCCGTCATAGTTCATGACGCAGGTCGAATTGCCGTGAATGCCCATCTTGTGCTCGATCGAGCCGCAGGAGACGTGGTTGTTGGCGCCCACATTCCCCTCGGCATCGATGCTGTTGCGCGGCACAACGAAGAGCGAGATGCCCTTGACGCCCGCCGGCGCGCCCTCGATGCGGGCAAGCACGAGATGGATGATGTTGTCCGTGATGTCCTGCTCGCCGGCCGAGATGAAGATCTTGGTGCCGGTGATGGCGTAGGAGCCGTCGCCCTGCGGCACGGCCTTGGTCTTGATCAGGCCGAGATCGGTGCCGCAATGCGGTTCGGTCAGGTTCATCGTGCCCGACCAGGCGCCCTCGATCATCTTCGGCAGATAGGTGCGCTTCTGTTCATCGGAGCCATGGACGTAGAGCGCTGCGATCGCACCCATGGTCAGGCCCGGATACATCGCGAAGGCCATGTTCGCCGAGGAGGCGAACTCGTTCATCACGGCACCCAGCGTATACGGCAGCCCCTGCCCGCCATATTCCGGGTCCATGGCAAGGCCGATCCAGCCGCCCTCGGCATAGGCCTTGTGTGCCGCCTTGAAGCCTTTCGGCGTGGTGACGCTGCCATCGGCATTGCGGGTGCAGCCCTCCTGGTCGCCGGAATGGTTCAGCGGCTGGAGCACCTCCTCGCAAAGCTTGGCGCCCTCGCCCAGCACGGCCTCGACGACGTCGGGCGTTGCGTCGGCAAAGCCCGGCAGGTTGTTGTAGCGCTCGATGTTGAAGACGTCGTTCAGCAGGAAAAGCGTGTCTTCGACGGGTGCCTTGTAAACCGGCATGGCGTTCCTCCCTCTCGTCGCGATGCCACCCGCTTGGTGGAGTGGCTTCGAATAGTTTACATATAAACTATCATCTCCGATTTGGCAAAGGGGGCCGGCAGGATTTTCGCGCGGCGCCTTACAACCACGACATTCGCCCGGCTATCCGACAAAAGCAAAACGCCCCGGCCGAGAGGCCGAGGCGTTGGTATGAATTCAAGCGGACGGGCTCGAAGGCGGGCTCAGGCCTTACGGAGTGCCTCAGGCCTTGGCGAAGCGAGCCGCCGAGGCTTCGAGCTCGGCAATCGCGCTGTCGATCTCGGCGCGCTGGGCGCGCAGGAGTTCGAGCTGCTCGACCACCTGCTCGCGGCTGAGCTGCAGGCCGCCGACGGAAGCAGAGCCGGCATCAGAGCCGCCCTTCTTCTCCTCGTTGGCCAGCATGGCGCGGATCTCGACGAGGGTGAAGCCGAGTTGCTTGCCCTTGAGAATCAGCGCGAGGCGGGCGCGGTCACGGCCAGAATAGATCCGGGTCATGCCGGAGCGAGCCGGCGCGATCAGGCCGCGCGATTCATAGAAGCGCAGAGTGCGCAGCGTGACGCCGAAATCCCGGGCGAGATCGCTGATGGTGAAGCCTCCGGTCGAATCCGACTCGGACAGGGCTGATGGGGAAGTGCGGCCGTCATGATTCGCAGCGGCCGCCAGAGCAGTGCTTTGGCGCGACATCGGTTTAATCCTTGAGGAGCGTGTGAGACAGGTCGCCGGCATTCTGCGGGCAACAATTGGCTTGCCGGCGACATAGTGCGGGACCTGTCCTTGCGTCAGGTAATGTGCCCCTTCCGTCAGGTAAGTTACCGTTACCCGGGAGGTCCATACGTCCGGCCCGGCCAGTCTGTTCGCAAAAAATTAACGGATGGCCGCCTGATCTTAACCGGCTGTTTACCACGCCGGCCAAAAAGTCGGGTTTGCGGATCGGCATCGTCACCACGGCAACGCTATCTTCAGGCGTCGCCGAGCCCGCAAGGAAGGCAGCGCGTTCAGGGGCCTGCGCCTTCCCACCAAGGACAAGCCCCGTAGGCGAGCGTCAACATGGCCACAAGCTTGCCCTGGAGCGTCAAGGGCGTCGATCCCCGCACCCGCGACGCCGCGAAGGCCGCTGCAAGGCGCGCCGGGATGACACTTGGCGAATGGCTCGACCACAAACTGCGCGACGAGGAAGCCTCCGAGTCCGCGCCACCCGAACAACTCGACATCGCCGCCCTCTCCGAACGCCTCGCCAGGCTCTCGCAGGGCCAGATGGACACGGCGCCGCAGCAGCCCGTCAGCGCTCCCCGGAGCGCGCCGACGCCATCGCGCGATGAGATCGACGCCGTCCTCGCCCAGGCCGCCAGCATCGAGAGACTGACGCGCGACTCCAGTGCCAAGACCGTCGATGCGCTCGATTCGATCGCGCGCTGGATCGAGAATGCCGAGACCCGGATGAGCTCCGGCGAACGCGCTGCGGCAGAACGCCAGGAACGGGCGACCAGCGTCATCGTCGAGGCCATCAAGACGATGGGCGAGCGCCTGGCCGACATCGAGCGCAAGTCGGATTTCGAGCGGAGGTCGGGTCTGGAACGCAAGTCAGACCCGGAACGCAGGCCTAGCGAGGCCCGGCCGGCCCCCGCCCGCGCCGAGCAAGCACCGCGGCTCGCCTTCAGCCGCGATGGCCTCGCCGCTGCCGTGACGGATATCCGCACCCGCCAGCGCATGCTCGATGACGAGGAGGCCGCGCCCATGCGCCGGCCCGCGATGGCAGAGAGCCGCATCTCGGCGCTGCGCGACGATCTGCGCCAGCTCAGCGCCCGCATCGCGCCCGCGGCCACGCCCCTTTCCGCGCCCCGAGCAGAACGGCCGTTGGCGCCTGTGCCTCAGCCGTCCGTCGAGCGCGAGCCACAGTTCCGCCAGATCGAGACGATGCTCGCCGATCTCGCCGGGCGCTTCGACCGCCTCGACAACCGCGACCGGATGGAGCCCATCCTGACGCCACTGGCACGGATCGAGTCGGAAGTGTCGCGTCTCTCGCAGGACCGCTCCGGCGAGAGCTACCAGCGCTTCGAACTGGAGATTTCGCATCTGGCCGCCAAGGTCGATGCGCTGGCCGCCCGCGGCGGCGATCGCGCGATTCTTGCGCCGGTCCTGCGCGACGTCGCCGAGTTGCGCGACATGCTGACATCGCATGCGCGCGACCCGCAGCTCGACGAACTGTCGCAGCAGGTCTCGGCGCTGTCATTCGAGATCAACAGGCTCCGCGACGCGCAACCCGACGGGCGCGACATGCGCAGCCTGTCCCAGGCGATCGAGGAGATTCGCGAGTCGATCCTGGCTGACCGCGGACAGGTGCGGCCTGCCGACCTCGAACCGCTGGCTGCGCTCTCGCTGCAGATCGAAAGCCTGGCTGGCAAGATCGACACGAGGCCCAACAGCGTCATCGAGGACAGGATCGACGCTCTGCAGGCGCGCATCGAGACGCTGGCCGAGAAGGGGCCGACTGCCCTGACGCGCCAGATCGACGCATTGGCGGGGCGCATCGAGAACCTAGCGGCCTCGAGCAGCCTGACCCATCTCGTCAGCGACGGCCAGGCCGTCCCGGTCGCGCATGTCGATCTGCGCCCCGTCGAGGAGATGTTGCGCAGCCTCGCCGACAAGATCGACGAGGCCGGCCGCCCCGGCGCGGATTCGGGCGCGTTCGATGCCCTCGAACAGCAGATTTCCGGCCTCGCCCAGCGGCTCGACGCCGCGGCGGCGACCCGTTCCGCCGAGACCGGCATGGAACGGACGCTGCAGGATCTCGTCGTCCATCTGCGCTCGCTGCGCGAAGAGACGACGGAGACCGCCGAACGGGCGGCGCGGGCCGCCATGTCGGACCATCTCGGCAAGGCAGCGCTGCCGCCGAGCGGCATCGCCGAACTGAGCACGCTGGTTTCGGGGCTGCATGAGAGCCATGCGTCGACCGGGCGCGAGACGCAGGACGCCATCGGCGCCGTCCACCAGACGCTCGAAACCATCATCTCGCGGCTGTCCAGCCTGGAGGCGGAACTGGTCGCAGACCGGCAGAACGCCGCCGTTGCCGCTCCGGCCCGCACGCCGATGCCACCGCGGGCGGCCGCAGCAGCCGAGCGCATGGCGGGCACATCGCCGGCCATGCCCGCCGGCATGAGCCTGGCGATGGAGGACCGGATCGCGGCCCCCGAGCGCGCGGCCCCCAAGGCCGAAGCGCCCACCAGGGCAGAGGCACCTGCAGCCACAACGCAGATCAACGCCGCGCTGGACCTTCCGCTCGAGCCCGGCTCCGGCCGGCCGCGTGCAGAATCCGTTCTGGCCGGCGGGCACGACCAGCAGTCGATCCGCCAGAACCTGATCGCGGCCGCCAGACGCTCCGCCAAGGCTGCGACGGACGCGGCGTCTGCCACTCCTGCGGCATCTCCGGAAGCCACCAAGAGCGGTGGCAGCCGGCTCAGGGAGATCATGGAGAAGCGGAAGCGGCCGCTGCTGCTCGGCCTGGCCGCTCTCGTGCTCGCGATGGGCACGGCCCATCTCGTCACCGGCGCGTTCAAAGCCCGCACGGCGGCGACCGGCGAAGCCGTGCAGAGCCCGATAGCGCCGAAGGAGGAAGCTCCTGCCGAGACACCGGCCAAGGACCAGACCTCCGTGCTGCAAGCCGCCCCGGCCCCGGCTGCGGACATCACCGGCTCGACCACCCAGCCGCCGCCGAGCGCCGCTCCGGTTGCGCCCGCGGCCGCCGCTGCGCCCGCCGTGATCGAGCCCGTCCAGGCCGTGACCAATCTCGGCGAGCTTCCCGCCGGTCTCGGCAGCTCCGGCCTGCGCAAGGCAGCGCTCGACGGCGATGCGCGCGCCGTCTACGAACTCGCCAGCCGCGCCGCCGATGGCCCGGCCGCCTCGCGCGATCCCAAGCTCGCCTTGCGCCTGTTCGAGCGCGCTGCGGTCGCCGGCCTCGCACCGGCGCAATTCCGCCTCGGCAACATGTTCGAGAAGGGCATCGGCACCGCACGGGACCTGTCGCTGGCCCGTGTCTGGTACACGCGCGCCGCCGAACGCGGCAACGCCAAGGCGATGCACAATCTCGCCGTGCTCCATGCCGAGGGCGTCTCCGGCAAGCCTGACTATGCGATGGCGACCGAATGGTTCCGCCGCGCCGCTGAGTTCGGCGTGCGCGACAGCCAGTACAACCTCGCGGTGCTGCTTGGGCGCGGGCTCGGCGCGCCGGCCGACCTGGCCCAGTCCTATCTCTGGTTCTCTGTCGCCGCGAGCCAGGGCGACGACGATGCGGGCAAGAAGCGCGACGAGGTTGCGCAGCGGCTCGGCGCCACCGACCTCGCTGCCGCCAGGGCCGAGGCCGGCACCTGGAAGCCAAAGCCGGTCAGCAATGCCGCCAACGACGTCACGCCGCCCGCCAAGGGCTGGGACGAGACACCGACCGCCGCAGCGAAGAAGCCCGCCAGGCCGGCCCGGACCTGACGGGCCAGCCGACCTCCTGCGCAAGGCTTCCCGCAAGCCTCGCGACAGGCGGGACGGTCATGGTTTCGACGCGTTGCCACGCCATCACGACAGGGACCCCGCCGCTCGCCGGCGCGGACCGCCAGAGCATTGCGCGAAAAACAGGAACCGGTTTTTCGCTGCGGCAATGCTCCCGATTTCGAGGCCCGATCACTGTTTTTTGTGATCGATGGGCGTTCCCGCCCGACATCGTTCCTGCCCGGCACCTTGCCTTAACCGGGCCGGTGCATGGTGGGAGGAGCCGACGTCAACGCGTCGACCAACGCCGCGGCGCATGAGGAGCAGAGGTGCAGATCTACCTACCGATCGCCGAACTGCCGATCAGCATCCTCACGGTGCTGGCGCTCAGTGGAGCGGTCGGATTCATCTCGGGTCTGTTCGGTGTCGGTGGCGGCTTCCTGCTGACGCCCCTGTTGATCTTCCTCGACATTCCTCCGGCGGTGGCCGTCGCGACCGTTGCGGCACAGGTCGCGGGCTCCTCGACCACCGGCGTGCTGACCTACTGGCGAAGGCGGGCGCTCGACTTCAAGCTCGGCGGAATTCTCGTCGCGGGCGGCATTCTCGGCACGCTTCTGGGCGTGCTGTTCTTCAACTCGATGCGGCGGCTGGGCCAGCTCGAGCTCGTCATCACCCTGTCCTATGTGACGCTGTTCACCGTCATCGGCGGGCTGATGCTCTACGGCGCACTGCGGGCGATGCTGCGCATCAGGGCCGGCAAGCCGGCCCGGCTGAGGCGCCGGGCAGGCACGCATCCCTGGTGGATGGGCTTGCCCTGGCGGATGCGCTTCCCGCATTCGCAGCTCTATTGCAGTGTCATCCCGATCGCGCTTCTGGCCGTCGTGATCGGCTTCATCGGCGCGGTGCTGGGCGTCGGCGGTGGCTTCATCCTCGTGCCCGCCCTGATCTACTTCTTCCGCATCCCGACCGCCGTCGTCGTCGGCACCTCGCTGTTCCAGATCCTGATGACCATGACCGGCGCGACGATCCTGCACGCCCTCACCAACCAGTCGGTCGATCTCGTCCTGGCGATCCTGCTGCTGCTCGGCGGCGTCATCGGCGCGCAGTTCGGTGGCCGGGCGGCGCGCAACCTCAACGTCGAATCCTTCAGGTTGCTGCTGGCGCTGCTGATCCTCTCGGTCGGCCTGCGCTTCGCGATCGAGCTGTTCATTGCGCCCAGCGAGCCGTTCTCGGTCGTGCTGCCGGAGAGCGCGCGATGAACCGGCTCGGACGTATCGTCGCGATGCTGGCGCTGATGGCGGGCGGCGCCATCTCCGCGCCGGCGCGGGCCGAAACGCTGATCGCGGCGATGTCGAGCCATCAGATTCAGATCACCTCGAACTACACCGGCAGCCAGCTGACCGTCTTCGGGCTGGTCGAGCGCGACGGCCGGACCGCCGCCCGCGGCGATCCCTACGACATCATCGTCACCGTGCGCGGCCCGCGGCGCATGCTGCTGGTGCGCGAAAAGGAGCGGCTCGGGCCAATCTGGATCAACCGCACGCAGCGGCGCTTCCCCGACAGCTCGGTCTTCATGACGGTGGCGAGCAACCGTCCGCTGCACGAAATCATGAGCGAGGAGACGGCACGGCGCGAGCGCATCGGGCTCGACAATGCCCAGCGCATGAAGGATCCGGCGCTTGACCTCGACGTCACGACGGCCCGCTTCCAGGAAGGGCTGATCCGCATCCTGAGCGAGAAGGGGCTGTTCTCGCAGGAGGAGCGCGGCGTCACCTTTCTCTCGAACACCCTGTTCAGCGCGCCGATCGACGTTCCCGCGACCGCGCCCACCGGCTCCTACGAGATCGACATCGTGCTCTATGCCGGCGGCGTGCCGCTGGCGCGGCAGACGACCAATTTCGAGGTGGTGAAGAGCGGAATCGAGCAGCGGCTGGCATCCGGCGCGCATGACCAGCCCCTGCTCTACGGCCTCGCCACCGTGATCCTAGCCCTGCTGTTCGGCTGGATCGCCAGCGTCGTGTTCCGGCGCGACTGAGCGCCGGCCGTCAATCGTCCAGCGTCGGTCAGCCGACAAGCAGCCCATAGGCCAGGAACGGCACGATCGTGCCCTCCCCGATTACTGTGAGATCCTCGGCCAGTTCGACGAGGCCGTCGGTGCGGGTCAGCGAGGTCAGGACGCCTGCCCCATCCTGCGGATACTTATGCGCGAGCATGATCCCGTCGGCCGCCGGCTCCAGCGAGACGCGGACATATTCGCGCCGGCCCTCCTTCTTGCGATAGGGAAAGCCGAGCCTGACCGGCAGTGCCATCGGCCGCACTGGCTCCGTGCCTGACAGCCGCGCGATCATCGCCCGGGCGACGAAGGCGAAGGTGACGAACACCGCGACCGGGTTGCCCGGCAGGCCAATGAAAGGCGTCGCGCCGACCCGGCCCAGCGCCACCGGACGGCCGGGCTTGATGCCGATGCGCCAGAAGGCCAGTTCGCCCTCGCGCTCGACGGCAGCCTTGACGTGATCCTCCTCGCCGGTCGAGACGCCGCCCGAGGTCAGGATGAGGTCGCAATCGCCCGCCGCTTGCGCCAGATTCCGCGCCAGACTGTCGCGCTCGTCGCGCAGGATGCCGAGATCGATCACCTCCGCGCCGGCGCGCACGACCATCGCGCGGAGAAGCGCACGGTTGGCATCGTAGATCGCCGCCGGTGCGAGCGGCGTGCCCGGCTCGGCCAGTTCGTCGCCGGTCGAGAACACCGCGACGTGCGGACGGCGACGCACCGTGACCTCGGTCAGGCCGAGCGCCGAGAGCAAGGCGAGGTCCTGCGGACGCAGGCGCTGGCCGACCGTCGCCGCGACGGTCCCGCGCGCGATGTCCTCCCCGGCCGGCCGGGCATTGGCGCCGCGCGCGAGGCCGCTCGGCAGCACCGCAACAGTGCCGTCGAGCGCGACATCCTCCTGCATGAAGACGGTATCGGCGCCCGGCGGCATCGGCGCGCCGGTGAAAACGCGCACCGCGACGCCTTGCGTCGTCACGCCGCCCGCATCGGAGCCCGCCGCGACACGGCCCGCAATCGGCAGCCTTGTCTCGCCGGCGGCAGCGAGATCGGCGAAGCGCACCGCATAGCCGTCGACCGCCGAATTGGCGAAGGGCGGCAGGTCCAACCCGGCGACGACGTCCTGCAGCAGGACGCGGCCATCGACCTCCGCCAACGCCAGGACTTGCGTGCCGGAGACCGGCCGGACCAGCGCCGCGACGCGCTCGCCGGCCTGTTCCAGCGTCATCAGGGCGCCGCCGAAGGCCTCGCTGTCCCGGCTCAGTTGCGCCATCGTCCGATCACTCCCGCGAGCCGGCGCGCGCCAATACGGCAGCGAGCGGCTGGGCTTGCGCCAGCATGATATCGGCGATGGCCGCGATGTCGTCGATGCCGACGACCGGGCGCCCGGCATCGGCGAAGCTCACGTCGCTCGCAATCGCGACGATCGTCTCGTCGCCCAGATGCAGCGGCGGCTTGCCATTGGCGGCGCGATGAATCTCGATCTTGACGTGCGGCTCGCGCTTGAAGCCCTCGACGATGACGAGATCGACCGGCGACAGCCGCGCCAGCAGGTCAGGCAGCGAGGCTTCCGGCTCGTCCCGCAATTCGCGCATCAGGGCCCAGCGGCGCTCCGACGAGATCAGCACCTCGCGCGCGCCGGCCTCTCGATGGGCATGGGAATCCTTGCCCGGTGTATCGAGATCGAAGGCGTGGTGGGCATGCTTGACTGTCGAGACCGAGACGCCGCGCCGCGCCAATTCGGGAATGACGCGGGTCAGCACGGTGGTCTTGCCCGCGCCGCTCCATCCCGCCAGACCGATCACGCGCATCGAGTGCTTTCGTACCAAAACAAAACCGGGCGCCTGAGCGCCCGGTTGTCATCCGTCAGGTTGCCCTGCGCGGTCAAGCCATCCTTGGGTCAGCCATCCGTGGGTCAGCCTTGCGTCACTCGGCGGGCTGGAGCTTCGGCCCACCGGAGACATGGCCCTTCTGCAACTCTTCCTCGACCCAGAGCGAATGATGCGCCTTGGCCCAGTTGAGATCGACCTCGCCGGAGCCCATCGCGTCGAAGGCGCCCTCCATGCCGATCGTGCCGATATAGATGTGGCCGAGAATCATGGCGACCATCAGCACCGAGACGATGCCGTGCACGACGTTCCAGAACTGCAGGTTCAGGACACCGCCCGCATAGAAGGGAAACAGCAGGTAGAAGCCGGAAACCGACAACGCGCCGCCGCCCAGGACGACGCTCCAGAACACGATCTTCTGGCCGCCATTGAAACGCTTCGCCGGGGGATGGCCCTTGCCGACGATGCCGCCGCCGGCCGCGAACCAGCGCAGATCGGTCATGCCCGGGATGTTGTCCTTGATCCAGACCACGAACATCATGGCGATGCCGACCATGAAGGGCCAGGCGAGATAGTTATGCGCCCATTTCGCCACGACCGAGATGTTGGTGAAGGCCTGCGGCCCGATCAGCGGCAGGAGAAGATGCTTGCCGAAGGTGACGTTCAGGCCCGACAGCGCCAGCACGATGAAGCAGGCCGCCGTCAGCCAGTGCATGAAGCGCTCGAAGGCGTTGAAGCGCGTGATGGCGCGCCCCGAAGGCCCGCCTTCAGTCTGGATGCGGCCGCGGATCAGGTAGAATGCGACCAGCGCGACCAACGTGCCGAGCACGGCGATGGCGGCGATGCGCAGCATGGTGCCCTGATGGAAGGCGCGCCAGTCGCGGCCAGCAGGCCGCTCCAGCGTCGCCGCCTTCTGGTCGGGAATGGTGATGCGGCCTTGCAGCTCGGCTGAAGGGTTGCCCTTCAGCGCATCGAGAAACTGCTGCTCGCGGACCGAGTCGGCGGTCGGGTTGACCTGCTGGGCCGAGACGGGGGCGGCGAAGGCGACGGCAAAGCTCAGCAGCAAGCCGGTCACCAGAAGGCGGAAATGGGCGCCGAGACGCATGGCGATGATCCTTCTTCTCAGCCCTCATCCCGAGGAGCCATCTTGTCTCAAAATGGCGTCTCGAAGGATGATCCAGCAGTCTCTGGAGCATCCTTCGAGACGCCGCTGCGCGGCTCCTCAGGATGAGGGCTGAGTTTCCAAGCAGCTTCCTAGATCGCGATTGTTTCCTTGTAGGCGGTCTGCCAGCCCCAGGCGCCCGAGCCGTAGCCGCGCTTCACCACCCGCTCCTTGTAGATCTGGGCGATGATGTCGCCGTCGCCGGCGAGCAGGGACTTGGTCGAGCACATCTCGGCGCAAAGCGGCAGCTTGCCCTCGGCCAGACGGTTCGAGCCATATTTCTGGAACTCGGCCGGCGAGAGATCGGCCTCTGGTCCACCCGAGCAATAGGTGCACTTGTCCATCTTGCCGCGCGAACCGAAGTTGCCGACCTTGGGATATTGCGGCGCGCCGAATGGGCAGGCGTAGAAGCAGTAGCCGCAGCCGATGCAGAGGTCCTTGTTGTGCAGGACCACACCGTCGGCGGTGTTGTAGAAGCAGTCCACCGGGCAGACGGCCATGCAAGGTGCATCTGTACAATGCATGCACGCCATCGAGATCGAGCGCTCGCCGGGCTTACCGTCATTGATCGTGACGACGCGGCGGCGGTTGACGCCCCAGGGCACCTCGTTCTCGTTCTTGCAGGCGGTGACGCAGGCGTTGCACTCGATGCAGCGGTCGGCGTCGCAGAGGAATTTCATCCGGGCCATGATTTCAGTTCCTCCTCACGCCGCCGCGATCTGACAGAGCGTGACCTTGCCTTCGTGCATCGCGGTCACCGGGTCGTAGCCATAGGTGGTGACGATGTTGACCGACTCGCCCAGCACAATCGGGTCCGTCCCCTTCGGGTAGTTCCCGCGCTGGTCCTGGCCCTGGTAGAAGCCGCCGAAATGGAAGGGCATGAAGGCCACGCCCTTGCCGACGCGCTCGGTCACCAGCGCCTTGACCCGCGCCTTCGAGTTGTTCTCGGGACCCGACACCCAGACGAAGGCGCCGTCCTTGATGCCGCGCGCGGTGGCGTCGGCCGGGTTGATCTCGACGAACATGTCCTGCTGCAGTTCGGCCAGCCAGCGGTTCGACCGGGTTTCCTCGCCGCCGCCCTCGTATTCGACGAGGCGGCCCGAGGTCAGGACGATCGGGAAGGACTTGGCGATCCCCTTCTCGACCGCGGCCTTCTGGACCGAGGTGTGCAGGTTGGGGATGCGCAGGGTGCGCTCGTCGGGACGCGCCGGCCATTTGGCGACGAGATCGACGCGCGGCGAGTAGATCGGCTCGCGATGGGTCGGCACCGGATCGGGCAGGTTCCAGGCGTTGGCGCGGGCCTTGCCGTTGCCATAGGGCACGCAGCCATGGGCCAGCGCGACGCGCTGGATGCCGCCGGAGAGGTCGTTGGCCCAGTTCACCGCATCGATGGCGTTGCCGCCGATCCAGGTGATGGTCTCCAGCTCCTTCGGCGTCAGGTCGGCGTCCCAGCCGAGCTTCTTGAGCACGCCCATGGTGAATTCGGGATAGCCGTCCTTGATCTCCGAATTGAGCGAGTAGGAGCCGTTCTCGGCCAGCAGGGTGTCGTTGACCTTGCTGCCGTCGGGCAGGGTGCGCTCGCGGGTCAGGCCGAAGCGCGGACGGAAGGTGCCGCCGCCATTCTTGGCCTCCAGCGAGGTGTTGTAGAGGATATGGGTGCCGGGATGCTTGAGCTCCGGCGTGCCCCAGCACGGCCAGGGCAGGCCGTAGAAGTCGTTCTCGACGGGCGAGCCGACCGCGCCGCGCAAGGAGACCAGGTCGAACTTGTCCTGGTGCTGCATGTGCAGCTTGAGGCGCTCCGGCGACTGGCCGGTGTAGCCGGTCGACCAGCCGCCCTTGTTGATCTCCCTGAGGATCGATTCGGCCGATGGCTCGGGGCCGTACTTGCCCTGGATCAGCTCCAGGTTCTTGTGCATCGCGTCGGCGAAGCCGAGCTTCTGCGCCAGCTTGTAGATGACGAAATAGTCGCTCGCGGCCTCGAAGATCGGCTCGACGACCTTCTCGCCCCACTGCACCGAGCGGTTCGAGCAGGTACGCGAACCCGAGCATTCGAACTGCGTGCCGACCGGCAGGAGATAGGTGCCGTTCTTGCGCTGGCCGAGCGAGACGAAGTTGGTCGGATGCGGGTCGGCGACGACCAGCAGCTCGAGCTTCTCAAGTCCCTTCACGGCGTCGGGCATGCGCGGGATGGTGTTGCCGCCATGGCCCATGACGAACATGGCCTTGAGGTTGTCCTTCTGGTCGACCTGCTCGGCGGGCAGGTTGGCGGCGTCGAACCAGCGCGTCGAGGTGTGGCCCGAGGTCTCCATATTGGCCTTGGCCGTGCGTGCCGGACGGCCGCCCTTGGCCGGAACCTCGTCGAAGCGCGTGAGGAAATAGTCGTAAGGCACGTCCCAGACGCGGGCCCAATGGCGCCAAGCGCCCTCGACCAGGCCGTAATAGCAAGGCAGATTCGAGATATCGAGACCGAAATCGGTCGCGCCCTGGACGTTGCAATGGCCGCGGAAGATGTTGGCGCCGTTGCCCATGCCGCCGACATTGCCGGTGGCGAGCAGCAGGTTGCAGATGGCGCGCACATTGGCGGTGCCGACCGAGTGCTGGGTCACGCCCATGCACCAGATGAAGGTTGCGGGCTTGACCTTGGCAAAGGTCTCGGCGGCGCGCTTCATCTGCGCCTCGGGAACACCAGTGATGTCCTCGACGGTCTTGGGGTCGTATTTCTCGACCTCCTTGCGAACGTCATCCATGCCGTAGACGCGCGCGGCGAGGAAATCCTTGTCCTCCCAGCCGTTCTTGAAGATGTGCCACATCATGCCCCAGATCACCGCGATGTCGGTGCCAGAACGGATGCGGATGTAGTCGGTGGCGTGGGCGGCGGTCCGGGTCAGGCGCGGATCGAAGACGATGACGTTGGCGCGGTTGATCTCCTTGCCCGACAGGATGTGCTGCATCGAGACCGGATGGGCTTCCGCCGCATTCGAGCCCATGAACATGATCGTCTTCGAGTTGCGGATGTCGTTGTAGGAGTTCGTCATCGCGCCGTAGCCCCAGGTGTTGGCAACACCCGCGACCGTGGTGGAGTGACAGATGCGCGCCTGGTGATCGACGTTGTTGGTGCCCCAGAAGGCCGCGAACTTGCGGAACAGGTAGGAGCCTTCGTTGGAGAACTTGGCCGAGCCGAGCAGATAGACGGAGTCCGCGCCCGACTTGGCCCTAATCTCCATCATCTTGTCGCCGATCTCGTTGATCGCGACGTCCCAGGAGATGCGCTGCCACTGACCGTCGACCAGCTTCATCGGATATTTGATGCGGCGGTCGCCATGGACGAGCTCGCGCACCGAGGCGCCCTTGGCGCAATGCGAGCCGCGGTTGATCGGGCTCTCCCAGGCCGGCTCCTGGCCGACCCAGACGCCGTTGGCGACCTCGGCCTTGACTGTGCAGCCGACCGAGCAATGGGTGCAGATGTTCTTGATGATCTTGGTGCCGGTCGCGGGTCCGAGGCCGGCAGCCTCTGCCTTGCGGACCGAGCCGATCTGAAGCGCGCCGGCGGCGGCGATGCCACCTGCGACCAGTCCGGAGCGGCGGAGGAAGGCACGGCGGTCCATGACGCCAGAGGACAGGCCGGCGATCGCCGCCTGGAGCCGGCCGCGCTGGACATCGGCCGTTTTGCGCTTGATCAGCATGGCTTTTGCGCCTCTCAGTAACGGTTGACGCGGTAGAAGTCCTTGACGTGCTCCGACTCGCGGTAGCGCGCCTTGGATTCCTCCTTGCCGGGATCGACGGCGGCGGCGGGCGTGACCATCGCAGGCGTGGCAGCCAGCGTCGCGCCGGCGCCGAGCGCCTTGAAGAAGCTGCGGCGATCGACGGCCGGCTTGCCCGGCTCATTTGTCGTCTTGGACATCGTCGTCTCCCGCATCATGTGTTGGCAGTCGTCATGCCGGCAGCCTCGCGGCCTGGGTCTCGATCGACAGGAACAGGCCGCCGAGCCGGCCGACGGCCTTGTAGAATTTCGAAGCCTTCGCGACCTCGAGATCGGCGAAGAAGCGCTCGCCCCAGGGCTCGATGTGCCGGGCGAAGAAGCGCTCGGCGTCGATGCCGTCGGCTGCGACCTCGCCCCGGATCAGCTTGGCCATGATGTCGAGCAGGACGGCCATGTGGTCCTCGGGCTCGCCGGCGCGTTCGTCGCGGGCCAAGCCCAGCGCGCCCATGTCCTCGCGGACCAGAGCCAGCGGCCGCTCATGCAGGAAGCCGGTCAGGTAATAGGAGGCGTAGGGCAGCAATTCGCCACGGCCGACTCCGATGAAGAGCTCGAAGAATTCGTCGCGCAGGCTCTCGGGCGTCGCCTCGTCAGCCGCTTCGGCCAAGGCCAGATGCGCCATCCCCAATGGCGAGGCATCGCCGTGCAGGCCCCGCAGCGCAGCCAGCGTCTCGGCTGTCGGCGCGCGCCAGAGCAGGGTGCCGATCAGTTCGCATTCGCGGGCACGCGCCTCGTCGATCTCGTCGAGCGCCTGCGGCACCGCGATGTCCGATGGGTCGGCGGTCCCCGTCTGGCCGGGATCGGGATAGATGTCGGGACGCAGGTCGCTGCGGGAGATGCCGGTGGTCGCTTCGACGGACAGGACGCGGTCGGCCGGAACGCGCTTCCAACTCGATATCGCCGGCTGCGAAATGCCGAGGCTGCGCGCCAGGGCCCTGACGCCACCGACGCTGCCGATTGCCTTTTCCAGTGCCGCGTCACGCATTCGTATCAGGCCATCGTCCTTCAAGAGAGGCGGCGGACGGCCGACCAATTCTTGAGCAGTGATAATGCCTGCTTATCGCTCAGAAATACAATCATTCCAATCTGGATTCAGACTGGAATTGCGCCACCTCCACGTTTCCGAATCCGCATGGAAATGTCCTTCGCCTCGGGACTATGCTGCACTGCAGCATAAACCTGCTGGGGGCTTTCCGGCGCGATCGAGCCGGCATCTACGGGGCTCGCGTCAGCGCCGCTCAGCCGGACGGCGGCCGGCTCGACCTGCGAGGCCCCCTCTTCTTGCGCTGCAGCATCACCGATAGCGCTTTCGTCATAAGACGAAAGTTTATGCGACATCGCGTCGCCTGCCGCATCGTCAGCCAGAATGGGCGGCGTTTCAGGTGCCGGCGTCTCGCCGAAGATGCCCCGCACCATCGCCGCGACATCGTCCGATTCCGTCAGGGGACCATAGCCCGGAGCGCCACCCGGCGTATTCCAGTCGAGCGCGTAGTCGCGGGCCGGATTCTCGAAACCGGCGATCGCGGGGTCGCTCTCCCAGGCGCGCCGCATCGCGGCAAGCTTCCAGGTCTCGGGCACATTCTGCTTGAGCCAGTGCGCGACGTTGAAATCCTTGTCGATCAGGTCGAGCGAGGGCGGCTCGACCATCTCGGGTTCGGCGGCTTCTGTCTCGACTGGCTGTGCCACCGCCTCGGCAGGCAGCCCTGCCTCGGGCGCGACCTGCACTGGCGCAATCTCGGGCTCGGCCAATTCGCGCTTGCGGCGCGACCAGCGGCTCAGGAAGCCTTCATCCTCGGGCGTTCCGACGCTCATGGCTCGCCCTCGCCCCGTCGCGTACCGGGCTCCGGGCGCGGCCCGCCGCCCTTGCGCGGATCATGCTCGTGGCGCTTGCGCTTGATGAATTCGCGCTCGACATGATGCGTCTCGAAGAAGACCAGCACCTGCTCGGCGACGGCCTGCGGCATCGGCAGAGCCTCGACGATGTCGCCGACATTCTCGGCATAGACCTCGCCCTCGAAGGGGTCGGCCGTGACGCCGACGAACTCGATCTCCGGCTCGAGGCCGGTCGGCCGGATCGCGACCCAGAGTTTTGCGTGGCCCGCCTGGAAGTTCTCGCGGAAATGGGCGGTATCGACCGAATGCAGCGTCAGCGTCGCCGCGCCGAGATAGATGTTGCGCCGGCCCGGCGTGCCCGGCAGTTCGGTCCAGGGCGCGAGCGGCGGCGGCTCGGGCAGGACGGAGAGTGGCGTCCAGGCATGGTCGATCCACGGCGAATCGACCGCGCGGCGTTCGACGACGATGCCGACCTCGATATGCTGCTGGGTCATCGGCCTGTCCTAGCTAGAGTTTTAGAGCAGGATTCGAGCGAAAAACCGGTTCCCACTTTTTCGCATCCAGCTCTAGTTCGCCATTTCGCGGACCGCGAGCGGCAGGCCGGTGACGAGGTTCTGCGGTTTCAGCCGCAGCATCCGATCCGGCGTCATCGCCATGACCAGATAGATCGGCTTGCCCTTGGCCGCCGGCAAGACCGGGACATCGGCGGGCAGGGTCATCGTATAGAGCGCAAGCACGCGCGACAGCTCGTCCTCACTGAGGCTCTGCCCCGTCCAGAGCGCGTTGCCGATGCCCGTCGCCTGCGCATCGAGCCCGACGAACCAGCGCCAGTCGGCGTCCTTGACCTTCTCCAAGGGCGCGATCTCGACATCGAAGCCGTGGATCTGGCTGATCCAATGGCGCAGCGCCTGGCCCAGCGCCGCGCGGCCCGAGGGCGCACCCCCGAGATCGAGCACCATGTCGAAGCCATCCGAGCGCTGCCAGTACTGGTCGGCATTGGCGGGTTTGAGGATGTCGAGCGAGGTCGCCGCCGGACCGCCGAGCATCGCCAGCAGCGGCGAGGCATGACGGTCGGCCTCGTGGCCCTCGATGATGTCGGCATCGGCAAGCAGAATGGTGTTCTCGTGATGGGTGACGCGCTGCGGCCGAAACAGGCATTCGGCAGCGCGCACGACATAGGGGTCGTCGACCTCGTCGAGCGCCGCACGCAGGATGACGTGGACAAGCTGGTCGAGGAACAGCGGCGGGATGTCCTTGACGCCGTCGCGGATGATGGCGGCATAGGCAGCCTCCAGCGTCGGTGCCGCCAGCAGACGCTCGCGCCAGCTCAGCATGAAGCCCCAGTTCGCGCGGGCATCCTCGTCGAGGATGGCAGTGATCTCGGCCGGCGCGATCTCGGCCTGCGGCGCCTCCATCAGCTTGGCATGCAGAGCGCGCTCGGCGGCGCAGGCCTCGTCGGGCGGCAGCAATTCGGGCCGGGCCAGATAGGCCTTGAGGAAATCGTCAGTGACCCGCAGCCCGCCACCCGGCTCGCGGTCCAGTAGCAGATGGCCCGATGTGGCCCAGAAATGCGTCATGACAACAGGGTCTTTCCGAGAATCATGCGGTCCTGCCGAGCTTCAGAAGATCGACCTGCTCGATCGGCCCGCCATCCTCACCCGCCACCTCCAAAAACTCGAAGGCGCGGAAGCCCTCGCTCTGGCTGGCGTCGCGCGGCGTCAGGGTGCGGAAGCGCTCGCGGATTTCGCCATCCTCCTGCGTCCGGTGCAAAGCGAGCAGCGTCTGCGCCGGATGATCGCAGAGCGAGGCGGCAAAGGCGATCTCCTCGGCGGCCGCGACGCGGGCCGTCGCGAGATCGGGCGCGCCGAGCTTTTGCATGAGGTGGTCGGCGAGCTGGGCAATCGCTTCCTCGCGCTCGGCCTCGGTCGCTTCCGTCACCACCGCCAGCGTGCTCCAGCCGAAGCTCGCGACGCCGAGGAAGCCGGAGCGGAACGCGGTGCGCGCCTTGGCGTCGAGCCCGGGAATCGTTGCGGGATCGAACAGGAAGGAGCCCGTAACCAGCCATTCGCCGGGTTCAGCCGCGCGACGGAAGACGAAGGTGTCGGAGGGGTCGAGCCGGATCGCGCGGGGCAGTTTCAGAGCACTCACAGCTTCGGCCCGCCGCTGTCGCGATCGAGCCAATCGGTGCGGCCCAGCGCCTCGACCAGGCTACGGCGCTCGGTCCCGGCCTGCGTAGTCACAACGAGGTCGCCATTGGGCTCGATGCCGTGGCGCGTGCCGGGCACCTTGTCGAGCCGATCGAGCCAGCGCAGCGCGGTGGCCCTGGCGCCGTCGCTCTGCCAGCGCGTGACGCCGAGCATCAGATGGCGGGCGAAGGCCTCGATCAGATCGACCGCATCGACCTCCTCGAAGCCCTCCTCGGCCATGCCGACGCCGACATCGCCGGGTGAGAAAGGCGTCATCGTGGTCGCGCGCAGCATCGCCCCGAAGACGAGCCATTCCGGCACCTCGTCCTCGCCGCAACCTTCCGGCCAGGCGAGCCTGCCGCCGCCGATCAGGCCGAGATCGTAGATCAGCGCATCGGGCCAGCGGAACAGGATCGGCCGCTCGGGCGGGCTGTGGACCGCCAACGCATCAGCGAGCGCGTTCATCGCGAGGTAATGGGCAAGCCGCGCCTCGGCCAAGATGTTCTCCGGCTCCAGCACGACGGCAAACTCGATGATGTCGAAGCGGCGCGTCCAGACCAGCGTCGCGGCGCCGGCATGCGAGGCGATGGTGCAGGCATGGGCGAAGGCGTCGCCCGATTCGCGCAAGCCCACGAGCGAGAAGCCCGGCGGCAGGACCGGTTCGCGGCGCAGATCGTCCGATTGCCGGGCACTCACCACCATGACATCCTCCTCGGACCTGATCTCGGAGACCAGCCCTCATCCTGAGGAGCAGGCCAGAGGCCTGCGTCTCGAAGGATGCTCCAGAAGGCGCTGTCATCGCGAACTGAAACATCCTTCGAGACGCGCCTGCGGCGCTCCTCAGGATGAGGGCTGTGCGGCTGCATGATCAGGTCGATATCCTCCAAGGGCGCGACGAAGTGCTCATCGTTCGCTTCTTTTGAACCCCTCCAATTCCATATAAGCATGGATTATCGCAAGAGAGGCGACACAACGCCGCCGCCGAGGACCAGGCCTGCCATGCAAGACGCCACCCGCACGCCGCAAGCCACCCGCATTTTGATGGTGTGCTCGTGCGAGGACACGATGCCGCTCGACGGCGCGGCGCTGGCACGCGGCTGCAAGGGCAGCGACATCCGCACCGCGCGGCATCTCTGCCGGACGCAGACCGAGCTGTTCACGCGGGCACTGGGCGACAGCGCCCAGATCACCGTCGCCTGCACGCAGGAGGCGCCGCTGTTCGAGGAGATCGCGGCCGATCTCGACTATGCCGGCGAGATCACCTTCGCCAATATCCGCGAGACCGCCGGCTGGGCGCGGGAGGCAAAGGCCGCCGGCCCGAAGATGGCGGCGCTGCTGGCGGCCGCCGCCGAGCCGATGCCGCCGGTCTCCTTCACCACGCTGACCAGCAAGGGCGTCGCCCTGGTCTATGGCCGCGACGAGATCGCGCTGTCGGTCGGGCAGCGCCTGGCAGAGCATCTCGACGTGACGATCCTGCTCAGCCGCCCCGGCGACATCACGCCGCCGCGCGTCGACGAGACGCCGGTCCTGAAGGGCACCATCGCCGGTGCGACCGGCTGGCTCGGCGCGTTCGAACTGCGGATCGACGATTATGCCGCGCCGGCGCCATCGTCGCGGGCGAAGCTCGTTTTCGGCGAGCCACGCAATGGCGCGACCTCGCATTGCGACATCGTCATCGACGTCTCCGGCGGCTGGCCGCTGTTTCCGGCGGGCGAATTGCGCGCCGGCTATCTGCGCGCCGATCCCGCCAGCCCGGCGGCGATCGAAAAGCTCGTCGCGGAGGCCGGCCATCTCGTCGGCGAGTTCGACAAGCCGACCTATGTCCGCCTGAACGAGGATCTCTGCGCGCATTCGCGCTCGCAGAAGACCGGCTGCACGCGCTGCCTCGAACTCTGCCCGACCGGCGCGATCACGCCCAATGGCGACCATGTCGCGATCTCGGCCGAAATCTGCGCCGGCTGCGGCGCCTGCGCCGCGATCTGCCCGACCGGCGCCGTGACCTATGCCCTGCCGCCGACAGACGCGCTGCTGCGCCGCCTGCGCACCCTGCTCACCACCTATGCGGAAGCCGGCGGCGTCAAGCCGATCGTGCTGCTGCATGACGGCGAGCATGGCGAGGAACTGATCGATGCGCTCGCGCGCTTCGGCGACGGGTTGCCGGCCAACGTGCTGCCGCTGCGGATCAACGAGATCACCCAGATCGGCGTCGAGACCTTCGCGGTGGCGCTGTCCTTCGGTGCCAGCGCAGTGCGCGTGCTCGGCCGCGCCCGGCCCAAGCACGATCTCTCGGGCCTGCAGCGCAACCTCGCCTATGCCAACACGCTGGCAGCGGCGCTCAGCTTCGGCCCGGCCAGCGCCGGGCTGATCGAGACCGATGATCCAGACCAGCTCGCCGCGGCGCTGGCGCGCATCGTGCCCGGCACGGTCTCGCCTTTGCCGGCGCGCTTCCGGCCGATGGGCGACGGACGCCCGCTGCTGCGCCAGACGCTGACCGAACTTCACGCGGCCGCGCCCTCCCCCGTCGCCTCCGTTGCGCTGCCCGAGCGCGCGCCCTTCGGCGCCGTCCATGTCGAGACCGAGGGCTGCACTTTGTGCCTCGCCTGCGTCTCCGCCTGCCCGGTCCAGGCGCTGTCCGATGATCCCGACCGGCCAACGCTGAGCTTCCAGGAGGATCTCTGCGTCCAGTGCGGGCTCTGCGAGGCGACATGCCCGGAGAACGTCATCACGCTCGAACCGCGCCTCGATTTCGAGGCCTGGAAGGGCGGCAAGCGCGTGCTGAAGCAGGAGGAGCCGTTCCACTGCATCAGTTGCGCCAAGCCCTTCGGCGTGCGCAGCACGATCGAGAAGATCGCCGCCAAGCTGGAAAACAAGCACTGGATGTTCTCGGGCGACGCGGCCAAGCGCATCTCGGTGATCCGGATGTGCGAGGATTGCCGCGTCGAGGTCGTCGTCAACGAGAGCTTCGACCCGCATCTCTCGCCGCAGCGGCCATTGGTGCGCACGACGGACGATTACCTGCGCGAGCGCCGGGAGCGGGGGGAAGATCCGCTGCAGTAGGGCGCGAATAGAATCCGTCATGCTCGGGCTCGACCCGAGCATCTCCTGCAAGAGATTCTCGGGTCTGCGCTGCGCTTCGCCCGAGAATGACGCTCAGCGGATCAGTGCGTCACCTTCTCCAGCCAGTCGACCAGCGCCTGCCGGTCTTCAGCGGAACCGATGGTCTGCTCGGGCATCTTGGTGCCCGGCGTGTAGGCGCTGGGGCCGATCTCGAACAGCTTCGCTACCGTCTCCTTGGTCCAGACGATGTCCATCGCCTTGAAGGCGTCGGAATAGGCGTAGCCCGGCGCGCTGGCGATCTTGCGGCCGAAGAGGCCGTGCAGGGTCGGGCCGGCGCGGTTGCCGTCCGAAGGCGTCAGCGTGTGGCAGGCGGCGCAGGCGCGGAAGACCTGCGCACCGCGCTCGCCCTGGAAGGCTGCCAGCACGTCGGGACCAGCGCGCGGCACGACCGTACCAACATGCTCGCCGGTGAGCGCGTTCCAACGCCGGACCAGCCTGTCGGTGCCTCCCGAGAGAAGCTGCCTGCCATCGGGCAGGAAGGCGAGCGACCAGACCGGCAGGCCCGGCCCGACCAGCGTCGCGCGGATGCTGCGCGCCTTGCGATCGACCAGCGCGACCTGGCCGCGCAGACCACCGGCCGCGATGGTGGCGCCATCGGCGGACAGTGCCAGAGCGATCAGCGGCGTCTGGCCGATCTCGATCTCGGCCCGCGACTCGCCGTCAGGCCCGAACAGCCGCAGCCTGCCATCGGCGGCGGCGACCGCAATCTCGCCATCGGGCGCGACCACGACGCCGTTCAGTGGTGCCGGCAGAGTGACGATGCGCTCGGCGCCGGCATCGGCCGGCCAGATCCGCAGCGTCGCGTCGTAACCCGCGCTGACGATGCCGCCACCCGGCAGGAAGGCGACGCCGTTGACCGGACCCCTATGGCCTTCGAGAACCCGCGCGGTGCCGTCGCCGAGCGTGGTGACGCGCACGGTTTCGTCCCATGACGCCGAGGCGAGCATTCCGCCATCGGCCGAGACCGCCAGCGCCGCGACCGGCCCCTTATGGCCTTGGAGAACCCGCACCGGCTCGGCGGCGTTTCCGCGCCAGAGCGCGATCCGGCCATCCTCCGCGCCGGTCGCGAAACCGAGGCCCGGGATGACGACGACCGCATTCACCGCGCCCTGATGGAAGCGCAGCACGGCATCGGCCGTGCCATCGGCCAGGTTCCAGAGCATCGCCGACTGGTCGAAGGAGCCCGTCATGGCGAAGCGGCCATCGGCAGAGACCGCCACCGCACGCACCGGCCCGCCATGGCCGCGCAGTTCCTGGGCGGGAACGGGAGAGATCAGCGCCAGGGCCAGCAGGACGGACAGATGGCGCGCAGTCATGCTTTCCTCATCCGACCCGCCTCATCCGACCCGGCTTCGCCCGGCCACCTTCTCCCCCGAGGCAGGAAGGGTAAAGCGCGCAGTTGCCGCAGACGAAAAAGCCATCATATGAAGCGCACCGGACTCGAACCGATGCGGCCCATGTCTCCCATCTCTCTGAACCTGCGCGGCCTGAAATGCCCCCTGCCCGCGCTGCGGGTGCGCAAGGCGCTGAAAGGTGCCGAGGCGGGCGCCTTGCTATTGGTCGAATGTACCGATCCGATGGCGGCGATCGACATTCCCAATCTGATGCGCGAGACCGGCGACGCGATCGAGCATCATGGCCGGGAGGGCGACCTGCTCGTCTTCCATATCCGCAAGGCCAACCCGCAAGCAGCCACGGCCTGAGCCGCAGCACCGGAGGCGCCATCATGGCCCTGACCCAAGCCGACATCCTGCGCGCGCTCGAACTGGTGAAGCTGCCGGCGAGCGGGCAGACGCTCGCCGCCACGGGCCGCGTCGCCGACATCCTGATCGACGGCGGCAAGGTGATCTTCGCGATCGGCATCGACGCGACTGAGGCCGCGGCGATGGAGCCGGTGCGCAAGGCCGCCGAGAGCGCCGTCTCCGGTTTGCCGGGGGTGACCCAGGTCCTGGTCGGGCTGACCGCCGACAAGGCCGCTCCCTCGGCGGGGATGCAGGCGCGCCAGCAGGCGCAGCGGCCTGCGGCCGGCCCCGGCGGGCCGACGCCGAAGGCCGCCGGCATTCCCGGCGTCAAGCAGATCATCGCGGTGGCCTCGGGCAAGGGCGGCGTCGGCAAATCGACGACAACGGCCAATCTCGCGGTGGCGCTGGCGACGCTCGGCCTCAAGGTGGGCGTGCTCGACGCCGACATCTACGGTCCCTCCGTGCCGAAGATCTTCGGCATCACCGGCAAGCCGCGTCTGGTTTCGGGCCGGACGCTGGCGCCGATGGAGGCCTATGGCCTCAAGATCATGTCGATCGGCTTCCTGATCGACGAGGAGACGCCGATGATCTGGCGCGGGCCGATGGTGATCTCGGCGATCACCCAGATGCTGCGCGAGGTCGCCTGGGGCGAGCTCGACGTGCTCGTGGTCGACATGCCGCCCGGCACCGGCGACGCGCAGCTCACCATGGCGCAGCAGACGCCGCTGGCGGGCGCCGTCATCGTCTCGACGCCGCAGGATCTGGCGCTGCTCGATGCACGGCGCGGCGTCGCCATGTTCAAGAAGGTCGAGGTGCCGATCCTCGGCATCGTCGAGAATATGAGCTATTTCATCTGCCCGGAATGCGGCCACCGCTCGGACATCTTCGCTCATGGCGGCGCGCGGCATGAGGCGGAACGGCTCGGCGTGCCCTTCCTCGGCGAGGTCCCGTTGGCCATGCCGATCCGCGAGACCTCCGATTCCGGCCGGCCGATCGTCGCCAGCGATCCGGATTCCTTCCATGCCAAGGCTTATTTGATGATCGCGCGGCAGGTGATGGCCTCGCTCGCGGGCGGAACCGTCCGGGCGGCGCCGCGTATCGTGATCGAGTAAGATCGATTGGAGGAGGCCCATGTCGAGTAGCATCGCGCGCCATGTCAGCATCACGATCCAGCGCCCGGCCGATGAGGTCCACGCCTTCCTTGCCGAGCCGCTGAACTTCCCGAAATGGGCTGAAGGGCTCGGCCACAGCTTCAGCCATGTCGAGGGGATGGTCTGGTCGGCGCAGACGCCGATGGGGCCGATGCGCATCGCCTTCAGCGAGCCCAACCCCTACGGCGTCCTGGATCACACAGTGATTCCGCCGGAAGCCCCGGCGATGCTGAACCCGATGCGGGTCCTGGCCAATGGCAGCGACAGCGAGGTTGTCTTCACGCTGTTCCAGCGCGAGATGTCCGACGAGGAGATGGCGCGCGACGCCGCCGCAGTGACGCGCGATCTGGCTACGCTGAAGGCGCTGCTGGAGCGCTAGAGCCTGACGCCGCTCGTCGAGAAGGCAACCTCGACCGGCTTCTGGAAAAAGTCGTTGAGCACGATGCTAGCGCCGAAGGCGACGATCGCGGCGACGACAACGGCGGCGATGAATGACTTCATGGTCTTCCCCCAATTTTTGGCAGCGATAAGCTGTCCTTATCCCTAGGAGATAGCGACGGGCGCGGGCGGGATCAAGCGCGCGGCAGGGTGACGAAAAGCCGCTCGGCCTCGGCCAGATCATCGGGCTTGTTGGCGTTGAAGAAGGGATCGACCGGCACGGCCGGCCATTCCGCTCTGGCGCAGCCATGGCGGGCGGTCCAGCGGTCGATCTTGCGCTCGTCCTCGACGGTCAGGGCATGGCGCAGATCTTCGCGCAGCGACACCGGCCAGAGCCCCATGACGGGGTGGGTCCAGCCGCCCGAGGCGGCGCAGGCGAGCGGGACGCTTTCCGCCTCGCGCGCCTCGTGCAGGCGGGCGACGAGATCATGCGGGATGAAGGGTGTGTCGGCGGCGACGCTGACGAGCCAGTCCAGCTCCGGTCGGTTCGCCGCCATCCAGTCGAGCCCGGCGAGGATGCCGGCGAGCGGGCCGGCAAAATCGGGCACGCGGTCGGCGACGACCGGCAGGCCGTAGTCGGCAAAGCGGGCGGGATCACCGTTGGCGTTGACCAGCAGGCTCTCGCATTGGGGCGCTAGGCGTTCGATGACATGGGCGAGGATGGTCTTGCCTGCGATGGTCCGCAACGGCTTGTCGCCGCCGCCCATGCGGCGGGCGAGACCGCCGGCGAGGAGCAGGCCGAGGGTTGGGAGCGTATCAGTCATCGCGATCGGCGCCCTTGCGTCGGCTCCTGCCGCCCTCCTCCTCGACGCTGTCAGGATCCTGGTCGAAGACGATGTTCTCTTCTCCCGCCAGCGCGACGAAGCGCTTGCCGCGTGCGCGGCCGATCAGGGTAAGACCGGCCTTGCGGGCGAGTTCGACGCCCCATTCGGTGAAGCCCGAGCGCGAGACCAGCACGGGGATGCCCATGCGCACGGTCTTGATCACCATTTCCGAGGTCAGGCGACCGGTGGTGTAGAAGATCATCTTCGCCGGATCGACATCGTTGCGGAACATCCAGCCGGCGACCTTGTCGACGGCGTTGTGCCGGCCGACATCCTCCATATAGACCAAGGGCTTGTCGGCCTCGCAGAGCACGCAGCCATGGATCGCCCCGGCCTCCAGATAGAGCGAAGGCGTGGTGTTGATCTTCTTCGTCAGCGCATAGAGCCAGCTCGTGCGCAATTCCGCCTTGGGCAGCTCGATTTCATCGATGGCCTCCATCAGGTCCCCAAAGGCGGTGCCCTGGGCACAGCCCGAGGTCAGCGTCTTCTTCTTCAACTTCTCCTCGAAATTGGTGCGCTCCGGCGTGCGCACCACTACGACCTCGAGCTCCTCGTCATAATCGACGGCATCGACGACATCGCCGCGCTTCAGCATGTTCTGGTTCAGCAGATAGCCGAGCGCCAGGGAATCCGGATGGTCGCCGATCGTCATCATCGTGACGATCTCCTGCGCGTTCAGATAGAGCGTCAGCGCCCGTTCGGTAACGACGCGGGTCTCGACCGTCGCACCCGTCTGGTCGATGCCGGAGACGGTCGCGCCGAGGCGCGGAGCCTGCGGGTCGGGCCGGACGAGATAGTCGTCGAGAAAGCTCATATCCTGCGCCATGATGGCTGCTCCTGGGGCGGCGATCAGGCGGTGACCCGGGCCAGCGAGAGCGCCCAGGCCTCGATCGCGTCCTCCTCGCTGGGAAGTTCGGTCCAGTCCTCGCCGGCGAATTCGCGCCAGGCGGCCAGGAAATCCTGCCGCACGGCGATCAGCAGCGGGACGCCGGCCATCAGTGCCGCGGCGATCTCCTGGCGCAGGCCCTGGCCGAGCATTTCCTGGCGGCCGAACTTGTTGACGATGACGAGATCGGTCTCGCCGGCCAGAGCGGCTGTCAGAGCGCCGCCGGCCGCGGCAAGGCCGCTCGCGTCGAGCCTGCATCCGGCGGACGCCGCGCCACGGTTCTCGCTGATCGGAAAGCGGACCCCGCTGGCAAGATCCTCCAGCGCCATCGACAGGCAGCCCTGCTCGCAGGCCCCGTCATTGTGCTGCACGACGCCGCCCAGCCGTAGCCCCCGCCCCTTCAGGCGATGCGCGAGGCCGGCCATGAACCCGTCGATCTGGAACCCGGAGGAATAGGGGATGGCGGCCAGCAGCGTCATGACGACGTCATCCCACGAAAAGGCTCGCCATGAAAGCGCGTCTGCGGCCAGAGCGCTTTCGTCGCAGGCGGAGTCATACGAGATGCTGACGCAGTGTTGCGCGGGCCCTACAGTCGCGCCCGCGCCGGCCGGTTACGGTAAAACCGTTCTATCTTCGACGCTTTTCCTGCTCCGACGCGTTTTCCGGCGGAGAGCTTCGTTCGGTCTTTCAATCCATGTCCCATCGCCGCGCCCAGACCCCGCTCGACCCCGCCGCCGACGCGGCCCTGCTGCTGCGCCGTATCGGCTTCGGCACGCTGGCGCTCGTGCTGCCGATCGCCTCGCTGGTCTCGCGCCGCGCCGCCGTCGTGCTCGCGCCGATCGGAGTCGTGCTGCTGGTCATTGCGGCACTGATCGAGGACCCGCGCGGGTTCGGCGCGACGCTGAAGCGCTCGCTGCTGAGCCTGCCCGGCATGATCCTGATCGGCCTTGCCGGCTGGGCGGCGCTGTCGCTGGTCTGGAGCCCCTTCACCGCCTCGGCGACAGAGAAGGCCGGCAATCTCGTGCTCGCCGTCGTGCTCGGCTTTTGCGGCAATGCGGCGCTGCCGGAGCGAATGCGCGCCTCGAATCTCAATCTCGCGGCGCTGGGCACCGGCATTGCAGGGGCCTTCGCGCTGGCACTGATCGTGATCGCGGCACTGCGCCACGCCGACACCGATGCAGGGGTCGAGCGCGGCATCAGCGTCATCCTGATCATGGCCTGGCCCGCTCTGGCCTGGCTGCTCTCGCGCGAACGGGGCCTGAGCGCGGTCGGGCTTGCACTCGTCGTCGGCCTGCTCGCGCTGACGCGCTTCGAGGACGGCGAAGCCGTCGCGATGATCTGCGGGGCCGTCGCCTTCGGGGCCGTCAGCGCCGATCGCGAGACGGCCTCGAGCATCATCGCCGCGATCATCGCCGGGCTGATGCTGATCGCGCCGCTGCTGCCCTTCCTGGCGATGCCGATCATCTCCAGCTTTCCGCAGGGATCGGGCGACTTCGCGCAATCGCTGGCGATCTGGGCCGACGTCGTCAGCCGCGAACCCTTCCGCCTCGTCACCGGACACGGGCTCGACACCGTGCTGCGCGGCCGGATGATCGGCGCCCTGCCGCAACCGGCGCCGACGACGCTGCTGTTCGAGACCTGGTATGAACTCGGCGTCGTCGGCGCGGCGGCCGCCTCGTCCTGCCTGTATTTCGCGATCCGCGCGGCGGGGCGCATGCCCGGCGCGCTGGCGGCCGGCGGCGTTGCCGCCTTCACCACCGCGTTTGCGCTCAGCGCGCTTGGCTTTGCGACTTTGCAGCCCTGGTGGCTGATGACGCTGACAGCGGTCGTGCTGATGTTCGGCGCGATCGCGCGCGGGCAATATCGCACCGATCGCCCGGTCGCGCCGCTGCCGCTGAAGCCTGCCGGCACCAGCCGCCCCAAGGCTGGCACGAACGCCTGAGCTTGGCTTCAGGCTGCCGCCTCGCGGCCCTGGTTCACGGCATGGCAGGCGACGCCGTCGATGACGGGCGGCGGCTCGACCCGGCAGCGATCGAAGACCAGCGGGCAGCGCGGGTGGAAGGTGCAGCCCGCGGGTGGGCTGATCGGGTTGGGGATCTCGCCCTTCACGCCTTCGCGCGACTTTCCGGTCATGGCGAGGTCGGGCACCGCGTCGAGCAGCATGCGGGTGTAGGGATGGCGCGGGTTCGAGAAGAGCTGGCGGCTCTCCGAGACCTCGACGAAGCGGCCGAGATACATCACGCCGATCCGCGTCGCCATGTGCCGGACCACGGCGAGGTTGTGCGAGATGAACAGATAGGTCAGCCCGAACTGCTCCTGCAGGTCGCGCATCAGGTTGAGGATCTGCGCCTGGACCGAGACGTCGAGCGCCGAGGTCGGCTCGTCGCAGACGATGAACTCGGCATTGGAGGCGAGCGCGCGGGCAATCGCGATGCGCTGGCGCTGGCCGCCGGAGAATTCATGCGGGAACTTGATGCGGTCGTCGGCGTGGAGGCCGACCAGCGTCAGCAATTCGCCGACGCGAGCCTCGATCGCCGCCTCGCCCGCGACGATGTCGAAGGCGCGGATCGGCTCGGCGATGATCCGCCCGACGCGCCAGCGCGGATTGAGCGAGGCGTAAGGGTCCTGGAAGATCATCTGGATGCGGCGGCGCAGGCGCTGGCGCTCCTGGGCGACCGCGACGTCATTCATCGAGACGCCGGCGATCGTGACCGTGCCGTCGGAGGGCGGCAGCAGTCCCACGACCATGCGCGCCACCGTCGATTTGCCCGAGCCGGATTCGCCGACAAGGGCGAAGGTCTCGCCCTTGCGGATGTCGAAGGAGACACCGTCGACAGCCCTAAGATATTGCCGCGGCGCGTTCTCCAGCATCCGGTTGAGCCAGGGCTTCGAGACGTCGAAGATACGCCTGAGGTCGCGGACCTCGACAAAGGGCGGTTCGGCGGGAGGCTGGCTCACGCTGCGATCTCCGGCTTGCCGTGCGAGGCGTCGTGCAGGGACTGAGGCATATCGTAGAGGTGGCAGGCGACCCTGCGGTCTCCGACCGCGATCAGTTCGGGCTGCTCGACATGGCAGCGCGCAAAAACCTGCGCGCAGCGCGGGTTGAAGGCGCAGCCGGGCGGGATGGCCGAGAGCCGCGGCATCGTGCCGGGTATCTGGACGAGCCGTTTCGCCTCGCCCTCGAGCGAGGGGATCGCGCCCATCAGCCCCTTCGCATAGGGGTGCAGCGGCGCTTTCACGACGTCGCGGACCGGGCCGATCTCGGCGACGCGGCCGGCATACATCACGGCGACGCGGTCGGCGGTTTCAGCGATGACGCCCATGTCGTGGGTGACGAGCATGACCGAGGTGCCGCGCTCCTTACAGAGCCGCTTGATCAGCGCAATGATCTGCGCCTGCACGGAGACGTCGAGCGCGGTGGTCGGCTCGTCGGCGATGATGAAATCCGGCTCGGCGCAGAGCGCGAGCGCGATCACGACGCGCTGGCGCATCCCGCCGGAGAATTCGTGCGGATAGCTGTCGATGCGGCGTTCGGGCGCGGGGATGCCGACCTCGTCGAGCAGGGCGATGGCGCGGGCACGGGCCTGCGCGGCGCTGAGGTCGGTATGGACGCGGATCGTCTCGATCAGCTGCTCGCTGATGCGGTAAAGCGGGTTCAGGCTGGTCAGCGGGTCCTGGAAGATCATGCCGATGCGCCGGCCGCGAACCTTCCGCATCGCTTCATCAGGCAGGTTGTCGATGCGCTCGCCGGAGAGCACGACCTCGCCGCCGGCGATCCGGCCGGGCGGGTCGATCAGGCCGATGATCGCCGAACCCGTCACCGACTTGCCGGCGCCGGATTCGCCGACGACGCCGAGCACCTCGCCGCGCGCCACGTCAAAGGAGACGCGATCGAGCGCGCGCAGGGTGCCGCGACGGGTGACGAACTCGACCGTGAGATCGCGGACGGAGAGGACAGGGATGGCTGCCTCGGACTGCATAGCGCTCACCTCAATTTTGGGTTGAGAGCGTCGCGCAGCCAGTCGCCGAACAGGTTGATCGACAAGGCGAGCAGCACCAGCACGAGCGAGGGAAACAGCAGAATCCACCACTCGCCGGAGAAGAGATATTGCTGGCCGAAGCGGATCAGCGTGCCCAGCGATGGTTGCGTGGGCGGCATGCCGACGCCGAGGAAAGACAAGGTCGCCTCCTCGATGACGGCAAGCGCCAGGTTGATCGTGGCGATCACCAGCACGGGGCCGGCGACATTGGGCAGGACGTGCTTGAGCATCACCGGCCAGGCCTTGAGGCCGATCAGGCGGGCGGCGTCGACATAGACCTTGTTCTTCTCGACCAGGGTCGAGCCGCGCACGGTGCGGGCATATTGCGCCCAGTTCGACAGGCCGATGGCAACGACCAGCACGAGCAGCGTCATGCGCTCCTGCAACGCCGGCGGGATCAGCCCGCGCGCCACGCCAAAGACCAGCAGCGCCACCAGGATCGCCGGGAAGGAGAGCTGGACGTCGGCGACGCGCATGATCAGCGCCTCGGTGCGGCCGCCGAGGTAGCCAGCGACCAGCCCGAGGCCGACGCCGATGACCAGCGAGAACAGGACCGAGGCCGCGCCGACCAGCAGCGAGACGCGCGAGCCGTAGAGGATGGCCGAGAAGATGTCGCGGCCCTGCGCGTCCGAGCCGAGCCAGAACACCTTGCCGGTGATCTCGTTGGGCTCCATCGGCCGCGAGAAGCCGTCCGAGAGATCGAGCGAGGCGGGATCGAAGGGGTCGTAGGGCGCGATCAGCGGCGCCGCGACGGCAGCCAGCACGAGCAGCAGCGCCAGCACAGTGGCCGCGACCGTCACCGGCGAGGAGCGGAAGGAGAAGGCGAGATCGGAATCCCACCAGCGCGCGAGGCGGCCGGGTGCGATCTGCTTGGGAAGCGGGGTACTGCTCATCTCGACCTCACTTCGCCATCGCCGGATTGCCACTGCGCAGGCGCGGGTCGAGCGCGACATAGATGAGATCGACGATGAGCGAGGTCAGCACGAAGACGAAGGCCACGAACAGCAGATAGGCCGACATCACCGGCACGTCGACGAACTGCACGGCGTTGACGAAGAGCGCGCCCAGCCCAGGCCACTGGAACACCGTCTCGGTGACGATGGCGAAGGCGATGACGCCGCCGAGCTGTACGCCGGCGATGGTGATGACCGGGATCAGCGTGTTGCGCAGCGCATGGCGGAACTCGATGCGGCGCTCGGGGATGCCGCGCGCCCGGGCGAAGCGGATGAAATCGGCCCGCATCACCTCCAGCATCTCGGAGCGGACGAGGCGCATGATCAAGGTGAGCTGGAGGAAGCCGAGCGTCAGCACCGGCATGATCAGGGATTTGAGCCCGCTGGCGGTCAGCAGGCCGGTCGTCCACCAGCCCAGCGCCACCGTGTCGCCGCGTCCGAAGGACGGCAGCCAACGCAGTTCGACGGCAAAAATATAGATCAGTCCGATGCCGATCAGGAAGGTCGGCAGGCTGACGCCGATCAGCGAGAGCGACATCACGAGATTGGCGATCCAGCCGTCGCGCCGGATCGCGGCGTAGACGCCCAGCGCGACGCCCAGCACGAAGGCGAAGATCGCCGAGAGTACCGCGAGTTCGACGGTCGCCGGCAACCGCTCCAGGATCAGCGAGGAGACCTTGCGGCCCTGGCGGTAGGAGATGCCGAAATCGCCCTGCGCGGCGTCGCCGACGAAGCGGGCGAACTGCAGCGGAACGGGATCGTTCAGGCCCAGCCGCTCAGTCAACTCGGCACGGTCCTGCAGCGTCGCCTCCTGGCCGAGCATGTTGACGACGGGATCACCGACGAAGCGGAACATCGAAAAGGCGATGAAGGCGACGGCCAGCATCACCACCAGCCCCTGCATCAGCGAGCGCAGGATATAGGCGAGCATCGCGGGGTTACTTTCCGATCATCGGCAAGATCATTCTGCCCGTCCTTGCAAAACAGACGCCGTCATCCCGGGCGAAGCGAAGCGCAGACCCGGGATCCATGCCGGAACGGCTCAGGCATGGATCCCGGATCGGCGCCGCTGAGCGGCTTGTCCGGGATGACCGGGTAGGTTCGGGTCCGCTGGCCTACGAGCCCTTGAAGCTGACCATCTTGAGCTTCGGGTTGTTGCCGACGTCGACGGGAATATCGAGCGCGGTGCCCATCGCATAGCTCAGCGACTGATGGTGGATCGGCAGGTAGATCGTCTCGTCCTTCAGCCGGGTCCAGAGCTTGGCGATGGTCGCGTCGCGCTTGGGGATATCGACCTCCCGGGAGAGCGACTGAATCATCGCATCGACCTCGGCATCCTTGAAGCCGGTGGCGTTCCAGGAGCCCTGCGAGCCCGTGCGGGAATGATACATGTAGGAGAAGATGTAGTCGGAATCGTAGGTCGGGACGCCCCAGCCGACGAGGTAGAACTCGGTCTCCGCCGGGTTCTTCTGGATCAGGTTGAAGTGGATCGACTTCGACTGCGAGACCAGGTTCACCTTGATGCCGATCTGGCCGAACATGCCGACCGCTGCCTGGCAGATGCCCTCGTCGTTGACGTAGCGGTCATTGGGGCAGTGCAGCGTCGTCGAGAAGCCGGTGGGATAGCCGGCTTCCGCCAACAGCGCCTTGGCCTTGGCGACGTCGGTCGGCGGGGCCGCATCCAGTTCCTTCGTCCAGCCATTGACGAAGGGCGGCATGATCACGCCGGTTGGCACCGACTCGCCGCGCATCACGACGCGCTGGATCGCCGGGCGGTTGATCGCCATGTTCATGGCTTGGCGAACGCGCTTGTCGGCAAAGGGGTTCTTGCCCTGAACGTCGTCGCCCTTCAGATCGGCAGAGGCGACGTCCATGCCGAAGAAGATGGTCCGGTTCTCGGCGCCCGAATTGACCCTGAGCTTGGGCTGGGTCTTCAGCCTGGCGATGTCCTGCACCGGCACGTCCTGGACGAAGTCGACCTCGCCCGAGAGCAGCGCCGCGACGCGGGTGGCGTCCTGCTTGATTGGCAACAGGGTCAGCTCGGTGATCTCGAGCGGCACCTTGGCCTTGTTCCAGTAGGCGTCGTTGCGCTTCATCACGGTCTTCACGTCCGCCTCGCGCGAGACCAGTGTGAAGGGGCCGGTGCCGTTGGCGTTGCGGACGGCGAAATTCTCTTCCTTGTTCTTGAAATCCTGCGCCTTGGTGGCGCCGTTCTTCTCGGCCCAGGCCTTGCTCATGATCCGGATCGAGGAGGTGTTGTTGACCAGCAGCGGGTTCGGCCCCTTGGTCTTGATCCGCACCGTCAGGTCGTCGACCTTGCTGACCTTCTCGACCGAGGTCAGATAGCCCTTGAAGTCGGAGGTCGGCTGCATGGCGCGCTCATAGGAGAAGACCACGTCATCGGCCGTGAAGGCCGCGCCGTCGTGGAATTTGACGCCCGATTCGAGCTTGAACTCCCAGGTCGTCGGATCGTCCGGCAGCACGCGCCAGGAACTGGCGAGCAGAGGCAGGAGCTTGCCGGCATGGTCGCGCTCGGTCAGGCTTTCGTAGATGTGCTGGTTGAGCGAGGTCGTGGGACCTTCGTTCTGGCCATGCGGATCGATCGTGAGGGCATCGCCGGCAGCGGCCCATTTCAGCGGCCGGGCCTCGGCCGCGCCCAGCGCCAGCGTCGAGACCCCGAGCAGGATGGCGGCCACGTGAAGAAAACGAGGTTTCATAAGGTGATGCCTCCCTCTGGGCGATCGATCGCCGGACCCGACAAGCCGCCGATGTTAGGGGCAGACCACGCGCGAGTCACGGGTCGAATGCGCGCGGGATGCATGGGCGGAAGCAGGCGGTGCGCGATGTTGTGGCACGTGGCTAGTCGCTACTACCGCGCCAACTCCCCAATCACCCCGCACACGAACACCGCCCCGGCGTCGAGCTGCGCCACGGTGATGAACTCGTCGGGCTGATGCGCCTGGGCGATGTCGCCGGGGCCGCAGACCACGGTCGACCAGCCCTCGCCCTGGAACAGCCCGCCTTCGGTGCCATAGGCCACGACATGACTGCCATTGTCGCCGGTCAGCCGGCGGGCCAGCGCCTCGGCTGCGCCATCGACCTCGGGGCCAAGCGGCGGCGTCGAGGAGGTGATCTCGACGGTGATGCCGGTTTCGGGCGCGATCGCCTGCATCTGCGCCTCGAGTTCGGCCACCCTAGCCTTGTAGCGCCCGACATAATCGACGCCCTCGTCGCCCGGCACGACGCGGACCTCATGGGCGAAGCTGCAGAGTTCGGCGGTGATGTTGACGGCGGTGCCGCCCTGGACGGTACCGACATGGGTCGTCGTGTAGGGCGGCTCGAAGCCGTTGTCGGGCGAAGTGCGCGCCTTGTTCTCGGCCATCACGACGTTGTGCCAGTGGATCAATTCGCCGGCGATCATGACGGCGGGCACGCCGACATCGACGCGGCTGGAATGGACGGCGTGGCCGCGCACGGTGGTGCGCATGCGGGTGCCGCCCTTATGGGCGGTGACGACCTGCATCATCGAGGGCTCGCCAACGATCACCGCCGCGGGCTTCAGCCCGGCCGCCGTCATCGCCTTGGCCAGCAAGCGGGCGCCCAGGCAGCCGACCTCCTCGTCATAGGACAGCGCAATGTGGATCGGACGCTTCAGCGGCGCCGCCAGCATCTCCGGCACAAGCGCGAGCGCGATGGCGTCGAACCCCTTCATGTCGCAGGTGCCGCGGCCATAGAGCTTGCCGTCGCGCTCGGTCAGGGTCCAGGGATCCGAGGTCCAGTCCTGGCCGGCGACTGGCACGACATCGGTGTGGCCCGACAGCACGACGCCGCCATCCACCCTGGGGCCGATCGTGGCATAGAGATTGGCCTTCTGACCGTCCTCGCTGGGCACCAGGGTGCTCTCGACGCCGAGCCCCGCGAGATAGTCGCGGCAGAAATGGATCAGGTCGAGATTGCTGCGCTGCGATTCCGTGTTGAATGAAACCAGCCTGGCCAGCATCTCCTTGGGCGTCATCTTCTGGGGTGTCATCGTCACGAGGCGGTTCTCCAGAAAAGGCGGCCCAAGGCAGGTTTCATGCCGACGGCCTTCCGGCCGGTCACTGATATATTTTGTAGGCTTCCGCAGCCCACCTGCCAACGGCGCGTTTCCGTGAGCAGCAATGCGCCCCTATAAGGGGAGGACGAAGCAAGAGGCGCAGGCATGAATTTCGACGTCACTCTGGGCGATGTCCAGGCCGCTGCGGCGCGCATCGCCGGCAAGATCAGACGCACGCCGACCTATCACAGCGCCGGCCTCTCGGCCCGGCTCGGCGTCGAGACCGTGGTCAAGGTCGAGAGCCTGCAGCTCGGCGGCTCGTTCAAGGTACGCGGCTGCTTCAACAAGCTGATGTCGCTGAGCGAGGCCGAGCTGGGACGCGGCGTCGTCACGGTGTCAGGCGGCAACCATGCCATCGCGGTAGCGCTGGTGGCCAGGACGATGGGCGTGCGAGCGCTGGTGCTGATGCCGGCAAACGCGGCGGCGTTCAATGTCGAGATGGCCCGCTCGCTCGGCGCCGAAGTCGAACTCACAGAGGATTCGATTTCGGCCTTCGCCAGGGCGGACGACTACGCCGCACGCGGCATGATCCATGTCCATTCCTATGACGATCCGGCGATCATCGCCGGCCATGGCTCGCTCGGGCTCGAACTCGCCAACGATGCCGGCGGCCGGCTCGACCATGTCTTCATCTCGATCGGCGGCGGCGGTTTTGCCGCCGGCGTCGGCGCTGCAATGAAGGGGCTCGATCCGGCGCTGCGCATCCATGGCGTCGAGACGGACGGCGCGACCACGATGACGCAGGCGCTGGCGGCCGGAAAGCCGGTTCCGATCCGCTCGACCTCGATCGCCCGGACACTCGGCGCTCCCTTCGCGACGGAGCGGACGATGGCGGCAGCGCGCCAGTTCATCGAGGACATCATCGTCGTGCCCGACGCGGAAGCCGTGCGCGAGATCACCTGGGTGCTGCAGAATGGGCGCGTGCTGCTGGAGCCTGCGGCGGCCTGCGTGGTCGCGGCGGCGCAAGCGCGCAAGGAGATGTTCAAGCCCGGCGAGCGCGTCGGCCTCGTGCTCTGCGGCTCGAATGTGGCGCTCGACGACATCGCCGCCTGGCGGACGCAGTTCGGGGTCTAGGCTGACGTGCCGATGGCGCGCATCCGGGTCGCGGCGCCATGTCTTGACGCTGCGCGGCGTTCGGGGTTCTGGAAGATATATTGCCGCGCCTGCGCTATCAGGCGGGGGCCGATCCGGCGGGCGCGGACAGACTGTGAGGGATGACATGACGATTCTCGACCACAAGACGCAGCCGCAGGACAAATGGCGCGACGGCGTGATGACCGAAATGCGGGTCTCGGCTCTCGTCCAGAGCCGGCAGCTCTGCATCTTCGAGCAGTTCTGCGATCCCGGCCTCGGCGCGCCGATGCATATCCATGCCGTCGAGGAGGTGCTTGAGGTCATGGGCGGCACGGCGGAAATCTATCTGCGCGACCAGACCATGGTCGTCACCGCCAACCAGTCGGTGCTGATCCCGGCCGGCGCCCGCCACGGCTTCAAGAACATCGGCACCGAGACGCTCCATGTGCGCGCGACGCTGGCCGCCGCGATCTTCGAGGCGTCCTATGACGACCGCAACGAGCTGTCGCGCCGCTACGTTCCCGCTGATGCCTGACCGGCACTGCGCCAGCCTTCAAGACCCGCGCCTCCGCCGCCTGCGGACCACCTCCCGACATTCGAGGACATGATGCCCAAAGCCGAACTCATCGCCGCGCTTCATCCCGAGATCACCGCGATCCGCCGCGATCTGCACCGTCACCCTGAGCTGATGTACGACGTCCACCGCACCGCCGGCATCGTCGCGCAAAAGCTGACCGAATGGGGGGTCGACGAGGTCGTGGCCGGCCTCGGCAAGACCGGCGTCGTCGGCGTCATCAAGGGTCGCAACCAGGGTTCCGGCAAGGTCGTCGCGATGCGTGCCGACATGGACGCGCTGCCGATCCATGAGGAGACCAATCTCGAGCATCGCTCGACCGTGCCGGGCAAGATGCACGCCTGCGGTCATGACGGCCACACCGCCATGCTGCTCGGTGCGGCCAAATACCTCGCCGAGACGCGCGACTTCGACGGCACGGCGATCGTCATCTTCCAGCCGGCGGAGGAAGGCGGCGCCGGGGCCAAGGCGATGATCGACGACGGACTGATGACCCGCTTCGGCGTGCAGGAGGTCTACGGCATGCACAACAAGCCGGGCTTGGCCGTCGGCCAGTTCGACGTGCGCAAGGGCCCAACCATGGCCGCAGCCGACCGCATCCACCTCAAGATCGAGGGCAAGGGCGGACATGCCGCAGCCCCGCACCGCGTCAACGATCCGATCGTCGCCGCCTGCCAGCTCGTCACCGCGCTGCAAACCGTGTCCTCGCGTAATGCCGACCCGCTGGATTCGATCGTCGTCTCGATTACGGCGCTCTTGGCCGGCGAGGCCTTCAACGTCATTCCCCAGACCGTCGAGATCAAGGGCTCGGTCCGGACGCTGACGCCGCAGATGCGCGAGCTCGCGCAGAAGCGCATCAAGGAGATCACTGACGGCATCCTGACCGCCTTCGGCATGACCTACACACTCGACTACCATCTCGGTTATCCCGTGACCTTCAACCACGCGGCGCAGGCCGATTTCGTGGTCGGCACGATCGAGGCCGCCTTCGGGCCGGGCACTGTCGACACCACCGTGCCGCCGACCATGGGCTCGGAGGATTTCTCCTACATGCTGGAGGAGCGCCCCGGCGCCTTCATCAATATCGGCAATGGCGACTCGGCCGGCCTCCATCACCCGGCCTACGAGTTCAACGATGCGGTGATCCCGGTCGGCGTGACCTATTGGGCCAACCTGATCGAGACCGCGATGCCGGCCCGGACCTGAGGGGCACGTCTACATGCATGACATCGATTGCCTGGTGATCGGGGCCGGCGTCGTCGGCCTGGCTGCGGCCCGCGCTTTGGCGCTGGCCTGCCGCGAGGTCGTCATCGCCGAGGCCGCCGAGGGCATCGGCACGCAGACCTCGGCCCGCAACAGCGAGGTCATCCATGCCGGGATCTACTACCCGCCGGGCTCGCTGAAGGCGCGGGTCTGCGTCGAGGGGCGCAAGCGGCTCTACGTGTATCTCCGCGAGCGCGGCCTGCCGCACAAGGCCTGCGGCAAGCTGATCGTCGCCACCTCGGCCAGCCAGAAGCCGGCGCTGGAGACGATCATGGCCCGGGCGCAGGCGTCCGGCGTCGAGACGCTGCGCTGGCTCGATGCCGGCGAGGCCAAGGCGATGGAACCGGAGGTGCGCTGCGAGATCGCCCTGCTCTCGCCCGACACCGGCGTCGTCGACAGTCACGCCCTGATGCTGTCGCTGCTCGGCGAATGCGAGGCGGCGGGAGGGTCACTGGCGCTGAATACGCCGATCGCCGGCTGGCGGCGCGAGGCTGATGGTTTCAGCGTCGATTTCGGCGGCGAGGACCCGGCGACCTATTCGGTGAAGACGATCGTCAATTCGGCCGGCCATGGCGCGCCGCGGCTGCTACGGACGCTCGACGGGTTTCCGCCTGAGCACATTCCAAAGCAGTCCTTCGCGAAGGGCAATTACTTCGCATTGCTGGGCAAGCAGCCGTTCTCGCATCTGGTCTATCCGGTGCCCGAGGCGGCGGGGCTGGGCATCCATGCCACCATCGACATGGGCGGGCGGGTCAAGTTCGGGCCGGATGTCGAATGGGTCGATGACGACCAGGACCTGGTCGTCGACCCCCAGCGCGCGGACAAATTCTACGCCGCGATCCGGACCTATTGGCCGGCGCTGTCGGACGGCGCACTCGTCGCCGACTATGCCGGCATCCGCCCGAAGCTGCACGGGCCGACCGAGCCGATGCCGGATTTCCGCATCGACGGGCCGGAGGTCCATGGTGTCGCCGGGCTCGTCAACCTGCTGGGTATCGAGAGCCCGGGACTAACCAGTTCGCTGGCGATCGCGGATCTCGTGGTCGAGCGGCTGGCGGCCCGCTGATCTCAGATCACGGCGGCGCCGAGTTCCGCCTGCCAATGCGCGAGACGGCTCTTCAGGATGCGATCCCGCAGATAGGGATCGCTCTCCTCCTCCAACGCTTCGACGGTCTCCAGCACGAAACTCTCGGCGCCGTGCAGCCGCCACGCCTCCTGCAGCGCGCGATGGCGATGGCTGCCCTGGCGCAGCGTGAACCAGATGCGGTTCTCGATCTTGTCGAGGTTGGGGGTCTGACCTAGCCACATCTCGCCATTCGCGAGGCAACGGACCCGATAAATGCCGGCTGCGACCTTGCGTTCCTTGTAGGCCGCAAGGGCAGCCTTCCTGTCCAAACTCGTCATGCACCCTGTCCATCTGAAACGCTTTTCACTGGACAGGCGAATATCACCCGGGTATTAGTTGCGCAAGATTTTTATCCGGGTCAAAATTCATGAGAGAGCACGCCGTGCCGCTGCCACCCCGCTCCTGCTCGGCATTTCAGGACGATCACCTGTTGGCCGAGGGTGCTTTGGCAGATGTCGCCGTCGCCGTACGGGCCGCCATCGCGGAGAACCCCGAAGCTGCGATCCTGACCTTCGACGACCAAACGGGCGCGGTGATCGATCTCGACCTACGCGGCTCGGCCCAGGATGTGCTGGCGCGGTATTCGGCTTTCCATGACGCGAGTGCTGCGGGCGCTGAAGCGGGGACAGCGGCGCCGGAGAACGGAATGCGAGGCAGGGGCCGCCCCAAGCTCGGCGTGGTCGCGCGCGAGATCACCCTACTGCCGCGGCATTGGGACTGGCTGGCGACGCAACAGGGTGGCGCGTCCCATGCCTTGCGGCGGCTGGTGGAAGAAGCGCGTCTGCGTGACGGCGGGCAAAGCCGCCTACGCCTCGCACGGGAGGCGTCCTATCGCTTCATGTCGGCGATGGCGGGAAACCAGCCGGGCTTCGAGGAGGCGTCCCGGGCGCTTTTCGTAGGCGATGAAGCGCGGTTCCAGACGGAGACCGCAGCCTGGCCGGTCGATATCCGCAACCACGCCCATCGTCTCGGATGGGCGGCTCCGAGGGCCGTCTGAACTATCCCCGCAGCACCTTGAACGCCTCGTGCGCTTCCTGCGCGAGTTGCGTCACGCGCTGCCAGTCTCCCGCCGCGATGGCATCGGCCGGGACGAGCCAGGAGCCACCGACGCAGATGACCTGCGGGAGGGCCAGATAGGAGGACAGGTTGGAGAGACCGACGCCGCCGGTCGGGCAGAAGCTCATCTGGGGGAACGGCCCCGACAGGGCCTTCAGGGCCGAAGGCCCTCCCGCCTGCTCGGCCGGGAAGAACTTGGCGACGGTGCGGCCGGCGGCGACCGCGCGCATGCAGTCCGAAGCCGTCGCGACGCCGGGCAACCAGGGCAGGCCGGCCTGCTTCAGCGCCTCGTCGACGCTCTCGCTGAAGCCGGGGCTGACGACGGCCTGCGCGCCGGCATCCTTGACCTGCGCGACCTGAGCCGGGGTGACGACCGTGCCCGCAACGGCAAGCGCCTTGGGCACCGACTTCGCAATGGCCTCGAGCGCCGCAAGCCCCGCGGGGCGGCGCAGCGTGACCTCGACGACATCGATGCCGCCGGCGACGAGAGCATGGGCGAGATCGACGGCCCGCGAGGCGTCCTCGATCACCACGACCGGAATCACGCCACAGGCCTTGAGCCGGGCAATCGCGGCAGTCTCGTCCATCGTCTCGTCTTTCAATCGATTTGAACGGCAATCCATGCGGCCGAAGCTTGGCTGGGTCTACTCTTTCGCCCAATAGACGTCGAGCCCCTGCCCGCGCGCCAGCAGGAGATCCACCGGCAGGGGTGCGGCGCGTTCGGCAGCGGTCTTCAGCACCGCTTCCTTGACCGTACCTGAGACCAGCAGGCTCGCCCAGCCGGCGCCGGTCAGCCGGCCAGGCGACAGCGAGATGCGCGGCGGCAGACCCGGCGGGCGGGCGACGACGATGCCGCTGTCGGGCGCTGCCGAGAAGGCGGACTCGCTGCCCGGAAACAGCGAGGCGATATGGCCGTCCGTGCCCATGCCGCTGACCAGCAGGTCGAGCGGCGGCGCTTCCGCCAGCTTGGCGCAAAGCACCGCGGCGGCGGCCTCGATGTCGCTGCCATGGCCGTGGAAGGAGAGGAACGCGACGCGTCCGTCGCGCAGCGGCGCGAACTGCTCGCGGATCATGCGCTCGTTGGAAGCCGCGTCATCGGCCGCGACGAAGCGCTCGTCGGTCGGCAGCAGCGTGATGTTCTCCCAAGCCAGATCACGCTCTCCCAGCGCGGCGAGAAACCGCGCCGGGGTGGTGCCGCCGGGCACGGCGAGCGACGCCCTGCTCTGCTCTGCCAGAAGCGCGCTCAGCCGGATCGAAACGGCTTCCGCCAGCGCCTCCGAGGCGTCGGCCAAAGTGGCGAAGCGATGCCAGGCGACGGTGCCGCCGATCGGAGGGATCGGCTGCATCACACGAGATCCGGATCGGCCCAGGAGCGGCCCTCGCGCTCGATCAGGCCGATTGCCTGCGAGGGCCCCCAGGAGCCAGCCGCGTAGCGATGCGGCTGCGGGCTGTAATCCTGCCAGCCGGCTATGATCGGATCGACCCAGGTCCAGGCCTGCTCGACCTCGTCGCGGTGCATGAACAGGGTCTGGTCGCCGCGGATCACATCGGTCAGCAGGCGCTCATAGGCGTCGGGCGTGCGCTCGTCGAAGGCGGTCGAATAGCGGAGGTCGAGCTGGCGGGGCACGACCTTGAGCCGGCCCGAGCCCGGCACCTTCATCATCAGCTGGAGCTGGACGCCGTCATTGGGCTGGAGCCGGATGACGAGGCGATTGGCATCGAGCCGGTCGCACGAGCCGCCGCCGAAGATCGAATGCGGCACCGGCTTGAAGGTGACGGCGATCTCGGAATAGCGCTGCGCCATGCGCTTGCCGGTGCGCAGATAGATCGGCACGCCGGCCCAGCGCCAGGTATCGATCTCGCAGCGGATGGCGACGAAAGTCTCCGTGTTGCTGGCATGGCCGAGTTCGTCGGCATAGCCGCGCACGCGCTGGCCGTCGATCTGGCCCGCGACGTATTGGCCGCGCACCGTGAAGCGCTGGACGTCGGGACCGACGATCGGGCGCAGCGCCTTGAGGACCTTGATCTTCTCGTCGCGAACGGCGCCGGCCTCGAGCATATTCGGAGGCTCGATCGCAAACAGCGTCAACAACTGCATGAGATGGTTCTGCACCATATCGCGCATGTGCCCGGACTTGTCGTAGTAGCCGGCGCGGCTTTCCAGACCGACCGTCTCGGCCACCGTGATCTGGACATGGTCGATATCGCGGCTCGACCAGGAGCGCTCGAACAGCGTGTTGGCGAAGCGCAGCACCAACAGGTTCTGGACCGTCTCCTTGCCGAGATAATGATCGATCCGGTAGGTGCGGTCTTCCGGCAGAATCCGCGCGACCGCGTCGTTGATCTCCCGGGCCGAGGCGAGATCGCGCCCAAGCGGCTTTTCCAGGATGACGCGGGAGGTCGGCGTCAGGATGCCGGCCGCGGCGAGGTTCTCGCAGATCGGGATGAACAGGTCCGGCGGCGTCGACAGATAGAAGGAGCGGACGCGGCCGTTGTCGCCGAGTTCCTTCTTCAGCGCGCCATAGGTCTCGGGCTTGACCGCATCGAGCAGCACCGTGGTGAGACGCTGCAGGAAGGCCTGAACATCGGCCTTCGACAGACCTTCCTCGGCCAGTCTCTTGGCGACCTGCTTCGGCAGGCCTTCAACGTCTTCGGCCTTGCGGACGATGCCGAGAATACGGCTTTCAGCTGGCAGGACGCCCTCGCGGTTGCGCTGGGCCAGCGCCGGAAAGAGCTTGCGCAAGGCAAGATCCCCGCCCGCGCCGAAGATCACGAGGTCGAAAGCCGGAACCGGCGTCCGCTCGGGGATCGTCTCGGGCCGGAGGGCGGGGTTAACGATAGCGTCCATATCTCTCATTCTCCATGCCCGGTCCCGATATCCGAGCGGCGTCCATCAGGACTCCGGACTTGCGACGAGAATGCGACCAAGACGCGTGATTGCCAAACGCTTTGCAAGCGGGGAAGGCCGACCTCAGGCGCGCCGGAAGCCCTCGCTCGCTGTCAGCAATTGCTGCGCGTAGGCGGTCTGCGGGTTGCGGGCCGCCAGCGTCTGCGCCGTCATTTCCTCGACGCCGCGGCCGAACTGCATCACCAGCAGCCGCTGGCACATATGCGCGACGACCGCGAGATCGTGGCTGACTAGGATATAGGTCAGCTTTCGCTCCTGCCGCAGGGCCTGAAGCAGGTTGAGCACCTCCGCCTGGATCGAGACGTCGAGCGCGGAGGTCGGCTCGTCGAGCAGCAGGATCGAGGGCTCGAGCACGAGCGCACGCGCGATCGCGACGCGCTGGCGCTGGCCGCCGGAGAGCTGGTGCGGATAACGAAAGCGGAAGGAGGCCGGCAGGCCGACCTCGGACATCGCCCGCCCGATCCGCTTCTCGGCATCGCCGATACCGTGGATGGCAAGCGGCTCGGCCAGCGCGTCGTCGACCGTCTTCTTCGGATGCAGGGAGCCATAAGGGTCCTGGAAGACCATCTGCACGGCACGGTAGAACGCCTTGTCGCGGCGCTTGGGCTGCACCTGCCGGTCGATCGCGACCGTGCCGCTCCAGTCGGGGTTCAGCCCCGAGAGCACGCGCAGCACGGTCGACTTGCCCGAGCCGGATTCGCCGACGATGCCGTAGCTCTCGCCGGGGGAGACCGTGAAGGAGAGGTCCTTCACGACATGGGAATCGCCGAAGGAGACGTTGAGCTTTTCGACGAGGATAGTGGGTTGCGGGTTCATGCCAGCCATTGTCATGCCAGCCATGCCGGATCGCGGTTCAGGGTCGCCAGCGTCTCGCGCGGATGGTCGAGATCGGGCAGGCAGCCGAGCAGGCCGAGCGTATAGGGATGACGCCGGGCGCGGGCCGATTCATCGGCGAGTTCGGCGGCCGGCATGGTCTCCATCGCCTTGCCGCCATACATCACGATGACGCGGTCGCAGAAGGACTGCACCAGATGCAGATCGTGGCTGATGAAGATCAGGCCCATGCCGCGCTGAGTGACGAGATCGTCGAGGATCTTCAGGATCTGGAGCTGCACGGTGACGTCGAGTGCCGAGGTCGGCTCGTCGGCGATCAGGATATCCGGCTCGGCAATCAGCATCATCGCGATCATGACGCGCTGGCCCATGCCGCCCGAGACCTCATGCGGATAAAGCTCGTAGACGCGCGCCGGCTCGCGAATCTGGACCTGCTCCAGCATGGCGAGGCTGCGCTGCTTCGCCTCGCGGGCGCTCGCCTTGTGGTGGACGCGATAGGCCTCGGCGATCTGGTCGCCGACCGTGCGGACCGGGTTGAGCGAGAATTTCGGATCCTGCATCACCATGGAGATATGGCGGCCGCGCAGCTTGCGGCGGGCGCGCTTGTCCATCGTCAACAGATCCTGGCCGCGATAGGTCAGGCGGTCGGCCTTCACCTCGCCGGGATGCGGGATGAGGTCGAGGATGGCACGGCCGGTCATCGACTTGCCGGAGCCGGATTCGCCGACGATGCCCAGCCGTTCGCGGCCGAGCGTGAACGACAGGCCGCGCACCGCCTGGACGATGCCGGTCGGGGTGTGGAAATCGACGCGCAGATTGTCGAGTTCGAGGAGGGGGTGTTCCCTGGTGCTCTCATTCATGGCGCTCACCTCGCATCCATGACATCACGCAGGCCGTCGCCGAGCAGGTTGAAGCCGAGGGCTACGACGCAGATCGCCAGACCGGGGAAGGTCGCGACCCACCACTGGTCGAAGATCTGCTCGCGGCCGGCCGAGATCATCGCGCCCCATTCCGGGATCGGCGGCTGAGCGCCCAGCCCGAGGAAGCCGAGGCCCGCCGCGATCAGAATGATGCCGGCCATGTCCAGCGTCGTGCGTACGATCAGCGAGGGCAGGCACATCGGCACGACATGCTTCCAGACAATGCGCCATTGCGAGGCGCCCTGCAGGCGAACCGCGGCGATATAATCCTGCTGGCGGATGATCAGCGTCTCGGCACGGGCGACGCGGGCGTAAGGCGGCCAGGCCGTGATCGCGATGGCGATGACGGCGTTCTCCAGTCCAGGGCCGAGCGCAGCCACGAAGGCGAGCGCCAGCACGAGCCGTGGGAAGGCCAGGAAGACGTCGGTGATGCGCATCAGCAGCCGGTCGACCCAGCCGCCGAGATAGCCCGAGGCTGCACCGATCAGGAGGCCGATGGGGCCGACCGTGATGACGACCAGCAGCACGATCACCAGCGTGACGCGGGTGCCGTAGACGATGCGGCTGAAGATGTCGCGGCCGAGTGAATCGGTGCCGAAGAAGTTGCCACCAGAGGGCGGCAGCAGGCGGCGGTCGAGATTCTGCGCCAGCGGATCGGCGGTCGCTATCACAGGCGCGAAGGCCGCGACCAGCAGCAGCGCGACGATGATGGCGAGCCCGACCATGGCGAGCGGATTGCGCCGGAAGGCAAGCCATTTCCGATAGGCTTGGCCAAGCCGCGCCTGACGGCGCGACTCGGGTGAATCAGTGAGGAGATAGTCTGTCCAGGTGCTCATGCCGGCCTCATCGCGTCCGGGGGTCGACGAGCCGGCCGAGGATGTCGGACAGCAGGTTGACGCCGATGAAGACCGCGCCGATCACCAGCGTGCCGCCGAGCACCGCGTTCATGTCGGCGTTGAGCAGGGAATGGGTGAGATAGCGCCCCAGGCCTGGCCAGGCGAAGATCGTCTCGGTCAGGACCGAACCCTCGAGCAGATGCATGTAGGAGACGGCAATCACCGTCACCAGCGGCACAAAGGCGTTGTGCATGGCGTGGCGCCAGACGACGCGGAATTCCGAGAGCCCCTTCACCCGTGCGGCGATGACGTATTGCTGCTGCAGCTCGGTGATCATGAAGCTGCGGGTCATGCGGCTGATATAGGCAACACTGAGGATGCCGAGCACGGCCGAGGGCAGGATGAGATGGGACCAGGCGTCGCGGAACGCCTCCCAGTCGCCCTCAATCGCGGCGTCGATGACCAGAATGCCGGTGATCGGCGTGATCAGGTCCTGGAAGGCGACGCCGGCCCGGCCGGGACCACCGACCCAGCCGAGCTTGGCGTAGAACAACAGCAGGCCCATCAGGCCGAGCCAGAAGACCGGAATCGAATAGCCGAACAGGCCGATGACGCGCGCGATCTGGTCCGGCCAGCGGCCCTGATAGACGGCTGCAAGTACGCCGAGCGGAATGCCGAGCAGGCAGCCGATCAGGGTGCCCAGCGTGGCGAGTTCCAGCGTCGCGGGGAAGACGCGCTTGATGTCGTCGACCACGGTGTTGGAGGTGAGGACCGAGCGGCCGAGATCGCCGGTGAAGACCTTGCCGGTATAGACCGCGAATTGCTTCCAGAGCGGCTTGTCGAGGCCGAGTTCGACCCGCGCCGCCTCATAGGTCTCCGGCCGCGCATTGTCGCCGACCACGGCGAGCACGGGGTCGATCGGGATGACGCGGGCGATGAAGAAGGTGATCAGCAGCAGGCCGAAGATGGTGATCGCGACCGTGCTGAGCTCGCGCGAGGCGATCTTCGCCCAGGCCTTCGCCGTGTCGCCCCATGAACGCCTGCGAACCGGGGTTTGCGCCACACTCGTCATGATCGACAGTGTCCGTTTCTTGTTGTCGTGCAGGGTCTTGTCGTAGGGCGGGCAAAATCGAGCCCGCCTCGAAGCAAAAACCCCGCCGCGGCCCTGAGAGCCGTGGCGGGGCCTGATGGCCGCAACCTCAGTTCTTCGTGATCGGCGCGTAGAAGTTGGTGTCCGAGCTCGGCCCGATGACCCAGCCCTTGACGCCCTTGCGATCGGCCGAGACCTCGACCTGCTGGAACATGATCACGAAGGGCGAGACCTTCTGGTGCTCCCGCTGGAGATCGCCATAAACGGCGGCGCGCTTGGATGCGTCGGTCTCGAGCACGTTGGCCTGGGTGATCTTGGTCATGTCCGGGATGTCCCAGGCATTGCGCCAGGCCAACGTCTTGGACTTGGCATCCTCGCCATTGTTCTCGTTGATGGCGAAGGTCTCGGCATTGGTGTGCGGGTCGAGATAATCCGGGCCCCACTGGCCGATATAGATGTCGTGCGTGCGGGCGCGATACTTCGTCAGCGTCTGCTTGCCGTCGCCCGGGATCAGTTCGAGCTTGATGCCGGCCTGGGCCCAGCTCGACTGGATCGCCTGCGCGATGTCGGTGATCGGGTTGACCGAGCGGACGTCCATGGTGACGGTGAAGCCGTTGGGCAGGCCGGCCTTGGCGAGCAGTTCCTTGGCCTTGGCCGGATCGTACTTGTAGGGCTTGTCGTCGATCGCGCCGAGGAAGCCCTTGGGCAGGAAGGATTCATGGGCCTTGTAGGTGCCCTCGACGATGTTGCGCTCGATCGAGGCGTAGTCGACCAGATATTTCAGCGCCTCGCGGACTTCCGGCTTGGCGAAGTTCGGGTTCTTCTGGTTCAGGCCGAGATAGAGGATGTAGCCCTTGTCGCCCTGGACGATCTCGACGTCCTTGTTGGTCTTGACCGCGGCGAGCTGGTCCTTGGAGAGGTTGCGGGCGATGTCGATGTCGCCCTTTTCGAGCAGCAGGCGCTGCGAGGCCGGCTCGGCGACATGGCGCACGACGATGCGCTTGCTCTTCGGCGCGCCCTTGTACCAGCTCTCATTGGCGTCGAGCGCGTATTGCTCGTTGGGCCGATAGGCGCGAACCTTGTAGGCACCCGAGCCGGCCGAATTGAGCTTCAGCCAGCCATTGCCCCAGTCGCCGTCCTTCTCATTGGCCTTGACCAGCTTGGTGTCGACGATCGAGGCGACGCCCGAGGTCAGGCAGTTTAGGAAGAAGGTCGGCGCGAAGGGCTTGGAGACCGTGATGACCAGAGTACCGTCATCGGTGGCCTTTACCTTCTCCAGGACGTTGTCCTTGGTGAAGCCGAACTGCGCCAGGATGAAGCCCGGCGACTTGTTCAGCGTCACCGCGCGCTGGAAGGAATAGACCACGTCGGCGGCGGTGAGCGGATTGCCGGAGTGGAATTTCACGCCGGGGCGGAGCTTGAAGGTGTAGGTCAGGTTGTCGGGCGTGACGCTCCAGCTCTGGGCGATCTCGGGGACGAGCTCGTTGTTCTTGGCGAGATCGACGCCCATCAGCTTGTCGTAGACGTTGGTGACGACCTCGACGCCGGAGAACTCGAAGGCCTCAGCGGGGTCGAGCGTGATGATGTCGTCGATCTGCTTGGCCATGACCACCGTGTCCTTCGGGGTCTGGGCAAAGGCCACGGTGGTGTGGGCGGTCGTGGCCAGCAGCGCGCTGAAGGCCGACGCCACCATCAATTTCGCAACGTGACGCATGGAAATCCCCATCTGTTCAGGTTTGCGGCCATCGGCGCGGCCGTTCGGTCCAATGTGGAACCAGTTGGCGGCTTCTGTCCAGCAGAGCGCAGCCGGAGTCCAGCGTCCGATGCACAGTTCTTGTGCATCGGGTTTTTTCAATGATGCAAGCTCGGGCGAGATGCTGCTTTGCGAGCCTCCCGCGCGCCGCTAACGTGAGGCGGCCTGGCGTTTCCGCCTTGCCCACGACATGCAGGTGCTCAAGCCCTTGGCCATCATCGCTGCGCTCCATCATCTCACCCATTACCGCTACGACCGGCCGGTCACGCTCGGGCCGCAGATCATTCGCTTGAGGCCGGCGCCGCATTGCCGCGCCGCGATCAACAGCTATTCGCTGAAGGTCACGCCGGCCGAGCATTTCGTGAACTGGCAGCAGGATCCGAGCGGCAATTGGCTGGCGCGCTATGTCTTCCCGGAGCCGGTGACCGAGTTCCGCATCGAGGTCGATCTCGTCACCGAGCTCTCGATCATCAATCCGTTCGACTTCTTCGTCGAGACCGATGCCGAGATCTTCCCCTTCACCTATCCGGAAGAGCTGCGGGCCGAGCTCGCGCCCTATCTCGTCACCGAGCCGGCCGGGCCGCTGCTGGAGGCCTTCCTCGCCACGATCCCGCGCGAGCCGACCAACACCGTCAACTTCGTGGTCGATCTCAATGCGCGGCTGGCGGGCTATGTCGCCTATGGCATCCGCATGGAGCCCGGCGTGCAGGAGCCCGAGCACACGCTCGACATCAAATCGGGTTCATGCCGCGACTCGAGCTGGCTTCTGGTCCAGATCCTGCGCCATCTCGGCCTCGCGGCGCGCTTCGTCTCCGGCTACCTGATCCAGATGAAGGCGGATATCGATCCGCTCGAAGGTCCCCGCGGCACCGACAAGGATTTCACCGACCTGCATGCCTGGGCCGAGGTCTATATCCCCGGCGCAGGCTGGATCGGGCTCGACCCGACCTCGGGGCTGCTGACCGGCGAGGGTCATCTGCCGCTGGCAGCGACACCGCATTTCCGCTCGGCCGCACCGGTCTCGGGCGTCGCGAGCTATGCCGAGACGACCTTCGACTTCGACATGACCGTATCGCGCGTGCATGAGGTGCCGCGTATCACCCTGCCCTTCTCCGACGAATCCTGGCAGCGGCTCGATGCGCTCGGCGAGCAGGTCGAGGCCGACCTCCAGGCCGGCGATGTCCGCCTGACCATGGGCGGTGAGCCGACCTTTGTCTCGATCGACGATCAGACCGGCGAGGAATGGAACACGGCCGCCGTCGGGCCGACCAAGCGCCAGCGCGCCGACGTCATGATCCGCAAGCTGCGCGAGCGCTTCGCACCCGGCGGCATGCTGCATTACGGCCAGGGCAAGTGGTATCCGGGCGAGAGCCTGCCGCGCTGGGCCTTCGCGCTCTACTGGCGGCAGGACGGCGAGCCGATCTGGCGCGATGCCGCGCTGATCGCGCGCGAACCGGGCGCGCCCACCGGCGGAGACCGCGAGCTGGAAGCCGGCGCGACGATCGCCGAGGCCGAGGCGCTGGCGGCCGGCCTGTCCGACAAACTGGGCTTAGGCGCCGATTATGTCGTGCCGGCCTATGAGGACACCGGCTACTGGCTGCTGAAGGAGGCCCAGCTTCCCGACAATGTCGACCCGCTCGACCCGCGCCTGGCCGACCCGGAAGAGCGGGCCCGCATGCAGCAGGTCTTCCAGCTCGGGCTGGGCAAGCCGCGCGGCTATGTGATTCCGGTGCAGCGCTGGCAGAGCCAGGCCGGCGACAAGCGCTGGCGCTCGGAGAAGTGGAAACTGCGCCGGGGCAAGCTCTTCCTCGTGCCGGGCGACTCGCCTGTCGGCTATCGCCTGCCGCTCGGCTCGCTGCCGGTCGTGCCGAAAGCCGAGTATCCGCATATCCATCCACAGGACCCGATGGAGGAGCGTCCGCCGCTGCCGCGTTCGGCTGGCGGCTTCGCTCAGGCAGCCGACCCGCCCGCTCAGGCCGCGCCGATCCGCGTGGAAGCGCCCTCCCCGCAACAGATGTCGCGCTTGGTCGAGACGCCCGGCGCCAGCGCGCAGGACCGGACCGAGCAGGAGATCGGCGGCGAGCATGTCCGCACCGCGATCAGCCTCGAAATCCGCGACAACGTGCTGTGCGTCTTCCTGCCGCCGGTCGAACGGCTGGAGGATTATCTCGACCTGATCGCCAGCGTCGAGCAGGTGGCGCGCGAGCGCGGCCAGCCCGTCCATATCGAGGGCTATCCGCCGCCGAGCGACCCGCGCCTCAACGTCGTCAAGGTGACGCCCGATCCCGGCGTGATCGAGGTCAACATCCATCCGGCGCGCAACTGGCGCGAGGCGGTCGAGATCACGCGCGGCGTCTATGAGGAGGCGCGGCAATCGCGGCTCTGCGCCGAGAAATTCATGGTAGACGGGCGCCATACCGGCACTGGCGGTGGCAACCATGTCGTGCTCGGCGGGTCCACACCGCCCGATTCGCCCTTCCTGCGCCGGCCGGACCTGATCAAGAGCCTCGTGCTCTACTGGAACCGGCACCCTTCGCTGTCCTATCTGTTCTCAGGCCTGTTCATCGGCCCGACCAGCCAGGCGCCGCGCATCGACGAGGGCCGCCACGACGCGCTCTACGAGCTCGAGATCGCACTGGCCACGATCCCGCAGCCGGGCGAGCCGACGATCCCGCTCTGGCTGGTGGACCGGCTGCTGCGCAACCTGCTCGTCGACGTCTCCGGCAACACCCACCGCACCGAGATCTGCATCGACAAGCTCTACTCGCCGGACGGGCCGACGGGGCGGCTCGGGCTGATCGAGTTCCGCGGCTTCGAGATGCCGCCGGATTCGCGCATGAGTCTGGCGCAGCAACTGCTCGTGCGGGCTCTGATCGCCTGGTTCTGGCGCGAGCCGCAGACCGGCGGGCTGGTGCGCTGGGGCACGACGTTGCACGACCGCTTCATGCTGCCCGAGATGGTCTGGCAGGATTTCAAGGATGTGCTCGGCGATCTCGGCCGCGCCGGCTATGCCTTCGATCCCGTCTGGTTCGAGGCGCAGGCCGAGTTCCGCTTTCCGTTCTTCGGCAAGGTCGAGCATGGCGGCGTCGAGATCGAAATCCGGCAGGCACTCGAACCCTGGCATGTCATGGGCGAGGAAGGCGCGATCGGCGGCACGGTGCGCTATGTCGACTCATCCGTGGAGCGGCTTCAGGTCAAGGCGAAGGGGCTCGTGCCCGGCCGCCACCTGATCACCTGCAACGGGCGGCGCCTGCCGATGACGGCAGCCGGGGGAGCGGGCGAGAGCGTCGCGGGCCTGCGCTTCAAGGCGTGGCAGCCGGCGTCGGGCCTGCATCCGACCATTCCTGTGCATGCGCCGCTGACCTTCGACATCGTCGACACCTGGGTCGGGCGCTCGCTCGGCGGCTGCGTCTACCATGTCGCCCATCCCGGCGGTCGCAATTATGAGACTCCGCCTGTGAATTCCTACGAAGCGGAGGCGCGCCGGCTCGCACGTTTCGAAGCGATCGGTCATACTCCCGGCGCGCTGGCGATTCCGCCTGAAGAGCGCAGCGCCGAATTCCCGCTCACCCTGGATTTGAGGCGTCCCCCCGGAGTGTAGACGCAAGCGATGGCATTGCAGGGGCGATCACCGTCGGCACGCACCAGAACGGAGCGGCGCAACGCGCTGCTGGCCGGATATCGGCCGCTACCGGGCGTGCATGACGAGCTGATCGGTCGCGACGGCCAGGTGCGCCCGCAATGGGAGCCGTTCCTGGCGGAGTGGTGCGCATTCTCGCCCGAGGAGCTGAACCAGCGCTTCGGCCTCGCCGACCGGCATGTCCACGACACCGGCGTGTCCTACCGCGTCCATGGCGATCTCGACGAACACGATCCCGCAGCGGGCGAGCGGGCCTGGCCGTTGAGCCATGTGCCGCTCGTGATCACCGGCGCGGAATGGGAGACGATCGCGGCGGGCGTGGCGCAGCGCGCGCAACTGCTCGGCACGCTGCTCGACGACATCTACGGCCCGGGCGAGATGATCGCGAACGGGCTCCTGCCGGCTTCCGTCCTCACCGGCAGCCCGGATTATCTGCGGCCGCTGCAGGGCGCGCCGGGCGGCGGGGCTCTGCAGCTCTATGCCGCCGATCTCGGTCGCGGGCCGGATGGGCGCTGGTGGGTGCTGCAGGATCGCACGCAGGCGCCCTCGGGCACCGGCTATGCGCTGGAGAACCGGCTCGCCTTGTCCCGTGCCTTCCCGGACATGTTCCGGAGCATGAACATCGAGCGGCTGGCGGCCTTCTTCCAGGGCTTCCGCGCCGGCCTCGTGGCCAGCTCGAAGCGCGTCGAGCCTCGCATTTGCCTGCTGACGCCCGGCCCGCTCAACGAGAGCTATTTCGAGCAGACCTATCTGGCGCGCTATCTCGGCTTCCTCCTGGTCGAGGGCGGCGACCTGGTCATGCGCGAGGGACGCGTGCACGTCCGCACCATCGCCGGGCTGAAGCGCGCCGATGTGATCTGGCGGCGCATCGACGGCGATTTCTCGGACCCGCTGGAACTCAACGCGCATTCGGCACTCGGCGTCGCCGGCCTCGTCCAGGCCGTGCGCAAGGGCAGCGTCCATATCGCCAACGGGCTCGGCTCCGGCGTCGTCGAGGCGCGGGCGCTGATGGGGTTCCTGCCGGCCCTGGGCGAGCGGCTGCTGGGCGAGGAGATGATCCTGCCCAATGTCGCGACCTGGTGGTGTGGCCAGCCGCGCGAGCGCGCCGCCGTGCTCGACCGTCTTGACGAGATGAGCATCGCGCCGGCCTTCCGCAGCGCGGGCGGTGGGCTCGACACCGGCCCGGTGGTGGTCGCCGACCTGCCTTCCGGGGAGCGGGACGCCTTGCGAGCCCGGATCGAGGCGCGCGGCATGGACTATGTCGGGCAGGAGGTCGTGCGGCTTTCGACGACGCCGGTTTTCCAGAACGGCCGCCTGCAGCCGCGCCCGATGACTCTGCGCGTCTTCGCCGCCGCCACGCCGGACGGCTGGAAGGTGATGCCCGGCGGCTTCTGCCGGATCTCGGACGAGCCCGATGCGCGCGCCGTCAGCATGCGAAGCGGCGTGCGCTCCAGCGACGTCTGGGTGACGTCCGACCGGCCGGTCGACCCGGTGACGCTGCTGCCGACACCGGACCGCATCACGATCCACCGCGTCACCGGCACGCTGCCGAGCCGCGCTGCCGACAACCTGTTCTGGCTCGGGCGCTATCTGGAACGCACCGAGGCGACGCTGCGGCTGGTGCGGGCGCTGCTTGGCCGGCTGATCGACGCCGACGTCACAAATCCGGCCCGTCCCGACACGGTGCGGCGGCTGGCCAATATCCTGGTCGCCTGGGGCGCCGCGCCCAGCGGCAAAGGGGTGGCTTCGAAGGCGCGCGGCCCCGCTGCCGGCAAGCTCTCGCCGATTCTGGCGCAGGCGACGGCCGCGCTTTACGACGCCGCCGAATACGGCTCGGCGCGCGCCAATGTCGGAGAAGCCCGGCGCACGGCCTCGGTCATCCGCGAGCGGCTCTCCATCGACGCCTGGCGGCTGTTCGGCGACCTGCTGCGCCAGCTGACGCTCGAACCGGGGCGGCAGCCGAGCGAAGGCGAAGTCTACGAGGTCGCGGACCGCGCCCTGAAGACGCTCGCCGCCTTCTCGGGGCTCAGCCAGGAGAACATGGTGCGCGGGCCGGGCTGGCGCTTCCTCGACATCGGCCGCCGGATCGAGCGCGGCATCGCGACCTGCCGTTTCGCCCGCCATTTTGCCGAAGCGAATGCGCCGAGCGACGGACTCGACGCGCTGCTCGACCTGACCGATTCCCAGATCACCTATCGCTCGCGCTACATGGTCGGCGCCAGCCTTCAGCCCGTGGTCGATCTCGTGATGCTCGACCCGTATAATCCGCGCTCGGTCGCCTTCCAGGTCGATCGCCTCGACACCGAAATCCGGGACCTGCCTTCCCTGACCGAGGACGGCATGCTCGAGGCGCCGCGCCGGCTGGTCCTGAAGCTTGCAGCCGAATGCCGCACGGCCGAGGCGGCCCGGCTCGACCGCACCGGCATCCTGTTGTTCGAGCAGCTGCTCATGGGGCTTTCGAGCGCCATCGCCGACCGCTACTTCCTCCAGAACAGCGGCCCGGAAGGCTCCCGGCTGACAGGCATCGCGTGATCTACGACGTCCGGCACATCACGACCTACGGCTACAGCCGCATGGTCCCGTTCGCGCGCTGCATCCTGCGCCTGCAGCCGCGCAACGATGGCGGCCAGAGCGTTCGGACGAGCGAGCTCATCATCACGCCGCGCCCGGCCGAGCGTCTCGACGGAATCTGCTTCTTCGGCAACCGGATGACCACGCTGACGATCGCCAAGCCGCATCGCGAACTCAAGGTCGAGATGCGCGCGCGCGTCGAGGTGAACCGGACGCCCCCGCCCTTCCCCGGCCTGACGCGGCACTGGGAGGAGGTCTCGACGCTGGCGCTGGCCTCGGACAGCCTGGCGCCGGATTCCCCGGCCCATCATCTCTATCCGAGCCGGCTGGTGCCGCCGGTCACGGCTGTGACCGATTATGCCCGCACGAGCTTCCCGCCGCTGCGCCCCGTGCTGGAAGCGGCAAGCGAGCTGATGGCGCGCATCCGCCGCGACTTCACTTATGATCCCGACGCGACCGAGGTCTCGACGCCGCTGGAGGAGGCCTTCCGCGAGCGCCATGGCGTCTGCCAGGATTTCGCGCATGTGATGATCGCGGGTTTGCGCGGCCTCGGGCTGCCGGCGGCCTATGTCAGCGGCTATATCCGCACCATCCCGCCGCCGGGCGAGAAGCGTCTCGAAGGCGCCGATGCCAGCCACGCCTGGGTGATGCTCTGGTGCGGACCCGAGACCGGCTGGATCGGGCTCGACCCGACCAACGACCTGATCGTCGCCGACGACCATATCGTCACCGCCTTCGGCCGCGATTATGCCGACGTCTCGCCGCTCGACGGCGTGCTGGTCGGGCCCGGCTCGCAAAAGGTCGGCATCGCCGTCGACGTCATTCCGGTGGTCTAACGAAGCCTCCCGCGGTGGCTCGGCCCCGCTCAGATAACGCTTCTCTTTGAATGGTTGCCATGGCAACTTGTTCGATGAAGACGCCGCCGGCTGATTGCGCCGGGCAAGGCGCGAGCCGGGAGGACGCATGCGGACGCAGGTCGCCATCATCGGAGCCGGACCGGCGGGGCTGCTGCTTGGACAATTGCTGCACCAAGCCGGCATCGACAGCGTCATCCTGGAACGGAGGAGCCATGACTACGTGCTGTCGCGGATCAGGGCCGGCGTCCTCGAACAGGGCACCGTCGGCCTGCTCGACAAGGTAGGGGCGAGCTCGAGGCTGCATGCCGAGGGATTGTCCCATGACGGCTTCGACCTGCTCTTCGGACAAAAGCGGCACCGCATCGCGCTCGACCGCCTGACCGGCGGCAAGCACGTCACCATCTACGGACAGACCGAGGTGACGCGCGACCTGATGGACCAGCGCGCCGCGCAGAACGGCAAGACCGTCTTCGAGGCGGGCGATGTCGCGCTGCACGACTTCGGCGGCACCAGCCCCTTCGTGACCTATGTCGAGGATGGCATCACACGGCGGCTCGACTGCGACGTCATCGCCGGCTGCGACGGCTATCACGGCGTCTCACGCGCCAGCGTGCCCGCGAGCGCGCTAGACATCTTCGAGCGGATCTATCCGTTCGGCTGGCTCGGCGTCCTGGCCGATGTGCCGCCGGTCTCGCATGAGCTGATCTATGCCCGCGGCGAGCGCGGCTTCGCGCTGTGCTCGATGCGTTCGGGCACGCGCAGCCGCTATTACATCCAGTGCGACCAGGGCGAGCGCGTCGATGCCTGGTCGGATGAGCGCTTCTGGGACGAGTTGCGCCGCCGGCTCGATCCCGCTTCGGCCGAGGCTCTGGTGACCGGCCCCTCGATCGAGAAATCGATCGCGCCGCTCCGCTCCTTCGTGGCCGAGCCGATGCGCTTCGGCCGTCTGTTCCTGGCCGGCGATGCAGCCCATATCGTGCCGCCGACGGGGGCCAAGGGGCTGAACCTCGCCGCCAGCGACGTGCATTACCTGTTCGAGGCGCTGACCGAGTTCTTCGTCGAACGCTCGCAGGCCGGCATCGACGCCTATTCACAGCGCGCGCTGGCGCGGGTCTGGAAGGCCGAGCGCTTCTCGTGGTGGCTGACCTCGCTGATGCACGTCTTCCCGGAGCAGAGCCCGTTCGAGCAGCGCATCCAGCAGGCCGAACTCGATTATCTCGTCTCCTCGCAGCATGCCATGGCGGCGCTGGCGGAGAACTATGTCGGGCTGCCGTACTGAGGCTCAGGCGGCTTGGCGGGGCCGCCGGTCATCACATGCGTTTCGCCCCAGGCTTTCAGCGCCATGATGACGGGCTCGAGCGTGCGTCCCTTCGCCGACAGGCTGTATTCGACGCGCGGCGGCACCTCGGCGAAGACAACCCGGACGACCAACCCATCCGCCTCCAGCTCACGCAGTTGTGTGGTCAGCATGCGCTGCGTCAGACCCGGCAGTCGGCGGCGGATGGCATTGAAGCGCAATGTGCCCTCGAACAGATGATAGAGCAGGATACCCTTCCATTTGCCGCCAATAAGGCTCAGCGCCGCGTCCACGGGGCAGCCTGGCGAGCCGTAGGGTTCCTGGAAACGCGGCGGCATCACGGTATCCTTTTCGATACTATCGGCGGAAATTGTGCGTACTTGCGTATTGGTATGCTAGCTTTCATCTCGCCTGCATTGCAATGCAGGAGACACCCATGCGCGCCATTGGCTTTCGCGAACCGCAGCCCATCACCGCCGAAACCAGCCTGATCGAGATCGAACTCCCCGACCCGGTGGCGACGGGGCAGGACTTGCTGGTGGAGATCAAAGCGATTTCGATCAATCCGGCCGACGCCAAGACCCGAATGCGGCCTTTGCCCGAAGGAACCGAATTCCGGGTGCTGGGTTGGGACGCGGCCGGTGTCGTCCGCGCGACAGGGCCGCAGGTGACCCGGTTCCAACCAGGCGACGCGGTCTTCTATGCCGGCGCCATCGACCGACCTGGCAGCAATGCCGAGCTTCACCTGGTCGATCAAAGGATCGTCGCTCACAAGCCGCGGTCGCTGAGTTTCGCGGAAGCGGCGGCACTGCCGCTCACCGCGATCACGGCATGGGAAGCCCTGTTCGATCGGCTCGATGTCGCCAAGCCCGTGCCCGGGGCTGCGGACGCCATCGTCATCATCGGGGGCGCCGGCGGCGTGGGCTCGATTGCGATCCAGCTCGCAAGGCAGCTCACTTCCCTGACCGTGATCGCGACAGCGTCGCGATCCGAAACACGCGAATGGGCGCTTTCGCTCGGCGCGCATCATGTCATCGATCACACTCGGCCACTCCCGCCGCAGATTGCCGAGCTCGGGATCGGCGCGCCGGGCCTGGTCTTCTCGACCACCCATACCGACACCCATCTCCACGACATCAACGCGTTCATCGCGCCGCAGGGCCGGCTCGCGCTGATCGACAATCCGCCAAGCCTCGACATCATGCCGCTGATGGCGAAAAGCATCTCCACGCATTGGGAGTTGATGTTCACGCGCTCGCTGTTTCAAACCGCCGACATGCAGGCGCAGGGCGATCTGCTGGGCGAGGTCGCGCGACTGGTCGATGCCGGCGAGATCCGCACGACGCTGACCGAGACCTATGGCGCGATCAACGCCGCCAATCTCAAGCGGGCGCACGCTATGATCGAGAGCCACCGCACCATGGGGAAGATCGTGCTCGAAGGCTTCTGAGACAAAAAGGGCCGCGCCTTCATGGCGCGGCCCTTCAAAAGCGGTCTGGAGCGATTGACTCAGGCGAGTGTGTAGGCGGTCTTCACCGTGGTGTAGAACTCTCTGGCGTAGGCGCCCTGCTCGCGGGCGCCGTAGCTCGAGCCCTTCCGGCCGCCGAAGGGCACGTGGTAATCGACACCTGCGGTGGCGAGGTTGACCATCACCATGCCGGCCTCGGCATTGCGCTTGAAATGCGTCGCATGCTTCAGCGAGGTCGTGCAGATGCCCGAGGACAGGCCGAACTCGGTGTCGTTGGCGACGCTGAGCGCCTCCTCGTAATCCTTGACGCGGATGATGTTGGCGACGGGTCCGAAGACCTCCTCGCGCGAGATGCGCATGGCGTTCGTCGTCTCGGTGAACAGCGCCGGCTGGAGATAGAAGCCGGGCGTCTCGCGGTTCAGGAGCTCGCCGCCCCAGGCGAGCTTGCCGCCCTCGTCCTTGGCGATCTGGATGTATTTCAGGTTCTGGTCGAGCTGGCTCTGGTCGACGACCGGGCCGATATGGGTACCGGCCTTGAGCGCGTCGTCGACAACCACGCCCTTCAGCCGTTCGATGCAGGCCTCGACAAAGCGGTCATGGATGCCGGCCTGGACGATCAGGCGCGAGGAGGCGGTGCAGCGCTGGCCGGTCGAGAAGAAGGCACCCTGGACGGCGGCCTCGACCGCGACCTTGAGATCGGCATCGTCGAGCACGACGAGCGGGTTCTTGCCGCCCATCTCAAGCTGGACCTTTTTCATCGGCGAGGAGGCGATGCAGGCCTCGGCGATCTTGCGGCCGGTCGAGACCGAGCCGGTGAAGGAGATGGCGTGCACGTCCTTGTGCTGCAGCAGCGCCTGGCCGACGACCGCGCCGCGGCCCATGACGAGGTTCAGCACGCCCTTGGGCAGGCCGGCGCGCCGGAGGATGTCGACCAGCGCCCAGGCCGAGCCCGGCACGAGATCGGCCGGCTTGATGACCACGCAATTGCCATGGGCGAGCGCAGGCGCGATCTTCCAGGCCGGGATCGCGATCGGAAAGTTCCAGGGCGTGATCATGCCGACGATGCCCACCGGCTCGCGGGTGATCTCGACACCGACGCCCGGACGCACGGAGGGCAGCATCTCGCCGGTCAGGCGCAGGCACTCGCCGGCGAAGAAGGCGAAGACCTGGCCGGCGCGGCCGGCTTCGCCGATGCCCTCGGCGAGGGTCTTGCCCTCTTCGCGCGAGAGCAGGCGGCCGAGCTCTTCCTTACGGGCGAGAATCTCGTCGGAGGCCTTCTTCAGGATCTCGTAGCGCTCCTGCGGGCCGGAACGGCTCCAGGCCGGGAACGCGGCCTTGGCGGCAGCGACCGCATCGTTGAGCTGCTCGACGGAGCCTTGCGCATATTCGCCGACGACATCGTTGGTGTTCGACGGGTTGATGTTGCGCGAAGCATTCGCGGCTCCGGCCCATTCGCCGGCGATCAGGTTCTTGAACATCTCGGTCATTGACGGCCTCCCACGGCATTTTCGTGCTCGTGGGGGGTTTAGCGTCTTTGGTGCGGGATGACCAATGCCGCTGGGGGATCGCTCAAGTCCGTTGGTGCATGATGGACCGGGTGTTCAGAACTCGGCGTCGAGCTCTTCCAGTTCCTCGGGCTCGGATTTCGCCGATTCGATCCAGCGCTTGAGAGCGGGCCAGGCCGAGATCGCCTTGCAATAGGCCTGGCATTGCGCGTCGAGCGGGACGTCATAGGTCAGGAAGCGCAGGCAGACCGGCGCATACATCGCATCGGCCATGGTCAGGGATTTGCCGAAGAGATAGGGCCCGCCATGGCTGGCAAGGCATTCGCGCCATATCTCCGTGACGCGGTCGATATCGGCCTGGGCGCCTGCCCAGACCTTGAAGCCCGGATAATGCGCCTTGAGGTTCATCGGCAAGGCCGAACGCAGATTGGCAAAGCCCGAATGCATTTCGCCGCAGATGGCGCGGCAATGCGCCCGCGCCGCGGCGTCCTTCGGCAGCAGCCCGGCATCCGGCTTGATCTCGTCGAGATAGGCGGCGATCGCGAGCGTATCCCAGACCTTGATGCCGTCATGGGTCAGTCGAGGCACGAGGAAGGAAGGCGACAACAGCAGCAGTTCCGCGCGGGCGGAGGGGTCGTCGACCGAGAGCATGTGCTCCTCGACCTCCAGCCCCGCCAGCACGCAAAGCAGCCAGCCGCGCAGCGACCATGAGGAATAATTCCTGCTGCTGATGGTGAGGGTCGCGGCGGTCATGGGCGTCGTCCTCGGCGAAGAAGCTCCCAGCATAGCAAGAGATGTTCCAATGAGCGCCGCATTATAGAAAGATTCTTGCGGAAACCGAATTTTGCGGTGCAACATGACGGCTGCAGGACGCCGCCTGCCGGCATCGCCGCCGGCAGGCGGCTACGCCTTGCCCGCCCGAGGTCGCATACTGATGCTCTATCTTGCCTATCAGGCCCAGTCCGACTTCATGAATCCGGCCAAGATTCTGGCACAAGGGGCGCTGGCCGCGCTCGGCGCCCGGGCAATGGCGGGCCAGCCCGTCGATCTGCGCGCGGTCTCGGCCGCCTATGAGATGGTGACGCGCGCGGGGCTGACACATGAGCGCCCGCCCTATGACATTGACACTGCGCGCGACGGCAACCGCGACGTCCCCGTCGCGGAGGAGGTCGTGCTGACCCTCCCCTTCGGCAGCCTGCTGCGCTTCCGCAAGGACAGCGACACGCCCCAGGCGAAGGTGCTGGTGGTGGCGCCGATGTCGGGCCATTTTGCGACGTTGCTGCGTGGCACGGTCGCGACGCTGTTGCGCGACCATGACGTCTACATCACCGACTGGCACAACGCCCGCGATGTCAGCCTCGAACACGGCCCGTTCGGCTATGACGATTATGTCGATACGTTGATCCGCTTCATCGAAACGCTGGGAGACCAGACCCATGTCGTCGCGGTGTGCCAGCCCTGCGTCCAGGTGCTCACTGCGGCTGCGGTGATGGCGCAGGCGGGAAGCCCCTTCCAGCCGCGCAGCATGACGCTGATGGCGGGCCCGGTCGATACCCGGGTCAACCCGACGACGGTCAACAGGCTCGCCAGCGACAAGCCGATCGAGTGGTTCCGGAAGAACCTGATCGCCACTGTGCCGTCGCGCTATCCGGGCGGCGGCCGCAAGGTCTATCCGGGCTTCGTCCAACTCGGCGCTTTTCTGGCGATGAACATGCAGCGGCACATCAACGCCCATATCGACCTGTTCACCCACCTCGCGACCGGTGACACGGAGGAGGCGCAGAAGATCAAGTCGTTCTACGACGAGTACTTCGCTGTGCTCGACCTGCCGGCGGAGTTCTATCTCGAGACCGTGCAGTGGATCTTCCAGGAGGCGAGGCTGGCCGCGCGCACGCTGACCTATCGCGGCGAGACCGTCGATTGCCGGGCGATCCGCAAGACGGCGCTGCTCACGGTCGAGGGCGAGCGCGACGACATCTGCGCGCTCGGGCAGACGTCGGCGGCGCATGATCTGTGCTCGGGGCTCAAACCCTTCCGCAAGCGCCATCACATGCAGGCGGGCGTCGGGCATTACGGCGTGTTCTCGGGCCGCAAATGGGACGGGCAAATCTATCCGATCGTCCGCAACATGATCCTCGCCAACAGTTGAAGAGCGGCGCGGGTCAGACCGGACCGCTTACTTCTCCTTGATGGATAGCCCGTTCTTGCCGACGGAGATCTCGACGCCCTCGGGCTGCTTCTTTTCCTGATAGAGCGCGTAGGCGGTGACGGCGAGGCCGGCAACGAGGACCACGACGAGGGCGACAAGCAGATTGCGGGATGCGGGCATGAGACTTCCGGGTGAGAACCGCTGATGATGCGGCGCGTTGTGAACCCGCAATGCGGGGTTATGTTCCCGCAGCGCAGCATGGTCGGCTGCAAGGATCACGACCGCGCCGACGCTCAACGACTCCAATTCGAAACCAGGCAAACGGCTGGGCTCGAAGAGCGCGATTGACAGCCGGACGGGCTGGCACCCTGATGGGGAACGTCATGCGAGCGTCAGCGTTTCATCGTTAGCTGCCGCCGCCATCGTTGCATCAGGAGGGCGCGCCATGCCGGAAACCGAACTCCAGCAGACGATCTGGTCCGCGATCGACCGTCACCCGGTCTGCATGGTCACGACGGTCGCCGATGGGGCGATCCGGACGCGGCCGATGTCGGGCCATATCGACCGTGAGAACCACCGCCTCCTGTTCGTGACCCATCGCCATACCGGGGCGCTCGCCGAGGCGCTGCGCTCGCCCACGGTCTCGATCGCGATCAGCGAGGAGGACCGCAACTTCTATGCGGCGATCGACTGCACGGCCGCCGAGATCGACGACCGGGACCTGATCCGGCAGATCTGGACACCCATGACGGGCGCCTGGTTTCCCGACGGCCCCGACGATCCCGACGCGATGCTGCTGGCGCTGACGCCGCTCTCGGCGGAGATATGGAACGGCCCGTCGAGCGGCGTGCTCGTCGCCTTCAAGCTCGCGACGGCCAAGATTCTGGGCCGTCAGCCCGATCTTGGCGTCAACGCGACGATCGACATGCGATAGGATCGGTCGGTCCTGTCACCCGGAGGCTGCCGGCCCGGCATCGGGCGGATCGGCTTCCGCCATTCTCCGGCCGAGCAACGCCACCGCGAGGCTCGACCAGGCGATGCCCAGGCACCAACCGCCGATCACGTCGGTCGGCCAGTGCACGCCGAGATAGACGCGGCTGACGCCGATCAGCACGATCATCACCCAGGCCAGCCAGATGCAGAGCCGCGTGATGTCGTCCCGGTGCGAGGCAAGGCCGATGAAGCCGGCAATGCTCAGCATGGTGGCCGCCGACAGGAAGGCGTGGCCGCTGGGGAAGCTCGCTGTGAAGGTCAGCGCAGCGTGCTCGACGATATCGGGCCGCTCCCGCCCGATCGCGATCTTCAGCCAGGTGCTGACCAGCGTCGCCGAGATCACCGTGACGGCCAGGCCGACCGCGAGATGCCGGTAGCGGCAGAGCCACAGCGTCAGGCTGGCCGCGATCGTCATCATGCCCAACCCGACAAAGCTGCCGAGTGCAGTCACATCGCGCATCGCCTCGCGAAACCAGGCGGGTCCAAGCGGAACCGACAGGTCGTCGCTCTCGCGGAAGAGCAGGACGAGGCTGCGATCGAAGGCGAAGCTGTGGCCGGAGGCGATGAACACAGCCAGCCCCAGAAAGGCGAAGCCGGCGGCAACGGGGATAAGCAGACGCGGCTGAAGCAAGGAGATAGCGACTCCGGGCGATGGATCGGGTCCAGGACGGACATCGCAGATAGACACTGCACCCGCGCTTTCAAAGAGACTGTTTGCGTGCCGCGATCAACCGGATGGCGCCAGGAAGCAGTTTATAGACCAGCGGGCCGGCCTTGCGCTCGACCTCACCGTCGAAGGTTATGTGGCCGCGACGCTTGTCGCGGCGCGTCAACGTCACCTCCGAGCCAGTGAAGGACATCAGGTCGCGGGAGTTGCGCCATTTGCCCGAAACGATCGAGAACGCCGCTTTGCAGCGGGAATAGAGCCCGCCGGCATTGAGGATATGGACCTCGAAAACGCCGCCATCCAGCCGCTCGCGCCGCCATTCGGCGCCGTCGAAGCTGTTAACCGTGACCAGCACGGCGTCGGCCTCGACGACGCGGCGCTCCTCGCCGATGCCGACATCGACGGTGATCGCCCGGGTGAACAGGATCGAGCGCGTCGCAGCAACGACGAACGCCACTGCCCGGCTAAACGGAAAGCGGCGGCGGGCATATTCGCGCTCTCGCGCCATCAGGCTGAAGAATCCCATGCCCGAGATCGAATGGAACAGCCGGTCGTTGACGCTGCCGACATCCATGACCACGGGCTCGCCCTTGCAGAGCGCTGCGATCTGGTTTTCGAGCACACCGGCCAGACCGAGATCCCGCCCGAGCACATTGACGGTGCCCAGCGGCAGGACGCCGACTGCCCTGTCCGCCTGCAGCAGGACAGGAAGAACGCCGTTGATCGTGCCGTCGCCACCGGCGATCACCGGCACGCAATCGCCGTCCTCGATCGCCAGCAAGAGCGCGTCATCGAGTTCGCGCGGATGCACCAGCCTGACGTCGGCAGAGCAGCCATGGGCCTCGAAGGCAGCGACAATACGCGCGGCAAAAGCCTCCGGCCCTGCCTCAAGCACAGTGCCGGCGCGGGCATTGACGACAACGATGTGATGCATGAGGCGCCGCGAAAGAGGACCCCGTTCCGGGGCTGGATGGCGATGCGATCGATCCACCGCCGCCCGGAGATATAGGGTCAGATGCTCGCCGACACCATCCGCCGGGCGTTCGCCGGCGTCCGCATGGCGATATCGACCAGCGGCTCCTCGACCTCCTCGGTCGTCACTTCGAAGCGCTGCAGCGTATGCGGGCCGAAGGAACTGACCATCGCCACATCCGTCGCGTCCCGCCCTCTTGCGATGACGACGCGGCCAATGCGGGGCATGTTGTGGCGGGCATCGAAGGTGTACCAGCGGCCGCCGAGGAAGACCTCGAACCAGGCGTTGAAGTCCATGGGCGCCGGATCTCGCGGCACGCCGATATCGCCGAGATAGCCGTTGCAGTAGCGCGCCGGGATATTGACGCAGCGACACAGCGCGACCGCGAGATGCGCGAAGTCGCGGCAGACGCCGATACGCTCCTCGAAAGCCTCCGCCGCCGTGCGCGTGCTGCGGGCGAAATGGTAGCCGAAGGTCAGGTGGTTATGGACGAAATCGACGATCGCCTGAACGCGCTGCCAGCCCGCCGGGATATGGCCAAACAGGCTCCAGGCTTGCGCCGAGAGCTTGTCGGTCTCGCAGTAGCGGCTGCCCAGGAGGTAGACCAATGCCTCATCTGGAAGACGCGCAGGCGGCACCTCGCCGGCAGCCTGATTGACCGGATCGAGCTCGCCGGAATCCTGGACGAGGCCCTCGGCGCGCAAGGCGATACCACCCGCCGGCGCGGTGATCCGGCGGCAGATGTTGCCGAACGGGTCAATATGCTGCGTCGCCTCGATCCGCCGCGACGGATCGAGCAGCGAGGTCACGATCATCTCGCCCGGCGTCAGGAGATCGTGCCGGCGCGAGGGATGCACGTCGAGTAGCGTGATGAGCGGCAATTCCTGCTGGCAGACGATCTCGATGTTGTACCCGTAGCGGATGTGCATAACGCTCTCATGGGGTTCGCATCGAATGGCCTTCCGCCGTCGATGCCGGACGCAGCGGTCCGGAGCCTGCTGGTGCTCGTCTGCTCGTTCACAGGAAGATGCGCCATCGGCGCGCCCGTCTCACTCACACGGCTTGAGAGTGGTGCTCTCATAAAACGGAAGATGCGGGCCTTTCGGCCCGCATCCCGCCGCCACGACGGTTCGGCTGGGGGGATAGCAACCGCCGCGACCAGCGTCTGGGCGTGCCTACATCATCCAGTAGGGCATCGTGCCGTAGTAATCATGGACGCGCTTGCCATAGGCTTTGTCGTCCCAGTCGGGCTCACCCTCGCTGTCGTACATGGGGGCGGCCTCGAGCTTGTCCTTTGTCAGCGGGACGACGTAGCCGCCACGGTCGCTGTCGAAATCGAGCACGCTCCACGGAATCGGATGATACTTCTCGCCGAGCCCTAGAAAGCCGCCGAACGACATGATGGCGTAGGCGACCTTGCCCGTCTGCTTGTCGAGCATGACGTCATAGATTTCGCCGAGATGGTCGCCCGCGGTGTTGTAGACCTCCGTGCCAGCGACGCGCGCACCGGCGATGAGCGGGTTCGACGAGGGCTTGGCCCCAAGGGCCGAAGACGTGTCGTGCAGGGTCATGTGCGGATCCTCCGGCTGTGCAGCTGGGCAAGCTGCGGGATTGCCGGATCAACGTGTCTTGCCGGGGAAGGTTCCGCGCCAAATACCGGTTTGGTCAGCCGTGTTGTCGCAGCGTCGGGGACCGTTGTAGCGAAACCGTGGAGCGTAGCCGGGGTGGACAAGCCGAGGCGAAACGTTCGGGAGGAACTTGTGGGAGCTGAAGCCGTTGTCCGGAGACGGTCAGCAATGGCCGCGACACCAAGGCGCCCGAATTCAGGCGCCTGCGGCCATTGCTTGTGAACCTCGAAGCGCCAAGGACAGTTCCAATGAAAAAAATCATGATCATCGCTGCCATCGCGGCATCGCTCGGTGCCTGTACGCAGCAGGAAGAGCGCGTCGGCGGCGGCGCCCTGATCGGTGCGGGCACGGGCGCAGTCATCGGCGGCCTGGCCACGGGCCGTGCTGGCGGCGCCTTGGCTGGCGCGGCCATCGGCGGCGTTGCTGGTGGCGCGATCGGCGGCGCGACCTCGCCGACCCGCACCTGCGTCGGCCGCGACGAGTATGGCCAGCGCTTCCGCTACGATTGCTGATCGACGATACGATGCCGGGCTGCCGTTCAAGGCGGCCCGGTTGATATCTGGCCCAGCTTGCTGGCCCAGAGTCTGGCCGCTCAGACGGCTCCGTAGGGTCCGAAGCGGCCGACGAAGCGGTGGCGTGTGCCCGGATAGAGCAGGCGCACGGCAGTGACCGGCGCGGCCTGGTTCCAGGTCCGGCGCTCGACCAGAAGGCAGGGTTCGCCCGGCTTGATCCCAAGAAGCTGCGCGTCGTCCGTTTCGGCCGGCACGGCGCTGATCGCATGTTCGGCCTGCGACCACAGGCTGTTGCGGAGCAGCCAGTCACCTGGGGGCGTCTGGCTGAAATCCTCGTCAGCGGCAGCCGACACCGTCACCAGATGGATCACGCGCTCTTCCAGAACGTGCGGCTTGTCGTCGGCGCGATGCAGCGTGACGAGATGCACGACCTTCTCGCCCCGCTTCAGGCCGAAACGGAGCGCGAGTTCGGCCGAGGGACGCCCGTCCTCGCGCGAGAGCACCTCATAAGCGTAGCGCTGTCCGAGCCGCGCGACCTCATCGGGGATCGAGAGGATGTCGAGCATGGCGTGGCTGGCCGGCGGGCTCGCGACGATGGTGCCGGAGCGGCGGCGGCGCGTGATCAACCCCTCCCGGGCGAGCTGCACCAAAGCGCGGTGCACGGTCATCCGCGAGGCACCAAGCTGCTCCATCAGCGCATGTTCCGGCGGGACCGACGTGCCGGGTGGCCAGGTTCCGCTCAGGATGAGATCGCGGACCGCGCGCCGGATCTGGTCGTAGATCGGCCCCGTGCCGTCGAGCTTCACCGCATCGAGACGTGTCTGCGTCATGGCCGTCAGAGTGCCGCCAGCAGCTTGCGCATGACGGCGGCGAACCGCGCCTTCACCGCCGCGCTGGCCGGATGCCGCCCCTCCGCGACGACCTGCCGGCCACCGACGAAGACGTCCCGCACGGGCAGCGCATTCGCGGCAAAGATCGCGCTGTCCAACACCGCCTCCCCAGTCTTGCCGATGATGGCGGGGTGGTCCGCGTCCAGCGTCACCAGATCCGCGCGCAGGCCGGGCGCGAGCCCCCCGATCGCGCGGCCGCAGGCCTGGGCGCCGCCTGCCGCAGCCGCCCGCCAGAGCGCCACACCGGTCGAGGCATCGGCTTCCGCCATCAACGCGCGACGGCGGTCTCGGAAGCGCTGCGAGTATTCGAGCAGGCGCAATTCGGAGCCGGCATCGATCTGGATGTTGGAATCGCTGCCGACGCCGTAGCGCCCGCCAGACGCGCGATAGCGCACGCCGTCGAAGATGCCGTCGCCCAGGCTGGCCTCGGTGATCGGGCACAGGCCGGCAACGGCGCCGCTGGTCGCGATCGCATCGCGCTCGCTATCGTCGAGATGGGTCGCGTGGATCAGGCACCAGCGCCGGTCGAGTTCGATGGTGTCATTGAGCAGCGCGACGGGACGACGGCCCATGATCGCGACGCTGTCCTCGACCTCGCGCATCTGCTCGGCGACATGGATGTGCAGCGGCCTGTCTGGGCGCAGGGTGGCGAGCCAGCCGAGATCGTCTAGCGCCACCGCGCGCAGCGAATGCGGGGCGAGGCCGAGTTTTGCATCGGGGAGATGGCGGATTGCGGCTTCGCTGGCCTCGATCAGCCTGAGATAGGAGTCGCGATCGTTGACGAAGCGGCGCTGGCCATGGACCGACGGCGCCTGACCGAAATTGCCGAAGCGGTAGAGCACCGGCAGCAGTGTCAGGCCGAGCCCGGTTTCCTCGGCGGCGGCGGCGATGGCTCCGCCCATCGCGGCGATGCCGGCGTAGGGGCGCCCCTCCCTGTCGTGATGCAGATAGTGGAATTCGGCGAGCGCCGTGAAGCCGCCCTCCAGCATCTCGACGAAGGCCTGGGCCGCCAGCGCCTGAACGTCGTCGGGGTCGAGCCGGTCGAGGAAGCGGTACATCACCTCGCGCCAGGTCCAGAAGGAATCCTCGGCCGCGCCTCGGCGCTCGGCGAGGCCGGCCATGCCGCGCTGGAAAGCGTGGCTGTGCAGGTTCGGCATGCCGGGCAGCGCAAGGCCCGAAAGCCGGGTATCATCTGCGCCGGCCGGGACACCGGCCTCGACCGAGGTGATCGTCCCGTCCGCGACGGTGAGCCTGACATGATCGGCGAAGCCGTCCGGCAGGAGGGCTTGCTCCAGATGCAGGATCAGGGTCACGGCATTGCTCCATTCGCCAATTGCATATGCAATTAACCTCTTGCCATTTGCATATGCAATTAGATAGCATATTCGCCATCGAAGCATAGTCGAGAGGATTTGACGTGGCGACGATGTCCGGCGAGGCCCCGACCTGCGACAGGCTCTGGACGCAGGCGCGGCTGGCAACGATGTCGCCCGACGTTTCCGCCCCCTATGGCGCGATCGAGGACGGGGTCGTGGCGGCAAGCGGCGGCCGGATCGTCTATGCCGGGCCGCGCAGCGATGCGCCGGCTTTCGGCGCCACCGAAACGATCGATTGCGGCGGGCGCTGGATCACGCCCGGCCTGATCGATTGCCACACCCATCTCGTCTATGGCGGCGACCGCGCCCATGAATTCGAGCTGCGCCTGCAGGGCGCGAGCTATGAGGAGATCGCCCGTGCCGGCGGCGGCATCCTCTCTACCGTCAAGGCGACGCGGGCGGCGAGCGAAGCCGAACTGTTCGCCAGCGCCGGCAAGCGGCTTTCGGCGCTGATGGCGGAGGGCGTCACCACGGTCGAGATCAAATCCGGCTACGGGCTGGAGCAGCAGGCCGAGATCAAGCAACTGGCGGTGGCACGGCAACTGGGACGGGAGCGCCCGGTCAGGATCCGCACGACCTTCCTCGGCGCGCATGCGGTTCCGCCCGAGTTCAAGGGCCGCTCGGGCGCGTATGTCGATCTCGTTGTCGGGCCGATGCTGGATGCCATCGCGGCGCAGGGGCTGGCGGATGCGGTCGATGTGTTCTGCGAGGGGATCGCGTTTTCGCCGGAGGAGACGCGGACCGTCTTCGCGGCGGCGAAGGCCAAGGGGCTGGCGATCAAGATCCACGCCGAGCAGCTTTCCAATCTCGGCGGTGCCGCGCTCGCGGCCGAAATGGGCGCGCTGTCGGGCGACCATCTCGAATATCTCGACGAGGCCGGCGTGATCGCGATGGCGCAGGCCGGCATGGTCGCGGTCGTGCTTCCCGGCGCCTTCTATTTCCTGCGCGAGACGCAGAAGCCGCCGATCGAGCTCTTGCGGAAGCATGGCGTCGCGATCGCGCTGGCGACCGATGCCAATCCCGGCTCCTCGCCTTTGACCTCGCCGCTTCTGGTGATGAACATGGCCTGCACCCTGTTCCGGCTGACGCCGGAGGAGGCGCTGGCGGGGCTGACGCGCCATGCCGCCACGGCTCTCGGGTTGGCTGACGAGATCGGCACGCTGGAGGCCGGCAAGGCCTGCGACCTCGCGATCTGGGACATCGAGCGCCCGGCCGAACTGGCCTATCGCATCGGCTTCAACCCGCTTCACGCCCGGATCTGGAACGGACAATGAGCACGCCCCTGCCGATCGAACCCGGCCATGCCGTCCTGCCGCAATGGTGCGAGGTGCTCGACGGCGCCTCGATTTCGCTCTCGGCGGCGAGCGGGCCGGCCATCGCGGCGGCGCAGGCGATCGTTGACGACATCGTCGCGGCGGGAACCGTGACCTATGGCGTCAACACAGGCTTCGGCAAGCTCGCCAGCGTGCGCATCGCCGATGCCGATCTCGCCACGCTCCAGCGCAACCTGATCCTGTCGCATGCGGTCGGCACCGGCCCTGCTTTGCCCGACAGCGTCGTGCGGCTGATCCTCGCGATGAAGGCGGCGAGCCTGGCACGCGGGGCATCGGGTGTTCGGCCTGTCGTGGTCGAAGCGCTGGTCGGGGCGCTCGCGGCGGATGCGCTGCCGGTGGTGCCGGCGAAAGGTTCGGTTGGCGCGTCTGGTGATCTGGCGCCGCTTGCTCATCTCACCGCCGCGCTGATGGGCGTTGGCGAGATCAGGCTGAAGGGCGAGGTGATGCCCGCCGCGGAGGCGCTCTCGCGGATCGGCCAGGCGCCGCTCGTGCTCGGCGCCAAGGAGGGGCTCGCGCTGATCAACGGCACGCAGGTCTCGACCGCTCTGGCGCTCGCGGGACTCAGCGCGATGGCTCGTGTCTTCGACGCTGCGCTGGTCGCAGGCGCGCTCTCGGTTGATGCGCTGAAGGGCTCGGACACGCCGTTCGATCCGCGCATCCAGAGCCTGCGCGGCCAGCCCGGCCAGATCCGCGTCGCCGCCATCCTGCGCGAGTTGATCGCCGCCAGCAAAATCCGCGACAGCCATCGCTTCGGCGACTCAAAGGTGCAGGACCCCTACTCGCTGCGCTGCCAGCCGCAGGTGATGGGCGCGATCCGCGACCTGCTCGCCAACGCCGCAGCGACGCTTGCGATCGAGGCCAATGCCGTCACCGATAATCCGCTGGTGCTGGGGCCGGGCGAGATCGTCTCCGGCGGGAATTTCCACGCCGAGCCGGTCGCCTTCGCCGCCGACATGCTGGCGATGGGGCTGTGCGAGATCGGCAATCTGTCCGAGCGCCGGATCGCGCTTTTGGTCGATCCGGTGATGAGCGGTCTGCCGCCCTTCCTGGCGCGCGATGCGGGGCTCAATTCCGGCTTCATGATCGCGCAGGTGACGGCGGCCGCGCTGGCGTCGGAGAACAAGCAGAAGGCCCATCCGGCCTCGGTCGACACGATCCCGACCTCCGCCAATCAGGAGGACCATGTCTCGATGGCGACGCATGGCGCCTATCGCCTGCTCGACATGGCTGCGAATGCCGCCAGCATCATCGGCGTCGAGCTTATGGCGGCGGCCGAGGCGATCGAGCATCATCGCCCGATGACGACAAGCCCGAGGCTGGAGCCGGTGCTCGCGCTGCTGCGTAGCCAGATCGCGCCGCTGACCGAGGATCGCTATCTTGCGCCCGACCTCGCCGCGGCGACGGCGTTCGTGCGGTCGGGGGCTGTCGGCAAGGCGGCTGGACTGGATTGCTTCATGGAGTTCGGAGCGTGACCGACATCGTCACCGTCACCCGGGGCCCCTCCCCGCTCATCCTGTCGATGCCGCATCCCGGCACCGGCCTGCCGCCTGAGGTTCACGCCGCGCTGAACGAGACCGGCCGGGCCGTTCCCGACACCGACTGGCATATGCGCCAGCTGTACGCCTTTGCCGAGCGCTTCCAGCCGACCATCATCGAAGCCGGGCTGTCGCGTTATGTCATCGACCTCAACCGCGACCCGTCCGGCGCCTCGCTCTATCCGGGCCAGGCGACGACGGAGCTGGTGCCGACGACGACCTTCGACGGCGAGCCGATCTGGACGACGCCGCCCGCCGAGGCCGAGATCGCAAGGCGGCGCGAGGTCTATTTCCAGCCCTATCATGATGCGCTCGTTGCCGAGATCGCGCGGGCCAAGAACGCGCATGGCTGGTGCCTGCTCTGGGACTGCCACTCGATCAAATCGGTCATCCCACGGCTCTTCCCGGACATGCTGCCGACGCTCAATCTCGGCACCAATTCGGGCCAAAGCTGCGCGCCCGCGGTCGAGACGGCTGCTGCTGCCGCGATGGCCGGCCACGAGCTAACGCAGATCGTCAATGGCCGCTTCAAGGGGGGCTGGATCACGCGGCATTACGGCCGCCCGCAGGATGGCGTCCACGCGATCCAGATGGAGATCGCGCTGAGCGCCTATCTCGCAGAGGAAGCGCCGCCCTGGCATTTCGACGCCGTCCGTGCCCGTCCGCTTCAGGCCGCGCTCGAGGGCATCATCGATGCGGCGCTTGCTGCCGCGATGGTCGAGTCCGTCGGCCTCGGCTGACGGCCATCCGCGCCCTATTTCTTAAACCGCCCTGCCCCGAACGGAGCCGTCCATGACCCGCATCGACAACAGCCGCGTCATCCGCAGCCCGCACGGCACGGAGTTGTCCGCCAAGAGCTGGCTCACCGAAGCGCCGCTGCGGATGCTGATGAACAATCTCGATCCGGATGTCGCCGAAAAGCCAGGCGAGCTCGTAGTCTATGGCGGCATCGGCCGAGCCGCACGCACCTGGGAGGATTTCGACCGCATCTGCGCCTCGCTGCGCTCGCTCGAAGCTGACGAGACGCTGCTGGTGCAGTCCGGCAAGCCGGTCGGCATCTTCAAGACGCATCCGGACGCGCCGCGCGTACTGATCGCCAACTCCAACCTCGTCCCGGCCTATGCCAATTGGGAGCATTTCCACCATCTCGATAAGCTCGGGCTGATGATGTACGGCCAGATGACGGCCGGCTCCTGGATCTATATCGGCACACAAGGCATCGTTCAGGGGACCTACGAGACCTTCGTCGAGGTCGGCCGGCAGCATTTCGGCGGCTCGCTCAAGGGTAAATGGGTGCTGACCGGCGGGCTCGGCGGCATGGGCGGGGCTCAGCCGCTCGCCGCGACCATGGCGGGCGCCTCGATGATTGCCGTCGAATGCAAGCCTTCGTCGATCGAGTTCCGCCTGCGCACCGGCTATCTCGACGAGAAGGCCGACAGCGTCGACGAAGCGCTGGAGATCATCGAGCGCGCGCACAAGGCCGGGAAAGCCGTCTCGGTCGGCGTGCTCGGCAATGCCGCCGAGGTCTTCCCCGACATGGTGGAGCGCGGCATCCGACCCGACGTCGTCACCGACCAGACCTCGGCGCATGATCCGCTGAACGGCTATCTGCCGGCCGGCTGGACATTGTCCGAATGGGAGGATCGTCGGGAGCGCGACCCGACCGGGACGATCCAGGCGGCGAAGGAGTCGATGGCGGTGCATGTCGGCGCCATGCTCGATTTCCACCGCATGGGCGTGCCGACGCTCGATTACGGCAACAACATCCGCCAGATGGCCAAGGACATGGGCGTCGCGGACGCCTTCGATTTTCCCGGCTTCGTGCCGGCCTATATCCGGCCGCTGTTCTGCCGGGGCGTCGGGCCGTTTCGCTGGGCGGCGCTGTCGGGCGATCCCGAGGACATCTACAAGACCGACGCCAAGGTGAAGGAGCTGATGCCGAACGACGCGCATCTGCACAACTGGCTCGACATGGCGCGCGAGCGGATCAAGTTCCAGGGTCTCCCCGCGCGCATCTGCTGGGTCGGCCTGGGTGATCGACATCGGCTCGGCCTCGCCTTCAACGAGATGGTCGCCAAGGGCGAACTCAAGGCGCCCGTCGTGATCGGCCGCGATCATCTCGATTCCGGCTCGGTCGCCTCGCCCAACCGCGAGACGGAGGCGATGAAGGACGGCTCGGATGCGGTCTCCGACTGGCCGCTGCTGAACGCTTTGCTCAACACGGCGGGCGGCGCGACCTGGGTCTCGCTGCACCATGGCGGCGGCGTCGGCATGGGCTATTCGCAGCATTCGGGCGTGGTGATCGTCGCCGACGGCACGCCGGAAGCGGCGAAACGGCTGGAGCGCGTGCTCTGGAACGACCCGGCCACCGGCGTGATGCGCCATGCCGATGCGGGCTACGAGATCGCCGTGGAGTGCGCGAAGGAGAAGGGGCTGCGGCTGCCGGGAATACTGGGCTGAGGGCGAACGCCATGCGCATCATCCGCGCCGCCGACTGCCTGGTCATGCCGTGGAAGAACGGCGCAGGGACGACGACCGAGATCGCGGTCGCGCCGGAGGGCGCCTCACTGAGCGATTTCGACTGGCGCATCAGCATGGCCCATGTCGGGCAGGACGGGCCGTTCTCGTCCTTTCCCGGCATCGACCGGACATTGTCGGTGCTGACCGGCGCCGGTATCACGCTGGCCTTCCGCGATGGCGAGCGCATCAGGCTGGATCGCACCAGCGCGCCCTGCCCCTTCGCCGCCGACCGGGCTGTCGACGGGCTGCTGGTCGAGGGGCCGATCGACGATCTCAACGTGATGTCCCGCCGCGGCCGCTGGCGACACTGGATCGAGCGCGTTTCCGATGCAGGCTCGCTCAACGCTACCGAAGGCCTGCTGGTGCTGGTCGCCCGAAAGGGCGACTGGCAGGTGAATGGGGCGGAACTTACCGCCGGCGACAGCGCGATCCTCGACGCGCCGGGGCGCGTTGAGTTGGTCGTCAGCGGCGATGAGGCAGAGCTCTATGCTGTCTGGCTGGTGCCTGAGCGCTAATTCTCGGCGTCATTCCCGGGCGAAGCGAAGCGCAGACCCGAGACTCTCAGGACAGGAAGGCGTCGGCCAGAGCTCCAACCGGCCGGAGATACTCGGGTCAAGCCCGAGCATGTGGACTGCAGCAAGCTTCAGGCCGCCTGCTGCGGCCGCGGACCGACATAGACCGATTGCGGCCTGATCAGCCGGCCGCCCGCGATCTGCTCACGGGCATGGGCGAGCCAGCCGATCGTGCGGCCGGTGGCGAAGACGCAGGTAAAGGCCTCCGGCGGAAAGCCGAGAGCCTCGAGCAGCAGTGCGGTATAGAACTCGACATTGGTCTCGAGAGGCCGGCCAGGCTTGCGCTCGCGCAGGATGGCGAGCGCCGCCTGCTCGACCGCCTCGGCATGGGCGATACGCCCCGCATCCTGACCAAGACGACGGATGGCGCTCTTCAAGGCATCGGCGCGCGGATCGCGCACCCGGTAGATCCGATGGCCAAAACCCATCAGCCGCTCGCCGCGATCGAGCGCAGCTTCCAGCCAGGCCCGTGCGTTGGCCGGCTCGCCGATCGCATCGAGCATCTCGATGACCGGGCCCGGCGCGCCGCCATGAAGCGGCCCCCTCAGCGCGCTGATCCCGGCCAGCACCGCGGATGTCAGCCCTGCGCGCGTCGAGGCGACGACGCGCGCTGCGAAGGTCGAGGCATTGAGGCCGTGATCGGCGACGGTGACGAGATAGCTGTCGAGCGCCGAGGCCTGACCGGGGCCGGCCGCGCGACCGCTCGTCATCCGCAGCATGTCGGCCGCCTGCGGCAGGGTCGGATCGGGCGCGAGCGGGGGAAGACCGCGATCCCGGCGCGCGGCCGCCGCCGTGAAGACAGCCGGCGCGGCGAGGAGTTTCAAGGCGGTGCCGGCATCCTCCCCGTCCGGAATCAGTGCGGTCCAGGCGCGCAGGGCCTCGATCGGCGACAGGCTTTCCGGGAGTGCAGCGGGCACGACGACGGCGTCGAAGATCTGCGAGCGGGCCTGCCCCAGCGCCATGCCAAATTCCCGCCCAGCCGGCAGGCCAGGCAGCAGCCCGTCCAGCATCAGGGCCGCCATCGCCTCGAAGGAGGTATGGCCGGCCAGTTCGTCGAGGCTGTGGCCGCGGATCACGAGGCGGCCGGCCGAGCCGTCGACTTCCGACAGGATGGTATGGGCGGCGACGACATCTTCAAGGCCATCGGACATGGCGATCTCTCCTGCATGATGATGGCTTGAGAATTGGAAGCTTCATCGCTAGAATCAATCTTGAACAATATAATCAATGTATTTCAATGAGCGACTGGCTGACGGCAACGGACGTGATGACCCGGCTCGGGCTGAAGCCGCAGACGCTCTACGCCTATGTCAGCCGCGGGCTGATCGAAGCGCGGGCGGATCCCAGCGATTCACGCCGCAGGCTCTACCGCGCCGTCGATGTCGGCCGGCTCGAGCACCGCAAGCAACGCGGCCGACGCCCGGCGGCCATCGCCGAGGATGCGATCGCCTGGGGCGAGCCGGTCCTGTCCTCCGACATCACGACGATCCTGCGCGGCCGGCTCTGGTATCGCGGACAAGATGCCGCGGAATTGGCGAGGACGGCGAAGCTCGAAGACATTGCACGGCTGCTGTGGGATTGCGGGACGCAGCGTTTCCCGCCGCTCTTCACCCTGGTGCCGGAGGGTCCGGCCCGGCAGCGGATCTTCGCCGTCCTTGCCGAGCGCGCGGCCGGCGACGCGGCCATGGCCGGACGAACGAAGAAGACGCTCTATCTCGAAGCGGCCTCGGTGCTCGACGCCCTGGTGGACGCCATCGCCGGCCGTCCCGGCCAAGGGCCGATCCATGCGCGACTGGCCCAGGCCTGGGGATGCGACAGCAAGGGCGCCGATTTGGTCCGCCGGGCGCTGGTGCTGCTCGCCGATCACGAGCTCAACGCCTCGACGTTCGCCGTGCGCGTCACAGCCTCGACCGGTGCCTCGCTGGCAGCCTGTGTCATGACCGGGCTTTCGGCCCTGTCCGGGCCGCTGCATGGCGGAATGGCGCGGCGGGTGCTGATGTTGATGCGCGAGGCCGAGCGGGAGGGGATCGAGGAGGTGGTTGCGGCACGCCTCGGCGCCGGCACGCCCCTGCCCGGCTTCGGCCACCCGCTCTATCCGGACGGCGACCCGCGGGCGGCAGCGCTGCTCGCCGCCTTCGAGCCGCCGCCCGCCTATGCCCGGGCGCAACGCACCATCGCAGCGTTGACCGGGGAAGCGCCGAACATCGATTTCGCCCTCACCGCACTGGCGACGCGGCTGGTCCTCGGCGAGGATGCGCCATTCCAGCTCTTCGCCGCCGCGCGCTGCACCGGATGGATCGCGCATGCGCTGGAGCAGTTCGAGACCGGGCGGTTGATCCGCCCGCGCGCCCGCTATACCGGGCCGGAGCCGGGCTGAGCGCGCTGACGCCGTCCTGCCCCACTCGCCTTCACGGCGACTGCCGGGGAACGGAACCCTCCTGCCGCGTGATGTAGTCTCGCGTCATCGGCAGCGTGTCGAGGCGTTTGGCGATCTGGAGCTGGAAGACGACGAGATCGTCGTGGCGGAAGCTTGCTTCCGAGGAGGCAAGGTAGAACTCCCACATCCGGGCGAAGCGCTCGTCATACATGTCCACGACCTCGGCACGGCGGGCGAGGAAGCGCTCGCGCCAGGCCTTCAGCGTCTCGGCGTAATGCAGGCGCAGCACCTCGACATCGGTGATGATCAGTCCTTCCTTCTCGACCGCCGCCGTCATTTCGGAGAGCGCCGGAATGTAGCCGCCCGGGAAGATGTACTTGGCGATGAAAGGGTTGGTCGCGCCCGGAGGCGTGCTGCGGCCGATGGTGTGGATCAGCGCGATGCCGTCCTCGGTCAGCAGCTCGGCGATCTTGCGGAAATACGGCCGGTAATAGCCGACGCCGACATGCTCGAACATGCCGACCGAGACGATGCGGTCGAACGGACCGCTGACGGTGCGGTAGTCCTGCAGGCGGAACTCGACCGGTAGCCCGGATTCCGCGCCGCGCTCCCTGGCGACCGCGAGCTGTTCTTCCGACAGGGTGATGCCCGTGACATGAGCGCCCGCCTCGCCGGCGATGGTCAGGCCGAGCCCGCCCCAGCCGCATCCGATATCGAGGACGCGCTGGCCCGGTTCGAGCGCGAGCTTGGCGATGACATGGCGCTTCTTGGCGAGTTGGGCTTCCGCGAGCGTCATGTCGGGCCGCGCGAAATAGGCGCAGGAATACTGCATGTCGTCGTCGAGGAAGAGGCGGAAGAAGTCGCTGCGCAGGTCGTAGTGATGCGCGACGTTGCGCTTCGCCAGCGCCGGGGTGTTGTGCTGGTGGAAGCGGCGCACGGCCGTGCGCAGGCCCGCCAGCGTCTTGCTCCAGCCATCCGGCCGCGCCTTGTGGAGGCCGGCGATCAGAAGGTCGAGCAGATCGTAGAGCGAGCCCTTCTCAACGACGACCCGCCCGTCCATCATCGCCTCGCCCAGGGCCAGTTCGGGATTGAGGGCGAGCTTCAGTTCGGTCGGGCGATCGACGATCCGCATGCGGATCGCGGGCGCATCGCCCTTGCCGACGGATTGCAACGTTCCGTCGGGGAAAACCACATCGATCCGCGGCTCCTTGATCAGCCGCGACAGCATCCTGGCAACAAAGGCGTCCATCGGTCCCACCTCACTGGCAGCACCCCTTTGTCGAGAGAATGGTGTACCGGCGATGCGTCCGCAACTCCCGCCCCGGCGCAAGGCAGGTCAACGCCGGAGGCATGGCAGACTTCAGTTATGGCGGACGTCGTCGCGGCCGGACCTGGCCCTATCTGATCATCCCCATCGTGCGCGGCAGCCAGAGCGTCAGCTCGGGGATGAAGGTGATCGCGAAGAGGGCCGCGAAGAGCGGGATCAGCCAGGGCAAGATCGCCATGGTGGTGCGCTCGACCGACAGGTTGGCGACGCGCGAGAGCACGAACAGCACCATGCCGAGCGGCGGATGCAGCAAGCCGATCATCAGGTTCAGCGTCATGATCAAGCCGAAATGGATCGGGTCGACGCCGAGCTTGAGGGCGATCGGCAGCAGGATCGGCACCACGATGGTAATCGCGGCGATGGTGTCGAGGAAGCAGCCGATGAACAGCAGCAGCAGGTTCACCAGGATCAGGAAGACCCATTTGTTCTGGGTCAGGCCGAGGATCGCGTCCGACATGATCTGCGCTGTGTTCGAGACCGTCAGCAGCCAGGCGAAGATGGAAGCCGCGGTGACGATGAAGAGCACGGAGGCCGTGGTCTCGATCGTGTCGAAGGTCGCCTTGGTCAGCGTCCGCAGTGTCATCGAGCGATAGCGCACCAGGCCGAGGAACAGCGACCAGATCACCGCCGCGGCGGCAGCTTCCGTCGGTGTGAACCAGCCCATCGTCATGCCGCCGATCAGGATGACCGGCGTCATCAGCGCCATCACGGCCGAGAAGTCGAAATAGTAGTCGAGGCCCAGCAGCACCGCCAGCGCGAGGCCGATCGCGAGATTATCCGACAGGCCGGCCCAGATCAGGCCGTAAGCGACCAGCGGGAAGCCGAGCACCACCGCGACCTCGATGCCGGCGGTGCCGATCTCATGCCAGGAGAAGGCGGCGTCGGAACCCCATTTGTAGATGCGGGCGAAGATCGCGACGGTCGCCATCATGAACAGCGTCATCACGACACCGGGGATGACGCCGCCGAGGAAGAGCGCACCGATCGAGGTGTTCGACATCATGCCGTAGATGACGAAGGGCAGCGAGGGCGGAATGATCGGCCCCAGCGTGGCCGACGCCGCCGTGACGCCGACGGCGACCTCGGCCGAATAGCCATGGTCCTTCATCGCCTTGATCTCGATCGTGCCGATGCCGGCGGCATCCGCGATCGCGGTGCCCGACATGCCCGAGAAGATCACGGAACCGATGATGTTGACCTGCGCCAGGCCGCCACGCATCCAGCCGACCAGCGAAACCGCAAAGGCATAGATGCGGCCCGTGACGCCGGCGATGTTCATCAGATTGCCGGCCAGGATGAAGAACGGCACGGCGAGCAGCGGAAAGCTCTCGACGCCGGCGATCATGCGCTGGGCCAGGATGACATCGGGCACCGTGCCCGAAATCAGGATGAAGGCGAGAGAGGCGACGGCCATGGCGATTGCCACCGGCACGCCGAGGATCATCAGGGCGAGAAAGGAACCGAGCAGGACGAGCATGTTGGTCTCAGGCCTCCGAGCCGTCGAAAGCTTCCGGCTTCTCCAGCACGGAATAGCCACGGCGCCAGTTCTGCCAGGCGACATGGAGCGCCCGCAGCGTCATCAGCGCGAAAGCGAGGACGACCGCGTTGAAGATAAACGACTTCGGAAAATCGATCGTCGTCATCATCTCATCGGGAATGAGAGAGGCGTATTTGTACATCAGCCAGGTGCCGTAGCCGAAGAAGCCTATGCGGACGACATCGACGAAGGTCGCCATGATCCGGCCGAGCCCCGGCGACATGTAGCGGTAGAGGAAATCGACCTGGATGTGCCGCGAGGCACGCACGCACAGCGAGGCGCCGAGGAAGACGACGACCACCAGTGCGTAGATCGCAATCTCCTCCGTCCAGGCGAAGGAATTGTTCAGGACGTAGCGGGTGAAGAACTGCAGGATGACGCAGCCGACCATGACCCAGAAGGCGGCGAGCGTGATCCAGTCCTCGATGCCGTAGCCGCTCAGATCGGCCGGCGGCGGCGCCTCGTCGAAGACATGGGCAAGCTCCTCGCTGGTGACCGGTATGTGGACTTCCGGCGTCGTGTCAGTGGCCACGGCAGACCTCGATGAAACCGGCCGCAGCGGGGCCGTAGGGGCAGGAGCCCGGGGGCGTTCCGCCGCCGGGCGTGGTGGACATGTAGCCAAGACCTGGCGGCGTCTCGCCGCCAGGTTGTTCGATATGGCTTACTTGATCGCCTGGATGCGGTCCCAGTCGGCCTTGCGGTAGCCGAACTGCTCGAAGGTGACGTTCTTCTGGACGTTGGCGAGGAAATCGGCCTTGTCGATCTCGGTCACGGTCAGGCCCTTGTCCTTGAAGAACTGCACCAGCTTGACCTCATCAGCCTGGATTTGCTTGGTGGCGCGGGCGGAAGCCTCCTGGGCGACCTCGCTGAAGATCTTGCGATCCTCAGGCGAGAGCTTGTCCCAGAGCTGCTTGGCGACGACCGTGTTGAGATGGTCGACGATGTGGCCGGTCAGGACGATGTGCTTCTGGACCTCGTAGAACTTCTTGGCCTCGATCGTGGTCAGCGGGTTTTCCTGCGCCTCGACGGTGCCGTTCTGCAGCGCGAGATAGACCTCGGCGAAGGCGATCGGGGCGGTATTGGCGCCGCAGGCGCGCGGCATGGCGAGATAGGCCGGCACGTCGGGCACGCGGATCTTCAGGCCCTTCATGTCGGCGCAGCTCTTGATCGGCTTGTTCGAGGTGGTGTGGCGCGTGCCGTAATAGGTCACCGAGACGATCTGGTGGCCGCTCTTCTCCTGGTAACCCTTGGCCATGTCCGTGAAGACGTCGCTCTTGGTGTAGGCGAGCAGATGGTCGGGGCCGCGGAAGGTGAAGGGGTAATAGGTCACGCCGATCGGCGGGAAGGCACGCGCGGCGAAGCTCGAGCCGGAGATGATGATGTCGACGGTGCCGAGTGTCAGGCCCTGGTTGATGTCGGTTTCCTTGCCGAGCTGCGAGGCCGGATAGACGGTGATCTCGTAGCGGCCATTGGTGCGCTTCTTGAACTCGTCGGCCGCCCAGACGGATTCTGTGTGGAAGGGCTCGGACGTCTCGTAGACATGCGCCCATTTCAGCTTGGTCTGCGCCTGTGCCGGCGCGCCGGCGACGATCAGGCTCGCGGCTACCGCCGCCATCGTCAGATAGGTCTTCATCGCTTTGGTCCCTCCCGTGGGATCGATCATGTTGCCGTCGTTTGAGTCAGGTCTTCTTGCGTCAGTTCTTCGCGCGTCAGTTCCTTTTGGCAAGACGGGAGACGACGCTCCCCCGCCCGCTTCCACGGCCGTTGGATCCTCCATTCGGAAGGCCCTCGCCGAAGCTTTGTGAAAAACGCTCCTGAGAGCATTGCAGGTGGCGATGCATCGCCGCCCGCGCGCCCTCGCCCGTTCCCGCCGCGATCGCATCGCGAATCTCGCGGTGCTCGGCGACGGCCTGCCGCCAGGATTCGGCATTCTCGAAATAGCTCGCGAGCTGGCGGAAATACGGGTTGATGCGCTGGTCGAACAGCATGCCGACGAAACGTGCCAGCACCCCATTGGCGAGGATGGAGGCGATCGCGACATGGAAGGCGCGGTCCAGCGCGACCAACTCGTCGCTGGTCAGGCCGGGCGTTTCCATGCGGGCGAGAATTTCGTCGAGCGCGGCGATATCGTTTGGGCCGGCGCAGGCGCCGGCTTCGGCGCAAACCGCGCTCTCGACCAATTCCCGGGCCTTGAGAACCTCGAAGGGACCTTCAGGCGCCTCGTCAGCCACCACGGCGAGGGCCGCAGGGCCGGCAGGCCTCTCGATGACATAGACGCCAGAGCCCATGCGGATGCGAACCAGGCCCTCGACCTCGAGCGCGATCAGGGCCTCGCGGACGGAGGGGCGGGAGACGCCGAGCTTTTCCGCAAGCTCGCGCTCGGGCGGCAGCCGACCGCCCACCGGAAACTCGCGCCGATCGATGAGATGGCGGAGCTGGTCGGCGATCTGGCGATAAAGGCGTGGCGACTCGACAGCTTCGAGCGGCACAGTCTGCTCCCGGTTTCCATCCCCGGCTCCCTTGGACGGGAGCTCGTTTTGGCCATGTGGTCAGGCCAATTGCGGCAGAAACAAGCATTCTCGCGACGGGCTGTCAATCGCGTGTAGATCGCGACCTTCGGCTGCGGCCGGTTCAGTGGGCGCTCGCCATCACCTCGGAACGGATTTCCTCGACCAGCCGCTCCTTCAGCGCAACGAATTCCGGGCTCGTCTTGATGGTGTAGGGGCGCGGATGGGGCAGGTCGACGGCGATGTCGGCCTTGATGCGGCCGGGCCGGGCGCTCATCACCACGACGCGGGAACCGACGAAGATCGCCTCCTCGATGTCGTGGGTGACGAAGAGCACGGTCTTGCGCTCGCGCTCCCAGATGCCGAGCAGCATCTCCTGCATCAGGGCGCGGGTCTGGTTGTCGAGCGCGCCGAAAGGCTCGTCGAGCAGGAGGATCTTGGGATCGTTGGCGAGCGCACGCGCGATCGCGGTACGCTGCTGCATGCCGCCGGAGAGTTGCTTGGGGAAATGGTCGACGAAGCTCGACAGCCCGACGCGATCCGCCCAGCCGCGGGCGATGTCGAGGCGTTCACGCTCCGCCACACCTTTCTCGCGCAGTCCGAAGGCGATATTCTCAGCCACCGTCAGCCAGGGGAACAGCGTGTAGCTCTGGAAGACGAAGCCGCGATCGGCGCCCGGCCCCGAGACGGGCACGCCGTCGAGCATGATCTTGCCTTCGCTGGCCGTCTCCAGCCCGCCGATGATCCGCAGCAGGGTGGACTTGCCGCAGCCGGAGGGGCCCAGGATCGCGATGAAGTCGTTGTCCCCGACATCAAGCGAGGTCGGCATCAAGGCGCGGGTCGGCTGGCCGTTCGCTTGAGCCGGGAAGATCTTCCCGACATTCGCAACGAGAAGCTTGCTCATCTTTGCGCCCATGGAAAGAGGCGCTGGTTCACCGCCTTGAACATGAAATCCGAGACCAGCCCGATCAGGCCGATGACGATGATGCCGAAGATGATCTGCCCGGTGTTCAGCAACGCCTGGCTGTCGGTGATCATGTGGCCGATGCCGGAGGACGAACCGATCAGCTCGGCGACGATGACATAGGTCCAGGCCCAGCCGAGCACGAGCCGGAAGATCTCGGCGATCTCGGGAGCGGCGTTGGGCAGGAGCACGCGGCGCACGACGGAGGTGTCGGTCGCGCCCAGCGTATAGGCGGCATCGACCAGATCGCGCCGGATCGAGCCGACGGAGACCGCGATCATCAGGATGAGCTGGAAGACCGAGCCGATGAAGATGACGAGCAGCTTCTGCGCCTCGCCGATGCCGGCCCAGAGGATCAGCAGCGGGATGAAGGCCGAGGCCGGCAGATAGCGCGCGAAGGAGACGAAGGGCTCCAGGAAGGCCTCGATCCGCTTGTAGGCACCCATCATGATGCCGAGCGGCAGCGCCACGATCACGGCCAGCACGAAGCCGCCGACGACGCGCCAGATGGTCATGCCGATGTCGAAGGCGAAGCCATACTGGACGAGGAGGCTGTAGCCTTCCCGCACCATCGTCAGCGGATCGGCGAGGAACAGCTTCTGGACATAGCCGCCGAAGGTCGCGACCGACCAGAGCGCGACGAACAGCGCGAAAAACGCGATGCCGTAGCCGATGCGAGCGGGGGCGGAGACCGGCTGGAGGGGTTTCATGGATCAGTCACTCGCGTGCCACGAAAGGCGCGGGGAACCCCTCTCCTGCAAGGAGAGGGGCAGGGGTGAGGTGTCGGCCGTTGGACGATATGGAGCCAACATTCAAGCGTCGCAGCGGTGAGGTCAGAGGTTCGCCGTCAAACGGCCGTCCCCTCACCCTGCCCTCTCCCTATGGGAGAGGGTTCCCCGCGCCTGGCTGGACCAGCGTCGAGCCCGTCAGCTCACTTACCGACGACGTATTTCGTCTCGACCAGATCCTTGAGATCGGGCTTGGCCTTGATCAGGCCGATCTCGAGCAGGAGGTCGGCGGCCTTGGCCGAGAAGGCCTGCCACTCGCCCGAGAAGAAGGCCTTGTTGCCGGCCTCGTCCGACCAGCGCAGGAAAGCGGCCGACTTGCCGAACTGCTCGCCGGTCTGCTTCACATCGGCCCCCATGATGCCGAAGGCCTTGTCCTTGTCGGCCTTGATCAGCTCCAGAGCCTCGAAATAGCTCTTGGCCATGGCGGCGGCAGCCGTGTCGTTGGCGGCGAGGAAGGCCGGGGTGCAGCCGACGGTGTCCATGACCATCGGATAGTCGAGCGTGGTGGCGATGATCTTGCCGGCCTCGGGCTTGTCGCGGACGGCGGAGAGATAGGGTTCATAGGTCAGCGCGGCGTCGTTCTGGCCGGCGATGAAGGCCTGCGCGGCCGGGCCGGGCTCCATGTTGACGACGGTCACGTCCTTCACCGACATGCCGTTTTCCTTGAGCATCCAGGCGAGCGCGAAATAGGGCGAAGTGCCGGGCGCGGAGGCCGCGACGGTCTTGCCCTTGAGGTCCTTGATCGAGGCGGTGGCGTTACGCGTCACCATGCCATCGGCGCCATAGCTCTTGTCGAGCTGGAAGATCTGCTTGGTCTTCACGCCCGCGCCGTCCCAGACGATCCAGGTCTCGACGGTGGTCGCCGCGCACTGGATGTCCCCGGACGCCATGGCGAGGTGGCGGTCCTTCTGCGGGATCTTCTTGATGGTCACGTCGAGGCCGTTCTTGGCGAAGATGCCCGATTCCTTGGCCAGGACGAGCGGCGCGAAGCCGGTCCAGCCGGAAATGCCGATGGAGATTTTAGTCTGCGCCTGCGCGCCGCCGGCCGCCAATGCCGCCGCCAGGCCAAGGCCCGCCACCGCTCCGAAACGCTTAAAACCTGTCATGACGGGCCCTTCCCCTTAAGTGATGTCCGGCTTCGTGCGAGGACCAAGAATCCGTCGCGCCGCATGGCGCAGCCAGATGCAACCTTCGTTCCAGCCGACGTTAAATGCATATGCAAATCCGTCAAGCAGCCGATCACCATAGCTGGGGACGGCCATGACATTCTCTTGTTTGACAGGCGCCGGGACATCCCTTCCCCTAAGCCCTCTCCGAACGACCTGTTTCTTCTTCGTCCAGGAATCATCCGAATGAACGGTGCCGACCGCCTCTGCGACACGCTGCTCGTCAACGGCGTGGATGTTTGCTTCGCCAATCCCGGCACCTCCGAGATGCATTTCGTCGCGGCGCTCGACCGCAAGCCGCAGATGCGCTGCGTGCTCGGCCTGTTCGAGGGCGTGGTTACGGGCGCGGCCGACGGCTATGCCCGCATGGCCGACAAGCCGGCGGCGACACTGCTGCATTGCGGGCCGGGCATGGCGAACGCGCTTGCCAACATGCACAATGCGAGGCGCGCCTGGACGCCGATGCTCAACGTCGTCGGCGACCACGCGACCTATCATCTCCAGCACGACGCGCCGCTGACCAGCGACATTGAAAGCCTGGCGCGGCCGATGTCGCATTATGTCCATCGCATCACCACGCCGGAGGATGTCGGGCCGGCGATCGGCGAGGCCTATGCCGCCGCGATGTCGCTGCCGGGCGTTGCGACCGTGATCCTGCCGGGCGATTGCGCCTGGGGCAGCGTCGAGCCGGCTGAGGTGACCGCGACCGCCGTGCCGGCCTTCAAGGCCGTCGCGCCCGAGACCGTGCGCGAGGTTGCGGCTGCGCTGCGCCAGCATGGCGCGCGGGCTGCGCTGATGATGACCGGCTCGTCGCTGCGCGAAGGGCCGCTGGAGACGGCGGCGCGGATCTGCGCAGCGACCGGCTGCAAGATGTACGGGCAGATGTCGAACGGGCGCATCGAGCGCGGCGCCGGCCGCGTCGCCATCCCCAAGGTGTTCTACCCCATCGACATGGCGCTGGAGCAGTTGAAGGATATCGACCTGCTGGTGCTGGTCGGCGCGCAGATCCCGGTCGGCTTCTTCGCCTATCCCGGCAAACCCGGCCGGCTGATCCATGATGGCTGCATCGTCGCCGCGCTCGGCGTCATGGGCGACGATCTTGACGGTGCGCTCGCGGCACTCGCCGAGGAAACCGGCGCAACCAAGGTCGAGCCCGCCTTCATCGCCAGGTCGCAGAGCGAGACAGCGCTTCCGACCGGCGACCTCGACGCCGACAAGGTCTGCACCATCGTCGCGCGGCTCCTGCCGGAGAATGCGATCATCTGCGACGAGTCGGTCTCGTCGGGTCGGGTCTTCTACCAGCAATGCCACAACGCGCCGCAGCACGACTATCTGCAGCTGACCGGCGGCGCGATCGGCGAAGGCATCCCGATGTGCGTCGGCGCCGCCGTGGCCTGCCCCGACCGCAAGGTCATCGGCATGCAGGCCGATGGCTCGGGCATGTACACGGTGCAAGGGCTGTGGACGCAGGCGCGCGAGAACCTCGACATCGTCACGGTGATCTTCGCCAACCGGACCTATGCGATCCTGCATGGCGAGATGCGCGCGGTGGGCGTCAATGATTTCGGCCGCAACGCCACGCTGATGCTCAACATCGACGAGCCGGCGCTGGACTGGGTCTCGATGGCGCGCGGCATGGGCGTGGAAGCCGCGCGCGCCACGACCGCCGAGGAGTTCACCAGGCTGTTCAAGGGCGCGCTCGGACGCAAGGGGCCGTTTCTGATCGAGGCGGTGATTTGACCTCTTCCTTCTCCGCTAGGATTCCTCTGCGAAACGCC
>UCBZ01000009.1 GCA_900470775.1 Hyphomicrobiales bacterium | reverse complement strand
AGAGGAATCCATCCGGGAGAAGGGAAGAAGCGTCGCGAAAGCCCTACCCCGCCAGCCGCCCCAGCACCAGATCGGCGATGGCGTCCAGCTCCGTCGGCTCGCGGTTGACGATGATGAGCGTCGCATCCAGCTTTTAGCGATGATAGGCAGCGTCGCCGCCGGCTGGAGGATCAGGCTGAAATCATGGAACGGCTGCTTCGCTGGTTGACGATCGCCATTCTGACTATCGGGCTGGCGCCTGCGGCTTTGGCCCAAAGGCTGGAACTGTCGGCCCTCGCCCCGACGACACCGAGAGAGCTCGCCGTGCCGCGCGCGGGCGAGCGCTTCGCGCCTTATGAGGCCTTGCACGGATCGTTGAGTTCGGCCGCTCATTGCGCAACCGTGCCGGGCGGTCTCTGGGTCGAGGTCAACGGCAAGGGCGACTGTCTACGCACCTATGCGCATGGCCTCGGCGACGGCGATAACCCCACGGTTCTGGTCTATTTCAGCGGCGATGTGCTGTTGAAAACCAAGGCGGGTGTACGCTTCATCTCGCCGGGCTATGACAGGCGCTCTCCCGACGCCATCCAGCGCGACATGGCGCACTGGTCGGACCAGGCGGGCAAGCCGGCGATCTTCCTGGCACGTCCCGGCATGTACGGATCATCGGGCGATCACAACCAGCGCCGCGAGCTACGCGAGGTGATGCTGATGGAGCGCGCGCTCGATGCGATCAAGCAGCGCCATCGCGTCGCGACGTTCATCCTGGCTGGACAATCGGGCGGCGGCCACATTGCCGCATCGCTGCTGAACCGGCGCCGCGATGTTTCAGCCGTGGCCCTGTCCTCGGCGCTTTTGTCCGTGCGTGAGGTCACCGAGTACTGGGACCGGCGACGCACGGTTCAAAGCGGCAATATCCACGCGCTTCATGATCCCATCGACCATCTCGGCGGCATCCGCACTAATCCCAAACCGCTGATTTTTGTCCTGTCGGATCAGGAGGACCGGATCGTGCCTTATGCGAGCCAGTTGACCTATGTGCGCCGGTTGCAGGCCGCCGGCTTCGAGCCGCAGCATGTGCTGCTGTCTGCCGCGGGTAAAAGCCGGCACGCTCTGGCCCGTCAAGGCCAGCAGGCCGCCGCCCTCATCGCGCGCGGCGAGCCCCCAAGTGCCGTCAGGGCCGCGCTTGAAGCGTCGAGCCCACAGACGGCTGAATGACATGGCGAAGGCCAAAATGGCGAGACGGCGCCGGGCCACCCCGAAGCAGCCCGCTCATTTCAGCCGCTGGTTGTCGACGAACCAGGTCTTGCCGCGATAGCGGATCTCCGAGGCCCCCGCGCCCGCATCCTCCTCCACGACGACGACCTTCGTCCCGGCGGCGAGGCGACGCGGGCAGTGTTTGCTCATCCGCGCGCCCTTTGCCGTCAGCGAGGCCAGGCCATATTCGTGCCAGCCGGCCCAGCTCACGCAGATAAACGTCTCCCGATTGAGCGTCGTCATCCGCTCGGCAGCCACGGCCGGGCTCCCCGCGATCAGGGCGGCGGTGATCAGGACCGCCTTCGACGTCAACACCATAGCCGCCTCTCTTCCACGCAGGTCTCTGCCTACCCCGCCAACCTTCCCAGCACCGCCCCGATCTCGGCCCTCACCACCAGATCGGCGATGGCGTCGAGCTCCGTCGGCTCGCGGTTGACGATCACCAGCGTCGCGCCCTGCTTCTTGGCGATGATCGGCAGCGTCGCCGCCGGATAGACCACCAGCGACGAACCGACGACGAGGAAAAGCTCAGCCTCCAGAGCCAGTTGCTGCGCCCGGCTCGTCTTGTCCTGCGGCATCGCCTGGCCGAAGGAGACCGTCGCCGATTTCACCGGCCCGGCGCACATCACGCAGGCCGGCGGTTCGCCTGTTGCCTCGAAGGCGGGGCGGATCGCCGCCAGCTCGTGGCGCCAGCCGCAGGTCAGGCAGGTCGCATAGGTACCGTTGCCATGGAGTTCGATCACCTGCGCGTCGGGCACGCCCGAGGCCTGGTGCAGCCCGTCGATGTTCTGCGTGATGATGGCGGGCGAGCGCCCCTCCGCGACCAGCCGCGCCAGGGCCCGGTGGCCGACATTGGGCGCCGCCCCGGCGAAGTGGTCGTCCATCGCGAATTTGCGCCGCCACGCCTCGATGCGGGCCTCGCGATTCCCCACGAAGGCCTCGAAGGGGATCGGCTTGTTGACCGTCCAGGGCGAGCCCGGCGTGCGGAAATCCGGCACGCCCGACTCCGTCGAGATGCCGGCGCCGGTGAAGGCGACGATGGAATCAGCGCGGTCGAGCATGGTGTGCAGCGCCGCGACGGCATCATCAGTCTCGTCCTGCATGCGCGCTCCGCTTTCTCCCCTGGTCCAAGATATGGCCCGATCCGGCGCCGCATCCAAGCCGATAGCCCGGCATGCGTCAGGGCCGATTGACGGAAAGCCGGACGCGTCCCAAAGCTGCCCGCCATGCTCCAGACCGCCCCCGCCTTGCTGAACCCCAACCTCATCGACACCGGCACACCGCCGATCCCGCAGGCGCAAGGCTGGGCTCGGGCCTATGACGGCCGTTCCGGCCCGCTGGTCGACCTGTCGCAGGCGGTGCCGGGCTCGCCGCCGCCGGCCGCATTGCTGGAGCGGTTGGCGGAGGCTGCGCGCTCGCCCGACAACACCCGCTACGGCCCGATCACCGGCGACATGGCCCTGCGCGAAGCCTATGCGGCCGAAATCTCTCAGGTCTACGGCACGCGCTTCAGGCCAACCGAAGTCGCGATCACCTCGGGCTGCAACCAGGCCTTCGTCATGACGATGATGGCGCTGGCCAAGGCCGGCGAGAGCGTCCTGCTGCCGGCGCCCTGGTACTTCAACCACGAGATGACGCTACGCATGCTCGGCATCGAGGCCAGGCCCCTGCCCTGCGACCCCATTGCGGGCTTCGTGCCCGATGTCGCCACCGCCGAGGCGTTGATCGATTCCGGCACCCGCGCCATCGTGCTGGTGACGCCCAACAACCCGACCGGCGCGATCTACCCACCCTCCACCATCGCCGCCTTCGCCGAACTCTGCGCCCGGCGCGGGCTCTGGCTCGTGCTCGACGAGACCTATCGCGATTTCCTGCCCGCGGGCGTTGCCGCGCCACATGAAATCTTTGCGACAACGCGCTGGCAGGATTCGGTGATCGGGCTTTACAGTTTCTCCAAGGCCTATGCCGTGCCGGGCTGGCGTCTCGGCGCGATCACGGCAGGCGAGTCCGTCATGGCCGAGATCGCCAAGGTGCTCGATTGCGTCCAGATCAGCCCGGTGCGCGCCGGTCAGGCGGCCGTGACCTGGGGCATCGCCGGCATCCGCGACTGGCGCGAGGCCAACCGCACCGAGATCAACGCCCGTGCGGCGCTGTTCCGCGAGGCGATGGCCCCTCTCAATGACTGGCAGGTGCTCGCGGCCGGCGCCTATTTCGCTTATGTCGCGCATCCCTTCGCTGGCGTCCCCGCTGCCGATGTCGTGCGCCGGCTGGTCGAGGAACGCGGCGTGCTGGCCCTGCCCGGCCCCTATTTCGGCCCGGGACAGGAGCAGCATCTGCGCATCGCGATTGCAAATGTCGCGGCCGACCGGATCGGTGAGTTGAGCGACAGGCTGCGCGGTTTTTCGGTTTGAGGTCGCCTGGGTCGTCATGCTCGGGCTTGACCCGAGCATCTCTGAAACCAGCTAACCGGTCTGAGAGATTCTCGGGTCTGCTCTTCGCTTCGCCCGAGAATGACGGCTCACGTCAGCGCAGCAACCCCGCGTAGCGCTCGCGATAGGCCCAGACCAGCAAGCCACCGAGCACGACGAGGATCACCGCGACGGGAATGCCCTGCGGGTTGATCGCCAGATGGAACAGCACGATGACCGCCATCACCGGCGCGATCAGGGCGAGCCCAAGCGCCGGGGCGATGTTCAGCAGCAGGCTGAGCCCCCCGACCAGATTGACGCTCTTCAGCAGTGGCCAGAAGAAGCCGGAATTCTGCAGCGCCATCTCGAAGACGACGCCGCGCTCGCTGGTGGGGGGATGGATGAAGTGGGCGCCGGTCGCCATCCACCAGAAGCCGTCAGCGGCGGAGACGAGAAAGAGCAACCCGAGCAGGACGCGCGGCACGGTGACGAGAACGATGGACTTCATGATGAACCTTGGCCGAGAGACGAAAACGCCGGCGCGCCTGATGGCGTCGCCGGTTCACACGCTTCGTCGCATCAGGAGCCGATCCGGTTCAAGCCGTTCGCTCGAACCGCATCCCGATCACATCGTCGCGCCGATCTGCCAGGGCACGAATTCGGCGTCGCCATACCCCATCGCTTCGGACTTCGAGTGCTCGCCCGAGGCGACGCGCAGCAGATAGTCGAAGATCTCCTGGCCCTTCTCCTCCAGCGTCACGCCGTCGAGGACATCGCCGCAGTTGATGTCCATGTCGTCGGTCTGCTTGAGATACATCGGCGTGTTGGTCGCGAGCTTGACCGAGGGCGTCGGCTTGCAGCCATAGGCCGAGCCGCGCCCCGTGGTGAAGGCGAGGATATTGGCGCCGCCGGCCACCTGCCCCGTCGCCGAGACCGGATCGTAGCCGGGCGTATCCATATAGACGAAGCCCTTGGAGCGCACCGGCTCGGCGTAGTGGTAGACGGCGGCCAGCGTCTTGGTCCCGCCCTTGGCCGCAGCGCCCAGCGACTTCTCCAGGATGGTCGTCAGCCCGCCGGCCTTGTTGCCGGGCGACGGGTTGTTGTTCATGTCCATCCGGGCGCGGGCGGTATAATCCTCCCACCATTTGATGATGCCGACGAGCTTCTCACCGACCTCGCGGGTCGCGGCGCGACGGGTCAAGAGATGCTCGGCGCCGTAGATCTCCGGCGTCTCCGAGAGGATGGCGGTCCCGCCATGCTCGACCAGCAGATCGACGGCCTTGCCCAGCGCCGGGTTGGCGGTGATGCCGGAATAGCCGTCCGAGCCGCCGCATTGCAGCGCCAGCATCAGTTCCGACGCCGGCACGGTCTCGCGCACGGCGCGGTTAGCGATCGGCAGCATGATTTTCAGCGCATCGATGCCGGCCGCAACAGCCTTGCGGGTGCCGCCGGTCTCCTGGATCGTCAGCGTGCGGAAGACATCGCTCTCCTCGACGCCATAGGCGTCCTTCATGCGCTTGATCTGGAAACCCTCGCAGCCCAGCCCGACGACCAGCACGGCAGCCATGTTCGGATTGCAGGCATAGCCCCAGGTGGTGCGCTTCAGCACCTCGAAGCTCTCGCCGTTGTAGTCGATGCCGCAGCCGGTGCCGTGGGTCAGCGCGATGACGCCGTCGACATTGGGATAATCGGCGAGCAGGCCGGAGCGCTTGACCTCCTCGGCCATGAAGCGGGCGGCCGAAGCCGAGCAGTTCACCGAGGTCAGGATGCCGACATAGTTGCGGGTGCCGGCCTTGCCGTCCTTCCGCCGGAAGCCCTCGAAGGTCGCCTGCTGTTCGACCGGCAGCACGAATTCGGGCTTGGCCTCGGCGCAGAAGGCATAGTCGCGCTCGAAGGCATGGAAGCCGGTATTATGCTCATGCACCCATTCGCCGGGCGGAATATCCACGGTAGCGAAACCGATGATCTGGCCGAACTTGCGGATCGGCTCGTCCTTGGCGATCGGTGCCAGCGCCAGCTTGTGCCCGCGCGGAATCCGCTTCAGCGCCGTCACCCCCGCAGCCGTGACGCCGACATCGATCGGATCAACTGCGACGGCGACATTGTCGACCGCGTTCAGCTTGAGGGTCCGCGGCGGAATCGCTTTGTCGAGCATGAGAGAAACCATCATCAGGAAAGGCCACGGAGCCCGCGGCGCAACGCGCTAGACATGCGCCTCATCGCGCCAGTTTTCAATCGTTTGAAGCAGGGCCTTGTCCCTGCACAACCCAGACTCCCGATCAGGCACGGCCGGCTGGTCCCTTGATGAAATCGAGAAACGCCCGCAGTGGCGCCGGCACCAGGCGGCGGCCCGGATAGTACAGGAACGGGCCAGGGAAGCTCTGCCACCAGCTTTCCAGAACCGGTTCAAGCGCACCGCTGTCGAGATGCGGGCGCAGCCAGCCCTCGAACAGGAAGATGATGCCGCTGCCGGCGATTGCGGATTCGACCAGGAGATCGATCGCCCCTCCGGCACTGACGATCAGCGGACCGGTGGGATCGACTCGCACGGTCTCGCCGTCGCGCTCGAACTCCCATGGCGCCGTCAGGGCGCCGCTCGCGAACCGGCCAAGCAGGCAGTCGTGGCCGAGCAAGTCGCGCGGATGCTCCGGCCGGCCGCGACGGTCGAGATAGGAAGGCGCGGCCGCAGCGGCGAAGCGCTGGACGCGCGGCCCGATCGGCACCGCGATCATGTCCTGCTCCAGCCGCTCATCATAGCGGATGCCGGCATCGCAGCCGGCGGCAAGCACATCGACGAAGCTCTCCTCGGCGACCACCTCCAGGCGGATATCCGGATAGGCGGCAAGGAAGCCCGGCACGATTTCCGGCAGGATCAAGCGCGAGGCGCTGACCGGCACGTTGAGGCGCAGTGTTCCCGCCGGCCGGTCGCGGAAGCTGTTGACGACGTCGAGAGCCGCTTCCATTTCGCTCAGGGCCGGCCCGAGCCGTTCCAGCAGACGCTGGCCGGCTTCGGTGGCCGCAACGCTGCGCGTCGTGCGGTTGAGCAGCCTGACGCCGAGCTGCGCCTCAAGCCGGCGCACTGCTTCGCTCAAACCCGATGCGCTGCCGCCGCTCGCCCGCGCCGCGTCGCGAAAGCCCTTGGCACGCGCCACCGCGACGAAGGCGTTGAGATCGCCGAGATCGACTTTCATTGTTCGCCATCCCGCACAACCCGTGCCGATTATGGCCCATTCTCGCGCGGTATCGCAATGACTAGGTCAGGCTCGTTCCCACAGGAGATCAGCCATGTCCAATATCGACCAGTCCGACACGCTCGTCCTCGGCGACCGTCCCGTGAAACGCCTCGGCTACGGCGCCATGCAGCTTGCCGGCCCCGGCGTCTTCGGCCCGCCCAAGGATCGTCAAGCGGCGCTCGCCGTGCTGCGCGAGGCGGTCGCCACCGGCGTGAACCACATCGACACCTCGGATTTCTATGGGCCGCATGTCACGAACCAGATCATCCGGGAAGCGTTGCATCCCTACCCGGACGATCTCGTCATCGTCACCAAGATCGGCGCCCGGCGCGGCGAGGACGCCTCCTGGATTCCGGCCTTCTCGGCAGAGGACCTGACCAAGGCGGTCCATGACAATCTCCGCAATCTCGGTCTCGACGTTCTGGAGGTCGTCAATCTGCGCGCCATGTTCGACGTTCACGGCCCGGCCGAAGGTCCGCTGGAGGAACAGCTTGCCACGCTCGCCGAACTGCAGCGCAAGGGCCTCATCCGGCATATCGGCCTGAGCAACGTCACGCGCAAACAGATCGCTGATGCGCGCAAAATCGTGCCGATCGTCTGCGTCCAGAACCAGTACAATCTCGCGCATCGCGCCGACGATGTCCTGGTCGAGGACCTCGCCCGCGACGGCATCGCCTATGTGCCGTTCTTCCCGCTGGGCGGCTTCAGCCCACTGCAATCATCGACGCTGTCGGATGTCGCCGCGCAGCTTGGCGCCACACCGATGCAGGTCGCGCTGGCCTGGCTGCTGCACCGGGCGCCCAACATCCTGCTGATCCCGGGAACCTCGTCGGTCGCGCATCTGCGCGAGAACCTGGCCGCAGCCGACCTCGTTTTGCCGGCGCAGGTGCTCACGGCGCTGGACGGCATCGCCACGCGCGTCGATCACGGCTGACCGTCCAGCAGCGCACAAAGAAAAAGCCCGGCCGCAAGGCCGGGCTCGATCATGGAAGGAACTGCGCCGCCCGCTGCCAGAGGCGCGGGCGGGCGTCACATCACTTGGTGGCCGGAACGGCCTTGGCGACGATGCCCTCGAACGGCTTGTAAGCGTCCTTGGCCAGCGAGGAGTAGAGCTCGCCCATCTTCGTCATCTGGGCGACGGCGCCCTCGAAGGCGGTCTTGACGTAATCGGTCTGGATCTCGATGGCCTTCTCGAGCGTCTTGACGCCGGCGAGCTTCTCGATCGTGGCGGTGCCGGTCTCGAAGGACTTCTTGGCATAGTCGGTCGCCTCGACGGCAATGGTCTGGACGCTCTTGGAGGTGGCGCCGAAGGCCTTCAGGGCCGCATCGACGTTCTCTTTGGAGGCCTTCTGGATGGTCTCGAACTGCTGGATCATGTTTCTTCCCTCGGCACGGAGTGCCGCCTCTGCTGACGAGCCTGAAGCCCGGGTTTCTTCGCCCCTAGGTCAGATGAAAGTGTTCATCACCGGGACTGCTCTCATATTGTGCACCGCAACATGAATGTCAAGGACGTGCTGCAATGCATCAGACGCAGGCGCGGCACATCGGCGGCACGCATCGAGATCGTTAGCCTTTTAACGGCTCCGTAACCGCATCGTCCTAACCTCCTCAACTGTGTCCCTTATGCCACGTCGCAAGACGGTGCCGGGGACCGGGGACGTGAGTTCTGGTTGAGGCGGGTTGCATGGCTTTCAGTTGCGTTGGGTCCCGGCGCGTGCGCTTTCGCACGCTCGTCGGAATGATCGGTATCGTCGCGATCGCAGTGGCGGCGGTGGCGTCTCCGGCCGAGGCGGCCCGCAAGAAGCGGCGCCATGTCGGCGGCGGCTATGCGCCGCCCTATGCGGCGATGGTCGTCGATGTGAAGAGCGGCCGCACCCTGCATGCGGTCAACGAGGATGCCCCGCGCATCCCGGCCTCCATCACCAAGGTCATGACGCTCTATCTGCTGTTCGAGCAGCTCGAGCGCGGCAAGTTCAGGATGGATTCCGAGCTGACGGTCTCCGCCAACGCGGCGCGCCAGGCGCCGTCCAAGATCGGCTTTGCGCCCGGAGAGACGATCTCAGTGCGTGACGCGATCCTGGCCCTGGTGACCAAGTCGGCCAACGATGTCGCCATGGCGGTCGCCGAGAATGTCGCCGGCTCGGAGGACGAGTTCGCGCAGATGATGACGGCGCGCGCCCGCTCGATCGGCATGAGCCGCTCGGCCTTCTACAACCCGCACGGCCTGCCCCACAGCCCGCCCAACATCACCACGGCGCGCGATCTCACGATCCTCGCCCGCGCCATCCAGGAGCGCTTCCCGCGCTACTACCCGATGTTCTCGACGCGCGTGTTCAACTATGCGGGCGGTGCCTATCGCAACCACAACAAGCTGCTCGGCCGGGTCGAGGGCGTGGACGGCATCAAGACCGGCTACACCAATCTCTCCGGCTTCAACCTGATGACCTCGGCCAAGTCGGAAGGCCGGCACATCGTCTCCGTCGTGCTCGGCGGCCGCTCCGGCAATTCGCGCGACAAGATCATGGCCGATCTCGTCGCCTCGACCTTGCCCCGCGCCGCCACCGGCGGCCGCGCCACCATGGTCGCCGAAGCGCCCGAGCCCGAGGAGCGTCAGCCGGAGCGTGTCCAGGAACGCGCTCACGAGCGCCAGCGGCCCGCCGCACCGATCGTAACCGCCGCCGTGCCTGAACCCGCGCCCATGCCGGTGCCGCGTCCGCGCATCGAGACGGAGGCTCCGCTTCCGGCCGCCGCCCGCGCCTATGCGCCGGTCGCCACGACCACCCCGATCGCCCCGCCGCGCCCCGTGAATGTCGGCGCCGCCCAGCAGTTGCAGATCTCCGGCATGCGGCCCGTCACCGCGACGACGACGCCCTCGGCCATGCGCTGGTCGATCGGCGCTCCCGCCGTCGACGGCAAGGTCATGCGCCCGCCGGCGAATGTCGACGTGACCTCGTCGATCGCCAAGGTCGCCGAGCCCGAGGAGAAGCCCGCGCTCAAGGTGGCCAGCCTGGCGCCCACTGTCGTCGCCGCGGCCCCGGTCGAGAAACTTCACGACGCCGGCACCACCACGGTGGCGAGACTCGTGGAGAAAGCCCCCGAGCAGGCCAAGCCGAGCGAAGCCCGCCCGGCGCTGGCCACCGCCGGCAAATGGATCATCCAGCTCGGCGCCACCGATGACGAGGCCAAGGCCAAGGACATCCTGGTCCGCGCCCGCGCCAAGGCGTCAGGCCCGCTCGCCGACGCCTCGGGCTTCACGGAGAAGGTCGAGAAGGGCGGCTCGACGCTGTTCCGCGCCCGCTTCGCCGGCTTCGAGGATCCCAAGGATGCCGAGAAGGCCTGCGCCAGGCTCAAGCGCGACGGCTTCGCCTGCTTCGCCACGCGCGGTTGAACGGACAAGGGACAAGGAACGCTGACGATGTCGTACCAGACTTACCCTTTCCCGGCCGGCACCTCACTTCAAAAGGACGTCCTTGGCCTGGTTGACGCGAGCGGCAAGTCCGCTGGTGCCCCCGGCGTCCGGGTGGATGCGCTTCATCAGGGCGCGATGGGCCTCGCGGACCGCCTCCTCGCCCGCCCCCGGCTGAAGCCCCAGGATCTCGTAGGCCTCCTGCTGCGACATCGCGCCCGTGCCCGTCGCGCGGCCCTGCCCCGCGTCGCGGTGACGATCAGCGTCTTCACGCCAGCCGGGCGACCGGCGGTCGAGATATGCCTCTAGCAGCCGGGCTCCCTCGGGATCCCCAGCCAGGCATTCGCGCATCAGCGCGCCGATCTCGGCCAGCGACAGATCGTCGAGATTGCGCCCGGCGAAACTGCCGGCGCTGACCGTGCCGGTCATGCCGCCGCTGTCATGGTCGAGTTCCATCGCCAGCAGCGCGGACGTCACCTTCGACCGCGCACCCGGCGTCTCGCCCGCCCCCTTGCTCCAGGGAAAGCGGATGCCGCCCGGCCCGGTCGCGCTCCAGCCGAGCAGCCAGGCGCCGATGCCGCCGACGAACAGCGCCATGTCCATCCGGCCGCGCATCATCAAAAGCCCGGCAACGCCGAGCGAGAGCACGCCACCGCCGCTCTTGACGACCTTCGCGAGCAGCTTCGGATTGGTGCTGGCGAACAGCTTCGAGACCCACCAGAACAAGAGCAGGGCGGCCACGCCGTAGAGCAGCGTCACCGGCGGCCTCCATCCATTGCGCCGATCAGCCCGCGCACGGCAGGGCTGCCGCCGGCGAGCTTCAGCATCGCCTCGCGCCCGCCCGCCGCATAGGCCGCGGCCCCGCGCAGCAGCTCGAGCAGCGAGTCGGGCGCATTCACGTCGAAGCGCGCATGCGCGCCGCCGGTCAATCGCGCCATCGTGGCGAAAGCCGCGCTCGCGGCGGGATCATGCCCCTCCTGGAACAGGAAACCGCGGATGCCGCGCAGGCCGAGTTCGCCGGCAAGCGCGGCCAGCGCATCGACATCCTCCTCCATCGCATCGCCGACCAGCACGAAGGCCCGGATCGGCACGGACTTCGCCTCGTCGCGGACATGCTTCAGCACGCGCGCGATCTGGGTCTGGCCGCCTTGGCAGGCGATGGCGCCCATCAGGCCGTTGAGACGGCGCGGCTCGCCGATCCAGCCGGAAGCACGGCATTCGCCGAGGCCCCGGAAATAGACCAGCTGCACGGCAAGCCCGCCGCTCGTCGCCGCGACCTCGAACATCCGCGCCTGCAGCGAACAGGCGAGGTCCCAAGTCGGCTGGCGGCTCATCGTGGCGTCGAGCGCGAAGACGAGCCGCCCCGCCTGCCCCGTCGCCAGGGGCGCGAGCTGCTTCGCCGCGCCGAGGAAGCGGTCGATCTCGCCCGGCGCAGAGCGGCCCGGGCTCACGCCCGTGCTCGCAGCCTTGCCGAGGGCTCTGTCGGTCTTGTCTGTCATGGGTCTGATATTGGCCATCGCCGGCACATTTGCTACCCGTCAACCGACAGGACGGTTGCCACTTCACAGCCCTCATCCTGAGGAGCCGCGAAGCGGCGTCTCGAAGGATGCTTCAGGAGGCTCCGGAGATCGCTGGAGCATCCTTCGAGACGCAGCCTTCGGCTGCTCCTCAGGATGAGGGCTGAAATATCCATGCCGACGATGAGAGACACGCCATGAGCCAGATCGCGATCTTCGAAACCGTCGCCGCGATGCGCGCGGCCGTGGCGGGCTGGCATGCCGCCGGCGAGAAGGTCGGCCTCGTGCCGACCATGGGCGCGCTGCATGAGGGCCATATCGCTCTGGTCAGGGAGGCACAGCGCCATGCCAGGCGCGTGATCGTCACAATCTTCGTCAACCCGACGCAGTTCGCCCCGCATGAGGATTTCAAGAAATATCCGCGCACCTTCGATGACGACTGCGCCCAGCTCGTCGCGGCCGGCGCCGACGCTGTGTTCTTCCCGCCGGTCGAGGAGATGTATCCGGCCGGCTTCGCCACCCGCATCCTGCTGCTCGGCCCGGCGGCGGTCGGGCTCGACGACCGCTTCCGGCCGACGCATTTCGAGGGCGTCGCCACGGTCTGCTGCAAGCTCTTCACGCAGTCGCGCGCGGATCTCGCCGTCTTCGGCGAGAAGGACTACCAGCAGCTCAAGGTGGTGACGCGCATGGCGGCCGATCTCGACCTCGGCATCGAGATCGTGCCGCTGGCGACGTTCCGCGAGCCCGACGGCCTCGCCATGTCCTCGCGCAACCGCTACCTCTCGCCCGAGCACCGCGCGCTGGCGCCGCTGCTGCACCAGGTCATGCAGGCGCTGGCGGCCCGCATCCGCAACGAAGACCCGCTCTTCCAGGCCGTGGGCGAGGCACAGACCGAGATCATCTCGGCCGGTTTCGAGCTCGACTATCTGGAGGCCCGCCACGCGCAGACGCTGGCACCCGTGACCTCGCTGGCCGACGGCCCGATCCGGCTTCTCGTCGCGGCACGGATCGGCGCGACAAGGCTGATCGACAATATCGGGGTGTGAGAACGGTCGAGCCGCCGATCACAAATGGCGGCCGACATCCATCCTTTCGTGAAGGATGCGCATGATGTCGATACCGGCTTCCGAGAGGCGGTAGAAGACGAGATGCGATCCAACCCGATATTTGAGATAGCCGGCGCGGATATCGACGGGGCGGCCGTGCTTCCCGCCTGCCGCCAGCCCCTCGAACGCGGCGATGATCGTGGCGTGATAGCTTTCGGCCTGCTCCGGTGACCAACGCCCGACGGTATAGGACCAGATGTCTTCGAGATCGGCCTGCGCCAGCGGGGAAAGCCGGTAGCGACCCGCCTTAGCCATGCTTGGCGCGCATCCGCGCCACAAACGCATCATTGTCGAAGGCAACGGGCGAGCCGGACTGCTCTCCGGCGATCAACGCCTCCTGAAGCGCCTTGACCTTGGCCTCGTGTTCTTCAAGCAGGCGCAGACCGGCCTTCACCACATCGCTGGCCGAGTCGTAGCGGCCCGCCTTCACCTGCGCGCCGACAAAACGGTCGAAATGATCGTCCAGCAAAATCGATGTGGTCTTCGACATGGCAACGCTCTCCGGTCGATGCCAACAGATAGCAAAATCGACGGTCATCGCCAATCGATGGCGCGCAACGCCTACAGCAGCCCCATCTCCGCCAGCTCGCGCCGCAGCGCCTCCGGCATCGCGCCGAGATCGCCGCTGCGGCCATCGATGTCGCGGGGAGCGTCCTTTTCGGCGAGGTAGCGCCAGCCCTGGAACGGACGGCAGGGCCGTGGCTCCAGCGGCACCACCACCGGCTCCATCACGAGATGGCAGCGGCCGATGCCGTCGCCATCGGTGAAGGGGCGGATCGCGGTCAGGCGCTGGCGGGCCGAAATCTGGCCCTTGATCACCCAGTAGAGCGAACCGCCCGCGACGATCTCCTCAACGCGCTTGGGCACCATGCGCGTGGTATGGATCTGCTCCTCCGGCCGGCCGAGCCGCCGCTCCAGCGTCATCCGCTCCTCGATCCACTCTTCGAGATCGCTGATCGATTCGGCGCCGACGCAAAGCTTGAGCAGGTGGAGAGGCATGGCGGCAATCTAGTGCGCCCGGGGCAACCCGACCAGCGGCTGCGGCGTTTCTCCACAGCGACGCCACTCTTCTCGTCATGGTCGGGCTTGTCCCGACCATCCGCGTCTTCCTTCGTCAAGGTCAGTGTTCAAGGCGTGGATGCTCGGCACGAGGCCGAGCATGACGGGGCTTCTCCGGCAGGCTAGTAAGACGCCCAACAAAGCGGAGGAACAACATGCGCGGACTTGCAGGCAAGGCCTTCCTCGTCACCGGCTCGTCGAACGGCATCGGCTATGCCATGGCGCAGCGCCTCGTCGAAGACGGCGCCAAAGTCCTGATCCATGCTCGCGACCAGGACGAGATCGACGCCGCCTGCCGCCATCTCGGCTCCGCCACGCAAGGCAAGGCGGGCGATCTCGCCGATCCCGCGACCGGACAGGCCATCGTCGATGCCACGGTCCAGGCCTTCGGCCGCATCGACGGGCTGGTCAACAATGCCGGCATCTATCCGCGCGGCGTCATCGGCGAGACCACCGCCGAGTTCTTCGACCATATGTTCGCCGTCAACACGCGCGCTCCGCTGCTCTGCGCCGAGGCCGCGATCCGGGCCTTCCGCCTGCAGAAATCCGGCGGCGCCATCGTCACCGTCGGCTCGCTCAACGCCTGGTGCGGCCTCGCCAACCTGACCGTCTATTCCATGTCGAAGGGCGCGCTGATGACGATGACGCGCAATCTCGCCGACGCGCTCGGCCCCGAGCGCATCCGGGTCAACCAGCTCAATGTCGGCTGGACCTTCACCGCCAACGAGGATGCGACCCAGCAGCGCGAAGGCCGCAAGCCCGGCTGGGAGAACGAGGTCCCGCTCCGCCAGGCGCCAACGGGGCGGATCATGCAGCCCGAGGAGATCGCGGCCCACACCGCCTTCTGGCTCTCCGATGAAAGCGCCCCGGTCTCCGGGCAGATCTACGAGGTCGAGCAGTTTCCGGTCGTGGGGCGGCTGTAATCAGGCCAATCCCTGATCCTGCGGCGGAAGCGAGTCATCCACGTCTGCGGCGTAGATATCGAGATCGAGTTCCAGCCCGCGCTGGCCGATCGCTACCTGTATCGCCGGGCTGAGATTGATGCCCCAGTTCATGCGCGGCATGAACACCCCGCAGAACAGATCCGCCCGAAAGCGGACCGTCAAAACGTCCCACCGCGACAGGTCCTGCGTCGTCGCGCCGAGCAGCGCCACAATCTTCGCTTCAAGGTCGCCGGGCTGATCTTGGCTTATCGATAGCGACCACAATCCGAACCGAGCCAAACCCAAGGAGGTCCCGTTCGGCGAGGTTCTCGGGTCACCTTTCCGATACGCTCGCGTCGGCTGGCTGCCGATCACGGTGCTGATCTCGTCAGGATCGAGGTCGTCGCCGCTAAATCGCAGGCTGACAGCGATGCGCTCGCTCAGAGCATGATCGATCACGCCTCACTCCCCGAGCACGACCACCTTCGCGCCTTCCGCCACCTGCGCCCCCGGCTCGCCGGCGACCTCGCTGACGGTGCCGTCGCGCGGGGCAGTCAGGACGTGTTCCATCTTCATCGCCTCGACGATGGCGAGCCGCTGGCCCTTCACCACGGCATCGCCGGCCGCGACGAACAGCGCGATCAGCTTGCCGTGCATCGGCGCCTTGATGACGCCGCCGGAGCCCGCTGCCGCGTCGAGATCGACGCTGAACGGGTCAAACAGCGAGACCGCCGTCTGCCGGCCGCGATGCAGCGCCAGCCAGGTGCCGCGCTCGGCCTGCGCCAGCGCGATCTCGTGCTCGCCCTCATCGATCGCGTGCCCGGGCAGGCTGACTCGCGCGCCAGCCTGATGCCATTCGATCCGCGCCTCGACCCGCTCGCCATCGACCAGCAGCGGCAGGCCCAGCGCCGGGCGCGGCATCAGCGAGAAGGCGTCTGTGACGAGCCAGGGCGAGCGCGCCTCGCCATCGGCCCGCTCGGCCGCCTGCATCGCGACCGCAAGCTCCCGCTCTTCCTCGAGCTGGAGCGCGGCTGCCGCGACCGAAGCCGCATCCAGCGGCTGCGGCTCGGCGCCCAGCGCCGCGATATTGCGCTCGATGAAGCCGGTGTCGAACGGCCCGTCGCGAAAGCCCTGCGCTTCCGTCAGCTTCTTCAGGAACGCCAGATTGGTCCGCGGCCCGGCGACCACGGTTTGCCCGAGCGCCGCGCCAAGCCGGTCCAGCGCCTCGTCGCGCGTAGCGCCATGGGCGATGATTTTGGCGATCATCGGATCATAGAACGGCGTCACCGTATCGCCGGCCTCGACGCCGGTATCGATGCGGATGCCCTCTCCTGAAGGAAATTGCAGCGCCCAGAGCTTGCCGGTCGAGGGCAGGAAGCCCTTCTCAGGGTCCTCGGCATAAAGCCGCGCTTCCACGGCATGGCCGGTGGCTTTCACATCGGCCTGCGAAAAGCCCAGCGGCTCGCCGGTCGCGACCTGCAACTGCAACTCGACCAGGTCGAGCCCGGTGATCGCCTCCGTGACGGGATGCTCGACCTGCAGCCGTGTGTTCATTTCCATGAACCAGAAGCCGTCGGGTTTCAGCCCGTCCCGCCCGTCGGCGATGAACTCGACCGTACCGGCGCCGACATAGCCGACGGCCCTCGCGGCCTCCGTCGCGGCCTTGCCCATGGCGGCGCGGACCTCGTCCGTCATGCCCGGCGCGGGAGCCTCCTCGATCACCTTCTGGTGGCGGCGCTGCAGCGAACAGTCGCGCTCGTAGAGATGCACGACGTTGCCATGACTGTCGCCGAAGACCTGGATTTCGACATGGCGCGGCGAGAGCACATATTTCTCGACGAGCACGCGGGCATCCCCGAAGGCGCTCTGGCCCTCGCGCTGGGCGCTGGCCAGGGCCTCAGTGAAATCCTCCGGGCGGTCGACCTTCTTCATGCCCTTGCCGCCGCCGCCCGCAACCGCCTTGATCAGCACGGGATAGCCGATGCGCTCCGCCTCCAGGCTGAGGAAATCGACGCCCTGCTCGGCGCCGTGATAGCCCGGCACCACCGGCACATTCGCCTTCTCGACCAGGGCCTTGGCGGCGTCCTTCAATCCCATCGCCCGGATCGCCGAGGCCGGCGGCCCGACGAAGACGATGCCGGCGGTCGCACAGGCCTCGGCGAAATCGGCGTTCTCCGAGAGGAAGCCATAGCCCGGATGGATGCAGGCAGCGCCGGCCTGCTTCGCGACCGCGAGAATCTTGGCGGCGTCGAGATAGCTCTCGCGGGCCGGCGCGGGACCGATGCGATAGGCCTCGTCGGCCATCTCAACGAACAGCGCCTCCGCGTCCGCGTCCGAATAAACCGCGATGGTGCGCAAGCCCAACCGGCTGGCGGTGCGGATGACGCGGCAGGCGATCTCGCCGCGATTGGCGATCAGGATGGAGGGCAGCTTTTCGGCGATCGACATCAGGCGGCTTTCCTTCGCAGGCATGCCGCCTTTATAGCCCGCCGGCTTGCCCTGTCGCGGCCTTGTTCTGCACAGCCGGATCGGCAGGCTGGGCATTATCAGCAGGCCTGCCGCGCAGCGAGCGCCAGATCGCCCAGCTCGCCTGGAAACAGATGCCGGCGACGACGACGTCGAAGAGATATTCCGGCCAGCGCACCGGCGCGACGCGGGCGATGAGCCCGACCAGCGCGAAGCCGGTCGTCGAAATCACGTCGTTGCGCGACGACAGCCAGGTCGCCTTGATGACGGGATTGTCTTCGCGCCGGAAGCGCCAGAGCACGCCGACGATCAGCACCGCGACGACGACCGCGCTCGCCGCCGAGAACCCCAGCGCCCAGACCTCGATCGGACGCGGCGTAATGATCTTGGCGGCGAGGTCGTAGAGCGTGTGCAGGCCCGCCACCGCCATCACCGCGCCGATGGCGAGCGCCGCCAGCTTTTCGGCGCGCGCATCGCGGCCGAACACCACGGCGGCGATGCCATAGAGCGCGACGTCATAGACCCAGTCGACGCCGTCCTTGAACAGCTGCGCATTGCCCACAGTCAGCGCCCAGGCGACGACGCCGATCGCGAAGACGAGGATCGACAGCGCGATGCCCCAGATGGTCAGGGTGTAGGCGCGGGCAGTCTTTGCCTCGACCGGAAGATGCTCACTCATCCGTGATACCCACTGCGTCATCCTGGACAAGCCGCGGCACGCGGCGCCGATCCGGGATCCATCCTAGAGCGCTGAGCCCTACGATGGATCCCGGGACTTCGCTGCGCGAAGCCCAGGATGACGATGCGGGTGTGACAACCAGGTGCGAAACGCCCGCCCGCCGCCCTCACCCACGCCCGACGAACGGTGCGTTCGTCGCCATCACCGTGACGAACAGCACATTGGCCTCCGGCGGCAGGCTCGCCATGTGCAGAACGGTGGTGGCGACGTTGTCGACATCCATCACCGGCTCGACCTTGATCGAGCCGTCGGCCTGCGGCACGCCGGTGGTCATGCGCTTGGCCATCTCGGTCAGCGCATTGCCGATATCGACCTGGCCGACGGCGATGCCGTATTTGCGGCCGTCGAGCGAGGCGGTCTTGGTCAGGCCGGTGATGGCGTGCTTGGTCGCGGTATAGGCGACCGAGTTCGGCCGCGGCGCATGGGCCGAGATCGAGCCGTTGTTGATGATGCGCCCGCCCTGCGGCTGCTGGTCCCGCATCGCCTTGAAGGCAGCTTGCGTACACAGGAACGGGCCGGTCAGGTTGGTGTCGACGACCTTCTGCCAGTCGGAGAGCGAAAGGTCCTCCAGCATGATGCCGCCGGGCGCATTGACGCCGGCATTGTTGAACAGCACGTCGACCCGCCCGAACGCCTCCTTGGTCTTGGCGAACAGCGCCTGCACGGAAGCGGGATCGGTGACATCGGTCGAGACGGCGAGCGCCTGCGATGCGGGCACGCCCGACAGCGCGATCGTCTCCTCCAGCGCGTCGAGACGGCGCCCGGCCAGCACGGTGCGGTACCCGTCTTTCAGGAAGGCGAGCGCCACGGAGCGGCCGACGCCCGATCCGGCTCCGGTGATGATGGCGACCTTGTTGTGAGACGGCATGGCGTATCCTCGTCTTTTCTTCGGCTTCAACCGATTGAATGGAGGGCCGACCATAGCAGCGCGCCGCGCCGACGGAACAGGCTTTCGCGCAGCCGTGCCGCGCTTTGGCGACGGCACCGCCTGTCGCATCCGTGTCTTGCCAAGGCGACGCACGGCCATAGTCTCGGGCCAAACGGGAGGAACGCCATGACCAGCCTGACCCGCCGCCATCTCCTCGCCAGCGCGGGCGCCGCGCTCGCCGCCCCGGCGCTGGCCCAGCAGCCCGGCCATGAGCATCATGGCGGCCATTACGAGCGCCTGAGCCAGCCCGGCCGCATCCCGAAGCCCGAGCTCGCGACCAGCCAGAACGTCTTCGATTCACCCGCGCCCAAGGCGGCCAATCCCGGCCGCTGGAGCAGCAAGGCGCTGCTGCCGATGCCGCGCTCGGAAATGGCCTGGGCGACGGCCTATGATAACCGCATGCACATCGTCGGCGGGTATGCCGAGCAGCGCGTCGACCGGCCCTACCACCACACCTACGAGCCCGCCGCCGACCGCTGGACCGACGCGGCACCGCTGCCGCTCGGCGCCAACCATGTCGGCGTCGCCTTCCTCGACGGCAAGCTCTACGCCATCGGCGGCTTCCTCGAGCAGAACCGAAAGCCCCATCCGCGCTGCTTCACCTGGGACCCGAAGGCCGATCGCTGGGCGGAGATCGCGCCCCTGCCCCGTCCCGCCGGCTCGACCGCCGTGGTGAGCTTGAGCGGCCTGCTGCATGTCATCGGCGGCGCCATCGGCGAGACCACCGAGGCCAAGCGCTCGGTCGACTGGCACCTGGTCTACGACCCCAGGGCCGACCGCTGGAGCGAGCGCGCGCCTTTACCCACCGCGCGAGACCACACCGGCACGCTGCCGATCGGCAATCTGATCCATGTCATCGGCGGCCGGGTCGACTCGTTCCACACCAACTCGAACCTGCACCATGCCTATGACCCGGCGACCGACAAATGGGCGCCGCGCAACCCGCTGCCGACCGCCCGCTCCGGCCATGGCGCGGTGCTCTATCGCGGAAAAGTCTTCGTGATGGGCGGCGAAGGCACCAACCGCGTCTTCGGCCAGATGGAAGCCTATGACCCCGCCAGCGACGGCTGGGAGCAATACGCCCCGATGCCGACCCCGCGCCACGGGCTGGGCGCAGCCCTGGTCGGAGACGCCATCCACGTCGCCGGCGGCGGCCCGGTCATGGGCGGCGGCGTGCAGAGCGCCGTGCATGAGGCGTTTGGGTTGGGGTGATGGGCCGCCGTCATGGCGAGCGCAGCGAAGCCATCCAGCCCCGCGCGGCCGCATATTCGGGCCTGTCCCGAGCATGCACGTCTTGCACGCCGCATAAGACCAGCGAAGACGTGGATGGCGGCACAAGGCTGACTATAGCGGGAGCCATATCCCTGTAGGTGAGCCGTGAGGGGCGCCGCTCAGGAATCCCTCGAAGGGCACGGCGGGCACGATGGTTTCAGAGTCTGAACTGCGCTCTGCACTCAATTGCGACGCGCGAGCCAGGAAGCGCCCTCGCTAAATTCGTGAAAGCGTCATCTCCAAGCATTCGCATCTTTTCTTTGAATGAATATTCATTTTAGAGACCAAAGCGACTAATCCGGTATCTGTTTTCAAATAAACAACGTGATTATTCATATGCTCCTTTATGTCTGGAAGGGTATCAATTATGGATTGAATTATCGATCCTGAAAGAGATGAATCAAAAAAATGATATCTTCTATGCAATAAATTGCCCATTATTCCATGAATTCTTTCTATCTCGAAGAGATCAATGCCTTTTTCGGGGCGAACAATCAAATTTGCCTTTCCAGTTTTATCGTAAAAATAATCACATGGCTGAGGAAAGCTAAGAATATCGCGTTTTTTCATCTCGCGCAAAAGCTCTTTTAGACGCCAATCACTCTTTAAATTTCCAAAAACATCTCCATAGTAAGCGATATTCGCATGAGCGCAGGCCAATACGATACCTTCAATCATCAGTCGCATCTGAAGAGCACATTCCTCCAACCTTGTTACGTCAACTTCAATCGTTTTTCCAATCCAAGGCCGCGTCCTAAAATAAAGATAGTAGTATCTTCTCTTTATTATTGAAAGTTCTCGCAAATACAATTTACTGATATCAGACATATTGTTACCTTAAATACACAAATACGTTGAGTTATACATCTTCACACTAGGCTAGCCGGCTATCTCGTTTGCCGCAGCAGATAATGTCAGTATCAATCCTACAAGCAGGATACACGCCCAACAACCTTATCCCCGCCCCTCACCGCTGGCCTTATCCTCCCCTCGCCCATCACCCAAACGGGGCGGCCGTCCGGAGGTATGCTGGAGGTTGGGTGAGGGTCGGCGCCTGCGGGTGGAGTTACGATCCACTCCCGGGAGGCTTCGGGGCACCGCCCTGGGGACACTACGGTCCCTGTGCGAGGAGCTCGCTGGATGGGACGGCGGAAGCGGTCAGGTCCGACACCGCGGTGTGGCGCACCCGATGGGGCGTTGAGGCTGCAGGACGGCACGGCAGGCCAAGCCTCTCCCTATAAGCGCGGCCCGGAGTCCGAAATCGCCGGAGGCGGAGCGCCACGGGGCGTGCGACGGGTGGCTCAACCCCGCCGCGCCGCATCCTGGCTCAACGGATGCGGATCACTCTCGCGCCTCGCGGCGCTCCGCCAGCCCCGTTCTGAACGTCCGCGCCCCAGCGCGGGCGGGTCTTGCCATGCCTGTTCCCGGCCATGCCTGTTCCCGGCGAGGAGACGAGCGATGCCTGACGACAGCCAATCCGGCGCAGCCGCGCAGCGCGCCGCCGAGTACGAGATTCACCGGGCGCACCACGAGTGCGTGCTGCGCGGGATGGGCGACCGGGCTGGCCTCTGGGCCTATTGTCCGGCCGCCGGCTGCAGGCGCAGGCGGGCCTGCAGCCGCGACGACGCGCTCTGCTACCGAACCGCCGTCAGTGCCCTGATGACCGATGAGGACCGCGCCTTCTACGGTGCGGCCTTCGCCCTGATGGGCCGGGGCGTTCCGCGGCAGCAAGCCTTCGCCCAGGCGCGCGATGCGATTGTCGCGCAGGAGCGCGCTTTGCGCGAGATCGGCGCCGGCCTCACATCCTGAACACGCCGAACTTCGTCTCCGGCACGGGCGCATTGAGGCAGGCGGAGAAGGCCAGCGCCAGCACGCGGCGGGTTTCGGAGGGCAGGATGATGCCATCGTCCCAGAGCCGGGCGGTGGCGTAATAGGGCGAGCCTTCCGCCTCGTAGCTGTCGCGGATCGGCGCCTTGAAGGCCTCCTCGGCCTGCGCCGACCAGTCCTTGCCTTCGGCCTCGATATTGTCGCGGCGGACGGTCGCGAGCACGCTCGCCGCCTGCTCGCCGCCCATCACCGAGATGCGGGAGTTCGGCCAGGTGAACAGGAAGCGCGGCGAATAGGCCCGGCCGCACATGCCGTAATTGCCGGCCCCGAAGGAGCCGCCGACCAGCACGGTGATCTTCGGCACGCGGGCCGAGGCGACGGCGGTGACGAGCTTCGCCCCATCCTTGGCGATGCCGCGCGTCTCAAAGTCGCGCCCGACCATGAAGCCGGTGATGTTCTGCAGGAACAGCAGCGGAATCCGGCGCTGGCAGCACAGCTCGATGAAATGCGCGCCCTTCAGCGCGCTCTCGGAAAACAGGATGCCGTTATTGGCGATGATGCCGACGGGAATGCCGTGGATGCGGGCAAAGCCGGTGATCAGCGTCGTGCCGTAGAGCTTCTTGAACTCGTCGAACTCCGAGCCGTCGACCAGCCGGGCGATGACCTCGCGGATGTCGTACTGCTTCTTGAGATCGGTCGGCACGACCGCCTCGAGCTCCTCGACCGGATACAACGGCTCGACCGATTCCGCGATGTCGAGATCGGGCCGCTTGACGCTGTTGAGGTTGCCGGCGATGCGGCGCGCGATCGCCAGCGCATGGGTGTCGTCGCCGGCATAATGATCGGCGACGCCCGACAGGCGGGCATGGACGTCGGCGCCGCCGAGATCCTCGGCCGAGACGACCTCGCCGGTCGCAGCCTTCACCAAAGGCGGGCCGCCAAGGAAGATCGTGCCCTGTTTCCTGACGATGATGGTCTCGTCCGACATCGCCGGCACATAGGCGCCGCCGGCGGTGCAGGAGCCCATCACCACGGCAACCTGTGGAATCCCCTGCGCCGAGAGATTGGCCTGGTTGTAGAAGATCCGGCCGAAATGCTCGCGATCGGGAAAGACCTCGGTCTGGTGCGGCAGGTTGGCGCCGCCGGAATCGACCAGATAGATGCAGGGCAAACGGTTCTCGGCCGCGATCTCCTGCGCCCGCAGATGCTTCTTCACCGTCATCGGGTAATAGGTGCCGCCCTTGATGGTGGCATCGTTGCAGACGACCATGCATTCGCGGCCGGCGACACGGCCGATGCCGGCGATCATGCCGGCGCCATGGACATCGCCCTCATACATCCCGAAAGCGGCAAGCGTTCCGATCTCGAGAAAGGCCGAGCCGGGATCGAGCAGGCGCAGCACGCGCTCCCGCGGCAAAAGCTTGCCGCGTGCGGTGTGGCGCTCGCGCGACTTGGCATTGCCGCCGAGCGCGGCCGAGGCGCGTCGCTCCTGAAGTTCGGAACGCAGGCCCGCCCAGGCTTGCGCATTGGCGCGCGTCTCGGCCGAGTTCAGATCGACCTTGCTCTCGATGACCGGCACGGCAGGCGCTCCCAGGCAGTGTTCTCCACCGGGTTATGGCGCGGCGCGGCGCAAACGCCAACCGGCGCGGATGCTCAGAGGCGGAAGCGGAAATCCCCCATGCCGTTCTTGAGCGCTATTCTCTGGCCTTGTTGATCGAGCCCGTCACGCTCGGCCCGGCCACAGCTCCAATCGCACCGCCCGCCACCGCCCCGATCGGTCCGAGCACGATGGCGCCGGCCCCCGCCCCTGCCGCCGCGCCGGCAATGCGCTGGTCGGTGTTGGTGCAGGCTCCAAGGCACGCCGCGATGGCGGCCGCGCATATGAATTTGGTCATGGTCGTCCCTTCCCTCTCCGTCTGTCCGTGACGGGGAGGATGGGCCAGGCATGGTCAACGCAAGGTAAACCGGGCCTGTCGCGCGCCGCTCAGGGCACGATCGTCTTGCCGAAGATGCGCTCGAACTGGGCGCGCAGTTCCGCATCGACATCGGCCATCGTCAGCGGCAGGCCGAGATCGACCAGCGAGGTCACGCCATGGTCGCTGACGCCGCAGGGCACGATGCCGTCGAAATGCGACAGCTCCGGCTCAACATTCAGCGAGATGCCGTGGAACGAGACCCAGCGCCGCACGCGAATGCCGATCGCGGCGATCTTGTCCTCGGACCCTGCCGCCTTCTCAGGCCGTCGAACCCAGACGCCGACGCGGTCCTCGCGCCGCTCGCCGCGGACATTGAAGCCGTCGAGCGTCGCGATCAGCCAGGATTCGAGCGCCGCGACGAAGCGCCGGAGATCGGGCTCGCGCCGCTTCAGGTCGAGCATGACATAGGCCACGCGCTGTCCGGGCCCGTGATAGGTGAACTGCCCGCCCCGCCCGCTGCGATGCACCGGGAAGCGCTCCGGCGCGATCAGATCCTCGTCCCTGGCCGAGGTGCCGGCGGTGTAAAGCGGCGGATGCTCGACCAGCCAGACCCGCTCGCGGGCGAGCCCGTCGGCGATCAGCCCGGCGCGCATCTCCATCTCGGCGACGGCATCGTCATAGCCGACGAGCCCGTCGGCCATAATCCATTCGACCGCCGCCGAGCCCGGCTCGGGGAGGAACAATTCGGCAAGCGCCTCGCGCGTCTTCACTGCGCATTAACCCTGTTTGGCCCAACCTCGACATCGAAGCGGCGGCCAGCCTCATGCTCCCTGAAAGAGCAGCAGGCAAGTTTCGTTGGTGGAATTCTGAAGTAGTGTTTCGGAGGCAGGACTTGAAGGCCGATCTCGATCTCGTACCTGTCGAACTCACCGTCGTTCTCGGCTCCACCCGGATGCCGATCTACAAGCTGCTGCGTATGGGCCGTGGCGCGATCATTGAGCTCAATGCCAGCGAGACCGACGAGGTCCAGATTCTTGCCAACAACCACCCCTTCGCCAAGGGAATCGTCGTCGTCAGCGGCTCGCGCATCTCCGTCGAGATCACGCAGATGCTGAAACGGCCGACGGTCTACACCCTCCAAAGCGTCGCGGCCGCAGCCTGAGCACGTTTTCCTTCGCAACGCCCTTGTGGCGACGGATTCGATTTGCTAGACCCGCGCCGCTCCGGAGTTCACCGCGTCAGCGCGGAATGGCCGGAGCCGCTGCGGTCATGGCGGAACTGGTAGACGCACTACCTTGAGGTGGTAGCGGGGAAACCCGTGGAGGTTCGAGTCCTCTTGACCGCACCAGATTGAGGGCCTCCGGCCCGGCGAACGGCGATCCGCAGGGGTCGCCGTTCGCGTTTCAACGTCGCAATTCGCGTTTCGGAACCCGCCTGCGCGGTTCTGGCCGTCAAACCGCCCTGCTGCATTGCAACAGGGCAAGGCCGCTGACACAAGGGCGGCTGGCACCCAGCCGAATCCACATCTCGAATCGCGGAGCGGGCCGATGACGGACACGCACAAGGCTCCCAGCGACACGCTCGACCGCCCGATCCGCGACGAGGACGGGGCGATCGATGCCGTTCTGGTCGAACAGGTCTCGCAGGCGCTGCTGCTGTCGGACCTGACGACGCTGCGCGCCGTCGTCGCCGACATGCACGAGGCCGATCTCGGCGCGCTGCTCGAGGCGCTCGACCCTGACGAGCGGCCGCGGCTGATCTCGCTGCTCGGCAGCGATTTCGACTTCACCGCACTGACCGAGGTCGACGATTCGATCCGCGAGGAGATTCTCGAAGAGCTCTCGCCACAGACCGTGGCCGAGGGCGTGCGCGACCTCGACACCGACGACGCCGTCTACATCCTCGAGGACCTCGACGACGCCGACAAGAAGGAGGTGCTCGACCGGCTGACTCCGGCCGAGCGCATCGTCCTGCAGCAGGGCCTCGACTATCCCGAGGACAGCGCCGGCCGGCGCATGCAGAGCGAAATCCTCGCCGTACCGGCCTTCTGGACCGTCGGCCAGACCATCGACCACCTGCGCCAGACCGACAATCTGCCCGAGCGCTTCTTCGAGATCCTGGTCGCCGACCCGGCCCATCACTTCGTCGGTTCGGTGCCGCTCGACCGGCTGCTGCGGACCCGGCGGCCCGTCGCGATCTCGACCCTGGTCGACGAGGACAGCCGCGCGGTGAAGGCGACCGACGACATCGAGGACGTGGCGCGCATGTTCCAGCGCTACAACCTGATCGCCTCGCCGGTGATCGACGATGCCGGGCGGCTGGTCGGCGTGCTCACCATCGACGACATCGTCGACGTGATCGAGGACGCCGCCGATGACGACGTCAAGCAGCTCGGTGGCGTCCACGCCGACGAGGAACTCTCCGACCCGGTACCGATGATCGCCCGCAGCCGCTTCAGCTGGCTGTTCATCAACCTGGTGACCTCCTTCCTCGCCGCGGCGGTGATGAGCCTGTTCGAGGCGCAGCTTTCCCAGGTCGTGGCGCTCGCGATCCTGGCGCCGGTGGTGGCAAGCCAGGGCGGCAACGCCGCGACACAGACGATGACGGTCGCGGTGCGGGCGCTCGCGACGCAGGAACTCGGCGCCTGGAACCTGCGTCGCTTCTTCACCCGCGAGATGATCGTCGGCCTGATCAACGGCGTCGGCTTTGCGCTGATCACCGGCGTCGTCGCCGCCTTGTGGTTCGGCAGCCACGGCCTCGGCGTGGTCATCGCCATCGCGATGGTGGTCAACCTGCTGGCTGCCGCGATCGCCGGCGTCGTCATCCCCGTCTTGCTCGACCGCTACGACATCGACCCCGCGATCGCCTCAGGCACCTTCGTCACCACGGTGACGGATGTGGTGGGTTTCTTCTCGTTCCTCGGCGTCGCCGCGATCTGGCTCGCACATAGCTAGAAGCGAGGCATGCTGACGCAGCACCGCTCCCAGGTGGTCCGATTTCGGTAACGTAAACCCGCCGTCAAGTTTTCTCCACGATCTTGCGCGACATGACGTCCCGCCGCATGAAAATCGTCCTGCCCCTGTCCCTCCTCGCCGCCGCAGCTTTCGCGGTCCTGGGCGGCTGCGTCGCGCTGGAGGGAAACTATCCGGCCAAGGGCGATGCGCGCCCGCATCCCGGCGTCGCGCAGGCGCACAACTACCCGATCCACGGCATCGACATCTCGCGCTGGCAGGGCGAGATCGACTGGACCGCCGTCAAGGGCGCGGGAACCCGCTTCGTCTACATGAAGGCGACCGAGGGCGGCGACCATGTCGATCCGGCCTTCCAGCGCAACTGGGAGGGCGCGCGGCGCGCCGGCATTCCGCGCGGCGCCTATCATTTCGTCTTCTGGTGCCGGCCAGCCCATGAGCAGGCGATCTGGTTCAAGCAGCACATCCCCAACGACCCCGACGCGCTGCCGCCGGTGCTCGACGTCGAATGGAACGGTCATTCGAAGACCTGCCCGCAGAAGATCGACCGCTCGCTCGCGCTGGAGAAGATCCAGCTCATGCTGACCGAGCTCGAGCAGCTCACCGGCAAGAAGCCGATCATCTACACCGACATCACCTTCCACAAGGACGTGCTCGAGGGGCAACTCAACAACTACCCCTACTGGATCCGCTCGACCGCGGCCCTGCCCGAGGCCCGCTACACCGAGCGCCCCTGGGCCTTCTGGCAGTTCACCACCACCGGCCGCGTGCCCGGCATCAAGGGCGATGTCGACCGCAACGCCTTCTTCGGCAATGAGGGCCAGTTCGACGGCTGGCGCCAAGGCGAGTTCGACATCGGCACGCGTCGCTGGGACAAGCCCAAGCCCGTGCCGCCGCAGCCGAGCCCCGGCCCCGAGCGCCCGGCAGCGCCGACGCCGTCGCCCGCCATCGCGCGGATTCCCGGCAGCGTCGCGCCCGTCGCCTCCTCGTTCCAGCCACCCGACGACGAGACCGCTCAGGCCGACTGACGTCGGGCCGGCGCGGCGGCAGGCTCCCTGGTTGGCCAAGGCCTTCTCGATTGGCCAAGGCCTCCCCGGTTAACCAAAGCTGAAACAAGCCCGCCGCATTCGCTTCAAATCTAACCGGCTCTTAACTGTCGCATCCGCATTTCGAAGGACGACGCGGGATAAGGAGTTGCCGGTGCGATCGAGGATACTGGAGCGGACGACACGCGCCGCCATCGCCATCGGCAGCCTGCTGACCCTGCTGTCGACGCCCGCAGCCGCGCTCTATCCGAAGAAGAGCGATTCCGCGCCGCATCACGGCGTCCGTGACGCGCGCCGCCAGGCGATCCAGGGCATCGACGTCTCGCGCTGGCAGGGCGAGATCGACTGGACCAAGGTCAAGGACGCCGGCACGCGCTTCGCCTTCATCAAGGCGACGGAAGGCGGCGACCATCTCGATCCGAGCTTCCGCCGCAACTGGGCCGAGGCGAAGAAGGCCGGCGTCGCACGCGGCGCCTATCACTTCGTCTGGTGGTGCCGCCCGGCGAAGGACCAGGTCCGCTGGATGAAGCGTCACATTCCGCGCGATCCCGACGCTTTGCCGCCGGTGCTCGATGTCGAGTGGCAGAACGGCTCGCAATGCGACCGCAAGGTCTCGCGCGAGGATGCGCTGGAGAAGATGCGCATCATGCTCGAAGCCCTGCAGGAGCACACCGGCAAAAAGCCGATCATCTACACCGACATCAACTTCCACGAGGATATCCTCGAAGGCGAGCTCAACGATTACCCTTACTGGCTGCGCTCGACCGCGGCCCCGCTGAAGCATCGCTACAACCGCGAGAAATGGGAGTTCTGGCAGTTCACCACGACGGGCCGCGTGCCCGGGATCACCGGCGACGTCGACCGCAACGCCTTCTTCGGCAGCGAGCATGAATTCGCCGCCTGGCGCCAGGGCCGCTTCGACATCGGCGCCCGCAAATGGCGCGGCGGCGAGCCAAAGGTCGCCAGCGAGAAAGGCCCGGCGACGTCCGCCGGCTCGCGCGCGCCGAAGGCCGCCGGTGGCGCGCCTTTGCGCCTCGCACCGCCTGCAGCGATCCGGCAGCGCACGGCCAAGAGCGAGTAACGCCTGGAGGATCTCTCCCGCAGGGCCGTCATCCAAGTGTCACATGGCGGGCGCAGGGCTCGCCGTGCCCCGGATCGACGTGCCGCCCATGCCAGCTCAGCTTAGCCTCGCCGACGCGCAATCCAGTTCCGGCGTCGTCTGGGCCTATCGCTTCGACGGCAATGGCAAGCCCGAGCTCGTGCCGCGCGACGAGATGCCGGTGCTCACTCCGGCCGAAGGCTTCGTCTGGATCCATCTCGATCTCGTCCATACAAGGGCGCAGAGCTGGGTCGCCGAGCATGACGAACTGCCCGCCGCCGCGCGCGAACTCCTGCTGGCGCGCGAGACCCACCAGCGCCTCGACCATTCCGCCGGCTTCGCCTGGGGTATCGCGCATGACCTCACCCGCGACATCGTCGACCGCACCGACAATGTCGGCATCCTGGCCTGGGCCGTCGGCGAGCGCTTCCTGCTGACCGGCCGGCGCGAGGCGCTGCAATCAATCCGCAAGGCCGTCGACGCGCTCAATGCCGGCGAGCACATCGGCTCCCCGGCCGAGCTGTTCGAGCACATCATCGAATATCTGATCGACGACGCGACCGATGCGGTCGTGCGCCTCTCCGACGAGGTCGACAGCATCGAGGACCAGCTCCTGCTCGACCGGCTCGACGACGGGCCGGGCCGCGTCGGCTCGGTACGCCGCAGCGCCATCCTGCTGCACCGCCAGCTCACGGGGCTGCACCTGCTGTTTCGCCGCTTCGCCGAGACGCCATCCGGGCGCGCGGCGCCGGAGGCGATGCGGAGCTGCGCGCTACGCCTGCTCCTGCGCGTCGACACGCTGCATCAGGACGTCCAGTCGGTGCAGGACCGGGCGCGGCTGCTGCAGGACGAGATCACGGCACGCTCCGCCAGCCAGACCAACAAGCAGCTCTATGTGCTCTCGATCCTGACCGCGCTCTTCTTGCCGGCGACCTTCATCACCGGCCTGTTCGGCATCAATGTGAAGGGCCTGCCCTGGGTCGAGGCCGATTACGGCGCCTTCCTGGTGGCGCTCGCCTGCCTTGGCGCGGCCCTGCTGACGCTGGTGCTGCTGCGGCGCAGGGGCGTGATCGGTGGCTAGCTGCCAGCCGGCAACCCGGCCCAGCCGTGATAGCCGACATAAAGCCCTACGAGGATGATGAGCCCGCCTGATAGATAGGGCGCCCTCCGAGCGAATTCCCCGAACCATGACCAGCGTCGCGTCGCATGCCGGACGCTGAGCGCGGCCGCAGCGCCGACGGCGACCAGCGTGATCGCCAAGCCGATCGAGAAACACAGCACCAGCGCGAAGCCCAGCGTCAATTCCTTCAGCTGCAGGCAGAGCAGCAGCACCGTGATCGCCGCCGGGCAGGGAATGAGCCCCCCGGTCAGGCCGAACAGCACGATCTGCCAGGTGGTCGCCTCCCGGCCCGTGAAGCGGCGGCGGATATCCTCCGCATGCGCCCGCTCATGCGCATCCTGATGGCCGTCGGCTTCGGCCAGGATGGTCGCTCCCGCCGAGCCGAACGGGATCGCATCGCGAGGCCCATCATGATGATGGTGATGATCATGGGCGCCGCGCCCGTGGTCATGAGCATGACCATGATCATCATGATGATCATGGTGGTGGCCGTGATCATGGGAGTGATGCCGCGCCTGCGTCACCGGATGCTGGTCGCGCCAGGTGCGCCACAGCATCCACAGCGCCAGCGCGATGATCGCGCCCGCCGAGGCAAGCTGGAAATAGGGCTCGAATGTTTCCGACGCGACATCGCGCCAGAGATAGAGGCCGCCCAGCGCGATGCCCCAGACGACGAGCGTGTGCGACGCCGTGGCCGCCAGCCCCAGCAGCACGGCCTGCGTCACCGTCCCCCGGATCGCAATGATGAAGGCTGCCATCATCGTCTTCGAGTGGCCGGGCTCCAGCCCGTGCAGCGCCCCGAGCAGGATCGCGCTGGGAACGAACAGCCAGGCCTGCCTTGCCCCCTGCTGGATCAGTTCGGCGAAAGACGGCATCGGCGCCTCACAGATATTTGGTCAGGGCCTTGAGCCCGTCGATGGTGCGGCGCATCTCGGGTGTCGACGCCTGCCCATGGTCGAACAAATGATGCTCGATATGGTCGAAGATCAGCAGCTCCTTGACCTTCTCCAGCGCCTTCTCGACCGCCTGGAGCTGCTGCACGACATCGGGCACGTCCCGCCCGGTTTCGACCATCGCGATGACGGTGCCGAGATGCCCCTGCGCCCGGCGCAGACGGTTGGTGATGTCGGGATTCATCTCGTGGCTCATGACCTCTATCCTATCCTCCGGGATAGGATAGGCAAGTGGTCGTTGTTCGTCGTGCTTGAGCTTGTCCCGAGCACCTCAAGGCACGATGGCTCTGGCTCGACGGAGCATGGCCAGGACCGTCATGCTCGCCCTTGTGGCGAGCATCCACGCCTTGTCCACCGCACTCGCCAAAGGAAGACGTGGGTGGCCGGCTATCTCTGAAGAACAATCAACAAGCCCGACCATGACGGAGGAGATGCGCGGCACGGCGTCGATACCCAAACCCTGTTCGCGCTCACGCGCGCTGACTTGGTCGCCATCCGCGCTATAAGGCGGGAAACGCCGCGCGCCATGCCGCGCCGCTCGCCGGGAGGACACCATGCTCGCCAACGCGCCCCGCCCCTTCAATTTCGACCTCGGCGAGACCGCCGACGCGATCCGCGACACGGTCCACGCCTTCGCCCAGGAGAAGATCGCGCCGCGCGCCCAGGAGATCGACGCGACCAACCAGTTCCCGCGCGATCTCTGGCCGCAGATGGGCGCGCTCGGCCTGCATGGCATCACCGTGAAGGAGGAGGATGGCGGCGCGGGGCTGGGCTATCTCGAGCATGTCGTGGCGATCGAGGAGGTCAGCCGCGCCTCGGCTTCGGTCGGCCTCTCCTACGGTGCCCATTCCAATCTCTGCATCAACCAGATCGCCCGCAACGGCAACGCGGCCCAGAAGGCGAAATACCTGCCCAAGCTGATCTCGGGCGAGCATGTCGGCGCGCTCGCCATGTCGGAGCCTGGTGCCGGCTCCGACGTCGTCTCGATGAAGACGAAGGCGGTCAAAAAGGGCGACCGCTATGTCCTGACCGGCAACAAGATGTGGATCACCAACGGTCCGATCGCCGAGACGCTCGTGGTCTACGCCAAGACCGATCCCGAGGCCGGCTCGAAAGGCATCTCAGCCTTCCTGATCGAGAAGGGCATGAAGGGCTTCTCGACCGCCCAGAAGCTCGACAAGCTCGGCATGCGCGGCTCCGACACCTGCGAACTCGTCTTCGAGGACTGCGAGGTGCCCGAGGAGAATGTGCTGGGCACGGTCGGGCGCGGCGTCAACGTGCTGATGTCGGGGCTCGACTACGAGCGCGTCGTGCTCTCGGCCGGCCCGCTCGGCATCATGCAGGCGGCGCTCGACGTGGTCATGCCCTATGTGCATGAGCGCAAGCAGTTCGGCCAGTCGATCGGCGAGTTCCAGCTCGTCCAGGGCAAGCTCGCCGACATGTATGTCATGATGAACGCGTGCAAGGCCTATGTGTATGCCGTCGCCAAGGCCTGCGACCGCGGCGAGACCACCCGCGAGGACGCAGCCGGCGCGATCCTGATCTCGGCCGAGAAGGCGACCCAGATCGCGCTCGACGCGATCCAGCTGCTGGGCGGCAACGGCTACATCAACGACTACCCGACCGGGCGCCTGCTCCGCGACGCCAAGCTCTACGAGATCGGCGCGGGAACCAGCGAGATTCGCCGCATGCTGATCGGGCGGGAATTGTTTGCGAAGACGAAGTGACCACACCGCGCGTCATGCTCGGGCTTGACCCGAGCATCTCGTGACGAGAGGACATCAGGTGCTCCGTCCTGCCTGAGATTCTCGGGTCTGCGCTGCGCTCCGCCCGAGAATGACGCGAGGCTTCCATGCCCCTCTACTTCGCCTACGGCCTCAACATGGACTCTGTCGGCATGGCCCAGCGCTGCCCGCGCTCCAAGCCGCTCGGCCTGGCCCGGCTGCCGCGCCACCGCTTCATGATCACCCGTGATGGCTATGCCTCGGTCGTCCGCGACCCGCGCGAGGAGGTCCATGGCGTGCTCTGGGACTGCACGCTCGGCGACATCCGCACGCTCGACAAGTTCGAGGAGTTGGCCAGCGGGCTCTACGTCAAGATCAGCCAGCCGGTGATCGTGCCGGGCGGCGCCAAGCGCGCGCTGGTCTATATCGGCCGCTCGGGTGACCCCGGCAGGCCCAAGCCCGGCTATATGGAGACCGTGATCGCGAGTGCCAAACACTGGGCGCTGCCAGAGAGTTATGTAGCCGGCTTGAATCGGCTTCTGAGCAAGCCAGTTCTGGATGCCAAAAGCTTGTCCCCGCGTGCGAGCGACCTGCCGCCCGGGCCGGTGAAGGGCGTGCGGCCGAGGGCAATGGCGCCGAAGTGAGGCATCCTACCGTCATGCTCGGGCTTGACCCAAGCATCTCCAGCAGAAGAGGGCGCCACATGGGCGCCATCCCGTCACGAGATTCTCGGGTCCGCGCAAGGCGCGGCCCGAGAATGACGCGCGGTTACACCGCCAGCCCCTTAGCCAGCTCGCTGACCTGCTTCTCGAACAGCCCGCGATAGGCGCCGTTTTCGCGCTGGAGCAGCCCCTCGTGCGGTCCCTCCTCGACCACGCGGCCGCGGTCGAAGACCAGGATCCGGTCCATCGCGCGCACCGTCGAGAGCCGGTGCGCCACGACGATGGTGGTGCGGCCCAGCATCAGCCGCTCCATCGCCTCCTGGATCAGCGCCTCCGATTCCGAATCCAGGCTCGAAGTCGCCTCGTCCAGGATCAGGATCGGCGCATCGGCCAGGAAAGCGCGCGCGATCGCGACGCGCTGGCGCTCGCCACCCGAGAGCTTGACGCCGCGCTCGCCGACCAGCGTGGCATAGCCCTTCGGCAGGCGCATGATGAACTCATGCGCGTTGGCGAGCCGCGCCGCCTGCTCGATCTGGGCGAGCGAGGCGCCCGGCCGCCCATAGGCGATGTTCTCCGCCAGCGAGCGGTGGAACAGCACCGGCTCCTGCTGCACGATCGCAATCCGCGCGCGCAAGCTCGCCTGCGTCACATCGGCGATGTCCTGCCCGTCGATGGCGACGCGGCCCGAGGTGACGTCGTAGAGCCGCTGGATCAGCTTGACGAAGGTGGTCTTGCCCGAGCCCGAGCGTCCGACCAGCCCGACCTTCTCGCCGGCACGGATCACCAGCGAGAAATCGCGATAGAGCGGCTCGGCATGCCCGCCATAATGGAAGGTCACGTCTTCGAAGGCGATCTCGCCCGCCGTCACCGCCATCGCGGTCGCACCCCTGGCATCGGCGACGCCATAGGGCTGGTCGTGCATCGCGACGAGTTCCTCCATGTCGTTCACCGAGCGCTGCAGGTTGTGCACATGCTGGCCGACATCGCGCAGATAGCCATGCACCACGGCATAGCTCGTCAGCACGAAGGCGACATCACCCGGCGTTGCCTGGCCATTGGCCCAGAGCCAGATCACCAGCCCGATCACGGCCGCGCGCAGGGCCAGCAGCACGAGCTGCTGCGCCGTGCCGGATGTCGTGCCGCGCACCCAGGTCCGCCGCGTCCGCAGCGACCATTTCGCCAGCACTCCGGCGGCGCGGGCGTCCTCGCGCAACTCGGCGCCATAAGCCTTGACCACCGGGTTGCACGAGATCGCATCGGCCAGCGCCCCGCCGACGCGGGTGTCCCAGCTATTGGCGAGCCGTGCCGCCGGCGCGACATAGTTGAGCGACAGCGCGACGGTGACGCCGACATAGAGCAGCGCGCCCGCCAGCACGACGAGCCCCATCGCCGGCCAGTGCCAGGCGAGCAGCACCGTCGAGCCGATCAGTACCACCAGCGAGGGCAGCAGCGCGATCAGGATCGTGTCTGTGAGCAGGTCGAGCGCCCACATGCCGCGCGTGATCTTGCGCACGGTCGAGCCGGCGAAGTTGTTGGCGTGCCAGTCGGTCGAGAAGCGCTGCAGCCGCGCGAACGCCTCGCTGGCCGTGTCGCCCATGGTGCGCAGCGTCATGCCGGTGATGCCGATGAAGCCGAGATGGCGAAAGACCACGCCGCAGGCGCCTAGCGCCAGCATCGCGGCCAGCGCCCACAGCGCCGCTTGCGTCGCAGACGCGCCCTCGCCCGCCACTGCATCGACGAGACGCCCGGCATAAACAGGCATGAACAGGTCGGCGACGGTGGCAGCCATCATCGAGCCGGCGACGAAGCCGACGGGTCCGGGCCGGCGAGCCCAGTGGCGGAAGGTGAAGCCGAGAACGGCCCGGAACGGCTCGGGCCGCCCGGTGCGATCGGGTCGGGACATGTGTGTCTTCGGCCCGCAGGGGAGCCGACTCCAGATCATGCTGCAGACGGCGACGCACGCCGATCTTCAGCGAAGGACAGGAAAGCGATGGAGAATGCTCAGGCGCCGCCTTTGGCGGGCCACGGGCGAGTCCGACCTAGTGGCGGGACATTCGCGGGGAGCTGAACTTGATGATGAATTCCATTCAGCCCTCCCTGTGTTGCGTGTGAGCGATGCGGACAAGATGCCGCACGTTGGCTGGGCTGGCAAGCAGGCCGCACGCGTTGCTGCCGAAATGTGGCTTCGCGACAACAGCCGGGGTCACGACGGACTGCTCCCCTACCAGAACAGCGCCAGCAGCCTGATCGCAATCACCAGCAGGAATCCCGTGATGACCGTTGCCAGCACCTGCTGGCGCTTCGCCCGATTCGGGAACTGGCGCGCGAAGATCCGCCCCAGCGGCTTGCGGAACAGGAAGGCGACGACGGCCAGAACGATCAGGATATGGGACAAGGAGGAGGCTCGAACCGTTCAGGACGCGGCGGATGCACCGCCTTGATGTCCGACACCCTTGTCGGCTCGGGCGAAGCAGGTCAATGCGGAGCACGTCTTCGAATCCAGCGACGCCTTGGCAAGCGACGATGGAACACGCAAGCTGCCGCCAGGGGATTGGCATGACCGGCATGATCGGCTTCGAGACGCTCGACATCATCGGCATGGTGTTCTTTGCCGCGTCCTGGATCGGCTACCATTTCGCCGTCGAGATGGGGCCGCATGCCGGCAAGAGCCTGAACATGCGGATGAACCTGCGCCGCGCCCGCTGGATCCGCGAATCGATGAGCCGCGACAACCGCATCGTCGATACGCAGATCATGAACGGCCTGCAGAATGGCACGGCCTTCTTCGCCTCGACCTCGCTGATCGCCATCGGCGGCACGCTGACCCTGCTGCAATCGACCGACCGCGTGGTGGCGCTGTTCTCGGACCTGCCCTTCGGCACCGCGCCGACCCGCGCCGCCTGGGAACTCAAGGTCATCGGGCTGGCGCTGATCTTCGGCTACGCCTTCTTCAAATTCGCCTGGAGCTACCGGCTGTTCAACTACTGCGTCATCCTGCTCGGCTCGCTGCCCCCGGCCAAGAACCACGAGCCCAAGGACGCCGAACGCGCCGTCCATGAGGCGACCGAGATGAACATCGCAGGCGGGCGGCATTTCAACCGCGGCCAGCGCGCCTTCTTCTTCGCGCTCGCCTATATGGGCTGGTTCCTCGGGCCGACGACCTTCATCCTCTTCACCGGCGCCGTGCTGGTCGCGATGTACCGGCGGCAATTCGCCTCCGACGCCGCCCGCGTCTTCCGCTATCCGGACACCACACAGAAAACCCCCGAGTGATGACCAAGCCTGACGATGCCGAATTCGAAGCCACGATCCTGAATCTCGCCGGCGAGCGCGGCGAAGGCCGCACGGTCGGCCCCTCCGACGTGGCGCGCGTGCTCGGCGGCGATCATCCCGATGGCTGGGGCCCGCTGATGCAGCCTATCCGCCGCGTCGCGGTCCGGCTGATGAAGGAGGGTCGCATCGTCATCACCCGAAAGGGCCGGCCCGTCGATCCCGATGATTTTCGCGGGGTCTACCGGCTGCGGCTGCCGGAAGGCGAATAGCTCGCCTCCCCGCATCCTATGGCCCCGGAAACAGCGTGTCGGTGTATCCCGCCAGCCAATAGGCCAAGAGACCGACCCACTCCTTGAAGCCGTCATCGGCGATGACGAGGCCGCGCGGCGCTCGCGCATAGGGCCGGATGAAATCGGCCGGCTCGCCCTCCGAGAGATAGTCGACCGGGAAGGCCTCGACCGCAAAGCCCGCCTTGCGAAACACGCCCATCGAGCGCGGCATGTGCCAGGCCGAGGTCACCAGCAGCCAGCGCTCGCCGGGCTTGGGATCGACCAGCCGGCGGGCAAAGACGGCATTCTCCAGCGTGTTGCGCGATTTGTCCTCGAGCACGAGCCGCTCCGGCGCCAGCCCGAGCCCGGTGAACATCAGCCGCGCGCCGTCGGCCTCGGTATAGGTCACCGGCGAGATCAGATTGGCAGCGCCGCCGGCGAAGACGACTTTCGCCTGCGGATGCAGCCTGGCGAGTTCGACCGCCTTGGTGATGCGCGCGCCGGCCGAGAGCAGCACGACGTCGTCGCGGGCGATCCCGATCGGCCCGCCGAGCACGACGATCCCGGCGACCGGCCCCTTGGCCGCATCCTGCTGCGGAAACCGATCCTCCAAAGGCCGCACCACGATGCGTGGCAACGGGCTGAAGGCCATCAGGACGAGCCCCAGCGCAGCCGCCGCGCCGATCCAGCGCCCCAGTCGCGCGAAGCGCGTGAACGACAGCAGCGCGCTGAGCCCCACGATGAGGATGACGAAATTCACCGGCGAGAAGGCGAACCAGACAAGCTTGGACAGGGTGAAGAACATGCTGTCTCCAGGCCGCGGATAGTCCCGGCCGTTCTTACCCTGCGAAAGCTGACAGCTTGATAATGCCTGCGCTCAGCGGAAGATCTGCGGTGGCGATTGCGGGCGGCGGGCCGGCGCCTGCGGCAGCGCGGCGCGTTCCAGTTCGAGCGCACGCATCGCGACCTCGCGCAACTCGCAGCCGGCCTGCCGACCAAGCTGCCAGCCCTCGCGCTGGGTCGAGCCATAGAAGGCGCATTTCTGCGCGATGAAGCCCTCCCAGGTCAGGTGCAGCGCCGCAAGGCGGCTGCGCTGCCCGGCATCGAGCGTGCGGCCGCTCGCCTGGAGCGCCTGCGTCAGGCGCTCGCGCCAGACCGTCTCCTCGCGCCGGGCGCAGCTGGACTCGGCGGAGCGCCGGTCGGCGCTGGCCGCGCTCACGCAGGCGACCGCGACGGCGCCGATGCAGGACGGGGCCGCCGCGCGATTGTCGCGCAGGCAGGCCGCGAGTTGGGCGCGGTCGGAAGCAAGCGTCGTGCTCCCCTGCGCCCAGACGGGCGAGACGCCGAAGATCAGCAGCAAGAGAGCGAGCCTGGGCAGGAGCATGGCCGCCATACTGACACCGATCGCAGCCGGATCAAGGCGTCCCCAGGCCATGTCAGGCGACCGGCAGGGGCAGCGCGGGCTTCGCGGCGGGGCGGGAGAAGATCGCATCATACCAGCGCCGCACATGCGGGCGCTCGGCCTGCTCGACCGGCATGTTGAGCCAGCGATGCGCGCCGCAGCCCACCGTGATGTCGGCCATGCCGAAGCGCTCGCCAGCCAGGAAGCTGCGCGTCGCCAGATGCGCGTCGAGGATGTCCATCAGCTTCTCGGCCTTGGCCGCGCTGGCCGCGATCCTGTCCGGGTCCATGTACTCGGGCACCTTGCGGACCACGCCCCATAGGACCGGCGTCATCGCCGGCTGCAGCTCGGACTGCATCCAGTCCATCCAGCGGTCGGCATCGGCGCGCAGCGCCGGGTCCTCCTCCCAGATCCAGCCCGAGCCGTAGCGCGCCGCGAGATAGCGCACGATGCTGTTGGATTCCCAGATGCAGACATCGCCATCCTCCAGCACCGGAATCTGGGCGTTGGGATTCTTGGCGAGGAAGACCGGCTCGCGCAGGCCGCCGAAAGCGCCGCCGCAATCGATGCGCTCGAAGCTCTGCCCGACCTCGCCGGCCGCCCATACGGCCTTCTGGACATTGATGGAGCTGATCCGCCCCCAGATCGTCAGCATGCGCGGCACAGTCCTCGTTGTCGTTGTCAGACTTGTCAGCGCGCCCGGCGCGATTGGCAAGGCAACATCGGGCCCCGGTCGGTCACTTGAATTCCATGATGACGGCGTCGACGGCGAGCGAGTCGCCCTCCTTCGCCAGTATCTTCGAAATCGTGGCGTCCTTCTCGGCCAGCAGCACATTTTCCATCTTCATGGCCTCGACCATGCAGAGCGCCTCGCCAGCCTTGACCTCCTGCCCGACCGAAACCGAGATCGCCTTGACCACGCCGGGCATCGGGCAGAGCAGGAATTTGCCGGTGTCGGCCGCGACCTTTTCCGGCATCAGCGCGGCAAGCTGCGCCTCGCGCGGGGTGTGGACATGGGCGTTGGCATAAGCACCGGCATGGCCGAGCGAAAAGCCGTTCAGGATCGCGCGCACCTGTGCCGCGACCGCGACGCCGTCGAGCGTGCCGCGCCAGACCGGCTCGCCCGGGCGCCAGTCGCTGACGACCGAGAGGCTGCGCGGGCCGAAGCCGATCACCACTGTCTCGCCTTGCTCCGTGACCTCACCTTCGAAGCGCTCAGCCCCGAGCACCACGATGCGCGTGCGCTCGAAGGCGACCTTGCGCCAGCCCTCCATCTGCGCGCTGACATGACGCTTGCGCTGGTTGAGCTTGTGGTCGCAGGCGATCGCGATCGCGGCCATCCGCAAGGCGACTTCGCCGACAGGCACCGGCAGCGCAAAGCCCTCGGGGAATTCCTCGGCGATGAAGCCGGTCGAGAGATTGCCGGCGATCCAGCGCGGATGATGCATCAGCGCCGAGACGAAGGGGATGTTGTGGCGGATGCCCTCGATCGCGAAGGCATCCAGTGCGCGCGCTTGCGCCTCTATCGCAGCGAGCCGCGTCGGCGCATGCGTCACCAGCTTGGCGATCATCGGGTCGTAATAGATCGAGATCTCGCCTCCCTCGAACACGCCGGTGTCGTTGCGCACCATCGCGTCGCCATCCGGCCCCTCCACCGGAGGCCGATAGGTCACGAGCCGCCCGGTCGAGGGCAGGAAGCCGCGCGTCGGGTCCTCGGCATAGACGCGGGATTCGACCGCCCAGCCGTTGAGCTTGACCTCGTCCTGTGTCAGCCCGAGCTTCTCGCCATAAGCAACGCGGATCATCTGCTCGACCAGATCGATCCCTGTGATCATCTCGGTGACCGGGTGCTCGACCTGAAGACGCGTGTTCATCTCTAGGAAATAGAAGGACTTGTCCTGGCCGGCGACGAACTCGACCGTGCCGGCCGAGTCGTAGTTCACCGCCTTGGCCAGCGCGACGGCCTGCTCGCCCATCTTGCGCCGCGTCGCCTCATCGAGCAGCGGCGATGGTGCCTCCTCGACGACCTTCTGGTTGCGGCGCTGGATCGAGCATTCGCGCTCGCCGAGATAGATCACGTTGCCATGCTTGTCGCCCAGCACCTGGATCTCGATATGGCGGGGATCGACGATGAACTTCTCGACGAAGACGCGGTCGTCGCCGAAGGACGATGCGGCCTCCGACTTGGCGCGGGCGAAGCCCTCGGCGACCTCCCCAGCCGAATGGGCGATGCGCATGCCCTTGCCGCCGCCGCCGGCCGAGGCCTTGATCATGACGGGATAGCCGATCGCGTCGGCGATGGTCACCGCATGCTCGGGGCTCTCGATGATGCCGAGATGGCCGGGCACGGTCGAGACATTCGCGGCGGCCGCCGCCTTCTTCGATTCGATCTTGTCGCCCATCGCGGCGATGGCGCCGGGGTTGGGCCCGATGAAGACGATGCCGTTATCCTTCAGCGCCTGGGCGAAGGCCTCGCGCTCGGACAAAAAGCCGTAGCCGGGATGGACGGCCTGCGCGCCCGTCGCCTTGCACGCCTCGATGATCTTCTCGATCACCAGATAAGACTGGGCGGCGGCGGGCGGGCCGATATGCACGGCTTCATCCGCCATCTCGACATGCAGCGCGTCCCGATCCGCGTCCGAATAGACCGCGACGGTCTTGATGCCCATGCGCCGCGCCGTCTTGATGACCCGGCAGGCGATCTCGCCACGGTTCGCGATCAGGATCTTCGTGAACATGCGTGGCGTCTCCCCGGCCGTTGATAAGCCCGGAGCATGTCGTCGTCCGAAAACCGGTGCCCACTTTTCGGCGACATGCTCTGGATGCTCAGTTAGAGCATGTCGGGCAAAACCGGCTACCGGTTTTTCGCACAGCCCCAATAGCAAAACCCGGACCGTCGCGTCCGGCTGGCGCGTCGATCCGGGTCAGGGTGTATGGGACGCCGCAAGCGGCGTCCACTGATGCGAAAGTCGGCTATTGGCCGGGTGCGGGGCGCAGATGCGGGGCGGCGCGATCAGCTCGCCAGCAGAACGCGCTCAGGGCAGAAGCGCGGCGGCGCGGCCAGCCCCCTGCTGAGCGCGAAGCCGATCAGGGCTTCGTCGCAGCGCTCGGCCTCGCGGACGATCTCGAAGGCGATGCGTCGCGCCGTCGGGGTGGGGCCCTCGCCGGCCGAAAGCGTCGTCACCAGCCAATGCGCCTTGTCGCGGTCGATCAGGCCGGTTGGACGATTCTGCCAGACGGCGAAATCGACGACCAGCGCCACCAGATAATCGCCGAAGGCCTCGCAGCGCTCGGGCACCGCCCGGTCGAGCGCCACCAGCACATCGATCTCATCGCGGGTCAGCGCGCCATCGACCAGAATATCGCGCTGAAGAAACTTGACGTCTTCATCGTCGATCGCGCGACAATCCATCACGCGATCGACGAATTCACGAAGCTCATGACCAATCATTGTTCGACCCCTGTCCGGCGTTGTTTTGCGCCGGTACGTTCCTGCTGTAGGAACACCATGGATCGACGCTCGCCATCAGGTGGTTAACAGCCAAACCTGAACGCGTGTTCAGGTTAAACGGGCCTGAGCGGACGTGGTTGCGAGGATGTTACTATTCGAGCAGAGCATGCTGGCACCGCCCCGCGACGTCGAGCCGTCATTCTCGGGCGGAGCGAAGCGCAGATCCGAGAATCTCATGACGCGAAGGCACTGGTTTCCGAGATGCTCGGGTCAAGCGCGAGCGTGACGCCCTTGCGTCAGACTGGCTCGGAAAACGCGGCGGGATCCCGCAACCCCAGCGCGCCGGGCAGATCGGCAAACCCGTCCAGCACATGCCGCGCGCCCAGCGCGACCAGGCTCGCAGGCGGCTGGAAGCCCCAGGATACCGCGACCGGCACGACGCTGGCGGCGACCGCCATCTCGATGTCGAAGGAGCTATCGCCGACCATCGCGGTCCGTTCCGGCGCAGCTCCCGTTTCCGCCATCGCCCGCAGGATCATGCCGGGATGCGGCTTCGAGGGCGCATCGTCGGCGGTCTGGATCGTGGCGAACAGATTCTGCCAGCCATGGCGCTCGATGATGTAGTCGGCGCCGCGGCGGGATTTTCCGGTCGCGATGCCGAGCTTGAGCCCCGGCCTTGCCGCCAGCAGCCCCAGCGTCTCCGCGACGCCGGGAAAGAGCGGCTCGTCCAGCGCGGCGTCGGTCTCGGCCTGCAGCCGCATCGCGCCGAAGACCTCGCGATAGGTCTCGGTCAGGGCCTCGTCAGGCTGCTCGAGACCGGCAAGCCGCATCAGGGCGACGTTCAGCGTCAGTCCGACGATCCCCAGCCCGGCCTCGCGGCCGGGATGAACGAGCCCATGCCGCGCGAAGGTCTCGACCTGCGCAGCGAGCAGGATCGCTTCCGAGTTGATCAGCGTGCCGTCGAGGTCGAAGATGATCAGGTCCATGGCGGCGCTGTAGCCCGGATCGCCGGCGCGATCCAATGCGCTGCGATCATGGCCCACCCGCCCCAACTCCGGCCGTCACGCTCACTCAGGAGCGCGCCTCGCGGGCACAGCTGTCGACCGCCTTGCGCAGGTCGTCGCCGTCGAGACCCTTGCCGCGCGCCTCCTTGCGGCATTCGGCGCGCTGGGCCAGGTCCGGGCGCTTCGCATTGAAGCAGGCGACAAGCGCGGCGGTGCGGGTCGAGCCTGTCAGGCTGCGGCCGTCGACCTCCTCCTTGCAGGCGGCGCGCGTCGCCACGGCGGTCGGCTTGCCATCGCGCGTCACGCCGTCGCGGGCATAGAGTTGCACGCCGGGGAACTTCGCCTGGATGCAGTCGCGCATCGCGGCCCGCAGATCGTCCCCGGACAGCGCGACATGCTCGGCCAGGCAATCCTGCCGGGCCTTGGCCCGCTCGGCGCGCGGTACCGGTTCGTCGGCAGGCACAGCAGCCGGTACCGCTGCGGCCCGTGCGGGCGCGCCAGGGCTTTGCGCAAAGGCGGGAGCGGAGGCCGCGAGAACGAGGCCGGCAAGCAGGAAGGCGAAGCGGATCATCGGAGCACCTGCGTCAGAGTGATGGGAACACAATGAGAACACAGTCTCGTTTGTTCCGCAATCGTTCTCTTACGTTCGGTCAGCAAAATTTTGCCCGCTGCGCCCCATCACTCGTCCGGCGCGTCCACGATCGGATCATAAGGCGCGTCCTCGAAGCCGAGCAGGTTCCAGGACTGGCGCATATGTGGCGGCAGCGGTGCGCTGACGTCGATCGTGCCCTTGCCGCGCGGATGCGGCAACACGATGCGGCGCGCCAGCAGATGCAGCTTGTTCTGGATGCCGCCGGGCAGCTCCCAGTTCTTGATATTGAAGTATTTCGGATCGCCGACGATCGGATGGCCGATATGGGCGGCATGGGCGCGCAATTGGTGCGTGCGCCCGGTGACCGGCTTCAGCGAGAGCCAGGCGAGCTTCTGCGCCGCGGTCTCGACCACGGCATAATAGGTCACGGCATGCATCGCCCCGTCGTCGCCATGCTGGGCCACCGCCATGCGCTGGTCGCCGTCATAGGCCTCCTCGCGGGCGAGATAGGTCGAGACCCGGCCCTGGCGCACGCGTGGCACGCCGGCGACCAGCGCCCAGTAGACCTTGCGGGCGGAGCGCGAGCGGAAGGTCTTGGCCAACGTCGCCGCGGCGAAGCGCGACTTGGCGATGACGAGACAGCCCGCAGTATCCTTGTCGAGCCGGTGGACGAGGCGCGGCTTCTGCCCGCTCTTGTCGGTCAGCACCTCCAGCATCTGGTCGACATGGCGCGTCGTGCCCGAGCCGCCCTGCACGGCGAGCCCCGCCGGCTTGTTCAGCACGATGACGTCGTCGTCCTCATAAAGCGTGATCGAGCGCAGGAAGCCGAGCGTGTCGTCATCGGCCTTCAGCGAGCGCGGGCGTTGCTCCTGCGGCTCGAGCTTCAGTGGCGGGATGCGCACGGTCTGGCCCTCTTCGAGCCTGTCCTTGCTGTCGGCGCGCTTGCCGTTGACGCGCAATTCGCCCTTCCGGACGATGCGCTGGATATGGCTGAAGGAGAGCTGCGGAAAGCGGCTCTCGAGGAAGCGGTCGATCCGCATCTCGTTCTCGTCGGCGGTGACGACGAGCTGCTGCACGCCGGTGGCGAGCACCTGCGCCGTCTCGGCCTTGACCTCGGCGCGCGTCGGCGCATCGCTCACCGGCGCCTTGCGCGTCGGAGCCGACCTAGCTGCCGGCTTGTCGGTCTGTTGGACCGGCTTTCGCGGCCCGGCCGCGCGCGGCACGGGATGGTGCGGCGCCGGGTTCCGCGTCGGCTCGGTGCGGATCTCGGCCTCCTCGCGCTCCGGCCGAGGCCGCGCAACGGCACGCGCCGAGCGGCGCGCGTCATGGCTCGGCCGCTTGCCTTTCGGCGTGCCTGCCGCAGGTGGCCTGCCACCACGCCTCGGGCCAGCGCCCGCGCTCTTGCCGCCGGCACCTTTGCCGCCCACACCCTTGCCACCGGTTCTCATGACAGGCTCCGGACGAATGCGAGGCCGGCGCACAAAGCTGCCAGCGAGAGGATGACGGACCCAGCCACATAGGCAACGGCGAACCCCAGTTCGCCGCGCTCCCAGAGCAGGACCGCGTCGAGCGAAAAGGCCGAGAAGGTGGTGAAGCCGCCGAGGATGCCCGTGGTCAGGAACAGCCGCACGGGCTGCGACCAGTCGGCCTGCGCCTTGAAGGCGAGCCAGCCGGCGATCAGCCCCATCAGGCCCGAGCCGAGGACATTGATCGCCAGAGTCCCGGCCGGGAAGCCGGTTCCGAACCAGCGCGGCGAGACGAGATTGACGCCATGCCGCAGCACGCCGCCGATGCCGGCGCCCAGGAAAACGAGAAAGGTGGAGGTCATCGCTCTGCAATAACCAGCGCAAAGCCCGCGCACAAACGAATTCGGCCCGTTGCCGGGCCGCGATTGACTCGAGCCGGACGAAAGCCGCTTCATGATATCAGGCCGGGGAGCTGAGGACGGCGATGCGGGAGGGAACGGACGACGCGGTGGATCGCCTGAGCCTGCCGCATTGTCTCGCCCTGACGCTGGCCCTGGCGATCGCGCCGATAGCGCTATGGCAGGCCCAGGCTGCCTCGCCTCGGCCGCTTCCCGCCAGGGCACCCGTGCTGGCCCGCAGCTGCGTCATCAAGCCGCCCGACCTCTCCCCGCTGTTTCCCTCCCCGACTGAGGCCACCGACACCAACGCGTCGGCGCCGGCCGGCGAGGACGCTTCGGATGACGAAGAGGACGATGGTGACGACGCCGTGCCGGGCTTGGTTCTTCCGGGCTCCGCCACCTGCCTTGCGATCTCCGGCACCGTCAATGCCGGCCTGCAATTCGACAGCTACCGGGTTCCGCAGGCCACCAGCGCCGTGCCGCCGCCGAGCTTTTCGTGGCTGCCAAATGCCTCCTTTCGGATCGCAACCTCGCATGATCTGGCCTCCGGCCTGCGTGTCGGCACTGCCTTCGAGATGTCGATCGCCCCGAGCAAGGGCCAGCCCGATACGGTGACGATAGACGAGGCGACGGTCACGGTCGGTGCCATGACCTTCGGGCTGGCGGGCTCGCGCTTCAGTTTCTGGACCGCGGATGAATTCGCCTTCAGCGCCCGCCTGCCCAGCCGCAATGCCGGCCTCATCGCCTGGGAACGTGACCTCGCCGAGCGCTGGAACCTCGCGCTTTCCCTCGAGGATCCGACGCTGGCGACAACGTCCTCCGTCCCGACCGTGAATGGCCGTGTCCCGGACGGGATCGCCCGCCTCACCTATGTGAATGGGCCGCTGACCCTGCATCTCGCCGGCGCGCTACGCGACGTGCCCGCCTCTGCCTCCGGTTTCGGCCGCGCCGGCATTATCGGCGCAACCTATGAGGTCAAGGTCCTCGACAGGCCAGGCAGTGTCACCGCGCAGATCGCCGGAGCCGTCGACGGCGCGCCCTATATCGGCTCGTCGCTCGATGCCACGATCGCGCGGCAGATCCTGCTTCCCGCCGATTCGACGCGCGGCTTCTCCGCCGTCATCGCCGCGCGCCGCGAATGGACCGACGAATGGGCCAGCAACGTCTATGTCAGCCGCTACCAGATCTCCGTGCCGCTGCTCGGCCAGAGCAAGGGCAAGCTCAGGATCGACCGCATCGCCGCCAATCTGGTCTGGACGCCGGTCGAAGGCTTCAAGGCCGGGATCGAAGGCTCGATCGCCCAGACCGATATTGCGATCGCCAGCCGCGTCGTGCCGGCGACGCTGGGCGGGCGCCTGCTCTCGGCCCAGCTCTTCGTCGAGCGGGCGTTCTAGCGTCCTGGCCCCCCCGCCCTACTCTCCGCGCTCTTCCCGCAGCTTCTCCCAATACTCCAGCCGCTTCCTGATCTCGCGTTCGAAGCCGCGCTCCGGCGGGTCGTAGAAGAGCTGGCGGCCGAGCGCGTCGGGCCAGTAGTTCTGGCCCGAGAAGGCATCGGGCGCGTCGTGGTCGTAATTGTAGTCCGCGCCATAGCCCTCGCTTTTCATCAGCTTGGTCGGCGCGTTGAGGATGGTCTTGGGCGGCATCAGCGAGCCGCCCTGCTTGGCCGCCCGCACCGCGTTCTTGTAGGCGAGGTAGGCGGCGTTCGATTTCGGCGCGGTCGCCAGATAGATCACCGTGTTGGCCAGAGCCAGTTCGCCCTCGGGCGAACCGAGCTGCTCATAGGTCTGCGCCGCGGCGCGTGCATGCATCAGCGCCTGCGGATCGGCCAGCCCGATATCCTCGACCGCCATCCGCACCAGCCGCCGCGCCAGGAAGCGCGGATCCTCGCCAGCGTCGAGCATGCGCGCGAAATAGTACAGCGCCGCATCCGGGTCCGAGCCGCGGATCGTCTTGTGCAGGGCCGAGATCAGGTTGTAGTGGCCGTCCTGGGCCTTGTCGTAGATCGGCGCGCGGCGCTGGATCACCTCGGCCAGCCCCGCCTCGTCGAAGACTTCGCCGGGTTTGGCGGCGCGCCAGAGTTCCTCGGCCAGCGTCAGCACGGCGCGCCCGTCGCCATCGGCGAAGCGGGCGAGCGCCAGCCTCGCCTCCGGCGTCAGCGGCAGCTCGCGCTTCTCCAGCAATTCGGCCCGGCCGAGCAGGAACAGCAGCGAGCCTTCGTCCAGCGACTTGAAGGTCAGGACGCGCGCCCGCGACAGCAGCGCTGCGTTCAGCGCGAAGGACGGGTTCTCGGTGGTGGCGCCGACCAGCGTGATCGTGCCGTCCTCCATCACCGGCAGGAAGGCGTCGAGCTGGGCCCGGTTGAAGCGGTGGATCTCGTCGACGAAGAGCAGCGTGCCCTTGCCGCCGAGCCTGCGCCCGCGCGCCGATTCGAAGACCTTCTTCAGATCGGCGATGCCGGAGAAGATCGCGCTGATCTGCTCGAAGCCGAGATCGACCTGCCCCGCCAGCAGCCGCGCCACCGTGGTCTTGCCGGTGCCGGGCGGCCCCCAGAAGATCAGGCTGCCGAGCGAGCCCGAATGGACCAAGCGGGTCAGCGCCCCGTCCGGCCCGGTCAGATGCTCCTGGCCCGCGACTTCGGCGAGCGTCGTCGGACGCAGCCGGTCGGCCAGCGGGCGCGGCCCGGACTTGTCGAGCCCCGAGGCGGCGAAGAGATCACTCACCCCGGGAAGACCGAGGTCACACTCTGGCCGCCGCGCGAGATCGTCACCTCCCACTGGCGCTTGCGCTCCTTCAGCGCGGTCTCGACATCGCGCGACTTCGCCATGCGCTCGCCGTTCAGGGCCTGAATGATGTCGCCCTTCTGGAAACCGACGCGAGCGGCCGTGCTGCCCTCCTCGATCTCGCCGACGACGACGCCGTCCGTGCTGGCATCGATCGCCAGCTCCTCGGCCAGCGCCGGCGACAGGTTCATCACGGTGAGCCCCGCCAGCGGCGAGCGGCCCGACAGCGTCACCGGCTCGCGTGGTCGCAGTTCCGGAGCCGGAATGAGCTTGACGGGGATGACGACCCGCTTGCCCCCACGCAAAACACTGAGCGTGGTCACGCCGCCCAGGGGCCGCGTCGCGAAGCGATAGCCGAAGGATTCCGGATCATCGACACTGACGCCGTCCACGGCCAGGATCACGTCGGAGCGCTGCAGGCCGCCTTCGGCCGCCGGCCCCTTCTCGACGACACTCGCAACGACCGAACCGGCCGGCCGGTCGAGCCCGAGTCCGTCCGCGACTTCGGCCGTCAGCGCCTGGAGACGCGCCCCGAACCAGGGCCGGCGCACCGTCTTGGCGCCAGCCTTGGCGCTTTCCAGCACGACGCGCACCATCGACGAGGGGATAGCGAAGCCGATGCCGACGCTGCCGCCCGAGCGCGAGAAGATCGCGGTGTTGATGCCGACGACGCGGCCCTGCATGTCGACGAGCGCACCACCCGAATTGCCGGGATTGATCGCGGCATCGGTCTGGATGAAGGACTGCGCATCGCCGACGCCGATCTGCGTGCGGGCGAGCGCCGAGACGATGCCCTGCGTCACCGTCTGGCCGACGCCGAAGGGATTACCGATCGCCAGCACGATGTCGCCGATCTCGACCTTGTCGGAATCGGCGAGGTCGATCGCCACAAGATCCTTGGGCGCCTTGAGCTTGAGCACCGCGAGATCGGTGCGTGGATCGCGCAGCAGGATCGTTGCCTCGACCTCGCGCTTGTCGGCGAAAGCGACCTTGACCTCGCTCATGCCCTCGATGACGTGGTTGTTGGTGACGACCAGCCCGCTGGTGTCGACGACGACGCCCGAGCCGAGCGAACGCTGCACCCGCTCCTGCGGCACGCCGAAGCCGCCGTCGCCGAAGAAGCGGCGGAAGAACGGATCATCCATGAAGGGGTTGCGCGGCTGCTTCTCGACGCGCGCGCCATAGACATTGACGACGGCGGCGGCGCTCTTCTTCACGACCCCGGCAAAGGAGAGCGAGATCTCCTGGCGCGACTCGGGCACCTGCTTGAGCTGCGCGCTCGCAGGACCGGCCGCAACCCCGAGCGCCAGCGCCAGCACAAGCGCGCCGGCGGCAGATCGGGGCCGGAAACTCACGAAACGTTTGGTCATTCCTGTCCTCGCGATGAAACAAAGGCGTGGTGGCAACGTTTCAGCTCCACTATCGATCCATGGATGCCGCCCGTCGCCGTTCCGGTGCCGAGGGCCTGGTTTCAGCCCACGATCACCGGTCACTTGCGTCGAAGGAATGGCCCATGAGCTTGATCCGACTTGTCTATGCCAGCCAAAGCCGGCTCGTCGAGGCCAATCGTCAGGTCGAGCTCGACAGGATCATCGAGAGCGCCCGCCGCCTGAACGCCCGCCACGAGATCACCGGCTTCCTCCTTGCCACGACCGGCGCCTTCGCGCAGGTGCTGGAAGGCGAAAGCGCGACCGTCGCGGAGACCTATGGCCGGATCGTGGCCGATCCCCGTCACGCCGAGGTCCGGTTGCTGGCGGAAAGCCCGATCGACCAACGCGGATTTCCACAGTGGTCGATGGGCCTCGCCGAGCGGGACGAGACCACGATGTTCATCTTCGGACTGTATGGCGTGACGCCTGAAGACGACCTGCCCCAGCACGCGGCCGACGATCTCGTCGATCTTGCCGGCGAACTCTCGCGCCAGCGCGCCTGACGGCCTTCGCAATCGATCACTTGTCGCTGAGCAACACGCGATACTTCTCGATCTCGCCTGGAATCATAGCCGCGACAAAGGCCGGGGTCATCTCGTCGGGCGTCGGCACGACCGATGACAGTTCCTTGAAGCGGCCTTGCAGGTTTGAGCTCGCCAGCGCCGTCCGCAACGCCGCGTTCAGCTTGGCGACGATCGGTTCGGGCGTGTTCTTCGGCACGAAGATCGCGTTCCAGCCCTGCGCCTGGAACGCGGGCAGGCCGGCCTCCGCCGAGGTCGGAACATCCGGCAGGCTCGCCAGCCGCGACGGCGTGGCGACCACGAGCGCCCTCGCCTTCTCGCCCATGACAGCGCCAGACAGCGACGTCGCCGCGTCACAGACGCCGTCGATCTGCCCACCCATCAGGTCGTTCAGGGCAGGCCCCGCGCCGCGATAGCTGACCAGCGCCACATCGACGCCCGCCGCCTTGATGAAGGTCCGGCAGATCAGATAGTTCGAGGAGCCGACGCCGGCATGGCCGAGGCTGACCTTGCCCGGGTTGGCCTTCGCATAGGCGACGAACTCCATCAGCGTCTTGGCCGGAAAGTCGAGCTTCAGCGCGATCATCGGCGAGGTCTTGGCAACGAGGCCGACCGGCGCGAAATCGGCCTGGGTGTATTTCAGGTCAGGATAGATCGAATAGGAGGCGGCATTCGTGCCGCTGTTGCCGATGACGATGGTGTAGCCGTCGGGCTCCGCGCGCGAGGCCCGCGACAGCGCGGTGGCGCCGCCCGCCCCGCCCATGTTCTCCATCACGATGCGCTGCCCAAGCACCCGCCCCATCTCGTCGCCGACGAGCCGGGCGATCACGTCTGACGAGCCGCCGGCCGCGAAGGGCACGATCATGGTGATCGCCTTGGAGGGGTAGTCCTGGGCAGAAAGCGGTGAGCCCATCGCGACGAGCGCGAGCGCCGCCGCTGAAACAAGTGATCTGGCGTTCATGCTAAATCCTGCTGTGGCGATGCCGCGTTGACTCAATGAACAGCTTAGCATCGCCGGCCGACTCTAACCAAGGGGCCGAGGCCGGGACAGGGAACGCAGGCGTACCGGCGAGGCCGGATGCACGAGCAGCACCTGCGCGACGAGGATTGCCACAACGCCGATAACGCCAAGCATCAGCGCTTGCTCCGTCGTCCAGCCGGGTTCCCGGATCGAGCGCCCCATGAACAGAACTCCGCCGCTGAATTCCGGCTGCGACGAGAAAATCAGGAAGGCGCCGATGTTATTGCCGAAATGAGCGCCCATCGCCGCCGCGAGGTTTCCGGTCTTGATCAACAGGTAGCTCATGCTCAGCGCGAACACGCCGATCGTCACCAGAACCGACAGGTTGATGGCCGAGGACGCCTCGCCTTCCCAGTGCAGGAGCGTGAACAGGATCGTCGGAAGACCCAGCCAGATCGCAGGCGTTGCATAGCGTGCGGCCAGCGTCTGGTGCAGATAGCCGCGGAACAGGATTTCCTCCGCCGAGGTTTGCACGAAGCAGCAAAGCATCAGCGGCAGTGCGGCGATGAGCCAGCCCGACAGGCTAATGTCTCCGCGCTGTACGGTCGGATCGACCAGCAGAAGGAACGGAATCGCGATCAGGCCGACGACAAAGGTGACAAGAGAAGCCCGCAGGAAATCCGACCAGAGCACTCTGCGTTCGACACCGAAGAGATCTCGGATCGATCGCCTGTGAAGAATCCGCATGATCAGCCAGACGCCAGCCCAAATGCCGGCGAACGACAGCAGAACTGTGCCTGAGCCCAACGGGTCGGCCGCCAGCACCTGATAATCGAAGGTGGCGAAGATGGCGTCGATGCTATCGGCTCTACCGCCGCTACGCGCCACGAACAAAGCGGCACCCGCCACCACGATCGCGATACCTAGAGCGATCCAGATGATCGCGACGGCAAGAAAACCCGTGAGGATCCGCCAGATGCCGTTCCTGCCGTCGCGCGCAAGACCGACATATGCATTGAAACGACCCTGCTCCATCGATCTCGCAGCCCCATCCCGCCGAACCGCGGCACATACTCCCGCCTACATGACGGCAGCGCCACCAACGCAAAAAAGGGCGACCCGTGGGCCGCCCTTTCGAAACCAGTGAGACCGAGGAAAACCTCAGGCTGCCTCGTCTTCCGCCGTGAAGACCGGGCCGGAATCCTTGCCCTTGGCATCGACGTCGCGATCGACGAACTCGATCACGGCCAGCGGCGCGTTGTCACCGAAGCGGAAGCCCGCCTTCATGATGCGCAGATAGCCGCCATTGCGCTCCTTGTAGCGGGGCCCGAGCACCGCGAAGAGCTTAGCGACCAGGACGACATCCTTGATCTGCGCGATCGCCTGACGGCGGGCATGCAGGTCGCCGCGCTTGGCGAGCGTGATCAGCTTCTCGACGACCGGACGCAGATCCTTCGCCTTCGGCAGCGTGGTGGTGATCTGCTCGTGCTTGATCAGGGCCTGGGACATGTTGGCGAACATCGCCTTGCGATGCTCGACCGAGCGGTTGAAACGACGACCGCGAAAACCGTGACGCATAGTTTGGCTCCTTCGTTGATTTACGGCCGCCGTGCCACGGTACGGCCGTCCTTTATGCTCCGGCGCTCATGCGCCGGGCGGGAAAGCGGCGCGGGATCGAGCCCGCGCCGGATGATCTCAGTAGTGCTCTTCGAAGCGCTTCGCGAGCTCTTCGATGTTCTCCGGCGGCCAGCCGGTGACGTCCATGCCGAGGTGGAGGCCCATGGTGGCGAGCACTTCCTTGATCTCGTTCAGCGACTTGCGGCCGAAGTTCGGGGTGCGCAGCATCTCGCCCTCCGACTTCTGGATCAGGTCGCCGATATAGACGATGTTGTCGTTCTTCAGGCAGTTCGCCGAACGCACCGAAAGCTCGAGCTCGTCGACCTTCTTGAGCAGCGCCGGGTTGAAGGGCAGCTGCGGCGCAGTCGAGACGGCCTCTTCCTTGCGCGGCTCCTCAAAGGTGATGAACACCGCAAGCTGGTCCTGCAGGATGCGGGCGGCCAGCGCCAGCGCGTCCTCAGGGGTCACCGAGCCGTTCGTCTCGATGTTCAGCGTGAGCATGTCGCGGTCGAGGTTCTGGCCCTCGCGGGTGTTCTCGACGCGATAGGACACCTTCTTGACCGGCGAATACAGGCTGTCGACCGGGATCAGGCCGATCGGCGCATCTTCCGGACGGTTCTGCTCGGAGGGGACGTAGCCCTTGCCGGTGTTGACCGTGAACTCCATGCGGATCTCGGAGCCCTCGTCCAGCGTGCAGAGCACGAGGTCGGGGTTCAGGATCGAGACGTCGCCGATGGTGTTGATGTCGCCGGCGGTGACGGTGCCCGGGCCGGTCTTGCGCAGGGTCATGCGCTTGGGGCCCTCGCCCTGCATCTTGACCGCGATGGCCTTGATGTTGAGGACGATATCGGTGACGTCCTCGCGGACGCCCGGGATCGACGAGAATTCATGCAGCACGCCGTCGATCTGGACGGCGGTGACGGCTGCGCCCTGAAGCGAGGAAAGCAGCACGCGACGCAGCGCGTTGCCGAGCGTCATGCCGAAGCCACGCTCCAGCGGACGGGCGACGACGGTCGCCTGACGCTTCGGATCGTCTCCGACCTTGATTTCGAGCTTGTTGGGCTTTGACAGATCCTGCCAGTTCTTGCTGATCACGACCGCACTCCTGGTGCTTGAATTCAATGGCGGCGGCGGGCCGCCCCGGACAGGCGCCCGCCGGTGCGGGCGCCTCGAAGATCGGGTATCAGACGCGACGGCGCTTGCGCGGACGGCAGCCGTTATGCGGGATCGGCGTCACGTCGCGGATCGAGGTCACGGTGAAGCCCGCGGCCTGCAAGGCACGAAGAGCCGACTCACGTCCCGAACCCGGGCCGGTGACCTCGACTTCGAGCGTGCGCATGCCGTGCTCGGCAGCCTTGCGGGCGGCGTCCTCGGCTGCGACCTGAGCCGCATAGGGGGTCGACTTGCGCGAGCCCTTGAAGCCCATCGTGCCGGCCGACGACCACGAGATCGTGTTGCCCTGCGCGTCGGTGATGGTGATCATGGTGTTGTTGAACGAGGCGTTCACATGGGCGACGCCAGAGACGATGTTCTTGCGTTCGCGGCGCTTCACGCGCTGGGCTTCCTTGGCCATAGGTCTTTCATCCTTCGAGCGCGCCCGTGATGCCAGGCGCTGGGGAGAGGTATTCCGCCGTCATGCTCGGCCTTGTGCCGAGCATCTCAGGCAGGAGAAGGCGCCAAAGGCGCCCTCGTCACGAGATCCTCGGGTCAAGCCCAAGGATGACGATCGCCTCAGGCAATCGTCACTTCTTCTTGCCGGCGATCGCCTTCGGCTTGCCCTTCCGGGTGCGCGCATTGGTATGCGTGCGCTGGCCACGAACCGGCAGGCCACGGCGATGACGCAGGCCGCGATAGCAGCCGAGATCCATCAGACGCTTGATGTTCATCGAGACTTCGCGACGCAGGTCGCCCTCGACGAGATAATCGCGATCAATCGCTTCGCGGATCTGAAGCACTTCGGCGTCAGTCAGCTGGTTGACGCGGCGCTCGGCGGCGATGCCGACCTTGGTGCAGATTTCCTGGGCCTTGGTCGCGCCGATGCCGTGGATGTACTGCAGGCCGATGACGACGCGCTTGCCGGTGGGAATGTTGACGCCCGCGATACGAGCCATGATCGTCTCTCCATGTCGGCCAGTCGACGCCCGATGGCGTGCCGGCGGTTATTGATAACCTCGCGCCGGTGGAGGCCGGCCTTTGCGAAGCGTTGAACCCGTTCCACGCGAGAACGCGACGTCGCTCCTTCTCGCGAAGGTAACGGCATCGCTCGCATGAAACCGGAAGTGGGGTCGTTAGTCGCTTGGCCGCGACGAGTCAACCCTTGCGACCAAGAAACGTGCCAACACGGAATTCAGTGTCCGACCAGAGCCTTCTCGATCGCAGCCGTCACAGCATCGATCGGCTGCATGCCGTCGATCTCGATCACCTGGCCGCGCGCGGCGTAGTAGGGGGAGACCACGGCTGTGTCGCGGTTATAGGCTTCCAGCCTGGTCTTGAAGACCTCCGGATCATCGTCCTTGCGGACCGGCTGTCCGGCCGCCTTCGCCTCCTCGGCGCGCTTGACGATGCGGTCCACGAGCTTGGTCTGGTCGACCGTCAGCTCCAGCACCGTGTCGAGTTCCAGGTGCTTGGAGGCGAGCATCGCGTCGAGCGCCTGAGCCTGGGCCAAGGTGCGCGGAAAGCCGTCGAGGATGAAGCCCTTCTTGGCATCCGGCTCCTCGATGCGGTCTGCGACGATGCCGATGACGATCTCGTCGGAGACCAACCCGCCTGCATCCATCACCGCCTTGGCCTTGATACCGACAGGCGTGCCGGCGGCGACAGCCGCACGCAGCATGTCGCCGGTCGAGAGTTGTGGAATGCCGTGCTTCGCGACGATGCGCGCAGCCTGAGTGCCCTTGCCCGCCCCCGGCGGCCCCAGGAATATGATTCGCATCAGCGTTTGGCCCCTCGCAGCTTCGCCTTCTTCACCAGCCCCTCATACTGATGGGCCAGCAGATGTCCGTGGACTTGCGCCACAGTATCCATGGTCGTCGTCACCACGATGAGCAGCGACGTGCCGCCCAGCAGGATGATCGGTATCTGGGCATAGGTGATCATGAACTCGGGGATAAGGCAGACGATAGTCAAATAGCCCGCGCCGAGCACCGTGATGCGCGTCAGCACGCGGTCGATATGCTCTGCCGTGCGCTCGCCGGGACGGATGCCCGGCATGAAGCCGCCATGCTTCTTGAGGTTGTCGGCCGTCTCGGTCGGATTGAACACGATCGCAGTGTAAAAGAAGCAGAAGAAGATGATCAGCGCCGCGTAGAGGAACATGAACAGCGGCCGGCCATGGGCGAGATAGGTCGCCACGATCGACAGGAAGCCGGTGCCGCCCGAAGCTTGCGAGAAGCTCGCGATCGTCGTCGGCAGCAGCAGCAGCGACGAGGCGAAGATCGGCGGGATGACGCCGGCGGTATTGAGCTTCAGCGGCAGGAACGAGGTCTGGCCCTCATACATCCGGTTGCCGACCTGGCGCTTGGGATAGTTGATCAGCAGGCGGCGCTGGGCGCGCTCCATGAACACGCAGAACGCGATGACGCAGATCGCCATGACCAGGATCAGCAGCAGCAGCCCCGTCGAGATCGCGCCCTGACGGCCGAGTTCGAGCGTCTGCGCGAGCTGGGAGGGGAATTCGGCGATGATGCCGGCGAAGATGATCATCGAGGTGCCGTTGCCGATGCCGCGGCTGGTGATCTGCTCACCGAGCCAGAGCAGAAACATCGTGCCGCCGACCAGGGTGATCGTCGTGGAGAGCAGGAAGAACGGCCCCGGCTCCAGGACGAGATTGCCCGAGCCTTGCAGGCCGACGCCGATGCCATAAGCCTGGAACACGGCGAGCACGAGCGTCAGGTAGCGGGTGTACTGGTTCAGAATCTTGCGGCCCTGCTCGCCTTCCTTCTTCAGCGCCTCGAAGGTCGGGATCACGCTCGAGAGTAGCTGGACGATGATCGAGGCCGAAATATACGGCATAATCGCCAGCGCGAAGATCGCAAGCCGGCCGACGGCGCCGCCGGAGAACATGTTGAACAGGCCCAGCACGCCCGACTGCGACTGTTTGAACAGGTCGGCGACGGCGTCGGGGTTCATGCCCGGCAGCGGGATGTAGGTGCCGAGCCGGTAGATCACCAGCGCACCCAGGGTGAACCAGATCCGCTTCTTCAGCTCGTCCGCCTTGGCGAACGCCCCGAAGTTCAGGTTTGAAGCAAGCTGTTCAGCCGCCGATGCCATGCGTCCGGTCCTTGGGTGATGTCGTCATTCGGTCGTCAAACAGTCGAACGGCGGCCTGGGCTTCTGGCCCGGCCGCCGTTCGCGAGTCGTCATGTAAGCGCTCGGCTCACGCCTGTGAAGCGGCTGCCGCCAGGATCTTGACCGAACCGCCGGCCTTTTCGATCGCTTCGACGGCAGACTTCGACGCGCCGTAAACCTCGAAGGCGAGCTTGGTCTTGAGTTCGCCGACGCCGAGGATCTTGACGCCGTCCTTGGCCTGACGGGTGATCACGCCGGCGGCGACGAGCGCCTCGATCGTGACGGTGCCCTTGGCGTCGAGCTTGCCGGCTTCCAATGCCTGCTGGATGCGACCGAGATTGACCTCGTTCAGATCCTTGGCGAACAGATTGTTGAAGCCGCGCTTCGGCAGGCGACGATACAGCGGCATCTGGCCGCCTTCGAAGCCCTTGACCGCGACGCCTGAGCGGGCCTTCTGACCCTTGACGCCCCGACCACCGGTCTTGCCCTTGCCCGAGCCGATGCCACGGCCGACGCGGATGCGCGACTTGTGCGCGCCTTCGTTGTCACGGATGTCGTTGAGTTTCATCGAACGATACCCCTCACTTCGCGTCGACGACGCGCACGAGGTGCCTGACCTTATCGATCATGCCTCGCACGGACGGCGTATCGACCAGGGTCGACTGCCTGCGGATCTTGTTCAGGCCGAGACCGATCAGGGTCTGGCGCTGCGAAGCCTCGCGGCGGATCGGGCTGCCGATCTGCTCGACGACGACGGTCTTGTTGTCAGACTTTGCCATGATCGCACCCTCACGCTTCAACAGCGGCGTCAGTGCCGGCATCGCGGCGACGCGTCTGCAGGGCCGAGACCTTGAGGTTGCGGCGCGCGGCAACGCCACGCGGGCTGTCTTCGTTCTTCAGCGCGTCAAATGTCGCGCGAACGAGGTTGTACGGGTTCGACGAGCCGAGCGACTTCGACACCACGTCCTGCATGCCGACCGCCTCGAAGACGGCGCGCATCGGGCCACCCGCGATGATGCCGGTACCGGCCGGAGCCGCACGCAGCACGACCTTGCCGGCGCCGTGACGGCCCTGGACATCGTGATGCAGGGTACGCCCCTCGCGCAGCGGGATACGGACCAGGCCCCGCTTGGCGGCTTCCGTCGCCTTGCGGATGGCCTCGGGAACTTCACGGGCCTTGCCGTGGCCGAAGCCGACGCGGCCCTTCTGGTCACCGACGACGACGAGAGCGGCGAAGCCGAAGCGACGACCACCCTTCACCACCTTGGCGACGCGGTTGATATGGACCAGCCGGTCCACGAATTCTGAATCGCGCTCTTCGCGATCGCGGTCACGAGGCTCTCTCGCCATGGTCTTTCCTCTTACTTGCGCGGTCGCCGGATCAATGTCCCGCGCCGCTCGCTCGAGCGTTCCTGTTGGAACGACGTCTCAAACATAGGGACCGGCCCCTGCCATCACGCCGTTGAGCGCGATGGCAGGGGCCGGGTTAGCAGAACTCAGAAGTTCAGGCCAGCTTCGCGGGCCGCATCGGCCAGCGCCTTGACGCGGCCGTGATACATGTAGGAGCCGCGGTCGAAGACCACGTCCTTCACGCCGGCCTTGGTGGCGCGCTCGGCGATCAGCTTGCCGATCGTTGCGGCCGCCTCGACATTCGCGCCCGACTTGATGTCGCCGCGGATGTCCTTGTCCAGGCTCGAGGCCGACGCGACGGTGACACCCTTCACGTCGTCGATGATCTGGGCGTAGATCTGCTTGCCGGTGCGATGCACCGACAGGCGGGCGCGGCCATTGGCAACAGCCTTGATCGCGCGGCGGACGCGGGCCTTGCGGCGCGCAGTGTTCTCTGTCTGCTTGCTCATGGCGGTTACTTCTTCTTCCCTTCCTTGCGGAAGATGAATTCGCCGGCGTATTTGACGCCCTTGCCCTTGTAAGGCTCAGGCCCGCGATAGTCGCGGATTTCGGCGGCGGTCTGGCCGACCACCTGCTTGTCGATGCCGGTGATGACGATTTCGGTCGGCTTCGGCGTCACGATCGCAACCCCTTCCGGGATCGCATAGTCGATGTCGTGGCTGTAGCCCAGCGAGAGCTTCAGAACCTTGCCGTTGACGGCGGCCTTGTAGCCGACGCCGTTGATCTCAAGCTTCTTCTCGAAGCCGGCGGTGGTGCCGACGACGAGATTGGCGATGCGGGCACGCGAGGTGCCCCAGAGCGAGCGCGCGCGCTTGCTCTGCGAACGCGGCTGAACCGCGATCGCGCCATTTTCCATGGCGACCGAAACGTCGTCAGGCACGGTGAAGGAGAGTTCCCCCTTCGCGCCCTTTACCTTGACGAGCTGGCCGGCGACGTTGGCGGTGACGCCAGCGGGAACCGGAACAGGCTTCTTACCGATACGAGACATTGGATTTCTCCTGAAAACGAGCGGCGCGAAAGGTCAGAAGACCTTGCAAAGCACTTCGCCGCCCACGTTCTGCTCGCGGGCAAGATGATCGGGCATCACACCCTTCGGGGTCGAGATGATCGTCACGCCAAGGCCATCGGCCACGCGCGGCATCGTCTCCACCGAAGAATAGACGCGGCGGCCGGGCTTGGACACACGCGAGATCGACCGGATGACCGGCAGTCCCTCATGGTACTTCAGCTCGATATCGAACTCAGTCCGGCCATTGCCGAACTCGGTCTGGGTATAGCCGCGGATGTAGCCCTCGGATTCGAGCACATCGAGCACGCGGGCCCTCAGCTTCGAACCGGGCGTCGAAACGCGCGACTTGCGCCGCATCTGCGCATTGCGGATGCGGGTCAGCATATCTCCAAGCGGATCAATGATCACGATGCGTCCTCCTCACCAGCTCGACTTGACGAGGCCGGGAACCAGCCCCTTGTTGCCGAGCTCGCGCAGCGCAATGCGCGACATCTTCAGCTTGCGGTAGACGGCGCGCGGACGCCCCGTGACTTCGCAACGGTTGCGCACGCGGTTAGGCGCCGAGTTGCGCGGCAGTTCGGCCAGCTTGAGGCGAGCGAGGAACCGCTCGTCCATGGACTGGCTTTCGTCATTGGCGATCGCGAGAAGCCGCGCGCGCTTACCGGCGAATTTCTTCACCAGAGCCTTGCGGTGGTTGTTGTTCTCGACGGAGCTTTTCTTAGCCATCGATCTCTCCTGGTTTCCGCGTATGAACGCTTAAGTTCACTGCCGGAACGGGAAGTTGAAGTGCTTGAGCAGGGCGCGTGCCTCGTCGTCCGACTTCGCAGTCGTGCAGACGATGACGTCCATACCCCAGACCTGGTCGACCTTGTCGTAGTTGATCTCGGGGAACACGATGTGCTCCTTGATCCCGAGCGCGAAATTGCCGCGCCCGTCGAACGACTTCGGGTTGAGGCCGCGGAAGTCACGCACGCGGGGAAGCGCGATGGTGACCAGGCGATCGACGAACTCGAACATCTTGGTCTTGCGCAGCGTGACCTTGCAGCCGACCGCCATGTTCTCGCGCAGCTTGAAGCCGGCGATGGCGAGGCGGGACTTGGTGATGACCGGCTTCTGGCCGGCGATCAGGGCGAGGTCGCCGGCAGCGTTGTCGACCTTCTTGCGGTCGGCAGTCGCTTCGCCAACGCCCATGTTGATGACGACCTTCTCGATGGTCGGCACTTCCATGACGTTCTTGTAGCCGAACTCGGCGATCATCGCCGGACGAACGACGTCCTCGTAATGCTGCTTCATGCGCGGCGTAAGCGCCGCCTGCTGGTTCTCAGCCATCGATCAGATCCCCCGAACGCTTGGCGAAACGGACCTTGCGGCCATCATCCAGGACCTTGAAGCCGACGCGGGTCGGCTTGCCATCCTTGGGATCGGCCACGGCGAGATTCGACAGGTCGATGGTGGCTTCCTTGGAAATGATGCCGCCCTCCGACTGCGCCGAAGCCTTGGTGTGCTTCTTAACGAGCATGACACCGCGCACGATGGCACGGGCATCCTTCGGAATGACCTGGAGCACTTCGCCGGCCTTGCCCTTGTCACGGCCGGCCAGCACGACGACCTTGTCGCCCTTCTTGATTTTCGCAGCCATCACAGCACCTCTGGCGCAAGCGAGATGATCTTCATGTGGTTCTTGGCGCGCAGCTCGCGCGGAACCGGTCCGAAGATACGGGTGCCGACAGGCTCCTTCTGGTTGTTGATCAGCACGGCCGCATTGCGGTCGAACCGGATCACCGAACCATCGGCGCGCTTGACGTCCTTGGCGGTGCGAACGACGACCGCCTTCATGACGTCGCCCTTCTTCACGCGACCGCGCGGAATGGCTTCCTTGATCGAGACGACGATGATGTCGCCAATGCGGGCATAGCGCCGCTTCGACCCGCCGAGAACCTTGATGCACATCACGCGACGGGCGCCGGAGTTATCCGCGACCTCGAGATTCGTCTGCACCTGGATCATGGCCTTGATCCTTCCAGTGTGTATCAGCGCGGTTTCCCGAAAGCATCAGTGCCTCCGGGACTACGACTGACGGGGGTCGATCGCCCCCTGGCCTCAAAACAAAGCACGAACCGCAAAAGTGCACGCACTCTTGCGGCTAAACATGCCCGACTTATCCTATTCCGCCCTCCCCGCCACCCGATATGATTCGGGCAACAGAGACCGCGTTGACCTACGCCTTGGGGGCGTTGTCGAGCACAACCCAGCTTTTCAGCTTGGAAATGGGCTTGGACTCCTCAATCCAGACCTGATCCCCGACCTTGGCCACCTGCGCCTCATCATGGGCGTGGTAGTTCTTGGTACGGCGAACCGTCTTCTTGAGGAGAGGGTGCGTATAGCGCCGCTCGACCTTGACCACAACAGTTTTGTTCTGCTTGTCGCTGACGACGACGCCCTGCAGCACGCGCTTCGGCATTGTCTGACTCCTCAGGCGCTCGCCGCGACGGTCTTCGACCGCTGCAGCGTCTTGATGCGGGCGATGTCCTTGCGGACCTCGGTCACCCGGGCGGTGTTCTCGAGCTGGCCGGTGGCCTTCTGAAAGCGCAGGTTGAACTGCTCCTTCTTGAGCTTCAGGAGTTCGTCCTGGAGCAGGTCCACGCTCATGGCTGTCAGGTCGGACAGGCGTTGCGAAGCTTTCATCTTGTCCTCCCTCTTACTCGGCGATGCGCTGAATGAAGCGCGTCTTGATCGGCAGCTTGGCCGCGCCGAGGCGCATGGCCTCGCGTGCGGTTTCCTCAGGCACGCCGTCGATCTCGAACATGATCCGGCCCGGCTTGACCTTGGCTGCCCAGAATTCAGGCGCGCCCTTGCCCTTGCCCATGCGGACTTCGGTCGGCTTCTTCGAAACCGGCACGTCCGGGAAGATGCGGATCCAGACGCGGCCGGCGCGCTTCATGGCACGGGTGATCGCGCGGCGGGCCGCCTCGATCTGTCGGGCCGTGACGCGCTCGGGCTCCTGGGCCTTCAGGCCGAACTGGCCGAAGTTCAGGTCCGTGCCGCCCTTGGCGACGCCCGCAATGCGTCCCTTGAACTGCTTGCGGAACTTGGTCTTCTTTGGTTGCAACATGGCTCTTCTCGATCAGCCTTATGCATGCTCGCGACGATGGCCACCGCCGGAACGGCTGCCCTCGTCTGCCATGCGCTTGTCCTGGGCCATCGGGTCGTGCTCAAGGATCTCGCCCTTGAAGATCCAGACCTTGATGCCGCAGGTGCCATAGGTGGTGAAGGCGGTGCCGACACCGTAATCGACATCGGCGCGCAGCGTGTGCAGCGGCACCCGACCTTCGCGATACCATTCGAGGCGCGCGATCTCGGCGCCGCCGAGACGGCCCGAGCAGTTGATGCGGATGCCCTCGGCGCCCAGACGCATGGCCGACTGAACGGCCCGCTTCATGGCGCGACGGAACGCAACGCGACGCTCGAGCTGCTGCGCGATCGAGTCGGCGACCAGCGTCGCGTCGATCTCGGGCTTGCGCACCTCGACGATGTTGATCGTGACGTCCGCCTTGGTCAGCTTCATCACCGACTTGCGGAGCTTCTCGATATCGGCGCCCTTCTTGCCGATCACCACGCCCGGACGAGCCGAGTGGATGGTGACGCGGCACTTCTTGTGCGGGCGCTCGATGATGATCTTCGAGATCGCAGCCTGCTTCAGCATCTTCATGAGCATGGCGCGGATCGCCATATCCTCATGAAGCAGCTTGCCGTACTCGCCCTTCTGCGCGAACCAGCGCGAATCCCAGGTGCGATTGATGCCGAGGCGAAGCCCGATCGGATTGATTTTCTGACCCATCGTTCTCTCCTCAGGCCTTGGCCGCAGCGACTTCGCGCACGATGATCGTGATGTTCGCGAAGGGCTTCAGGATGCGGGCGCCACGGCCACGGGCACGGGCGTGGAAACGCTTCATGACCAGGGCCTTGCCGACGAACGCTTGGGCGACGACGAGATCGTCGACGTCGAGATCATGGTTGTTCTCGGCGTTGGCGATCGCGCTCTGAAGGCACTTGCGCACGTCCAGCGAGATCCGCTTGCGCGAGAACTCGAGATCGGCGAGCGCGGTCGAGACCTTCTTGCCGCGGATGAGCTGAGCGAGGAGGTTGAGCTTCTGCGGCGAGACGCGAAGGTTGCGAGCGATCGCAACGGCTTCGTTCTCGGGCAGCGCACGGGGGGCTGATGCTTTTCCCATGGCTTACTTCCTCTTCGCCTTCTTGTCGGCGGCGTGACCGTGGAAGGTGCGCGTCGGCGAGAACTCGCCGAACTTGTGGCCCACCATCTCCTCGGAGACGTTCACCGGCACATGCTTGTGGCCGTTGTAGACGCCGAACGTCAGACCGACGAACTGCGGGAGGATCGTGGAGCGACGGCTCCAGATCTTGATGACCTCAGACCGGGCCGCCGAACGGGCAACCTCGGCCTTTTTCAGAAGGTATCCGTCGACAAACGGACCTTTCCAAAGCGAACGCGCCATGACGGACCTCAGTTCTTCTTCTTGCGGGCGTGACGGCTCGACACGATGAACGTATCGGTCCGCTTGTTCGAGCGGGTCTTCTTGCCCTTGGTCGGCTTGCCCCAGGGGGTAACCGGGTGACGACCACCGGAGGTGCGGCCTTCGCCGCCGCCATGGGGATGGTCGACAGGGTTCATCGAGACACCGCGGTTATGCGGGCGACGACCGAGCCAGCGCGAACGCCCTGCCTTGCCGTCATTCCGGTTCATGTGGTCGGGGTTCGAAACCGCGCCCACCGTAGCATAGCACAGGCCGCTGATCAGGCGCTGTTCGCCCGAGTTCAGGCGGACGATGACGTAGCCCTGGTCGCGACCGACGATCTGGGCGTAGTTGCCGGCGGAACGAGCGAGCTGCCCACCCTTGCCGATCTTCAGCTCCAGATTGTGGACGATCGTGCCGATCGGCAACGAGCCCATCGGGGCCGCGTTGCCCGGCTTCACGTCGACCGACGGACCCGAGATCACGCTGTCGCCGACGGCGAGGCGCTGCGGGGCCAGAATATAGGCCTGCTCGCCGTCGCTGTACTTGATCAGCGCGATGAACGCCGTGCGATTGGGATCATACTCCAGCCGCTCGACCACGGCCGGAATGCCATCCTTGCCGCGACGCTTGAAGTCGATCAGGCGCAGCGTCCGCTTGTGTCCACCGCCGCGGAAGCGGACGGTGATGCGGCCGAGATTGTTGCGGCCGCCGGAGGACGACTTGCCCTCCGTCAGCACCTTGAGCGGCTTGCCCTTGTAGAGCTCGCTGCGGTCGACGATCACGAGCTGGCGAAGGCTCGGCGTGACCGGCTTGAAATGCTTCAAAGCCATGGTTTGCGATCCTTCCTTACAGGCCCGTGGTCACATCGATGGAGTGACCTTCCTCGAGGGTCACGACCGCCTTCTTGACGTCCGAGCGCTGGCCGAGCCGGCCCCGGAAGACCTTCATCTTGCCCTCGGTGACGAGCGTGTTGACGCTCTTCACCTTGACATCGAACAGCTTCTCGATCGCCGCCTTGATCTGCGGCTTGGTCGCGGTCTTGGCGACCTTGAAGACGACCTTGTTGTGCTCCGAGAGCATGGTCGCCTTTTCGGTGATCACCGGGCCACGAATGACGTCGTAGTGGCGCGGGTCCAGATTCTTCGCCGTGCTCATGTGAAGCGCGCCTCCAGCGCATCGACAGCCGCGCGGGTCAGGACAAGCTTGTCGCGACGCAGGATGTCATAAACGTTGATGCCCTGGATCGGCAGGACGTCGACATTCGGGATCGAACGCGCCGCCAGGCCGAAATTCGTATCGATCTCGGCGCCGCCGATCACCAGCGCGCTGGACAGGGCCAGCTTGCCGAAATGACCGAGCAGGACCTTGGTCTTCGGCTCGGAGAGCTTGGCGTCATCGATGATGATGATGCCGCCATCCTTGGCCTTCGACGAAAGCGCATGGCGCAGAGCCAAAGCGCGGACCTTCTTGGGCAGGTCGTGGGCGTGGTCGCGCACGATCGGTCCGAAGGCCTTGCCGCCGCCGCGGAACTGCGGAGCGGAAGCTGCACCGTGACGGGCGCCGCCGGTGCCCTTCTGCTTGTAGATCTTCTTGCGGGTGCGGTCGACTTCCGACCGGCCCTTGGACTTGTGCGTGCCGGCGCGACGCTTGGCGAGCTGGTAGCGCACCATGCGGGCCAGGATGTCGGCGCGCGGCTCAAGGCCGAAGATCGCATCCGAGAGCTCGACCGAACCGGCCGAGCCACCTTCGAGGGTGGTGATATCGAGCTTCATCACGCGTTCTCCTCAACCGTCTCGGCTGCGGGAGCCGGCGTTTCGCCGCCATTCAGCTTGAACTTGCCCGGCAGGGGCGCATCCTTGGGCAGGGCGCGCTTGATGGCGTCCCGCACATGGATCCAGCCGCCGGCATGGCCGGGAACGGCGCCCTCGACCAGGATCAGGCCGCGCTCGACATCCGTCTGGACGACGCGCAGGTTCTGCGTGGTGACGCGCTCGGAACCGAGATGGCCCGGCATCTTCTTGTTCTTGAAGGTCTTGCCAGGGTCCTGACGACCACCGGTCGAACCGATCGAGCGATGCGAGACCGAAACACCGTGGGTGGCGCGAAGACCACCGAAGTTCCAGCGCTTCATGCCGCCGGCGAAGCCCTTGCCGAGCGTCGTGCCGCTGACATCGACGAACTGGCCGACGACGAAGTGGTCGGCGGTGAGCTCGGCGCCGACCGGGATCAGCGCGTCATCGCTGACGCGGAACTCGACGACCTTGCGCTTGGGCTCGACCTTGGCGACGGCGAAATGGCCGCGCTCAGCCTTCGAGACATTCTTGACCTTGGCCAAGCCCGTCCCGAGCTGCACGGCAACATAGCCGTTCTTCTCGATCGTGCGATGAGCAACGACCTGGCAGTTATCGAGCTTCAGCACGGTGACCGGGATATGTTCGCCGGCATCGGTGAAGATGCGGGTCATCCCGACTTTCTGTGCAATCACACCGGAACGCATCGGTGCATACCTTCCCTTGGGGTCTTACTCATCCAGCCAAAACGCTGGAGGCAGAGGACCCGGCTAAATTAGGATCAGAGCTTGATTTCGACGTCGACGCCGGCGGCGAGATCGAGCTTCATGAGGGCGTCGACCGTCTGCGGGGTCGGGTCGACGATGTCGAGAACCCGCTTGTGGGTCCGCATTTCGAACTGCTCGCGCGACTTCTTGTCGATGTGGGGCGAGCGGTTGACCGTGAACTTCTCGATGAGCGTGGGCAGCGGGATGGGGCCGCGGACCTGGGCGCCCGTCCTCTTTGCGGTCGACACGATCTCGCGCGTCGAAGCGTCGAGGATGCGGTGGTCGAACGCCTTGAGGCGGATCCGGATGTTCTGACCGTTCATGGTCTTTTCTTCCTCGTGACGTGAGAAGGCGAAGGCCGCAGGGCCATCGCCCTCACGAAAACGTTTGTTACGCGATGATGCTGGCGACGACGCCGGCGCCGAC
>UCBZ01000007.1 GCA_900470775.1 Hyphomicrobiales bacterium | reverse complement strand
CGGGAGGCTTCGGGGCACCGCCCTGGGGGTACTACGGCCCCTGCGCGAGGAGCTCGCTGGACGGGACGGCGGAAGCGGTCGGGTCCGACACCGCGGTGTGGCGCACCCTATGGGGCGTTGAGGCCGCAGGACGGCGTGACAGGCCCGCCCCTCCCTTATAAGCGCGGCCCGGAGACTTAAAATCGCCGATGAGCGGAGCGCCACGGGGCGTGCGGATGGTGGCTCAATCCATCCGCGCCGCGACCTGGCTCAATGGTTGCGGCCCGATACCCTCGCGCCTCGCGGCGCTCCGCTGCCCCTCATCAACAGCCGCCTCGCGAAAGCGCAGGCGGGGATTTGCTGTGCGTTTTCGAGGTGAAGCGCGGGGAACCCCTCTCCCGTAGGGAGAGGGGCAGGGGNNGCAGGGGTGAGGGGTCGGCCGTTCGAAGGTTCAGCGAGCCCTCACCGCCGCGCCGTTGGGTTTTTTACGCAATTGGTCCAACGGCCGACACCTCACCCTGCCCTCTCCTTACAGGAGAGGGTTCCCCGCGCCTTCGTCGGCCTGCGGCGCCCATAAAAAAAAAGCCCCGCTCCTTCACGGAGCAGGGCCTTTCGAAAAAAAAAACGGGACGGCCGGCGGACGGCTCAATCGTCGCGGAAGACCCGCTCGTTGCGCTCGTGGCGTTCCTGGGCTTCCAGCGAGAGCGTCGCGATCGGACGGGCTTCGAGGCGCTTCAGCGAGATCGGCTCGCCGGTCTCCTCGCAATAGCCGTAGGTGTTCTCGTCGATCCGGGCGATCGCCGATTCGATCTTGGCGATCAGCTTGCGCTGGCGGTCGCGGGCGCGCAGCTCGATGGCGCGGTCGGTCTCCGAGGAGGCACGGTCGGCGATGTCGGGGTGATTCTCGCTCTCGCTCTGCAGCGTGACCAGCGTCTCCTTGGCCTCCTTGAGGATTTCTTCCTTCCAGGCGATCAGCTTGCCGCGAAAATACTCGCGCTGCCGGTCGTTCATGAACGGCTCGTCATCGGTGGGTTTGTAGTCCGCGTCGAGGGTAATCTGCTTCGACATAGGCGCACTCTCTGAGTTGGTCGTCCCGCAGCGCCCACCGACCTTGCCGTGGGAGGGCCGCCGATTTGGCGCCCTTATAGCGAGGGACCGATCCGGTAACAATCGGGTTGCAAAGCACCATCCCGTGCTGTCGCCGAGCCTGGCTTCAGGCGCGTCATCACCTTGTGGGATGCGGGCGGGACGGCTTTCAGCGCAGGCGCGCCAGGGCGGCCGCGATGTCGGCCTCGACCAGCATCGCGATCGGCCGGCGGTAGTGGCTGTGGTCGAAGAACTGATTCGGATCGCGCAGCTCCGGCCGGTCGCGGCGCCAGTCGACCAAGGCGGTGCGCGGGCGCTTTGCCACCAGTGCGGCGAAGGCCTCGCGGCAGGCCGCCTCGGAGGTCGCATCGGGTGTGCCGGGCGCGGGCAGGGCGGTGCGATAGACCGGCGGACGGACCAGGATAACCGGCAGGCTGGCGGGCGCAGCCGTGAGCAGGGTCGCGAGCTGTTCGGCAGCGGGATATCGCCCGGTCAGGTTCCGGGTCAGGGTCTCCCCCGAGCCGTCGAGCTTGGCGCGGATCGCGGGATCGGCGTCATAGCCGGCCGAGGAATAATTCGGCTCGTAATCCCAATAGCCGTCGGGGCGGGCGCGCTCGGGGTTGCGCGCCGTGATGAAGGCGAGCCGGCGCTGGAACTCCTCGATCACGTCGAAGCGCATCAGCCCGACGAGGTATTCGCGCAACGACGCGGTGTAGAGCCAGTAGGGGAAGGGCAGCGCCGCGGGCAAGGCCGGGTCGCCCGTGCACCAGTAGTCGTCGACGCCGATGACGAGCGCATCAGCCGTGTCGCGATGATGGCGCAGGAACCAGTCGATCAGCACCAGCGCCTCGCGCGGGCGGCTGCCGGGCGCGATCAGCGAGACGAAGGGAATGCCGGTCGCCCGCGTCAGCCGCTGCGGCGAGATCAGCTGGATATGCGAATTGCCGAAGATCGCGGCGCGAAAGGCCGGGTCGCGGCCCCGGCTGGCGGCGGCGGTGCGCGGCCCTTGCGGGCGGACGCCGTCGTTGAATTTCAGCGGGGTGCGGCCGGTGTCGTAGGGGTCGAGCAGGAAGGCGAGCGCCAGCATGCCGACCAGCGCGACGACGGCCGTCACGGCAAAGGCGCGCACGAAGCCGGCCCAGCGGAGGGCAGCGGCCGGGGCAGTCTTCGGGGCCTCAGAACTGGAAGTAGATGAACTCATAATTGGCGTCTTCGCCGATCTTGAACAGGATGAGGACGAACAGGACGGCTGCGATGACGGCCAGCCAGCGCGACGGCGGCAGCCGATGGACCAGCGCCCAGGCTGAGGGGCCGATGATCGCGAAGGCGGCTGCTGGCAGCAAAGCGCGCCATTTGAAGCCGGTGCCGAGCGGGGCCAGGCCGAACAAGCCCTTGTAGACCGCCAGGGCGGCCTCGAAGCTCGGGGCCCGGAACAGCACCCAGCACAACGTCACGAACAGGAAGGTGAGGGCCCAGCCCAGCAGCGCCGGCATCGGCAGCCCGGCGCGCCGCCAGAACAGCGCCACGATCAGCGCCAGCCCGTGGGCGCAGCCCCAGGCGACATAGGTCAGGCCGGCGCCATGCCAGAGCCCACCCAGCGCCATGGTGGCGAACAATGCCCAGACCTGGCGCGGCAGGCCGTGCTTCGAGCCGCCGAGCGCGATGTAGAGATAGTCGCGCAGGAAGCGCGACAGCGTCATGTGCCAGTGTCGCCAGAAGTCCTGGATGCTGGCGGCGCGATAGGGCACGTCGAAGTTCTGCGGCAGCACGATGCCGAAGAGGAGCGCCAGTCCCAGCGCCATGTCGGTATAGCCGGAGAAATCGAAATAGATCTGGAAGGTGAAGGCGAGCGTGCCCTGCCAGGCTTCGGCAACCGAGACCACCTTGCCGGCGGCCGCTGCAGCGAAAACCGGGTTGGCGTATTCCGCCAGCGGATCGCCGAGCAGGACCTTCTTGGCGAGGCCGGCGGTGAGCAGCAGGAGCCCGCGTCCGAAGCGCTCTGCGGCATCGGTGCGCAGATAAGGCCGCTCCTCGAACTGGTGCATGATCTCGCGCCAGCGCACCAGCGGCCCGGCCAGCACCTGCGGGAAGAAGGCGATGTAGAGCCCGTAGCGTACGAGATCGTAGCGCGGCGCCTGTCCACGCCCGAGATCGGTCAGGTACATCACATGATGGAAGGTGAAGAAGGAGATGCCGAGCGGCAGGGCGAGATCGAGCTTGGTCGTGGGCAATCCCGGAATCATTCCAGCGAGATCGGCAAAGAAGTTGAAGTATTTGAACAGCGCCAGAACGGCGAGGTTGCCGATGATCGCCAGCGTGATCAGGCCACTGGCCTTCGTCTTGTGGAAGGCCTCGGCGATCAGCCAGTTGATGCCAATCGAGACGACGAGCAGCGGCAGGAAGCGCCAGTCCCACCAGGCATAGAAGGCCAGCGACAGCACAAGCAGCAGGGCCAGCCGCCAGGCCGGCGCAAAGCGCTCGACGAGCCAGTGCAGGCCGAGCGCCAGGGGCAGGAAGGCGAGGAGAAAGGCGAAGGAGTTGAAGAGCATCGGGCGGGCTGCAAGGCAGGAGACGCCGCCTTAGAGGATTATCGGGCGGGTGTCATGTCGGACACGCGGCGCTCGCTGCGTGACGGTGCAATGCCATTCAATCAATCGATTGATTGAATGGCGCTCGTGTGGTATGCAGCCATCATGTCAAAAGTTCGGGAACCGGATGAAGGAACGCGCCAGGCGCTCATTCGTGCCGCGCTCGACCTGTTCGGCCGGCAGGGGTTCGAGGCGAGTTCGATTCGTCAGATCGCGCAGCTCGCCGGGGTCAACAGCGCCGGCATCGCCTATCATTTCGGCGGGAAGGCCGGGTTGCGCGAAGCCTGCGCCGGCGTCATCGTCGCGACGATGAAGCAGCGGGTGCTCGGCCCCGCCGTCCTGACGGTTGAGCCCGCGAGCCTGTCGCCGGATGCCGCGCTGGACACGATCCTGGCGATCGTCGACCGGGCGACGGCCTTCATGACCCGCGCCCTGGAAAGCGAGATGATCGCGCGCTTCGTGCTGCGCGAGATCATCGAGCCGAGTTCTGCTTTCGAGGCGCTCTATGAAGGCGCGTTCGGCCCGGTTCATGGCCGGCTCTGCATGCTGTGGGCCGCTGCCGCCGGCACGGAGCCCGATGCGCGCGAGACGAAGCTCGCCGTCTTCGCCATGGTCGGGCAGGTGCTTTATTTCCGTCTGGCTCGGCCCATCGTGATGCGTCGCATGGGCTGGGAGACGATTGCCGAGGACGAGGAGAAGGCGATCGCCGCCATCATCCGCGCCTCCGTCCGGGCGACCCTGTTGTCGGCGCGTGGAGATCGCTCATGATCCTCGGCTTCCTGTGCTCCTTTACTCTGATCGCGGCCAGCTTCACGACATGCGACCCGGCTTCGGTGCGGATCGCCGGCTATGTCGAGGGCGAATATGTCCGGATGGGGCCGATCGACACGGCCCGGATCGACCGCATCGATGTCCGGCGCGGCGACCGGATCGAGGCCGGGACAGTCGTCGCGACGCTCGAGACCGAGGATGCGTCGAACGTCGTCCTCGAGAGCGAAGCGCGGCTGGTCCAGGCGCAGGCGCAGTTCCAGAATCTCCGCAGCGGCAAGCGGCCGGAAGAGATCGCCGTAATCGAAGCGAGCTTCGCCTCCGCCAGGGCGCAGCAGCGCGAGGCGGAACGCGCGCTCGACAGGCGGCAGGACCTGTTCAATCGTGGTGTCTCGACACAGGCCGATCTCGATCAGGCGCTGACTGCGCGCGACGTCGCGGTGGCCCGAGTGCGGGAGATCGCCTCCAACCTCGACGTGGCGCGGCTGCCGGCCCGTCCCGACGAGATCAAGGCCAGCGAGAACCAGGTGGCGCAGGCGAGCGCGGCTCTGGCGCAGGCGCGCTGGCGGCTGTCGCAGCGCAAGCTCATCGCGCCGGCTGCCGGCCGGATCAGCGATGTGCTGCGCCGGGTCGGTGAGCTTGCGGGCCCGAGCGCTCCGGTGCTGACGATGCTGCCGGATGGGGCGGCGAAGCTCATGCTCTATGTGCCGGAGATGCAGATTTCCGGCATGACGATGGGGATGCGTCTCGACGTGCGCTGTGACGGCTGCGCGCCCGGCCTCAGCGCGACCGTGACCTATGTCTCGCCGGAACCCGAGTTCACTCCGCCGGTGATCTATTCGGCGCAGACGCGGCAGAAGCTGGTCTATCTCGTCGAGGCGCGGCCCGATGGCGGGCAGACTCCAGCGCTGCAGCCGGGGCAGATCGTCGACGTGATGCTGCAGGGACGCCGGTGAGCACGGGCAACGCCATCGATGTGCGCGGGCTGACCAAGCGCTTCGGCACACGCACGGTCGTGGACAATGTCGATCTGTCGGTGGCGACCGGCGAGATCGTCGGTTTCCTCGGACCCAACGGCTCGGGCAAGACCACGACGATCCGTCTGATCTGCGGCCTGCTGACGGCAGATGCCGGGGAGGGCACGGTACTTGGCCTGGATGTCCGCCAGCAGAGCGCCGAGATCAAGCGCCAGGTCGGCTACATGACGCAGCGCTTCTCGTTCTACGAGGACCTGACGATCACCGAGAACCTGACCTTCGTCGCCCGGCTCTATGGGCTGAAACCCGTCGCGGAGACGGTGGCGAAGACGCTCGACGGCCTGGGGCTGACATCGCGCAGGGACCAGCTCGCGGGCACGCTGTCGGGCGGCTGGAAGCAGCGGCTGGCGCTGGCTGCCTGCATCATGCACCAGCCCAAGCTCCTGCTGCTCGACGAACCGACGGCGGGTGTCGATCCCAAGGCGCGGCGCGAATTCTGGGACGAGATCCACCGCCTCGCCGGCGACGGGCTCACGGTGCTGGTCTCGACCCACTACATGGACGAAGCCGAGCGCTGCCATCGCATCGGCTATATCGCCTATGGCCGCATGCTCGCGACCGGAACGGTCGACGAGGTCGTGCGTGGCTCCGGCCTGATCACCTATGTCGTGCATGGCGCGCTGACGCCGGCGCAGCTGCGCGAGCTTGCCGCTGCCGATGGGGTCGAGCAGGTGGCGCCGTTCGGCACGACGCTGCATGTCGTCGGCACCGACAAGGCGAAGCTGGAAGCCGCGCTGGCGCCGCTGACGCGCGACAAGGGCCTGCGGGTCGAGCCCGACGAAACGAGCCTCGAGGACGTCTTCATCAAGTTCATGACCAGCGCACAGGACCGTGCGGCATGATGGTCTTGTTCTCGCCCCGCCGGCTCGGCGCCATCCTCGCCAAGGAGTTCGTGCAGATGCGGCGCGACCGCATCACCTTCGCGATGATGCTGGCGGTGCCGGTGATCCAGCTCCTGCTCTTCGGCTATGCGATCAACAACGATCCGCGCGGCCTGCCGGCGGCGATCCTGGCGCTGGGGCAGGACCGCTATACGCGGGCCGTGGTCTCGGCGCTCGAGGTCTCCAACTATTATCGCTTCGGCGAGCGCCCGCAGAGCGCGATGGAAGCCGAGAGCCTGATGGCGCGCGGTGAAATCTCGTTCCTGGTGACGATTCCGAGCGATTTCGGCAGCCGTGTCGAGCGAATGGACGAGCCGCACATCCTGGTCGAGGCGGACGCGACCGATCCGGCCGCCGCGAGCGGCGCGGTCGCGGCGCTGGGGACGATCGCCAACCGGTCGCTTCTGCGGGCGCAGGGCCGGGAGCCGACGACGAACCCTGCCGGAAGCGGCGAGGCCGGCCTCTCCTTCGTCGTGCACCGCCGCTACAATCCGGAGAACATTACGCAGTACAACATCGTGCCGGGCCTGCTCGGCGTCATCCTGCAGATGACCATGGTGATGATGACGGCGATGGCGCTGACGCGCGAGATCGAGCGCGGCACGATGGAGAACCTGCTGGCGATGCCGGTGACGGCCGGCGAGATCATGCTCGGCAAGGTGCTGCCCTATCTTGCCATCGGCGCGGTCCAGGTCGTCATCGTGCTGGGCGCGGCCAAGGCGCTGTTCAGCGTGCCGTTCCTGGGTGGGCTCGGCCTGTTGCTGACCTGCGTTTTGATCTTCGTGCTGGCGCTGGTGCTGCTCGGCTACACGATCTCGACGATGGCGCGCACGCAGTTGCAGGCGATGCAGCTGACCTTCTTCTTCTTCCTGCCGTCGCTGATGCTGTCGGGCTTCATGTTCCCGTTCGCCGGCATGCCCGGCTGGGCGCAGACGCTGGGCGAACTGTTCCCGCTGACGCATTTCCTGCGGATCGTGCGCGCGATCATGCTGAAGGGCGCCGGGCTCGGCGATATCGGCGACGAGGTGTTCTATCTCCTGGCCTTCGTGCCGGTCTATGCGGGCGTAGCGTTGATGCGGTTCCGGAGCACGCTGGATTGAAGGCGGAGCGCGCTTGCGGGGTTTGAGGATTGCGCCTTCAGCGGCTGAAATACGTATCCCACAGGCCGTTGCGAAACAGCAGGCTCGGATCGTGGGAGCGTTTGCGCTCGGCGAAATGTTGAGCTTTCGGATAGACGCGCTCGAATTGGTCCTGACGCGCGTGCAGGCGGTAGGGTAGGTAGAAGCTGCCGTCGAGAGAGGCTGCGAGGTCCATCAATGCCTCGCTCAGCCGGATCATGTCCGCTTCGCCCTGCTGCGAAATCTCCTGCGAGAACGACATGACGGCGGCGATGCGGTCCGTGGCTGCGTAGGAGAGTACGCTCGCCTCGTCGCGCCTGACATATCGCAAGGTGACGTTCAGAAATTCGGCCCGCGCCTTGGGGATGATGATGCGACAGCCCCGGATGAATTCGTTGAGACGCTCTGGCGCGAGAAAATACTCGTGCAGGATGTCGGTTCGCCGCCGGTCCTTGCCTGCAAGGTTGCTGACCGGCTGATTCATCAGCGTATTCCTGGTCGCGATCATCGTGGGACCGTGCGAAGCCATTCCGGTCTCAGCCAGCCAACGCGCAGCCTTTGCGGCTTCCGAACCAATCTGTGCTCGGTAGATCTGGCGGCTCACCCCGGAAAGCGGGTTGGTGCGCTGCGCGACAGGCAGCCCTTTCGCGGGTGTCGGCGCCGGGTGAAAGCCGATCAGCAGAGCTTCCCGCATCAGGGAAGCCCGTGCGACGTTCATCCGGCCGTAGATCATACGCAATGTCGAGTTTTCACGGACAACCTGGCTGAAGCGCTCGGCAAAGGCCTCGGCGGGCATGATTTCGTGGCGAGCGGTCAGCAATACGTTGTCGACAATATCGATTTCGATATCGAGGATTATTCCCAACAGGCCGTAGCCTCCCATTGCCAACGAGAAGAGTTCGGAATTTTCGGCGCGGGAGCAGGTCACGATCGTTCCGTCGGCCAGCATCATCTGGAGCGATTTCACCGTCGATCCGAAAGGACCGTAGGGTGCAGGCCAGCCATGGGCGTTGACAGAGAAGGTGCTGGCGACGCCGAAGTCGCTGTTTGACTGCATGACGGCTGGCGAAAAGCCTGCCTTATCGAGATGCGCGATAACCTCGAACCATCGCGTTCCCGCGTGGACCCTGACCGTCTGCGCCGCGCGGTCGATTTCAGCCCGGTCGATGTCCAGCGTGATCGCTGAGCCGTTTCGCGGCAGGCTTTGGCCGCCCATGCTATGGCGCGCCGCGCTGACGCAAACGGGCCGTTTGTTGGCCTGCGCTTGCTTCAACTCATTGCGAAGGCGAGCGATGATCTCGTCTTCCGTTTCGGAACGAGCGACCCAGTGGCTGAAAACCGGGACGGCGTTCAAACGGCTCGCGTCACCGAGCACCAACCGCTGCTGCGAAACCACCTCGACTGGCGCCAATGCCATGAGAGAGCCGGCCGATAGGCCGGCTGCGAAAGTGCGTCTGGTAATGCGTCCCATTAGGATGGGTTTCTGACACCCTCTTTCTACAACGGAATGTTGTCGTGCTTGCGCCAGGGGCGCTCGACGCTCTTGGTCCTGAGCATGGCGAGTGCGCGGGCGATGCGGCGCCTTGTCGAGTGCGGCATGATGACCTCGTCGATATAGCCGCGCTCGGCCGCGACGAAGGGCGACATGAAGCGATCTTCGTATTCCTTGGTCTGGCGCGCGATGGTCTCGGCGTCGCCACCGCGGAAGATGATCTCGACCGCACCCTTGGCGCCCATCACCGCGATCTGCGCGGTGGGCCAGGCGTAGTTCACATCGGCGCCGACATGCTTGGAGGCCATCACGTCATAGGCGCCGCCAAAGGCCTTGCGGGTGATGATCGTGACCAGCGGCACCGTGCATTCGCTATAGGCGAAGAGCAGCTTGGCGCCGTGCTTGATCAGGCCGCCATATTCCTGCGCCGTGCCCGGCAGAAAGCCCGGAACGTCGACGAAGGTGACGATCGGGATCTCGAAGGCGTCGCAATAGCGCACGAAACGGGCGGCCTTGCGCGAGGCATCGGAGTCGAGCACGCCGGCCAGCACCATGGGCTGATTGGCGACAACGCCGACGGTGCGGCCCTCGATGCGGCCGAAGCCGGTGACGATATTGGCGGCGTAAGCGGCTTGAATCTCGAAGAAATCGCCCTCGTCGAGCGTCTTCAGGATCAGCTCCTTGATGTCGTAGGGCTTGTTGGGATTGTCGGGGACCAGCGTGTCGAGGCTCATATCGACACGATCGGGCACGTCGAAGGACGGCCATTCCGGCACGCCGACGGTGTTGTTGGCGGGCAGGAAATCGAGCAGGCGGCGGACCTGCAGCAGCGCCTCGACATCGTTCTCGAAGGAGCCGTCGGCGACCGAGGATTTCGAGGTGTGGACCTTGGCGCCGCCGAGTTCCTCGGAGGTTACGGTCTCGTTGGTCACCGTCTTCACCACGTCGGGGCCGGTGACGAACATGTAGGAGGTGTCGCGGACCATGAAGATGAAGTCGGTCATCGCTGGCGAATAGACGTCGCCGCCGGCGCAGGGGCCCATGATCACCGAGATCTGCGGGATCACGCCCGAGGCCGCGACATTGCGCTTGAAGACCTCGCCATAGCCGCCGAGCGCAGCGACGCCCTCCTGGATGCGGGCGCCGCCGGCATCGAACAGGCCGACGATGGGCGCGCGCATCTTCAGCGCCATGTCCTGGATCTTGATGATCTTCTGGGCGTGCGTCTCCGACAGCGAGCCGCCGAAGACGGTGAAGTCCTTGGAGAAGACGAAGACGGTGCGGCCGTTGACCGTGCCCCAGCCGGTGACGACGCCGTCGCCGGGGATCTTCTCGGCCTTGTCCATGCCGAAATCGACGCAGCGATGCTGCACGAACATGTCGAACTCCTCGAAGGAGTCCTTGTCGAGCAGGAGTTCGACGCGCTCGCGAGCGGAGAGCTTGCCTCTGCCGTGCTGCGCCTCGATGCGCCGGGTGCCGCCGCCCTGGCGCGCGCCTTCGCGGCGGGCTTCGAGCTGGTCGAGAATGTCTTTCATGATGGACGCCCCGGAGCCGACGAAAGGTCTTGTCGCTTCCGGATTAAGCGGGCGCGGGGTCTGAGTCCATCGGCAGGCGGTGCGGCTTTCGGCTAGCCCTGCTTGAGCAGCAGCACGGCGGCATCGAACTCCGTCCTGCGGATCGCGCGGCGTTCGGCGGCGTCCTCGTCCTGGCCCCAGATGCCGATCTGGTAGTCCTCGTCGAGATGGGCGGCGGCCCAGATCGCGTCGGCATCGCGCTGACCGAAGGCGAGCGTCAGCATCAGGATGGTCGAGCCGGTCAGGGTCATGACGTTGTGGGCGCCGGCCAGCGCGACAGGGGCCGGGATCTCGGCGACATGGCGGGCGACGGCTGCCAGCGTCTCCTGCGGTTGCTGCGCGAAGACGATGCCTTCCGCCAGCAGGAAGCGGGCGCCGATCGTCGCCTCGATGCCGTGGCGGATCGGCTCCCAGATCTCGTTTTGCAGCGCGACCAGGGCCTCAGGCTCGGCGGCCCGGTAACAGAGCGCGTCTGAGCCGGCATAGCGCACGATCTCGGCGCGCACCGCGACGTGCTGGTCGGCGACGCAGTCGAGCGCCGAATTGACCAGCCGGGTCAGGGGCATGCGGGCGGGATCGATCTTTTCGCTGGGCGCATGCCATTCGGCGGCGAGCGCCTCAGCGACCGGGCGCGAGGTCACCGCCAGCGGATTGCGCGCCGGGGTACGCGCCGTGCGGCCGTCGAGCGCGACATGGAAGAGGCCGTCGCGCTCCAGAACGGCGGCGCTCTCGTAGAAGCGGCTCGGCAGGGCGTTGCGCATCGCTTTTTGGGCGGCGGCGACGGGGTCGGGCTGGCGCTGGCCTGCGGCGCCGAAGCGGGCGAGGAAATCATCGGTCGACATGGCGGGGCATCTAGCACGCCATGTCGGCGCGGTCAGCCTCCGAAGCGGTCGCGCCAGGCGGGTTTGGCAGCCTGAAAGGGCAGGGCGGTCGCGGCATGGACGCCGCGCGCCACGGCCCGTGCCAGCACGTCGGCGGCCGTGGCGCAGAGTTCGGTCAGGGCGAAGGCGTCGGAGGGCGCACCGCCAAGGCCCGTCGCTGCGGCGAAGACGACATCGCCATCGAGCGCGCCATGGGCCGGCCGCAGGGAGCGCGCGAGGCCGTCATGGGCCGCCAGCGCGAGGCGCTTGCACTGCGCCTTGGTCAGCACGGCGTCCGTCGCAATCAGCGCAATCGTGGTGTTTTGGCCGGTGCCGCCCTTGAAGCGCAAGGCCAAGTCGTCGGGCGCGAGGGTGGCCGGCCAGCCCCGGCCGCCGAACTCGTTGCCCTGCTCGTAAGGCGCCGCCCAGAAATGCGGGCCGTCCCCGATCGTGGCCGTGCCGACCGCATTGACCGCGACGAGCGCGCCGACCACCTGGCCTGTCGCGGCACGCGCGCTGGCCGAGCCGATGCCGCCTTTCAGGTTCAGGGTGGTGGCGCCGAAGCCGGCGCCGGCCGTGCCGAGCGCGAAATCGGCAGCGGCGGCCTCGGCTGCAAGCGCTCCGAGCTTGCGATAGGGCGGCTCCATGCCGCCTTTGGCCCAGGGCTTGTCGCCGCCGTTGAGCAGGTCGAACAGGATCGCCTGCGGCACGATGGGCACGCGCAGCGGGCCGATCGGGAAGCCGCGGCCCTGGCCGGCGAGCCAGGCCATGACGCCGTCGGCGGCCGAAAGTCCCCAGGCCGAGCCGCCGGAGAGCACGATCGCGTCGATATGCTCGACCGTCATTTCCGGTTCGAGCAGGGCGGTGTCGCGGGTGCCGGGCGCGCCGCCCAAAACCGCAATGGAGGCCACCGTCGGGCGCTCAAATAGGGCGACGGTGACGCCTGTCGCGGCCTCGGTGTCATGAGCCTGCCCGACGAGGACGCCCCGGACATCGGTGATGAGGTTCCGCATCGACACAAACAGCATGAGGAATCGGAACGGGCCACCGGGGCGTTACATTACGATCTTTTCATGCTTGCGCCATCGCAAGGTTACCGCAGCATGACCAAGGTACTGCTCTCGCGACCCGGCTTCGAGACCCGCTCAGCGACTGATCCATCCGATTGCTTCCATGGGAGAATCCGCATGAAACCTATCGCACTGATCGCAGCCTCCTCCATCGCTGCGCTGGCCGCGAGCTTCGCGATCGCCCAGCCCCAGCCGATTCCGCCCGCCGGCGGCGATCGCGACAGCTCTCGCCACGAGCGTTCTGATCGCTCCGAGACTCGCGAGCAGCGCCGCACCGAATGGCGCGAGCAGCGCGCCGAGCGCATGCAGGCTCGCATGAACGAGCGCCTCGCCAAGCTGCGCACCGACATGAAGCTGAAGCCCGAGCAGGTGCCGTTGTTCGAGCGCGTCGAGGCCGTCATCAAGAAGCGGGCCGAGGAACGTCGTGCCGGCTGGTCGGCGATGCGCGAGCAGCGTGAGAACTTCCGCGATGCCGACATCATGGAGAAGCTCGACATGATGTCCGGGCGCCAGGGCGAGCGCGCCGCGCGCTCCAAGGAACTCGCCGATGCGGTGCGCCCGCTCTGGACGACGCTCAGCGACGAACAGAAGACCGTGGCGCGCCGCGCCGTGCGCGAGACGATGGCCGAGGGGCGCGGCATGATGCAGCAGATGCGCGAGCGCATGGATGAGCGCCGTGGCGGCCACGATCATGACGACGACGATCGCGGGCAGCGCCGCTGGCGCGAGGATCGTGGCGAGCGCGGCGACCGTCGCGGCTGATCCCGCCACACGCTTTCACGGATGGACAAGGGCGGCTCGCGAGAGCCGCCCTTTTTCGTGTCCGATCAGGTGCCGACCGCGTCGGTGACGCATTTCTTGGTGAAGCTGGTCTTGGCGGCGCCAAACAGCTTCTTGTCGGCGGCCTGCTTGTCGCAAGATGAGCCGGCGTCCTTCTGGCACTTGGTCAGGAAGCTGGTCTTGGCCGCGCCATTGAGCTTCTTGTCGCCCGCCTGGACGCTGCAGCTCTGGGCCTGGGCGAAGGTCGAGAAACAGGTCAGGGCCAGGGCCGCTATCAGGGTCTTCGTCATCGCTGCTGATTCCCGTGGTTGGGACCACAAGGGTTAGCGCGGCGTGGCGCAAGGGCAAGCGGCATTTCGGCTGCCTTCCGCCACGATTTGGCCGCAGGCGCTAACGCCTTGCGAAACAAAGCAGAAACGGCCGTTTACCGTGACTGTTCAACTTCGATTCAGGTGTTTCCGTTTACGCTTCAGCAGTGATTGCGAAACAAACTTTCGCAGTGAGTGTGAGGAAAGGGGAAGCCATGAAGGCGACATGGTTGATCTGGGGAATGCGCGGCTTCATCGGTCTCGTCTTCCTGCTGAGCCTGTTTGGACCCTATGCCCTGTCGATCCTGATCGGCTGCCTGGGGCTGGGGTGTTACTGGTTTCGGGATGAGGTGGGGTCGCATTTGTGAGGGGAGGGTCGATGATCGGCCCTCGGCCACTGCGGCCGAACGAAGGAAAGGCAACTCGGCGAGAGCCTGGCTGAGTTTCGTCGCCCAAGGGTCGCGGCCACAGGGTTGTCCTGACTATTGGCCCCGAGCAAGGCGACCCTCTAGTCCAACCCTAAACTCCTCAACTTCCCTTATTTGACTGTTGAGGTTGTGTTCTCGATAGCGAATGTCAATACGATCATCAGTGATAAAATTCTTAAGAATACCTAAGGGATCGATGGGAGTTTCGATATGTGCCCTGCGACCAAATTCGTCGCGCCTAACGTACTCAAATACACCTTGGAAGAAATTCGTCGCTTCTCGTTCATCACCGTCTTCAAGCGAGTGCGAGATGAACACCTTGGAGATGTGGTAGGCCGCGTGAATCTGCCTCATTGCAGTCTCATCCCTTCGGCGCGTGGCAGGATGCATCAGACTGGCTACTCTGCTTTTCAAACACAATAGCGGGTGCATAAGTGAGATAGATATTGAAATGTCTTTGTTATCTATCGTTGCTTTAAGCTGTAGCTCTGAAACGCCATTTGCGAACTCTCTGTTCTTGATGCCCAAGAGTTTGCCCAGAAAGTCGATACGGATATTTCGGCCGTTCAGTTCGACCTCTACGATGGCGGTGTTGGGAGTGTTCATGGTGTCTCTGCCGGGCCGCAGGACTTTTCCATTCAAGGCGTCGGCGAGCTTCTGTGCTACGTCGATTCCGCCGAAATAATCGATATCTTGACTCGTAAACGGCCCGGAATTTCGGAGATACGGAACTCGGTCTTGGTAGTACCAGGCCCACAGATTTGTGGCTTGGCCTCCAACTATGAAGGCACCATCATCAGCGGTCAGGTTGGATGCGATAGGGATAACGTCCGCAGGCCCCAACGGCTCCGCGCTGGTTGTCATAATACCTGAAAGCGCACTCGCCGCTTTGAGATGCTCATCTGAGACGGCTCAAAGCATGAGAGAAACCCGTTCCGGCGTTGCAATTCCGCCCGGGCGAGTTGGCCACTATTAAGGCGTGCGTCATCCTCAATCCGAGACTGCTGCTTTGCATCTCGAATATCGCCAGGATCAAAATATGCAATCTGCGGGGCCACTGTGTATGCCTCTGTAGCTCACTAGGCTTTGTACGCCGCTGCGTTCGTACAATCAACTGGCTGTTGAATGTATGGTTCCAGCCCGCTAACCAACCACTACCCACTCTAGGTTAAGAATCTTAGCTGCGGCAAGCCGTATGGGGATAAGCCAAAAAGCAAAAGGGGACGGCGATCTCTCGCCATCCCCTCGAAATGTTGCCGGTGAACGGGCCTTGCGACCCGCGCCGTCCGATCAGCGCGAGTAGAACTCGATGACCAGGTTCGGTTCCATCTGCACCGCATAGGGCACGTCCGTCAGGGTCGGCGTGCGGGTGAAGACGGCGGTCGACTTGGTGTGGTCGGTGTCGAGATAATCGGGCACGTCGCGCTCGGCGAGCTGGGCCGACTCGATCACGAGAGCGAGCTGGCGCGAGCTCTCCTTGACCGCGATCACGTCGCCCGGCTTGACCTGGTAGGAAGCGATGTTGACGCGCTTGCCGTTGACCGTGACATGGCCGTGGTTGACGAACTGACGGGCTGCGAAGACCGTCGGGACGAACTTGGCGCGGTAGATCACGGCGTCCAGGCGACGCTCGAGCAGGCCGATCAGGTTCTCGCCCGAATCGCCCTTGAGGCGGATCGCCTCGGCGTAATAGCGGCGGAACTGCTTCTCGGAGATCGAGCCGTAATAGCCCTTGAGCTTCTGCTTGGCGCGCAGCTGCGTGCCGAAGTCGGACGGCTTGCCCTTGCGGCGCTGGCCGTGCTGGCCAGGGCCGTATTCACGACGGTTGACCGGGGACTTCGGGCGGCCCCAGATGTTCTGACCGAGACGACGGTCAATCTTGTACTTCGCCTCATGGCGCTTCGACATATCGCGTGTCCTCTTGAGTTCGCGAGGTGAGGACCGCGCCCTCCTGCTCTCCTGCGTTGGGCAGAAGCGACAGATCCGGCTTCCGAAGAAAGCGGATCACGGGTGCGGAAAAAGCCACGCGGGCCTTTTGGGCCCGCGCGACGCCGGCTCTATAGGCGGAACCGGCTCCGGAAGTCAATGCGCCGGTGCAAGGCCGCTCACCAGCGCGAGCGGCCGTAATAGACATGGTGGCGGCGCTGATGCTTGTACCAGCCGCGGTGATGGCCGCGATTCCAGCCATAGTGACGCCGGGGACCGTGGCGATACATGGCGTGGTTGCCATGGCCCTTGTTCCAGCCATGGGGTTTGGCCTGCGCTTCGCCGCTGGTGCCCAGTCCACCGAAGGCGAGGCCTGCGGCGAGCGCCGCGATTGCAAGAAGTTTCTTCATGGTCGTTTCCTCCAGACCAGACAGCCGTCGCGGCGTCCGGAGGATAACGTCTCGTCGGAACGGCGGTTCCCGGAGGGGTCCGTTACTGGACGAGCGGCATCGCTTCGATCTCGACGCTGGCGAGGCCGTAGCCTGCGAGCGCGATCCGCAGCGGGCCGGTCAATCCGGTGCCGCTGGTGAAGATCGCCGTGCTCTGCACAGGCTGGCCCTCGGGGCTCGATACGGCCTGACCGAGCAGTTGCTCGACCCGCCGGGCGATGGCGGGCGCGGGGTCGATCCAGGCGACATCCCAGGGCGCCAGCAGCTTCATCCGCTCGATCAGCAGCGGGTAGTGGGTGCAAGACAGCGTCACGACATCGGTGCGCGCGCCGTCGCGTTCGACAAAGCAAGGGTCGATCTCGGCGAGGATCGCGCCGTCATCGACCGGCTCGCCCTTCAGCGCCGCCTCAGCCAGGCCTGCAAGCCGGGTCGAGCCGACAAGCGTGACCTCGCAGCCGCCGGCATAGCTCTTGATCAGGTCGCGCGTGTAGTCGCGCGCGACGGTGCCGGGCGTCGCCAGCACCGAGATCAGGCGCGATTTGGTCATCGCGGCGGCCGGCTTGATCGCCGGCACCGTGCCGACGAAGGGAATGGCGAAGCGCGCCCGCAGCGCCGGCAGCACCAGCGTCGAGGCGGTGTTGCAGGCGATCACCACGAGGTCGGGGTGGCAGCGCGCGACCAGCCGCTCCATCACGCTGAGAACGCGGTCGACGAGCTGCTGCTCTCCGAGCCGGCCATAGGGAAAGCCGGCATCGTCGGCGGCGTAGACGATATGGGCGCCGGGCTGGGCCTGCACCACACGCGACAGCACGGTGAGGCCGCCGAGGCCGGAATCGAAGACGAGGATCGTGGGGGCGTGGCGCGGCACCGCAACCGTGCGGGAGGCCGTTCCGGCCAGAAGATCGAATTGCATAAGATCGACTTGCATGCGCCTGCGAGCCTGCCAGCGTGACGAAGGCGCCGATTGCGCCAGAGCCGGGTTAAGGGACCGTCAAGATGGCGCAAACATGACCGCGTCAATTTGAACGAGTCGATCCGGGGCCGCCGTGGTTCAGGCCTTGATCCGTGCGACCGCCGCAGCGGCCGCACGGCCGGCCAGCGTCGCGCCGCCGACCGTCATGGCGCCGCCGCCGGCCGTGGCTTCGCCAGCGATAACGATGCGCCCCCCGATCGGCTCGGCCAGCTGCTCGCGCGCCGTCTCGCGGCCTGGCAGGCAGACCGAATAGGAGCCGCGCGAGAACGGGTCGGTCCACCAGGCCGGGAAGGAGATGCCCGTCACCGCCTTGCGGATGTCGGCGCCGAGCATCTTTGCCAGAAGCTCCGTGACATAGGCGCGCGCGGCGTCCGTGCCGGCGGCGGAGAGTTCGCGGGCGTGGTCGCCGCCGCAATAGGCGATGACGAGGTCCTTGTTGTCCGGGAAGAGATCGAGATTCATCAATTGGCCGGGCGAGCCGGCCTCGAGGAAGCTCGCACCCGGCGCAACGCCGAAGCGGTCGCCCTCGACCTTGAGCGCGATCTTGGTCAGCGCGCCCATGCCGAGCCCGGCGAGCGCATCGCGATTGCGCGCCGGTAACTCCGGCGTGAAGCGGATCGCGCCGGCCTTGAGCACGCCGACGGGAACCGTGACGATGCAGGCGCCCGCATGCAGCGTGCCCGACGGGGTCGTCACCGCGACGTCCGGGCCGTCCCAGCGAATCTCGCTGACGGGCTGGTTCAGGCGGATGTCGAGCCCGGCTCCATGGCGCGCGACGAGGTTGCCGTAGCCGGAGGGCACGACGAGGTCGTCGCCGGCCCAGAGGCGCTGATAGTCGCGCGCGGAAATCCTGTCCGATTCCTCGCCGATTGAAAGCAGCAGCCCCGAGGAGGCGATCTGCGACATGTCCGGGCCGAGATCGCCGAGGAGGTCCCTGACGGAGAGGTCGCGTTTGGTGAGATCGACGGTTTCGAGCCGGCGGTCGATCTGGCCGAAGGCGCCGCGCCGCTTCAGCCGGTCGGTCTCGTCCATGGGCTTGCCGTTGGCGAAGACCTGGAAGCCGCCGCCCCAGGGCTCGTTCTGGGTCTCGACACCGAGTTCGCGGGCGATCTGGACCCAGGGGTTGCGCTCGGCCCAGTGGATGAACATCGCGCCGGCGTCATAGGCCGGGCCGAGCGAAGCGTCGGTGAAGGCGCGGCCGCCAACGCGGCCGCGCGCCTCCAGCACGATCGCCTTGCGGCCCGCGGCCTTGAGGTCATGGGCGGCGGCAAGCCCTGCCGCGCCCGCGCCGATGACCACGACATCGGCATCGATCCCGGTCGCAAGGGCGCCACGCCCGGCCGCTGCCAGCGTTGCCGCCATCGCGCCTGATCCTGTCAAAACTGTCCGGCGGTCGAGCATGCGTCAGGGCGTCCCGTTCTGCCCGCCCATGTTGGGCTCGTATCGTTGCGTTGCAACAGGAAGGTGTCGGAGCCATGGCCGCGCGCGATCACGACATCGGGAGCCCCCGTGATGCGGCGGAAGCGAGGGGCGTCTTATTGGAACGATATGACAAAATGCGCTTGATTAGAGAATTTCTATTGTTGTGTTGTTCGTGCATCGGAAAATGTTCTTCGTGTGTCCGGAGATTGACAGTCGTCGAGTCGCTCAATATCCGATTAGAGCCTTGTCCGTGAGTATAAGGCCTTGTTTATATTAATTTTAAACTGATGACATGCGGTGGCGACAGCCGACTGCGCCGACAAGGATGGGTTAGGGCGATGGGGATGCATTCCGTCAGGCTGCGCGAGGGCGTTGCGCTGGGAACTTTGATGATGGTTCTGCTGGCTTGCCCGGCGCTGGCGCAGCAGCAGAGCCGCACCCGGCCCGCGCCGGCACCGGTGGTTGCCGAGGCTCCCGTGGTGCTCGACCAGATCACGGTCCAGGGCGAAGGCATCGCCGGCCGCCCCCTCGTCGAGGGGCCGACGACGACCCGCACGACGCGCGAGCAACTCGACCGGCAGCAGGTCCAGAGCATTTCCGACCTCGCCAACCGCGTCGAAGCCGGCATCAGCTTCAACCGGCAGACCAACAGCATCAACATCCGCGGCCTCGACGGCGCCCGCGTCCTGACCACGGTCGACGGCATCCGCCAGCCCTTCCTGACTGACACCCGCGTCGATCGCAGCTCGACCAACGCCTTCGACTTCGATGCGCTGTCGACGCTCGACCTGCTGCGCGGCGGCAGCGGCAGCGCCACCCTCGGCAGCGGCGCGCTCGGCGGCGTGCTCGCGGTTCGCACGCTCGACCCCAAGGACCTGATCAAGGGCGATCGCAGCTATGGCGGCCTCGCCAAGACCGGCTTCGACAGCACCGACGATGCCTGGTTCGGCAGCGCGGCGGTGGCGGCGCGCCTGCAGCAGACCTACTTCTTGTTGCAGGGCAGCTTCCGCAATGGCGGCGAGACCAAGAACGGCGGCAGCAACGACACGATCGGCGCCACGCGCACCGTGCCAAATCCGGTCGATTTCAACCAGTACGGCTTCCTCGGCAAGATTCATCACTACAGTGCCGACGAGGCCCATCGCTTTGGCCTGACGGCCGAGCTCTACAAGCGCGAGGACCGGATCCAGACGCTGACCTCGACGGTGTCGCCGACCGGCAATTTCCGGCCGGGTTCCTACGAGCAGGGCGAGGATGTCGAGCGCAAACGCGTCTCGCTCTCCTATGACTTCAAGCTGCCCGGCGCCTTCATCGACGAGGCGCATGCGACGCTGTACTGGCAGAACGTCAAGCGCAACGCGCTGGTCAACGCCAGGCGCTTCACCAGCGTCGTCGGACCCTATGCCCGCGACAACGAGAACGAGCAGGATGCCTATGGCTTCAATGGCCATATCGTGAAGAACTTCAACACGGGCATGTTCTCGCACGGCATCACGCTGGGCACCGAACTGCGGATGACCGAGCTCGATCAGTATTCGAAGGGGCTCGACAATTGCCCGCCACGGCCGGCTTCCGGTCTGTTCACCGGCGCGTTCACGGCCTGCAACAACCTGCACACCAACCAGGCCGACCAGCCGAAGGTCGACGGCAAGGCGGCCGGCTTCTACGTGCAGGACGAGATCGGCATGCTGGACAACCGGCTGCGGATCACGCCCGGCGTGCGCTTCGACTGGTACGAGGAGAAGCCGCAGGATACGCCGGCCTACAGCAATGGCGGCTCGCGCCCGGTCGGCCTGCCGCCGTCCTCGAGCGACTCCGCCTGGTCGCCCAAGGTCCGGCTGGAATACGACATCCTCAAGAACGCCCCCTATGTGAAGGACGTCATCGCCTTCGCGCAGTGGTCGAAGGGCTTCCGGGCGCCGACGGCCAGCGAACTCTACGGCCGCTTCGGCGGGGTCGGCACCTATCTGCGCGTCGGTGATCCCAACCTGAAGGCGGAGACCAGCAACGGCATCGATGTCGGCCTGCGCTTCGGCGACAGGGCGTTCGGCGGCTCGGTGACCTATTTCCACACGAACTACCGCAACTTCATCGATCCGCAGTTCCAGATAGCGCCTCCCGGCGGCGACTATCCGCAGAACGGCATCGTCGGGCCGCGCAACCTCAATCGCGCCGAGATCCAGGGCTTCGAGGCTAACCTGCAATACGCGTTTGCGGAGAACTGGCTGGCGCGCGGGTCGTTTGCCTATACCCGCGGCAAGAACAAGGACAACGACACCTTCCTGAACTCGATCCCGCCGGTTCAGGGCATCGTCGCGGTCGCCTATGGGACGGAACGCTGGGGTGCCGAGGTCTCGGCCAAATTGGCGGCTGCGCGTGACGACGTCGCCGCGACCACCGGAACGACGCAGGGCTTCAGGGCGCCGGGCTATGCGATCTTCAACGCATCGGCCTGGTGGAAGCCGATCCCGCAGATCGCCGATCTCGAGGTTCAGGTCGGCGTCTACAACATCTTCGACCGCAAGTATTTCGACGCGGTCAACGTGCCGACAGGCGTGCTGGCCCAGTCGCGCGACTATTACAGCGAGCCCGGCCGCACGGTGAAGGCGACGGTGAAGTACCAGTTCTGACAGCCCTGCGTTTCGAGACCCGGACTGTCACTGGCCGGCCCTTCGGGGCCGGCCTTTTTCGTCGGAATGTGGTCCGGGCCGTTGCTGCGACCTACTCCTCGAAGCGACCCGTGGAGTCTCGATTGCGCTCGTAGTGCCGCGCCAGCGGAAATGGCGGCAGCCAGGATTCGCGACGGATGGTCCAGCTTTCATAGGTCGGCATCAACTGGTCAGGGGCATCCAGCGATCCCAGATACACTTCGATCTCATCGGCACTGCGGGCGAAGACGGACGAGCCGCAACGCGGACAGAAAAACCGCCCGCCATAATCGCGCGTTTCGCCGGTGATCGTCACCGCATCCTGCGGGAACACCGCGGCAGCATAAAACAACGCGCCATGATGCTTGCGGCAATCGAGACAGTGGCAGATGCCGACCCGGTAGGGGCGCCCCGAGGCCACGATCCGGACATTGCCGCATGAGCAGCCGCCGGTGAATCGGTCCATGCTGCGTCTCCTGCAAAGCGAGTGCGGTCGAAATGCTTACGACGAACCCCGGCGCCCGCGCTACTCTCGCTCGGCCGGCTTCGGCACGCGCAGCCGGCGCGGGCCTTCGGTCAGCGACTTGAACACGCCGCGCAATGTGCGGGCCTCCTGCTCGGTCATCGCCAGCCGATGCAGGATGTCGCGCAAATTGGCGGTCATGACCTGCTTCTTGCCCGGCGGGAAGAAGCCGCAGATGTCGAGTTCGTTTTCGACATAGTCGAACATCGACAGCACCGTGGCGCGGCTCGCTGGCGGCGACAGGTTGTGCTCGCGAAAGGGTGGCTCGCCGCCGGTCGCCTTGAACCATTCATAGCCGGCGAGCAGCACGGCCTGGGCGAGATTCAGCGAGGCGAAGGCGGGGTCGACCGGGAAGGTCAGGATCGCGTCGGCAAACGAGATCTCCTCATTGGTCAGGCCGATGCGCTCACGCCCGAACAGGATGCCGACGCGTTCGCCGGAGCCGATGCGCTCCGCCAGCGGCGGCATCGCCTCGGCCGGTGTCACGACGCGCTTCATCTGGCCGCGTTCGCGGGCCGTCGTGGCGAGCACATAGCTCAGATCGGCGATCGCCTCGGCCGTCGTCCGATAGAGCCTGGCGTTCTCGAGGATATGGCTCGCGCCCGAGGCCGTGGAGGTCGCGGTCTCCTTCGGGCTATCCCCGGCCGTCCAGCCGTCGCGTGGCGCGACGAGGCGCATCTCGGAGAGGCCGAAATTCGCCATGGCGCGGGCGCACATGCCGATATTCTCGGCCATCTGCGGCTCGACCAGAATGATGACGGGGGCAGGGGCCTGGACGGATGGGCGGGTGCGGTCGGTGCCGGAACCGGGCATGTCTTCGTGTCTCGTCATTCCCGGGCGAAATGCAGCGGAATGCCCGGCAATCTCCCGAAAGAGCCGGTCGGTCAAGCGACTTGGACCGTCATGCTCGCCCTTGTGGCGAGCATCCACGTCTTGAACGCCCGGATCGAAGGAAGGCGTGGATGGTCGGGACAAGCCCGACCATGACGGAAAGCCTGCCTTCAGCCGGCCGCCGCCTCCACCGCACGGATCACTCGCAGCGTGTTGCCGCCGGCGAGCTTCTCGAGGTTCTCTTCCGACCAGCCGCGGCGGATCAGCTCGGCGATCAGGGCGGGGAAGACAGAGGTGTCCTCCAGCCCGTCGGGGTTGATCCAGCCGAAGAAGTCGGAGCCGATGCCGACATGGTCGTGGCCGATGCGTTGGCTGAGATAATCGAGATGGTCGCAATACTGCGGCAGGGTCGCCTTCGGGCGCGGGCCGGACTTGGCGGCGATCTCGGCCTCGGCCTTCTCGTGGTCGATGCCCTCGGGAGACTTGCCGTAGCGGTCCTTGGCCGGCTTGTGCCAGTCGCGCGAGGCCTGGCTGATGAAGTCCGGCACGAAGGTCGCCATGACGACACCGCCATTGCCGGCGACGCGATCGAGCACGTCGTCGGGGACGTTGCGCGGGTGGTCGCAGAGCGAAAACGCGTTGGAATGTGACCAGACGACCGGAGCGCTCGTGACGTCGAGCGTGTCGTGCATCACCTTCGGCGAGACATGGGCGAGGTCGACGACCATGCCGAGCTTGTTCATCCGCCTGATCACGTCCTTGCCGAAGGCGGTGAGGCCGTCATTCCGGGGTGCGTCAGTGGCGGAATCGCACCAATCATGGCTGTCGTTGTGGCAGAGGGTCATCAGCCGGATGCCGAGGTCGTGATAGGCGTCGAGCGCGTCGAGCTCGTTGTCGAGCGCCGAGCCGTTCTCGATCGTCATGAACAGCGCGATGCGCCCTTCGGCCTTGGCAGCGGCGACATCGTCGGCGCTCAGGCCCGGCCGGAAGACGTTGGCGTGGCGCTTCAGGATGTCGCGCATCAGCGCGATCTGGGCGAGCGCGAAACCGGCTGGCTTGGGGTGCTTGGGCGGGACATAGGCCGCGAAGAACTGGCCCGCGAGCTTGCCGGCCTGCATGCGGGGGATGTCGGTGTCGCCCTCGGCATGGATCTTCGTCAGGTCATAGGCGCCGACATCGCCCTTCGCCTCGCGGGCGAGCCGGATGACATAGGGCAGGTCGTTATGGCCGTCGATCAGCGGGGCTCGGTCGAGCAGGGCGAGCGCGGCTGCGTAGGCATTGTCCTGGACGGGTGGTTTGGCGAGGGCCATGGCGCAACCTTGCATTGGAATCGACAGCGGAGCCGATGGTGGCAGGTCGCGGGCGCAGAGGCGAGGGCACGTGGTGCAGGGGCGTCATGACGATGAAGCGCCGGCGCCGCGACGGAGAACCCCTCTCCTGTAAGGAGAGGGGCAGGGGTGAGGTGTCGGCCCCTGGACCAGTGGAGCGAGAACATCCAAGCGAGGCAGCGGCAAGGGAGTGGATCAATGGTAGAACGGCCGACCCCTCTCCCTACAGGAGAGGGTTCCCCGCGCCTCTGACCGATGGCTTCCGTGCTGTCCTACCCGAACCGTGCCGGCGCGAAGGGAGTCGGGTCGACGAAGACCTTCTGGCCCGTGACCATCTCGGCGATCATGCGGCCGGTGACGGCTGCCAGCGTCAGGCCGTGATGGGCGTGGCCGAAGGAGAACCAGAGGTTCCTGTGCTTCGGCGCCGGGCCGATGATCGGCATCATGTCGGGCGTGCAGGGGCGGCGGCCGAGCCAGGGCTCGGGATCGATCCGGTCGCCGAGGGGGAACAGCGTCCGGGCGATCGGCTCGGCCCGCTCCAACTGGACTGGCGTCTTGGGCGCGTCGCGGTCGGCGAATTCGGCGCCGGTGGTCAGGCGGATGCCCTGCTGCATCGGCGCCAGGAAATAGCCGCGCTCGGTGTCGAGCGTCGGATGATTCAGCACGGCGTTGTTTTGCGCCTTGTAGTGCATGTGATAGCCGCGCTTGACCGCCAGCGGCAGCTTGTAGCCGAGCTTGCCCGTCAGGACATCGGCCCAGGGGCCGAGCGCGACGACGGCGTCGCGCGCGGTCGCCTTGGTGCCGTCCGCGAGGGTGACGCTCCACTCCGCGCCTTGCTGGACCAGGGTGGAGGCGTCACCGAGCGCGAGCTTGCCGCCGAGCTTTTCGAACAGCGCGACATAGGCCTTGGACAGGCCAAGCGGATCGATCACCGTCACGGGATCGGTCCAATGCAGGCCGCCGATCAGGCTGCCATGGTCGAGATGCGGCTCCTCGGCTTTCAGCGCTTCGATGTCGAGCGGCTTGTAATTCAAGCCGTAATCCCGGTTCCAGCGCGCGGCCTCGGCCAGGCGCTCGTCTTGCTGGGCGGCTGTACGGAAGACCTTCATCCAGCCCTTGCGGCGTAACAGGCCGGTCGCGCCGGCTTCTGCCGCCAGCGTGTCGTGCTCGCTGACGCAATGCTCGATCAGCGTGGCGTATTTCCGAGCGATCGCCTCGTGCTGGGAGGCGCGCGAATGCATCCAGTAGGACCATAGGAAGGGCGCGAGCTTGGGGATCGCATTCCAGTGGTAATGCGCGTCGATGGTGTTGTTCATCGCGTAGCGGAGGAGCGCGCCGAAATCATGCGGGAAGCCGTAGGGGTAGACGCCTTCGCGCTGGATCAGGCCGGCATTGCCGTAGCTGGTCTCCTCGCCCGGCCCGCGCCTGTCGACGAGCAGCACGGAGCGCCCGGCTTTCTGCAGATGCAGCGCCACCGAAATCCCGACGATACCCGCGCCGAGAACGATCGTATCCGTCGCCATGACCTGCTCCTGCCAGTCCCCACCCCCGCAAAAATAGCTGTTTGCGCGGTGTTGTCAGCGTCGCGGCGCGTTTTTGCGCCGTATGGGCTGAAGTTCCGCAAGATTTGCGCCATCGGAGGCGCCAGGCCTCGCAACAGCCGGCAAAGCACGCTCATGACGCAATTTCCTGCCGACGCAGGGCGGGGCTGTGGCCATAATGGGTGACGCAAGGGTGGCGATCGGCCAGTGTCGGCCTCCCCTGGGGACGAGTCGGGCCTTTCATGTTCATGCGTATCGCCGCTTCACTGGCCGCCGGCCTCGCCTGGCTCGGGCGCTACGGCACGCAGGGCTTCGCGCTGTCGATCTTTCTCGGCTTGGCCCTGCCGCAGTTCTCGGCGGCGGCGCGGCCCTTGCTGCCCGTCACGATCTTCTGCTTCACCACCATCGTCTTCATGCGGGCGGATATCGGCATCATCACCGGCCTGCTGCGCCGGCCGGGCAAGCTGATCCTGACCTGCCTCTGGCTGGTGGCGGCACCGGTCGTGGTGATCGGATGTGCCTTCCTGATCGTCGGGCGCGACACGCTCGATCCGGGCCTGCTGCTCGGCCTCGCGATCCTGGCCGCGGCGCCGCCGATCATGTCCTCGCCGGCGGTTGCGATCATCTACGGCTTCGAACCGTCGCTGATCATTGCCGCCGTCATCATCACCACGATCGCCAGTCCCGTCGTCGCTCCGGTGCTGGTCGAGCTTCTGGCCGGGTCGGCCGTGCCGCTCGACCGCTGGGCGCTGACGCTGCGGCTGCTGCTGTTCGTCGGCGGTGGCATGACGGCGGCGGCCGTCATCCGCTGGTGGCTCGGCATGATCAGGATCACGGCCATGAAAGCCAATCTCGATGGCTTCGGCGTGCTGATGTATTTCACCTTTGCCATCGCGGCGATGGACGGGGTTACGCGCGCGGCTCTCGACGATCCCCAGCGGGTCGCGGGCTTCCTCGCCTGCGCCTTCGGTGTCTCGCTGATCGGGCTGGCCGCAAGCTATCTCGTCTTGCGCTTCCTGCGCCGATCCGAGCGCTTCATGGTTGGCTACGGCGCGGGCCAGCGCAATATGGGCATGATCGTCGCGGCGCTCGGAGCCGGTGTGGCGCCCTCGACCTTCCTGTTCTTCGCGCTGGCGCAGTTTCCGATCTACCTGATGCCATGGCTGCTGCGCGGTCTGGCCGGGCGCATCCGTCGCGACGAAGCGGCTGCTGACGGCACCTGACGGCGCGACCTGACAAGCTGGCTTCGTCGTCATCGGAGCTGCGTCATGATCACCTTGTATTCTGGACCGCTGAGCCTGTTCGCCCGCAAGGTCGAGATCGCGCTGCGGGAGAAGGGCCTGGCCTTCGAGCGCATCATGGTGCCGTTCAACCAGACGACCGGCTACGATCCCAGGCACCCCGAAGTGCTGGCGCTCAATCCCAAGGGCCAGGTGCCGGTCCTGAGCGATGACGGGCTCGTGCTCTACGACTCGACGGTGATCATCGAATATCTCGACGAGGCCTATCCGCAGACCCCGCTCTACCCCGCGACGCCGGCCGAGCGGGCGCGCTGCCGGCTCGACGAGCTTTTCGCCGACGAAATCCTGCTGCAGGCGCTGAAGCCGCTGATGCACCGGCCCGGCCCGCGCAGCCTCGATCCGGCGCGGCGGGCGGCGCAGGATGCCGATGCGCTGATCGCCGAGGAGGTGCTGGCGGGCCATCACGCGCGCCTGGAGGAGAGGCTGGCGGGTCGCGAGTTCTTCGGGCCGATGCTGTGCGCGGCCGATATCGCATTGTTCATGGGGCTGCTGTTCGGCCGGCGGCTCGGCGGGCCGTCGCTGGCGCCGCATCGCGACCTCTCGGGCTGGTTCCTGCGCCTGCTGGCACGCCCGGCCTTCGCCATCGCGGCAGCCGAGATCGCCGAGGCCGACCGACGGCTCTCGGTGCCCGTCGCGATGCGTTGAGATCGTGTGGGACTTGCCGGAAAACCGCATTTCCCTTTGCCGGCCGATGCATTAAACCGCGCGGCATGAGCGCTCCCATCCGCATCGCCCCCTCGATCCTCTCGGCCGACTTCTCGAAGCTCGGCGAGGAGATCCGCGCGATCGACGAGGCCGGCGCCGACTGGATCCATTGCGACGTGATGGACGGGCATTTCGTGCCCAACATCACGTTTGGGCCGGATGTGCTGAAGGCGATCCGGCCGCACACCACGAAGCTCTTCGACGTGCATCTGATGATCGCGCCGGTCGATCCCTATATCGAGGCCTTCGCCAAGGCCGGCGCCGACCTGATCTCCTTCCATGTCGAGGCCGGCCCGCATCCGCACCGGACGCTGCAGGCGATCAGGGCGCAGGGCAAGAAGGCCGGTATCGTGCTGAACCCGGGTACGCCAGCCGGCGCGGCTGAAGCGCTGATCGAGGACGTCGATCTCATCCTGCTGATGACGGTTAATCCCGGCTTCGGCGGCCAGAGCTTCATCCATTCGGTGGTCGAGAAGGTCGCGCAGGTGAGGGCGCTGATCGGCTCCCGGCCGATTGCACTCGAGATCGACGGCGGCGTGACGCCGGAGACCGCGCCGCTTGTCGTCAAGGCGGGCGCCGATACGCTCGTCGCCGGCTCGGCTGTGTTCAAGGGCGGGCCTACGGCTTACGCCGCCAATATTGCCGCGATCCGCAAGGCGGCCGAGGCTGCAGGCGGGCAGTGGGTTTGAGGTTTTAATCAGCCCTCATCCTGAGGAGCCGCGCAGCGGCGTCTCGAAGGATGATCCAGTGGGCGCTTTCTGGAGCATCCTTCGAGACGCGCTCCTGCGGAGCGCTCCTCAGGATGAGGGCTCGTGTGATGACAAGGACGAGACGATGATCCCGCGCTATTCCCGCCCCGAGATGGTCGCCATCTGGGAGCCGCAGACGCGGTTCCGGATCTGGTTCGAGATCGAGGCCCATGCCACCGACAAGCTGGCCGAGCTCGGCGTCGTGCCGAAGGAAGCCGCCGCAACGATCTGGGCCAAGGCCAAGGATGCGACCTTTGACGTCGCCCGCATCGACGAGATCGAGCGCGTCACCAAGCATGACGTCATCGCCTTCCTGACGCATCTGGCCGAGATCGTCGGCCCCGAGGCACGCTTCGTCCATCAGGGCATGACCTCGTCTGATATCCTCGACACGACGCTGTCGGTGCAGCTGGCGCGCGCGACCGACATCCTCATCGCCGATGTCGATGCCCTTTTGGCCGCGATCAGGCGCCGGGCCTTCGAGCACAAGCTGACGCCGACGATCGGCCGCTCGCACGGCATCCATGCCGAGCCGGTCACCTTCGGCCTCAAGCTCGCCCAGGCCTATGCCGAGTTCGACCGCTGCCGGGCTCGCCTCGTCGCCGCGCGCGCGGAGATCGCGACCTGCGCCATTTCGGGCGCGGTCGGCACCTTCGCCAATATCGATCCGAGCGTGGAGGCCTATGTCGCGGAGAAGATGGGGCTGAGCGTCGAGCCGGTCTCGACGCAGGTCATCCCGCGCGACCGGCATGCGATGTATTTCGCGACGCTGGGCGTCGTCGCCTCCAGCGTCGAGCGGCTGGCGACCGAGATCCGGCATCTGCAGCGCACCGAGGTCTATGAGGCGGAGGAGTTCTTCTCAGCCGGCCAGAAGGGCTCGTCGGCGATGCCGCACAAGCGCAACCCGGTGCTGACCGAGAACCTGACAGGGTTGGCCCGCCTCGTGCGCGGCATGGTCGTGCCGGCGCTGGAGAACGTGGCACTCTGGCACGAGCGCGACATTTCGCATTCATCCGTGGAGCGCATGATCGGCCCCGACGCGACCGTGACGCTGGACTTCGCGCTGTCGCGGCTGACCGGCGTCATCGACAAGCTGCTGATCTATCCGCAGAACATGCGCAAGAACCTCGACAAGCTCGGCGGCCTGCACAACTCCCAGCGCGTGCTGCTGGCGCTGACCCAGGCCGGAGCGAGCCGCGAGGAGAGCTATTCCATGGTCCAGCGCAATGCGATGCGCACCTGGGAGCATGGCGAGGACTTCCTGACCAACCTCAAGAAGGACAAGGACGTTACGGCGAAGCTGTCGGATGCCGCGCTCGAGGCGATGTTCGACGAGGGCTACCATTTCAAGCATGTCGACACGATCTTCGCGCGGGTGTTCGGGGGCGTTTAAGCTCAGATGCGCATAGCGGTCCTCGCTGACATCCATGGCAATTTCGATGCGCTTCAGGCCGTGGTCGAGGATCTCGAGCGTACGCGGCCAGATCTCGTGGTCAATCTCGGCGACTGCCTTTCGAGCCCGCTCAAGGCGCGCGAGACGGCCGACCTGCTGATGTCCAGGGATTGGCTGACGGTGCGCGGCAATCACGACCGTTACCTGATCGAACGGCCGCTGGATCAGCTCGGAGCATCGGACAGGGCGGCGTTCGAGCAATTGCAGCCGCAGCATTTCGACTGGCTGCGCTCGCTGCCGTTCTCCGCACGGGCGGCCGAGGATGTCGTGCTGTTCCATGCGACACCCGGCGACGACAACACTTATCTGACGGAACAGATCCGGGGAGGGCGCGCCGAGATTCGTTCCGCGACCGAGGTGGCGGCCGATCTTGCCGGCATCGAGGCGAGCCTGATCCTGTGCGGCCATTCGCATATTGCGCGGGTGATGGAGCTTCCCGACGGGCGCTGTGTCTTCAACCCCGGCAGCGTCGGGCAGCCCGCCTATGACGATGTCGCGCCCGAGCCGCATGTCATGCAGGCCGAGAGCCCGCATGCGCGCTACGGTATCGCAGAGCGTTGCCGTGCGGGCTGGCGGTTTTCCTTCGTCGCACTACGTTACGACTGGAGCGCCGCTGCCGAACTCGCCCTCTCGCGGGGCCGTGCGGACTGGGCTCATGCCCTTTCGACCGGCCATGCCTTGAAGCCCGACTGATTGCCGATGAAAACCTCCGACGCCGACATCCTCATCATTCCCGGCTGGTCCGGCTCTGGGCCCGATCATTGGCAAAGCCGCTGGGAAACCCGGCTTACCACGGCGCGGCGCGTCGAGCAGGAGGACTGGTACAAGCCTTCGCGTCCGGTATGGGCGGAGCGCATCGTCCAGGCCGTGCGCGCCTCGACGCGGCCGGTCGTGCTGGTGGCGCATTCGGCCGGAGTCAGCGCGGTCGCCCACGCAGCCGAGCAGCTGAAGCCCGGCGAGGTCGCGGGGGCCTTCCTGGTCGCGCCGGCGTCCGAGCGAGCCAAGGGCGCGATCCCCGGCATGGCCCAGGACTTCATCCCGCATCGTCGTGAGATCCTGCCGTTCCGAAGCGTGCTGATCGCCAGCACGGACGACCCCTATTGCACGCCTGAAGAAGCGCGGGAGCTGGCGCAAGCCTGGGGCGCCGAGTTCGTCGATGCGGGCGAGAGCGGCCACATCAACAGTGAATCCGGCCATGGTCCCTGGCCGGACGGCCTGCTGCGTTTCGGCGGGTTTCTCAGGAGCTTGACGGCGGTTCCGCAGAAACCGATTCAGGGTTGAGGCGGCCAGGCTGCTTCGGCAGTTCGTTTTGTATCGAGCCGAGGCAGATGCTTCGAGGCTTTGCCATGACCGGCTGGAGCAGACATGTCCGAAAGTTGAAACGGGGAAAAGGCGATGACCGGCGAAACCATCGTTCAGGCGGCTTGTCATTGCCGCCGCGTGCGCTTCGAGGTGGTCCTGACCGACGGCCTGAAGAAGGCGCGCCGATGTGACTGCTCGTTCTGCCGCATGCGTGGGGCGGTCGTCGTTTCGGCGGAACGCGACGGCGTGCGGATCATCTCGGGCGAGGATGCCCTGGCCGAGTACCAGTTCAACACCAGGACGGCGAAGCACTATTTCTGCTCGGCCTGCGGCATCTACACCCATCACCAGCGCCGTTCGAACCCTGGCCAGTACGGCGTGAACGTCGCCTGCATCGAGGGCGTCAGTCCCTTCGATTTCCGGGAGGTTCCGGTCAATGATGGCGTCCGGCATCCCAGCGATCTCGCCCCCGGAGCAAAGGCAGGAATCGCTGGAACCCTGCGCTATGAGCCGGCCGGAGAGTGACGTCGGGATAACTTGACGCCTGCTTCATCCGACATTCTTGCATCGCCAAAACAAAACCGCCCCGGTTGCCCGGGGCGGTCTCGTTTCACGCGCTGGCGCGATCGGCTGTCGAGATCAGTTCTCGATATAGGTGACTTTGCCGTCGGCGCCCTTCTTCCAGGTGTACATGGTGTAGTCGGGGCGGGTGATGTCGCCCTTCTTGTCGAAGGCGAGGTCGCCGATCACGGTCTTGACGGGCTGGCCGCCCTTGAGCGCGTCGGCGATCTTCTTGGGGTCGACCGAGTTGGCGCGCTTGGCGCCTTCGGCCATGACCTGCACGGCGGCGTAGCTGTACAGGGTGTAAGCCTCGGGCTTGAAGTTCTTGGCCGCGAACTTCTTGACGACGGCAGCCGCCTCGGGACGCTTCTGCGGGTCCGGCGGGAAGGTCATCAGCGTGCCTTCGACGCCGGGGCCGCCGATCGTGGCGAACTCGTCGGTGGTGATGCCGTCGCCGGAGATCAGCACCGCCTTGACGCCCTGGTCGCGCATCTGGCGCACGATCAGGCCGCCTTCGGTGTGCAGGCCGCCCCAGTAGATGTAGTCGGCGCCGACCGACTTGATCTTCGAGATCAGCGCCGAGAAGTCCTTCTCGCCGGCGTTGATGCCTTCATAGAGCACGTCCTTGATGCCGGCCTTGGTCAGGCCCTTGCGGGTCTCGTCGGCGAGGCCCTGGCCATAGGTGGTCTTGTCGTGGATGACCGCGATCTTCTTGTCCTTGAAGTTCTTGGCGATGTAGGCCGCCGCGACTTCGCCCTGCTGGTCGTCGCGACCGCAGGTCCGGAAGGTGTTCCAGAGGCCGCGCTCGGTGATCTTCGGGTTGGTGGCCGAAGGCGAGATCATCAGGATGCCGTTCTCGGCATAGACTTCCGAGGCCGGCATGGTGACGCCGGAGTTGAAGTGGCCGACCACGAACTTGACGCCGTCACCGACGAACTTGTTGGCGACGGAGACGCCCTGCTTCGGATCCGAGACGTCGTCGCCGATCGAGAGCACGATCTTCTGGCCGAGGATGCCGCCGGCGGCATTGATGTCCTCGATCGCCTGCTCGGTGCCATTCTTCAGCTGGGCGCCGAAAGCGGCGTTGGGACCTGTGATCGGCCCGGCGACGCCGAACTTGATCTGGGCATTGGCCACGCCTGAGAAGGCGAGGATCGCGCCGAGCGCGATGCTGCTCAACAGCAGTTTCTTCATGAGATGAGACTCCCCTGTATTGTAATCATGAACGGGCTGGATGGTCCGCCCGTCTCGGCGCGTGGTGCCACCGTGAAACGCAGTCTTGCGCGTTTTCAGGCGTCTGTCACGCGTCAAGCACACTGCCCATTCAGGCGATTTCGGCCTTGATCTGAGCTCCCGGGCGCGGTTTCCAGCTGAAGGGGCCGGTGCGCTCGAAGAGCCAGCTGTATTGCGTCGTCATCTGCCTGGCGCGGTTGAAGCGCCAGCCGGCGAAGCCGAAGCCCATCAGCACGATCGTGTCGATGATGTAGTAGTGCAGCGTCAGCAGCGTCGCCTGAAACAGCGCGAAATGGATGAAGCGCAGCACCAGGCCCAGCACCAGGATGTAGAGCACGAGCTGGATATTGGGCTTCCAGGTCAGCGCCACCGCGCGGCCGGTCATCCAGGCGAGCCAGCCGCCCATCACCACCGTCACCAGCAGGAACAGCCAGACCGTCGGTTCTTCGTAGAGGATGCCCTGCATGTCAGTGCCTTCCGCCTTCGAGATAAGCGGCGCGGACCTGCGGGTTGGCCAGGAGTTCCTGGCCCGTGCCGCTCATGGTGATGACGCCGTTGACCATGACATAGCCGCGATGGGCGAGCTTGAGCGCATGGAAGGCGTTCTGCTCGACCAGGAAGACGGTCAGCCCCTGCGTCTTGTTCAGTTCGCGGATCGCCTCGAAGATCTGCTTGACGATCAGCGGGGCGAGGCCCAGCGAGGGCTCGTCGAGCAGCAGCAGCTTGGGGCGCGCCATCAGGGCGCGCGCGATCGCCACCATCTGCTGCTCGCCGCCCGACAGCGTGCCGCCGCGCTGCTGCAGCCGCTCCCTGATGCGCGGGAAGAGCGTGCAGATCGTCTCGAGGTCCTCGTCGAAATGGGCGAGGTCGCGGACGGCTGCACCCATCTGCAGATTCTCGAACACGGTCATGCGGGGGAAGATCCGGCGGCCTTCCGGCGACTGGGCGATCCCGAGCCGCGCGATCAGGTGGCTCGGCATCTTCGTGATGTCGCGGCCCTCATAGGTGATCGTGCCCTCTCGCGCCTGCGGATTGCCGAAGATCGTCATCATCAGCGTGGATTTGCCGGCGCCGTTGGCGCCGATCATGGTGACGATCTCGCCTTCGCGGACGTCGAGATCGACCCCCTTCAGCGCGATGATCTTGCCGTAATAGGTCTTGACGCCGCGGACGGCGAGAAGCGGCGGGGCGTCGTTCTGCGGCACGGTTTCGATATGTGGACTGGCCTCGGTCACGCGATTCCGACCTCCGCTTCGACGGCCGCGACTTCGTCGTCGTCGACCCCGAGATAGGCTGCGATCACCTTCGGATCGGCCTGGACTTCCGCCGGCGTGCCGTCGGCGATCTTGGTGCCGTAGTCGAGCACGACGACATGGTCGGAAATTTCCATCACCACGGACATGTCGTGCTCGATCAGGAGCAGCGCCGTGCCGATGTCCTTGCGGATCGAGAGCAGCAACTCGTTGAGGTCGTGGCTTTCGCGCGGGTTGAGTCCGGCGGCCGGCTCGTCGAGGCAAAGCAGCACGGGATCGGTACACATGGCGCGCGCGATCTCCAGGCGGCGCTGGTCGCCATAGGGCAGATCGGCGGCCGGATCATCGGCGCGGTCGATCAGGTCGATCTTCTCCAGCCAGAACTTGGCCTTCTCGATCGCCTCCTTCTCGCGGGTCTTGTAGCCGCCGATGCCGAGCACGCCGAGAAAGGTGAAGCCCGAGGCGATCATCAGCGGGTTGTGCTGCGCGACCAGCAGGTTCTCCAGCACGGTCATGCCGCCGAAGAGCCGGATGTTCTGGAAGGTTCGCGCGACCTTGGCTTTCCAGGAGATCTGGAAGTCCGGCATGCGCTCGAGCAGGAAGCTCGCGCCCGAATCCTGGGTCAGCGTGATCATGCCCTCGGTCGGTTTGTAGAAGCCGGTGATGCAGTTGAACACCGTGGTCTTGCCGGCGCCGTTGGGTCCGATCAGCGCCGTGATGTCGCCCTTGCGGGCCTCGAAGGAGAGGTCGTTGACGGCGGTCAGGCCGCCGAAGCGCATCGTCAGATGCTCGACCTGAAGCAGAGGAGCGGTTGCCATCAGCCGTGCCCCTCCTGAACCATGTCGGCCGAGATCGTCTTCTTCTCCTTCAAGAAGGCCGTCGGTTCGCGGGTCGAGATCAGCCCGCGCGGCTTCCAGATCATGATCACGACCATGGCAAAGCCGAAGATCAGCATGCGGTATTTCGTCGGGTCGAAATCGTTGCCGAAGATCGCCTTGAGCCATTCCAGTTCGCGCAACAGCTCGGTGCCGCCAATCATCACGATCGCGGCGATGGCGCAGCCCCAGAGCGAGCCCATGCCGCCGAGCACGACGATGGCCAGGATGATCGCCGATTCCATGAAGACGAAGGATTCAGGCGAGATGAAGCCCTGCCGCGCCGAGAAGAAGGCGCCGGCGAAGCCGCCGAACATGGCGCCGATCGAGAACGCGGTGAGCTTGGTGCTGGTGGTGTTGATGCCGAGCGAGCGGCAGGCGATCTCGTCCTCGCGCAGCGCCTCCCAGGCACGCCCGACAGGCAGGCGACGGAGGCGGAGCGACACGTAGGCGGTCAGCAGGGCGAGCGCCAGGATCAGATAATACAGGAAGATCGTGCGGTAGAGCGGCGAGAATTCGAGCCCGAAGCGCGCGGCGAAGCCCTCGTCGCTGGCGTTGAACGGAATGCCGAAGAAGCTCGGGCGCGGGATGCCGGAGATGCCGGCATAGCCGCCGGAGAACTCGACCCAGTTGATCAGGACGAGGCGGATGATCTCGCCGAAGGCCAGCGTCACGATCGCCAGATAGTCGCCGCGCAGCCGCAGGACGGGGAAGCCGAGCAGCATGCCCCAGAAGGCGGCGAGGATCCCCGACATCGGCAGGAGAATCCAGAAGGACAGGCCGAAATTCTTGGCGAGCAGCGCGTAGGAATAGGCGCCCACCGCGTAGAAGGCGACGTAACCGAGATCGAGCAGGCCGGCGAGGCCGACGACGATGTTCAGCCCCCAGCCGAGCATGACGTAGATCAGGATCTGGACGCCAAAATTATCGATCCATTTCAGCGCGCCGCCCCAGCCCGCCAGATTGATCGCGATGATCGGGAAGGTGACGAGGAAGCCCAGCCCGAAGAGCGAGAAGATCCGGGAGTTGCGCTGGAAGAAGGCGAAGGTGCCATGCGGCAGGAAGCGCACGAGCGATTTGCGCTCCGACTTGCCCTGCTTGCGCAGCACGATGAGCAGGCGGCCGACGAAGACGATGACGACCGCCCAGGCGACCGCGTCCCAGCGCGGATCGAGCACCAAGACATTGTCCATGTTCTGGCGCGTGCCCCAGGCGATGATCGGGATGCACAGGCCGAAGGTGACGAGCGCGGCAAAGCCGGCTTCCTTCACCGCGGCCTTCAGATCGCGCTGGGAAGCGGCCGGTGCCGAGGCTGCGGTCTTGGTGGCGGGCGTGGCCATGGCTTTTAGACCTTCTCGACTTCGGGACGGCCGAGAATGCCCGACGGCATGAAGACCAGCACGATTGCCAGGATGCAGAAGGCGGCGACGTCCTTGTAGTCGATGGTGAAATAGGCCGACCACATCACCTCGATCAGCCCGATCAGGAGGCCGCCGATGACGGCGCCGGGCAGCGAGCCGATGCCGCCGAGAACGGCCGCCGTGAAGGCCTTCACGCCGGGGATGAAGCCGTCATTGAAGCTCACCACGCCGTAGAGCACGAGGTACATCACGCCGGCGACGGCCGCGAGCGCAGCGCCCATGACGAAGGTGATCGAGATCGTGCGGTCGACGTCGATGCCGAGCAGCGCCGCCATCTTGCGGTCCTGCTCGCAGGCGCGCTGGGCCCGGCCGAGCGGCGTCTTCTGGACGATGTACCAGAACGCCGCAAGCAGCACGGCGGTCGTCACGATGATGACGATCTGCTTGTAGGAGATCTGGACGGTGTAGGTCGCGCTGTCGATCAGCGTGATCGACTTGTTCAGCATCGGCGGCGTCGATTTGTTACGCGGGCCCTGCACGACCTGAACGAAATTCATCAGGAAGATCGACATGCCGATCGCCGAAATCAGCGGGGCGAGGCGGAAGGAGCCGCGCAGCGGCCGGTAGGCGACGCGCTCGATCGCCCAGTTCCACAGCGAGGTGAAGAACATCGCCAGCGCCAGCACCACGATCAGCGCGACCACGACCAGGGCGGCCCCGAACCAGGAGGCGATCAGCATGAAGAAGATCAGCGCGATGAAGGCCGACAGCATGAAGACGTCGCCATGAGCGAAGTTGACCATGCCGATGATGCCGAAGACCATCGTGTAGCCGATGGCGATGAGGCCGTAGATCGACCCCAGGGTCAGCCCATTGATGAGCTGCTGCAGGAAAACTTCCATTGACGACGCAGACCCCTTGAACCTGCTCCCATTCTGTCCGCCGGCATGACGCCGGCGCATGTGGGATGCGATCACAGTGCAGAGCTACCAATGCTCGACGGTTTCGACAATCGCGCCGGGCCATAAAACTGTCAAAAGCAATCTGGCGTATTCTGCCTGTGGAATGAGCAGCCGTCTCTGCGGCGCGGCGGCGATTTCGCGCAAGATGATTGTGTTTCGGGCAGGCGCGAAACCGTCCATCGCTGTTTCCATTATCCCATAATCGGGAACCCAACGGTGCCTCCGGCATTGCTGAGGCATCTCAGGGAGGCCGGATATGGACGATCGCGGCGTTCGCCACCGCCATCTCGATATCGATGGATGCAGGCTGTTCCTGCGGGAAGCCGGCCCGCCTGACGCGCCTGTTCTGGTCCTGCCGCATGGCTATCCCTGCTCATCCTTCCAGTTTCGCCGGCTCATGCCCGCCCTTTCCGATCGCTGGCGCACCGTGGCGTTCGACTGGCCGGGATTCGGCTATAGCGAGACACCCGAGCCCGGCCGGTTCGACTACGATTTCGATGGCTATGCCGGCACGCTGGCGGCGGTGACGGAGGGGCTCGGGCTGAGCCGCTATGCGCTCTGGCTGCATGATTACGGATCGCAGATCGGGCTTCGCCATGCCATCGCCCATCCCGACCGGATCGCCGCGCTGATCGTGCAGAACGGCGATATCTATGAAAGTGAGCTCGGCCCGAAATATGCGGCGATCAAGGCGTGGTGGGCGGACAAGAGCGCGCAGAAGCATCACCCGCTCGAAGAGGCGGTGAGCGAGGACGGCTTCCGGCACGAGTTCGTCGGTGAGGTCTCACCCGCAGTGGCCGCCGCCATGCCGCCGGATCTATGGGCGCTGCATTGGCCGCTCATGGACACGCCGGCCCGCCGCCAGATCGCGATCGGGCTCATGGAGAAGCTCGAAGACAACCTCACCTGGTTCCCGCGCTACCAGGCCTATCTGCGCCAGCATCGCCCGGCGACGCTGATCGTCTGGGGCCCGCAGGACGGCTACATGCCGGCGGGAGCTGCGCGAGCCTATCTGCGTGATCTGCCGGAGGCAGAACTGCACCTGCTGGAGGATGCTGGCCACTGGCTGCTCGAAACACATTTCGACGCAGCCCTGCCGCTGGTGCGCGACTTTCTCGGACGCAGCCTGGGCTGAGCCGGCGCAGGCCGGATCGCCCTTGTCGTCAGACCTTGTCGGCCACCAGGTCTGCTACGGTCGCAATTGATCCATTCCGGGCAGGCGGGCGATCTGTTCGGACAGGAAGTCTACCAGCAGCCGGACCCGGGCGATTCCGGCGCGTTCCGGAACGATCAGCATGCTCAGCGGGACGGGCGGCAAGGAGTAGTCCGGCAGGATCGCTTCGAGCTGTCCGGCCGCGATGAGATCGTCGACGAGCCAGCGATGGGCCGGTGCGATGCCGCGCCCGGCGATGAGAGCCTCGCGCGCGGCCAGTCCATGGTCGATCCGAAGGCGGCCCTGGAAGGGTAGCGTGTGGCGCTCGCCGCCGGGGCCGTGCAGCACGAGCGTATCGCTCCCCGCCACGTTCGACATCCGGATGCCCTCATGGACGGAGAGTTCCTGGGGGGAAGCGGGTCGTCCCCGCTTGTCAAGATAATCCGGCGCCGCGACGAGCAGGCGCCGGCTCCATCCCAGCGCTCTCAGCTTCATCGAGCTGTCACCGAGCGGGCCCAGGCGCAGCGCGACATCGCTGCCCTCGCGAACAAGGTCGACGCGCTCGTCGGTGAGGCTGAGGTCGACCCCGATATCGGGGTAGCGGTCCTGGAAGCCGAAGATCAGACGGCTGACATGAAGCACGCCGAAGGCGGCCGTGCAGGAGATCCGGATCGTGCCGGCAGGGGCGTCGCGCGTGCCCCGCGCCTCGGCGCCGGACTGCTCGACGAGGCGAAGAATCTGGACGCAGTTGGCATAGTAGCGGCTGCCTTCGTCCGTCATCGTGACGCGCCGCGTGGTCCTGCTGAGCAACGGCACGCCGACCGCCTCTTCGAGTTCCTGCAATTGCCGCGTGACGGTCGACTGCCCGACGCCGAGTTCACGCGCCACCGCTGACAGGTTGCCGCGTTCGGCGACGCGGACAAAGCTGCGCATGCGCTCGAGCGTGATGTCAGATTTATCCATTATTCGGCAAAATCATATGCATTGGCGCTGTGTAGCGGATGGCTGCCGCGTTGCCTAGCTTGGGGCGATTGTCCAACACGGGATCGCCCACCATGAAAATCCTCCTCGTCTTTGCTCATCCCGAACCCCGGTCGCTCAACGGCGCATTGCGCAATGTCGCCATCCAGGAACTTGAGGCCCAAGGCCATGAGGTGCGGGTGTCGGATCTCTATGCCGAGCGCTGGAAATCCGAGGTCGACCGCGCCGACTTTCCTTCGCTCGCGCCGGACGCGCGCTTTGTGCCCGTCGCGGCCTCCAAGAAGGAGTTCGAGGCCAATGCGCTGACCGAAGACGTCAGAGCCGAGATCGAAAAACTCCTGTGGGCCGATGCCCTGATCCTCCAGTTCCCGCTCTGGTGGTTCGCCATGCCGGCCATTCTCAAGGGCTGGGTCGATCGCGTCTTCGCCTACGGCTTCGCTTATGGCGTTGGCGAGCACAGCGACAAGCGCTGGGGCGACCGCTATGGCGAAGGCACCCTGGCCGGCAAGCGGGCGATGCTGATCGTGACCGCCGGCGGCTGGGAAGAGCACTACACTGCCCGCGGGGTCAACGGGCCGATCGACGACCTGCTGTTCCCGATCAATCACGGCATCCTCTATTATCCGGGCTACGAGGTGCTTCCGTCCTTCGTCGCCTATCGAGTCGATCGCCTCGACGACGCCGGTTTCGAGGCGACGGCCGAGCGCTTGCGCGAGAGGATGCGGACGCTCGCGACCACCCCGCCCATCCCCTACCGGCAGCAGAATGGCGGCGACTATCTGATCCCCAGCATGCAGCTACGCCCGGGACTTAATGATCCCGGTGCAGTTGGTTTCATGCTGCATCTCGATGGAACGGAAGTGAGCGCGGCGCGCGAGACGAGGTGACGGGACCTGCCGGGTCCTGCCATCGCTTGCGCCGCCGCCCGGTGGCTACAGCCTGTCCGTCACCAGGAAGCCGTGGGCGAGGGGATCGCGGTCGTCGATGAAGATCGTGTTGTAGCCGGTCATCCGGGCCCAGCCCTCGATCGAGGGGATGATGCCTTCGAAGGGGCCGACCTGGGCGGCGGCCTCGACCCGGCCGCGGAACATCGTGCCGATGATGCTCTCATGGACGAAGTCGTCGCCGACGCTGAGCTTCCCTTGCGCGGCCCATTGCGCCATCCGCGAGGAGGTGCCGGTGCCGCAGGGCGAGCGGTCGATCGCCTTGTCGCCATAGAAGACGGCATTGCGGGCATGGGCTTCGGGTTTGGTCGGCGCGCCGGTCCAGAGGATGTGGCTCAAGCCGCTGATCGCCGGGTTCTCGGGGTGGATGAACTCGTATTTCGCGTTCAGCGCGGCACGCAGCTTCGGGCTCCAGCGCTGGATGTCGGAGGGCTGGGTATTGGCGATGTCGGTGAAATTCTGCTGGGGATCGACGATCGCATAGAAGTTGCCGCCATAGGCGACATCGACCGTGATCTCGCCCAGTTCCTCGATCTCGGCGGTCAGGCCGGTTGCGTGGAGATAGGAGGCGATGTTGGTGATGCGGACGTTGTCGACATAATCGCCATTGCGGGTGTAGCGCGCGGTGACCAGGCCGGCCGGCGTGTCGATCCTGAGCACGCCTTCCTCGCGCGGGGTGACGAGGCCGCGCTCCAGCGCCATCGTCACCGTGCCGATGGTGCCGTGGCCGCACATCGGCAGGCAGCCCGAGGTCTCGATGAAGAGGAAGGCGATGTCGGCGTCGTCGCGCGTCGGCGGGTAGAGGATCGAGCCCGACATGACGTCATGGCCGCGCGGCTCGAACATCAGGCCGGTGCGGATCCAGTCGTACTCCGCCAGGAAATGCGCGCGCTTCTCGACCATGTTGGCGCCCTTGAGCGGCGGGGCGCCGCCCGCGATCATGCGCACCGGATTGCCGCAGGTGTGGCCATCGACGCAGAAGAAGGTGTGTGTGCTCATGGGCTTGGCTCGGTCGGTTCTCTGATTGAATCAAAAGCGGCGCGGGCTGAATGGCGTCAGGTCGATCGCTGGAGCGCGGCCGGCGACGAGCGCGGCGACGAGATCTGCCGTCGCGGTCGATTGCGTCATGCCGTAGTGGCCGTGGCCGAAGGCGTAGACGACATGCGGGTTGCGGCTGGCGCCGCCGATGACCGGCAGCGAGTCTGGGAGGGAGGGCCGGAAGCCCATCCAGAGCGTGCCACTGTCGAAGGCCGGCAGGCCGTCCACGAACTGGCTCGCCTTGTCATAGAGGATCTTCGTCCGGGCGTGGTTCGGGGGCGCCTCCAGCCCGCCGAACTCGACGGCGCCGCCAAGGCGCAGGCCGCTTTCCAGCGGCGTCATGACGAAGCCATGGCCCTCGAAGCCGACCGGCCGCGTCGTCAGCCCGGTCACGCCGGGGAAGCTGACATTGTAGCCGCGCTCGGTGTCGAGCGGGACCTTGTCGCCGAGCGCCACGGCCAGCGGCTTCGACCAGGCGCCGGCTGCGATGACCGCACGATCGACGACACGCTGGAAGCCGTCGCGACCGATCAGGGCAGGGCGCTCGCCCGTCGAGATGTTGGTGATCTCGGCCTTCTCGAAGGTCGCGCCGCGGGTCAGGGCCGCTTCGAACAAGGCAAGCGTGAGCTGGAGCGGGTCGCTGATATGGGCGGTGTCCGGGTGGAAGGCGGCGCCGACGAACTTGTCCTTGAGCGCCGGCTCGAACTGGCGCAGTTCGGCCGGGCCGATCATCTCGACCTTGATGCCAAACTGCGCCTGCCGCTTGGCGATCTCGCGGGCTTCTTCGAAGGCGCCGGCCTCGGTAAAGGCGTAGAGCCCGCCCTTGCGGTGGATATGGTGCTCCAGCCCGGCGCTTTTCGCCCTTGCAAGCCATGCCGGCAGGGCGCGCTGCTGCAGCGTGCCGATGCCCTGAATCGAGCGCTCATAGGCTTCGGGCCGCGCCGCGAGCACGAAGCGCAGCAGCCAGGGCAGGAGCTTCGGGAAATAAGCCGGGCGGATCGCCAGCGGGCCGAGCGGATCGAGCAGAAACTTCGGGACCTGCCGGAGGATTTTTGGGCTGGCGATCGGCAGGATGTCGGTATGGGCGATCCAGCCGGCATTGCCGCGCGAAGGGCCGAAGCCTGGACCCTCCTTGTCGAGGATCAGGACCTCGTGGCCATCGTCGAGCAGCGCATGGGCGATGGCCGAGCCGACGATGCCCGCTCCGACCACGGCGACCTTCATAATGACAATTCCTTGAGGGCCAGTTCTTTCAGCGCCCCCGGCTGCTTGACCTCGATCTCGACGAAGGCGATCGGGTGCTCCGAGCCGTTCATGACGTCGTGCTCGATGCCGGCGGGACGCATATAGGCTTGGCCCTGCGCGAGCGGCACGTCGGTCGTCTTCGTGCCGTCATGGATGCGCAGCGTGCCCTCGACCAGCATCACGACGAAATAGGGCCAGCCATGGCTGTGCCAGCCGGTGACGGCGCCGGGTTCGAAATCCCAGCGGGTGATGCGGATCGCGTCATCGTCCTGCTGGACGGTTGGAATGGCGGGAACCGAACAGGTGAAGGCCATCGCGGTCTCCGGTCAGACGAGGGCGCATGCCGGGCGCCGGACAGCGCCTTGCGCAGTTATCAAGTTCTGCATCAGCGTCACCGGCGCGTCGAGCCTTGCGCGAGCCGTCGAGCCATCCGGCACGGTCATGGCGGAATGCTCCTTGCGCATCAGCCCGTTTCGCTTGCAGATTGCAGATGTAGCGTCCCAGCGCGATATGCAGGATTGATATATCAATGCCTTTCGATGCGTCAATCCAGGTTCGCAGGCGGGGAGGGAGCGCATGAACCTGCGGCCGGCCGCTGATCTCGGTCCCTATGACGACAGCACCCTGCCGTCTCAGCCCCAGGGGGCTCCGAGCCTGACCGAGATCGCCTATCGCAGGCTCGAGGAGGCGATCGTGACGCTGTCGCTGCGGCCGGGAGCCGTGCTGACCGAAGCGCAGATGATCGAGATGGTCGGCGTCGGGCGGACGCCGGTGCGCGAGGCGCTGATCCGCCTGGCGCAGCAGGGGCTGGTCGAGGTCCTGCCGCGCAAGGGCGTGGTGGTTGCCGGTATCAACGCCATCGACATCATGGCTGCGCTCGACGCGCGCGAGGTTCTGGAGCGCCTGATCGCCTCGGATGCCGCCAAAAGAGCCAGTCCGCGCGAGCGCATCGCCATTGTCGAGAAGGCGCGGGCGATGCGCGCTGCCGCCGTGGACGGCGACGCCAACGCCTATATGCGGCTCGACAAGGAGCTCGATGCGGCCGTCGCGGCCGCGGCGCGCAGCCCTTATGCGACCCGGGCCGTCGAGCCGCTGCAGGCCCTGATCCGGCGCGCCTGGTATCATTTCGAGCGGCAGGACGACCTGCTGCCCGCCGCGGGCCACCATGTTGCCTTCGCGCAGGCCCTGGCGACGGCCGATCCGACTGCTGCGATGGTGGCGAGCGACGCTCTGATGCTGCATCTGCGCAACGGGCTGCTGGCGACACTGGATCGCGAGTGAGAAAGGCGCCGGCATTGTCGCCTCGATTGATATATTTTACCGGCCCTTCGGTTACAGAACGCGTCCCTGCCTGGCTTGCCGGCGATTCTGGCTTTTCGGGGCAGAAACCTCTACATGACCGGCAACCCCGCCCTTGCTGGCCAGCCGGACTGCGATGACAAAACCCCTTCGACCCGTGCGGGGGCCAGCGCCCGATGCACCGCTGTTTCGCGACGCGATGGCGCGGGTGGCGAGCGCCGTGCACGTCGTCACCACGATCGGCCCGGAGGGGCGTGTCGGGCTGACTGCGACGGCCGTTGCCTCGGTCTCGGATTCGCCGCCGACGGTCCTGGTCTGCATCGCGCGTCCCAGCCGCACGCTGGCGGTGATCGAGGCGAGCGGCGTCTTCTGCATCAACACGTTGCCGGGCGACGGCGCGGACCTGGCCGAGATATTCGCCAGCCGTCGCGGGATCGACGGGGAGGCGCGCTTCACGGAGGGCGATTGGGGTACGCTCACGACGGGCGCGCCCGCACTGCGGGAGGCGGTCGCCGCCTTCGACTGCCGGCTGACGGCGGTCCACGACATCGCCAGCCATCGTATCCTGATCGGCGAGGTCGTTGGTCTTGGTGGCGCAGGGCGGGAGCCGGCCGAGACGACCAGCCTGATCTATCGGAAGCGACGCTTCGAGTCGGTGTAGCGGGGGAGGCTCAGCCCTGCGCGGCTTCCGCCTCCATCTCGGCGAAGACGCTGGCTGCCTCTTTGAAGGCGTGGTTCGAGGCCGGGACGCCGGCATAGATCGCCGTCTGCAGCAGCACCTCCTTGATGTCGTCGCGGCTGAGGCCATTGTTGATGGCGCCGCGGACATGGATGCGAAACTCGCCCCAGGCGCCGAGCGAAGCCGCGATCGCCAGCACGATGATCGAGCGCTCGCGGCGGACCAGACCCGGCCGGTTCCAGATGTCGTTCCAGGCCGTGCGGGTAATGAACTCCTGCCACTCGCTGTTGAACTCGGTGATGCCGGCGCTGGCCTTGTCGACGTAAGCCGGGCCAAGAACGGCGCGGCGGGTCTTCATGCCCTCCTCGTAGCGGGTCTTGTCGTCCATGGGATCTCCTCAGGCGGTCAAGAAGTCGAGCACGGCCCTGGTGAAGGCCTCCGGCTGCTCGAGATTGGAGAGATGGGCGGCGTCGAGCTCGACCGTGCGCGAGCCCGGAATGGCCTCGGCGATCAGGTGTCCGGCCGCCGGAGGCGTCGCCGGATCGACCTTGCCGATGATCACCAGCACCGGATTGACGATGCTGCGGATCGGCTCGCGCTGGTCCATGTCGCGGATCGCCGCGCAGCAGGTGGCGTAGCCGACCGCTGGCGTCGTGGTCAGCATCTCGCTGACCGTCGCCACGGTCGCAGGGTCGCTCTGGCGGAAGGCGGGGCTGAACCAGCGCTCCAGCGTGGCCTGGACGATGATGGCCATGCCCTTGCTGCGCACCATCCTGATCCGGCCGTTCCAGAGATCGGGCGGGCCCATGCGGGCGGCGGTGTTCGCGAGCACGAGGCGGCCCATGCGCTGGCGGGCATGGGTCGCGAGCCATTGCCCGACCATGCCGCCTTTGGAGACGCCGCACCAATGCGCCTTCTCGATGCCGAAATGGTCGAGGATCGTGAGCGCGTCCTGGCCGAGCGTGGCGATCGAGACCGCACGGTCGGTCGCGACGGAAAGCCCGTGTCCGCGCGAATCGTAGCGCAGGACGCGGAAGTGCTTCGACCATTCCGCGATCTGCGGCTCCCACATGCCGAGATTGGTGCCGAGCGAGTTCGACAGCATCAGCACGGGCGCGTCGGCCGGCCCGTCGAAGCGGATGTTGAAGGGCTCGCCCGCAATGGTCTCGATCGGCATCGGCGTCGTCTCCGTCGTCCTGTCTGTCGCGCTTGCTGCGCGGTGATCTTATTGCGCGGTGATCTTGCCGTCCGCCGACAGTAGAAGCCAGCGGCCGGCAAGCGCCGCCTGTTTCGCGGCGGGCAGGCGCAACGCAGGCGGCGTCGGCCAGCCCATCTCGCGGGCCACGACCAGCCCGAGCAGCAGGATCGCGTCCGGCGCGTCCATCAGCAGCGCGGTCGGTGCCTTGCCGGCATGGACCAGTTCGAGCAGCACCGCCGAGGCCGAGGACGAGCCGATGGTGCCCGGCAGCGCCAGCACGGTGCCGGCGATATCCTCGCCAAGCTGCGGATGGCGGGCGTCGATGATGGTTCCGGTGCGGGGATCGACCCCGCCCCAGAAGCTGATCGGCGCCGTCAGCGCGAGGCAGCGACCGGAGGCTGGCGCCCCCGGGATCAGGATCTCGGCGTTCAGGACCAAATCTGCCTTTACGACCCGGCCTTCGCTCACGACCATGCCTGCCGCTCTCTGACCAACCGGCCGGCCACCGCGCTCTCGACGCATTCGGCCAGCGAACCATAGGTCACGGCATAACCGGTGGTTCCCGGCGCGTAGTGGGCGAACTTGCCGGAGTTGGTCATCAGCACCGCACCTTCGATCTCGGGCAGGATTGGGGTGACGACGACACAGGTATCGACGACGAAGATCACCCCGGCCTGTTCCAGCGCGGCGCGGCGGCCCTGCGCCTCCAGCGGGCGCAGCACATGGCGGCCGGTATTGGCGTAGAGCGGCACCGTCAGCCTGCGGCCGGCGAGACGGTGTTCGACCTCGTCGATCTCGGCGAGCGAGAGATGCGGCGAGCCGATGGCGACGGCGTCGATGCGGTCGGTCTCTCCGGCGGTGGAAAGGCCCGACAACGCCTGCTGCACGAATTGGGGTGTCAGCGTCAGGGTTTCCCGGGGCGGCAGGCCGCCGAGCACGGTCGCGGCGTCGGGCGCCTCGGGCGTGACGCCGGCGACATGGAACAGGCCGACGCCGCCGGCCGAGGCCGACGCCGCGCCCAGCGCCTTGAGCCGGTCTTCCGTCGTGCAGCCCTGCAGGCCTTCGATCACGGCGACGGCCGTGCCGGCCGCGCGGCCGAGGATCGTGCCCAGCACGGGGTAGAACACGTCCGAGGCGCGCAGCGCCCGGCTCAACCCGCTCGCATCGATCAGCAGCGTTGCGACGCGGTTCTCCGGACGATGAAGCCCGTAATCGGGCGCGATGCCGGCGATGGCGCAGGCGATGTCGAGGAAATCGCCATAGCGGTTGGTGCGGGCGCCGAGCACCGAATTGCAGAAGACCACGGCGTTGGATTCGCCCCAGGCGACATCCGTCCCCTGCGCCGGCCGGTGCCCGGCCTGATAGGGCGCGCAGGTCCAGGAGGGCTCGCAGCCCATTGTCTCATAGGCGCGCATCATCCGGGCCGCCATGTCGCGCTGATGCGGCGGCAGGCGGATTGCGGCGCAGCCGGCGGGCGAGAGCGAGCCGACGTTGAGCGTCGCCCGGATTCCGACGCGGGCCCCGCCCTCGACCAGCTTCTCGGCGAAAAGCGTGCCGGAATCGCCGTGATAGAGCGCGCCGTCGATATGGGCGGAGGCGACGGGAATCAGCCGCGGCGCGCCCATCAACCGGGCGGCCTCGGCGACGATGCGCATCGCCATGGCGGTGCCGTCCTGGCCGGCGGCGACGACCTGCTGTTCGGCTGTGAGGTCAACCACCGATCACCCCTGCGCAGGCGTCGAGGCGCGCGGCGTCGAAGGCGCCTCGCAGCGGGCGAGCACCCGGTCGATGATCGCGTCCGACGCGCCGCGATAGCTCGTCGGATCGAAAAGATCGGCAAGTGCGGCCGCGTCGATATGGTCGGTCACGGCCGGCATGCTGGCCAGGATCTCGCGCAGATGGCGTCCCTCGGCGATGGAGGCGCGGCTCGCCTCCTCGAGCAGGTGATGAGCCTTCGACTTGCCCAGTGCGGAAGCCAGGGCGATCGAGACGCGCTCCGACATGACCAGCCCTTGCGTGATCTCGATATTGGCGCGCATGCGCTCGGGAAAGACCTGCAAGCCTTCGATTAGGGTGACCATCTGTGCCAGCGCCGAGCCGGTGATGCGGAAGAGTTCGGGCAGCGTCGGCCATTCGGCGTGCCAACCACCGAGCGCGCGTTCGTGCTCGTGGGGCATCGCGGCGAGCATGGTGGCGACCAGGCCCGGCGCACGCTGCGCAGCCGCGAGGATCAGGGTACACAGCACCGGGTTGCGTTTGTGCGGCATCGCCGAGGAGCCACCCTTGCCGGGCGCCTCGGGCTCGGCGAGTTCGCCGATCTCGGTCTGGGCCATGAGCGAGACGTCGCGTGCGATCTTGCCGAGATTGCCGGTGAGGATGCCGAGTTCCGCCGCCAGCCGGGCGTTGCGATGGCGCTGCGTGTGCCAGGGGATCAGGGAGGATGGTGCGCCCAGCGTCACGTCTACGAACTGCGCCTGGACACGCCCGGCATCATCACCCAGCGCGGCCAGCGTGCCGGCGGCTCCGGCAAACTGGACGACCGGCGTCTCCAGACTATCGTTCAGGATATGCCGGCTCTCCAGCAACGGGTCGAGCCAGAGCGCGGTCTTGACCCCGAAGCTGATCGGGACCGCCTGCTGAAGGAAGGTCCGGCCGATCATGGGTGTCGCGCGATGCGTCTCGATCAGCGGACGCATGGCATCAACCAGCCGGTTGAGCCTGATATCGATGAGCTTCAGCCCGCGGCCGATGACATGGACAAAGCCGGAATCGATGACGTCCTGGCTGGTCGCACCGTAATGCACCCATTTGGCATGTTCGGGGGATGCTGCGGCCACGCGGGCGGTCAGCGCCTTCACGAGCGGGATCGCGGGGTTGCCGGCCAGCGTCGCGGCCCGGCCGAGCTCGGCGATATCGTAGAGGTCGGGGTCGCATTGTCGGGTGACGGCAATCGCCGTACCCTCCGGCGCGACACCCTCGGCGTCCAGCGCGCTTGCGAGCATCGCCTCGAAACCGAGCATTCCGTGCAACAGCGCCCTATCGCTCATCGCCGAAGCCATTTCGGAATCGACGAAGAGCTCGCCGAACAGGCCGGGTGCGTTGGGGATCATCGGTGGCGTTGCGTCATGCGGCGGCTGCGGTCGGTCGTCACGCTTCGTCCTCTTGTGCCGATGGGCGCTTTCCGCTCATGGATAGGCGCGACAGCCTTGGATAGACCCGGGGCGGGGCCGGCTGCAACAGGAGCCGGAACTTTGCGGCACGGACCTGAGGGAGTAGCGCCATGGCGATGACGATGAATGGCGAGGTGACGCTGCCTGCCGGCATAGATACGGTCTGGGCCGCGCTCAACGATCCCGAGGTCCTGAAGGCCTGCATTCCCGGCTGCGAGCAGCTCAGCAAGGATGACGACACGCATTTCTCGGCGGTGGTGAAGGTCAAGCTCGGGCCGGTCAAGGCGAGCTTCAAGGGCAAGGTCGAGCTGGTCGATCTTGATCCGCCCAATGGCTACCGCATCCAGGGCGAGGGCGAGGGCGGCATCGCCGGCTTCGCCAAGGGCGGTGCGAAGGTCGCGCTGAGCGATGCCGGCGATGGCCAGACGCTGCTGCGCTACGATGTCGAGGCTCAGGTCGGCGGCAAGCTGATGCAGCTCGGCTCGCGGCTGATCGATTCGGTCTCGAAGAAGCTCGCCGACGAGTTCTTCGCCAATTTCGCCAAAGCGGTCGGCGAAGGCTGAGTCGCGCGCTCGGTCTTCGACTGGTCAGCGAAGGCTGAGCCGGTTGTCGCGATCAGCGCGAGGCCCGGCGGAGCGCGTTGAGAGCCGTGCTGACGGCCGCTTCCGCCGCGCCCACCTGCATGGCGATCCCGGTCGCGGCCGCATTGGCGCGGTCGATCGTCCGCGCGGTTTCCGCGAGGCTCCGGTTGACCTCGCTTGCGGCCGTGATGGCCTCCTCCGAGCTGGCGGCGACCTCGGCGGCATCATGCGCGATGGCGGAGGTGACCTGGCCCTGCTGCGACACGGCGTCCGAGATCGCCTGCGAGTTCAGCCGCATCTCGCCGATGGTCGAGCCGATGGCCGCTGCATGTCCGCCGCAGGCCTCCGCGCTTCCGGCGAGCTCCGCAATGTGGCGGGCGATGTCCTGCGTCGCGCTGGCCGTCTGGGTCGCGAGCGACTTGACCTCGGACGCGACGACCGCGAAGCCGCGGCCGGCTTCGCCGGCGCGGGCGGCCTCGATCGTTGCGTTGAGCGCGAGCAGGTTCGTCTGCGCCGCGATGTCCGCGATCATGCCGACCACGGCGCCGATGCTGTCGGAGACCTGACGCAGGCGGGTGGTGGCGAGATTCATCTCGTCGGCGTCGCCGACCGCGCGATTGGCGATCGAGAGGCTCTGTTGGGCCCGTTGTCCGATCTCGGCGATGCTGGCCGACATCTCCTCGGTAGCGGCAGCGGTCTGCGCCGAGCGCTCGCGCACCAGCAGCGATGTCTGTTCGAGCGATGCGACCTTGAGCGTGATGAAGGCCGTGGCACGGCGCGTATCCTCGCCCGACTGCCCGAACTGTGTGACCGCCTCTGCGATCGAAGCATCGATCACGCCGATCTTCGCCTTCAGCGCGGCGGCGGCCTTGTCGAGGATTCCGGCCCGGCGCTGCGCGTCGTCGGCACTGATTTCGTGGCCGATCGCCACGGCCGTGTTGGTATCGAAGGTCAGGATCCGTTCGATCAGGAACAGGTCCTTGTCCAGTTCCCTCGGGCGCAGGAAGTGACCGAAACGGCGCTTCCGGCTGAGACGGTTGATCAATGCCATGGCAATCGAGACGCGCGGGCGCGGGCCGAGCCCGGCCTGCAGTTCGAGATGGCACAGCGCTTCGGCCGAAGCGGCGTAGGCCTCTCCGAAATCCCCGGCGAACACGCAGCGAAAATGGCTCTTTTCAGCGGCATAGAGTTCTGCCGCGACAGGCTCGATCTGTTCCTGCAGGGCGGGATTGATGACCATCGCGCGGGCGAAATCGCTCTCCACGATCGCGTCGATCACGCGTGCGACCTCGGCGGCATAGAACGGCAGGCGCGACCGCTGGCGCTCGTCATAGCCGATCGATCGCAGACGGCGTTCCATCTGATCGCGGGTGGAGAGGGCGGGCCGGTCGGCCATCGAGGCTGGAATCCTTGCTGGGAACAGCACGATGTCGCCTGCCGGTTAAAAATAGGAGAATGGCCCGGCGACCCTGCAACCGGGGGCCCTGCGGCGTCGGGATGAGAGATTTTGCCGAAATGGCGCGAAATCGTCGCCAAACACCACCCTCTCGCAATATGCCAACGGCTTGACCGCGCAAAAACGCGGGTCCACATTCGGTTTAAAGCTGTTCCAAGGAGAAGCTGGCGCTCTGCCTGCGAGCAGCGCTCCCAGCGCGGCGCCAGATTATCTCACGCGCCGGGCGCGAGACCCGGATTTCAGGAGGAATTCCAATGGCTACCGTGTCCATGACGGTGAACGGCAAAGCCGTCACTGCGTCGATCGATCCGCGCACGCTGCTGGTGCAGTACCTGCGCGAGAATCTGCGCCTCACCGGCACGCATGTCGGCTGCGACACCAGCCAGTGCGGTGCCTGCGTCGTGCATATCGACGGCAAGGCGGCGAAGGCCTGCACGGTGCTGGCGGTCTCGCTCGAGGGTGCCTCGGTGATGACGATCGAAGGGTTGGCCATGAACGGGACCCTGCATCCGATGCAGGAGGCCTTCCGCGAGCATCACGGCCTGCAATGCGGCTTCTGCACGCCCGGCATGATCATGTCCGCCGTCGATATCGTGAACCGGCGCGGCCATGCGCTCGACGAGAAGACGATCCGGGAGGATCTCGACGGCAACATCTGCCGCTGCACGGGCTACCACAACATCGTGAAAGCCGTCGCCGCCGGTGCCGAGGCGATGGCCGGGCAGTCGATGGATCGGAAGGAGCCTCCGCGCCAGGCCGCCGAGTGAGGCGCCGCAGCCCGCGCCATCCGCGCGGGCTTTGTCTTGGAATCATGACGTGCCCGTCAGAGGCGCGCTGAGGAGGAAAGCACCATGTCGGCCACCGGAATCGGCGCCTCAGTCCGCCGCAAGGAAGACCATCGCTTCATCACAGGCCAGGGCCGCTACACCGACGACATCAACCGGCCCGGCCAGGCCCATGCCTATTTCCTGCGTTCGCCGCATGCGCATGCCACGATCAAGTCGATCGACTTCAAGGCCGCAGCCGGCATGCCGGGCATTCTCGGTGTCTATACCGGCGACGATCTCGCAGCCGACAAGGTCGGCGGGCTGATCTGCGGCTGGATGATCCACAACAAGGACGGCTCGCCGATGCGGGCCGGAGCCCATCCGGCGCTGGCGCAGGGCAAGGTCCGCTATGTCGGCGACCATGTCTGCGTCATCGTCGCCGAGACGCTGGCGCAGGCGCGCGACGCGTCCGAGGCGATCGTGGTCGATTACGACGTGCTGACGGCGGTTGTCGATACGGCCAGTGCCGCCGGAGCCAAGACCGTGGTCCATGCCGAGGCGCCCGACAACACGGTCTTCAACTGGCATCTCGGCAACAAGGACGAGACCGAAGCCGCCTTCAAGGCGGCAAAGCACGTCACCAGGCTCGATATCGTCAACAACCGCCTCGTGCCGAACGCGATGGAGCCGCGCGCGGCCGTCGGCGACTATGATGACGGCGATGGCGTCTTCACGCTCTACACGACCAGCCAGAACCCGCATGTGGCGCGGCTCGTGCTTTCGGCCTTCATCGGCATCGCGCCGGAGAACAAGCTGCGGGTGGTCGCGCCCGATGTCGGCGGCGGCTTCGGCTCGAAGATCTTCATCTATGCCGAGGAGACGGTCTGCGTCTGGGCGGCGAAGAAGGTCGGGCGGCCGGTGAAGTGGAATTCCGACCGCACGGAGGCCTTCCTGTCGGACGCGCATGGCCGCGACCACGTCACCCATGCCGAGCTTGCGACCGACGCGGACGGCAAGATCACCGGTCTGAGGGTCAAGACGACGGCCAATCTCGGCGCCTATCTCTCGACCTTCTCCTCCTCGGTGCCGACCTATCTCTACGCGCCGCTGCTGTCGGGCTCCTATGACATCCCGGCGATCTATGCCGAGGTCGATGCGGTCTACACCAACACCGCACCGGTCGACGCCTATCGCGGGGCGGGACGGCCGGAGGCGACCTTCGTGGTCGAGCGGCTGATCGAGGTCGCCGCCCGCCAGCTCGGCCGGGATCCGGCGAAGTTCCGGATGCAGAACTACATCAAGAAGTTCCCGCACCAGACGCCGGTGATCATGATGTACGATGCCGGCAATTACGGCGCGGCGCTGAAGAAGGCGCTCGAGATCATCGACTACAAGGGCATCGGCAAGCGCAAGCGCGACTCCGCCCGCAACGGCAAGCTGCGCGGCATCGGCTTCTCCTCCTATATCGAGGCCTGCGGCATCGCCCCCTCGGCCGCCGTCGGTTCGCTTGGTGCCGGCGTCGGCCTATGGGAATCGGCCGAGGTCCGGGTCAATCCGGTCGGCACGGTCGAGGTTCTGACCGGCTCGCACAGCCACGGCCAGGGCCATGAGACGACCTTCGCCCAGCTCGTCTCCGACAAGCTGGGCATCCCCATCGAGAACGTCTCGATCATCCATGGCGACACCGACAAGGTGCAGATGGGCATGGGCACCTATGGCTCGCGCTCGGGCGCGGTCGGCATGTCCGCGATCTTCAAGGCGGTCGACAAGGTCATCGCCAAGGGCAAGAAGGTCGCGGCCTATGTGCTGGAGGCCGACGAGGCCGATATCGATTTCGCGGACGGGCATTTCAGCGTCAAAGGCACAGATCGGAAGCTCGATTTCGGGTCGTGTGCGCTGCAGGCCTATGTCGCCCACAAGTTCAACGGGCAGGATCTGGAGCCCGGCCTGAAGGAGGGGGCGTTCTACGACCCGACCAACTTCACCTTCCCGGCCGGCGTCCATATCTGCGAGGTCGAGATCGATCCTGCGACCGGCGTCACGAAGATCGAGCGCTGGGCGGCGGTGGATGATTTCGGCAACGTGATCAACCCGATGATCGTCGAGGGCCAGGTCCATGGCGGCATCGCCCAGGGCGTCGGCCAGGCGCTGCTCGAAGGCGCGAAGTACAACAGCGACGGGCAGCTCGTGACCGCGAGCTTCATGGATTACTGCATGCCGCGCGCCGACGATCTGCCGTCCTTCGAGGTCGGCATGACCGTCACGGCCTGCCCCTCCAACCCGCTGGGCATCAAGGGCTGCGGGGAGGCCGGCGCGATCGCCGCGCCGCCCGCCGTCATCAATGCCATCACCGACGCGCTCGGCCATGAGGACATCGCCATGCCGGCGACGCCGCAGGCGGTTTGGCGCGCGGCGCAGAAGAGCATCACGAGAATGGCAGCCGAATAGACGATTCACGCGTCATGGCCGGACTTGACCCGGCCATCTCTCTCCGAATGATGCGTCAGGGCACGCTCCGGATGAGATGCTCGGGTCAAGCCCGAGCATGACGGTTCTGGACACGAGCGGAGAACGACCATGTACGCCTTCACCTATCACCGCCCGGCCTCCTCGCGACAGGCCGCAGGCCTCCTTGCCAAGAAGGAGGACGCCAAGATCCTCGCTGGCGGCCACACGCTGCTGCCGACGATGAAGCAGCGCCTGGCCGCGCCCACCGCGCTGATCGATCTCGGCGCCTGTGGCGATCTCAAGGGCATCGTGCGCAAGGGCCGCACCGTCGTCATCGGCGCGATGTCGACCCATGCCGAGGTCGCGGAATCGGCGATCGTGCAGGAGGCGATTCCGGGGCTTGCCTATCTCGCCTCGCACATCGGCGATCCGCATGTGCGCCATCGCGGCACGATCGGCGGCTCCGTCGCCAACAACGATCCGGCGGCGGACTATCCGGCGGCGCTGCTGGCGCTGGGCGCGACGATCGTCACCAACAAGCGCAAGCTCGTCGCCGACGACTTCTTCACCGGGCTCTACGAGACGGCGCTGGAGGAGGGCGAGATCATCACCAAGGTGGTGTTCCCGATCGTCTCCAGGGCGGGCTACGCCAAGTTCCGCAACCCGGCCTCGCGCTATGCGCTGGTCGGGGTCTTCGTCGCCAAGCGCGGCAGCGACATCCGCGTCGCCGTCACCGGTGCAGGCGAGGGCGGTGTCTTCCGCTGGCCGGAAGCGGAGGCGGCTCTCAAGGCCCGCTTCGCGCCGAAGTCGCTCGATGGGTTGAAGCACCCGGCCAAGGGCATAAATGGCGACATGCATGCCGACCCGGAATACCGCGCGCATCTCATCGGGGTGATGACCAAGCAGGCGGTGGCGCAGGCGACAGGCAAGTAGTCCCTCGTCCGGCATGAACCGGTGCGGTTCTGGGAGTTCGTCCTGACGGTCATGGTCGCGGAGCTGACGCCCGGACCGAATATGGGCTATCTTGTCGCGCTGAGCCTGGCGAAAGGCTGGCGCGCGGGAATGGCGGCAGTCGCCGGGGTCGCGCTCGGGCTGGCGGTGCTCGGGCTGGTGACCGCGCTGGGTTTCTCCTTCGTCAGCGCGCAGTTTCCGCTGGCGGCGTTAGGTCTCCGGTTCGCCGGCGTCGCCTATCTGCTCTGGCTGGCCTTCGATGCATGGCGCGATCCGCCTGCCGGGGTCGGCGAGGACCTTGTCCTGTCGTTCCGGCGGGGATTGCTGACGAATCTGATCAATCCCAAGGCCGCGGTGTTCTATGTCGCAGTGTTACCGCTTTTCCTCCCGGCGCAGCCGCTGCGCGAAGAGCTTCTGCTGCTGACTGCGACCTTCGTCCTGATTGCGACCGCGATTCATGCCGCGCTGGTGCTGGGAGCGAGCGGTGCCCGCTCGCTGCTCTTCCATCCGGCGCGCGAGCGTGCGATCCGTCGCTGTGCTGCGGTCAGCATGGCCGCCGTGGCGCTGTGGTTTGGATGGTCGACCCGATAATGCCGGTGGCCTGCCCGACCTGCGGCAGGCCCGCTGCGACTGGACGCTGATCGATGCCCGACAAGACCGCGCTCCCCACCTCCATTGATGCCACGCTCACCCTCCTGCAAAGTCAGGGTTATGTCGCCGACCGTGCGCTGGCGACGGTGCTGTTCCTGGCGCTCAGGATGAAGCGGCCGCTGCTGCTGGAAGGCGAGGCCGGCACCGGCAAGACCGAGATCGCCAAGGTTCTCTCGGCCGCGCTCGGGCGCAAGCTGATCCGGCTGCAATGCTATGAGGGGCTGGACCTGGCCTCGGCCGTCTATGAGTGGAACTATGCGGGGCAGATGATGGCGATCCGGCTGGCGGAAGCCGGTGGCGCGACCGGCGACCGGGAGCGGCTCGAAGGCGACATCTTCTCGCAGAAATACCTGATCAAGCGGCCGCTGCTGCAGGCGCTCGAACCGCAGGAAGGCGGTGCTCCGATCCTGCTGATCGACGAATTGGACCGCACCGACGAGGCCTTCGAGGCCTTCCTGCTCGAGGTTCTGGCGGATTCGCAGGTGACGATTCCCGAGCTCGGCACGATCAGGGCCGCCGAGCCGCCGATCGTGATCCTGACCTCGAACCGGACCCGCGAGATTCATGACGCGCTGAAGCGGCGCTGCCTCTATCACTGGGTCGGCTATCCCGACGCTGCCCGCGAACTCGCGATCCTGAAGGCGCGCGCGCCGCATGCCCCCGCGAAGCTCGCCAGGCAGGTGGTGAGTTTCGTGCAGGCGATCCGCAAGGAGGAGCTGTTCAAGGCGCCGGGCGTCGCCGAGACGCTCGACTGGGCAACCGCGCTGGTCGAGCTCGACGCGGTCGCGCTCGATCCCGCGCTGGTCTCCGATACGCTGGGCGCGCTGCTCAAATACCAGGACGACATCCAGGCGATGCAGGGTTCGAAGGTCAAGGAACTGCTGGATCAGGCGAAGGCGGAGGCGAGGGGATAGTCTGCACCATTCCCGAGCGAGACGCAGACCCGGATCTCTTGCAAGACATGGTCGGCCCAGGGCCTGATCGTGACGGGACGGCAACAAAGGAAAAGCGCGATGAACAGCGACATCAAGGCGATTGAGGCTGCGACCCGGACCTATCTCGACGGGCTCTATGAGGGCGATGTCACCAAGCTCGCCCATGCGTTCCATCCGACCAGCGCGCTGACGACGGTGCAGGAGGACGGCACCATCACGATCGTGCCGCGCGAGGCCTGGCTCGCGGCGGTCAAGGGCCGGCCGTCGCCCCACGCTGCCGGCCTGCAGCGCGACGACCATATCCTGACGATCGATCTCGTCGGGCCGACGCTGGCGCTGGTCAAGGTCAAATGCCAGATGCCCCCGCGCTACTTCACCGACCTGCTTTCCTTCCTCAAGGTCGAGAGCAAATGGCAGGTCGTGCAGAAGGTCTTCATGACCGAGACGCGGGCGTGACGTCCGGCCTCCTGCTTCCTCCAGCCCTCATCCTGAGGAGCCGCGCAGCGGCGTCTCGAAGGATGTTTCAGAGGGCGCTGGAGCATCCTTCGAGACACGGGCATTCGCCCGCTCCTCAGGATGAGGGCTGGAGGGAGGCGACAGGTCTCTCATGACCGGCAAGCTGCCGGAAAACATCGCCTATTTCGCGCGGGCGCTACGCATCGCGGGCCTGCGCGTCGGTCCGGGCGCTGTGGTTGAGGCGGTCGAGGCTTTGGCCGATGGTGCGCTCGGCGAGCGCGAGGATGTCTACTGGGCGCTGCATGCGATCTTCGTGAAGCGGCATGAGGACAGCGTCGTCTACGACCAGGCTTTCCGGTTGTTCTGGCGCCGGCGCAACCTGATCGAAAAGATGATGGCGCAGATGTCTCCGGTCTCGCCGGCCGCCGACAGTGCGCCGCAGAAGGAGGAGGCCGGCGCGCTGCGCGTGGCCGAGGCCTTCGCGCCGCCCAGGCGCGAGGAGGATGCGCCGGTCGAGCTGACGGAGCTGACCGCGCAACTGACCGTGTCGGATCGCGAGATGCTGAAGTCGCGCGATTTCGCCCAGATGGGCGCGGCCGAGATCGCGCGCGCCAAGCGGCTCGTCGCGGGTCTGAGCCTGCCGGACGATCTCGTCGCGACGCGACGCTTCCGGGCCGCCCATCGCGGCGCCCGGATCGACCCGCGGCGGACCTTCCGCCAGTCGCTGCGAGGAGGAGGCGGAGCGATCGACCTCGCTTTTCGTGAGCGGGCCGAGATTCATCCGCCGATCGTGGCGCTGGTCGATATCTCCGGCTCGATGGCGGAGTATTCGCGGATCTTCCTGCATTTCCTCCATGCCGTGACCGAGAAGCGGCGGCGGGTGCATTCCTTCGTCTTCGGCACGAGGCTGACCAACATCACGCGCTCGCTACGCGCGCGTGATCCGGACGAGGCGCTGGCACTGGCAGGCAAGGCCGCGCCCGACTGGGAGGGCGGCACGCGCATCTCGACGGCACTGCATACGTTCAACCGGGTCTGGTCGCGGCGCGTGCTGGGCGGCGGGGCGATCGTACTGCTCTTCACCGACGGGCTGGAGCGGCATCTCGACGGCGAGCTCGCCTTCGAGATGGACCGTTTGCACCGCTCCTGCCGGCAATTGATCTGGCTGAACCCGCTCTTGCGCTTCGAGCAGTTCGAGGCGCGGGCCAGCGGCATCCGCACGATGCTGCCGCATGTCGACTCGTTCCGGCCGATCCACAACCTCGCGGCGATGGCCGATCTCTGCACGGCGCTGTCGGTTCACGCAGAGCGGCAGAGCGATCCGCGCCAGTGGTTGAAGAAAGCCGGATGAGGCATGATCTCAAGCGCATCGCAGCAGCGAAAGTCCGCATCATGATCTCCACCGACACCGACATCCTCACGACCGCCGAATCCTGGGCGAAGTCCGGCCGCTCGGTAGCGCTCGCCACGGTGATCGAGACCTGGGGCTCGGCGCCGCGCCCGGTCGGCTCGCATCTCGTCATCGACGGGGAGGGCAACTTCCTGGGCTCGGTCTCGGGCGGTTGCGTTGAAGGCGCGGTCGTCGAGGAAGCCGTCGACGTGATCGCCGATGGCAAGCCGCGCACGCTCGAATTCGGCGTCGCCGACGAGGCGGCCTGGAAGGTCGGGCTGTCCTGCGGCGGCCGGATCCGGATCTATGTCGAGAAGGTGAACTGATGGCCTCCTGGGAAACGCTGCTAGCCTTCGCGACGGTGACGCTCGTCGTCGCCTATTTCCCCGGTCCGGCGCTGCTCTACACCGCCGCGCAGACCTTGGCGCATGGCCGCAAGGCCGGCTTCATGGCGATGCTCGGCATTCATCTCGGCTGCTATCTGCATGTCTTCGCCGCCGCCTTCGGCCTCTCGGCGGTCTTCACGCATGTGCCGGAACTGTACGTTGCCGTGAAGCTGGCGGGTGCGGCCTATCTCATCTGGCTCGGCATCGGCATGATCCGGTCGCGACTTGCCGCTGCCGACGCACCGGTCGCGCCGCCGAAGACGGTCAAGCGCGCGCTGATCGATTCCTTCGTCGTCGAGGTGCTGAACCCCAAGGTCGCGCTGTTCTTCATCGCGCTTCTGCCGCAGTTCGTGGATCCGGCCGCGTCGCTGCCGGTCTGGGCGCAGTTCCTGATCCTGGGCACGATCGTCAACCTCGCCTTCTCGTCGGCCGACCTGCTCACGGTTCTCGGCGCCTCCGTCGTGGTCAGGACGATGAAGAAGACGCAAGGAAGCTTTGCCTTCGGGCGCTGGCTCGGCGGTTCGCTGATGATCGGGCTTGGCCTCAAGCTCGCGACCGACAAAGGCTGAAGCGATGGATCTCTCCATTCTGGCTGCGCTCAACGCCGAGCGCGCGACGCGCCGCGCGACCGTCCTGGTCACCGATGTCGCTGGTGGCACGCAACGGCTGGTAAAGGCCGCCGACATCGCCGCCGATCCGCTGGCCGAGGTGCTCGACAAGCAGTTGCGCATGGCCAAGAGCGCGATGGTCGAGGTCGATGGGAAGCAGATCTTCCTGACCGTTCAGGCGCCCCATCCGCGCGTCGTCGTCACCGGCGCTGTGCATATCTCGCAGGCGATGGCGCCGATGGCGAAGCTGCTCGATCTCGACCTCGTCATCATCGACCCGCGTAGCGCGTTCGCCACGCCGGAACGCTTTCCCGATGTGACATTGATGACTCAGTGGCCCGACGAGGCTATCGCGACGCTGGGCCTCGACGCCTACACGGCCTTCGTGGCGCTGACGCATGACCCCAAGATCGACGATCCCGGGCTGGAGGCGGCGCTGCGTTCGGAGTGCTTCTATATCGGGGCGCTCGGCAGCCGGAAGACGCATGGGCGGCGCGTCGAGCGCCTTGCCGCGGCGGGTTTCGGTGCGGCCGGGACAGCGCGCATCCATGCACCGATCGGGCTCGATATCGGCGCGGTTTCGCCGGCCGAGATCGCGCTGGCGATCCTCGGCGAGATCGTCTCGACGCTGCGCGGTCCGCGCCGCAAGCCCGTTTGAGCGTCGACCCGTGAAATTCGGACCCGTCCCCGTCGCCGAGGCAGCCGGCTCGATTGCCGCGCATACGATCCGCGCTGGCGACACCATCATCAAGAAAGGCGCTGCGATCACGGCCGAGGCTGCAGCCAAACTGGCTGCGGCCGGCGTCGCCGAGGTCGTTGCCGTGCGCTTCGAGCCCGGCGACATCGACGAGAACGCTGCGGCGAAGCGGCTCGCTGAGGCGCTGGCCGGGCGCGGCGTGGTGACGGAGGCCGCCTTCACCGGCCGGGTCAATCTCTTCGCGGCAGCGGCGGGCGTGCTGACGATCGATGCCGGCGCGATCGACGCTCTCAACCGGGTCGACGAGGCGATCACGGTGGCGACGCTGCCGCTGATGAAGCCGGTGGTGGCCGGAGAGATGGTCGGCACGGTCAAGATCATCCCCTATGGCCTGCCGGCTACGCTGGTGGAGCAGGCGCTGGCGGGGCTGGGCGCGGTGATGCCGATTGGGGTTGCGCCCTATCGGCCGCTCTCGGTGGCGGTGATCTCGACGCTGCTGCCCGGCCTCAAGCCCTCCGTGGTCGATAAGACGCTGCGCGTAATGGCGGAACGGCTCGCGCCTGCCGCCGCCACGCTCTCCGTGGACCGCCGCGTACCGCATGAGGCTTCCGCGCTGGCGCAGGCCATCGCCAAGGAGGCGGCCAGCTCGGCCGACATCATCGTCGTCTTCGGGGCCTCGGCCATCACCGACAGGCGCGACGTGATTCCACAGGCACTGCTGGAGGCGGGCGGCAAGATCGAGCATCTCGGCATGCCGGTCGATCCCGGCAATCTGCTGCTGATCGGCGAGCTTGCCGGCAAGCCGGTGATCGGCGCGCCGGGCTGTGCGCGCTCGCCCAAGGAGAACGGCTTCGACTGGGTGCTGCAGCGCTGCCTCGCTGGCATTCCTGTCACCCGCGCGGACATCCAGGCGATGGGCGTCGGCGGGCTGCTGATGGAGATCGTCTCGCGGCCGCAGCCGCGCGCTCCCGCGTTGCTGGAAGCCGCGCCGGTCGCCGGCATCGTGCTGGCGGCCGGCCGCTCGACCCGCATGGGGCAGGCCAACAAGCTGCTCCAGAGCGTGCGCGGCCAGCCGATGCTGCGCCATGCGGTGGAGGCGCAACTCGCGTCACGGGCCCGGCCGGTGATCGTCGTGACCGGGCATCAGCACGAGGAGATTGCGGCTATGCTCGCGGGGCTTGATGTCGCGCTGGTCCACAACCCTGATTTTGCCAGCGGGCTCGCCAGCTCGGTCAGGGCCGGGCTAGCGGCCTTGCCGGGGACCGCGCCCGGCGTCGTCGTTTCGCTCGGTGACATGCCCAATGTCACGGCGGGCGTGATCGACCGGCTCGCCCAGGTTTTCGCCGAGAGTAGCGATGCGCTCGCGGTGGTGCCGACGCTGCTCGGCCAGCGCGGCAACCCCGTATTGCTGGCGCGGGCGCTGTTTCCCGAGGTTGAGAAACTCGAAGGAGACCAGGGCGCGCGGCGCCTGCTCGATGCGGCCGGCGACGCGATCGTCGAGGTGCCGCTGGACGACCCGGCGATCGCGCTCGATGTCGATACGCCCGAGGCGCTGGTGGCGTTGGAGCGTTAGGGCTTCTCTCAGCGCTGCCAGTGCACGCCCAGCGTCGCATAGGCTTGCGAGGGATCGTCGCTGGTGCGCTGCCAGCCTCCGGAGATGCGCCAGTTCAAGCCGAGGAACCGTAGGCCTGTCAGGTGCAGGCCTAGGCGGAGCTTGTGATAGTCGCGGCCCCGATAGGCTTCGATCTCGGGTCCGAGATGCACGCCATCGAGATGGAAGCCCTGCGGCACCAGCCAGCCTGGCGCGACGCGGCCCCAGAGCCGACCGTCGAGCGTCGAGACATAGGCGCTGGCCTGAAGCATGGTTCCTTCGCTCGGCGTCATCCAGAGATCGCCGTGGAGGCGTGCGCCGTAGCGGCCGGTGATGACGGTTCCGCGTGGCTCCTCGCGCTGCTCGCCCTCGTAGTCGGAGCCAGCATAGAGCGACAGAAAGGTGTCGCCGATGCGCCATTCATAGCCGATCAGGGCCTGCGCCTCGCTCTTATAGGCGATGCCGCGCGGACGCTGGCGCCTTGCGTCCTCCTGTGCGCCGCCGATCTTCAGCATGGTCCGGAAACCGCTCGTGGCGAGCCCGCCGCCGATCGCCGCCTTCAGTCCGGCGGAGACGAATGTCTTGGTCGGACCGGCTTCGAGCGAGCCGAACAGCACGCTCGACAAGGGCGAGCGCTCCTCGGTCTCCGCGTCATCGGCGATGGCGGGCGATACCAGCATGGCCGCGAGAATAGCGGCCAGCCTCGCGGCTCCAGCGATCGCACACCCATACGCCACGCAACGCCCCCCTGCGCCGGATCCGGGCAATCCGGCGCTGACCCAATTGCAGCAGGCTGGCAGGAGGCTTGCAAGCTTTTGTTAACCAAGCAGGCGCAGCCTCGTCTCTGGAACTGGCTAAGCTTTCATCGTGTGCCGACGAGGGGAGACGGCGATGACGACCACGGATTTCATGCGGCAACTGGCAGGTTACGGCCTGACCACGGCAACGATCCTGTATCGCATACCGGATCACCAGAGCGTGCTGCAGACCTATGTTTGGCAGAGCTACGATCTCGCACCGCGCTTTCCGGCGCTGCACGATTTCCTCGATTTCTGGAAACGCGAGCTCGATGGCCCGCTTCATTCGGTGACGGTGGCGCATTCGCACCTGATCCGGCCGGCCGAGATCGTCAACGTCAACGGCGTGCTGACGCTGCATTGAGCCCGGTTGCTCGGCAAACGCCCGAGCACGGTTCCCGCGGGGAGCCAGTCCCCCGTTTTTGCGTGATGCGTCCCGCGCCAGCCCGGCTTGTTGCACGGGCGCGGCGCGTGCTAGGCCGCTGCTCCTGTCACGGCCCGGCCTGATCCCTTGTCATCACCCTTGCGCACCTCCGGCCTTCTCATGGCGCTCGCCGCCCTGCCTGGAGAGCGCATCGCGGTGGGCTCGATCGTCGCTGCCCTGAAGGACCGGGCCTATGCGTTGCTCGTGGTGCTCCTCGGCCTGCCGAACTGCCTGCCGATGCCGCCGCCGATTCCGCTGGTCTGCGGCCTCGTGCTGGCCTTCGTCGCAGCGCAGATGCTGGCGGGGCGGGTCACGCCGTGGCTGCCTCCGACGCTGCTGGCGCGCAGCATCGGCAAGCCCGAGCTGACACGGGCGGTCGGTAGGGCAATGCCGGCACTGACTTGGCTGGAGCGCTTCTCGCGGCCGCGGCTGACCATGCTCGGCGGCACCTATGCCATTCCGGTGCTGGGCCTGCTGATCCTGGTCCTGGCGCTCGGCCTCGTGGTCGCAGCGCCTTTCATCGGGCAGATTCCGCTGGGTCTGGCCGTCTGTCTCGTCGGTCTCGGATTGGTCGAGCGTGACGGCGTGCTGATCATCATCGGCGCGGTCTTCGGCGCCTTCGGCCTCGCGCTGAGCGCCGGCTTCGCCTACGCGATCTTCAGCGGGATTCACGAACTCTTCTTCTGAGCCCGGCGGAAGGGCTCACGAAGCGCGCCTCCGTCAGGCGGCCGCAAGAGCCTCGGCGAAGGGCTTGTCCAGCGCCAGCAGGCGGTCGATCTCGTCGGCAGGCACGCCCTTGGAGAACAGGAAGCCCTGCAGCTCGTGGCAGCCGATCGCCTGCAGGAAGCGATGCTGCTCGGCCGTCTCGACACCCTCCGCACAGACCCGCAGGCCCAGCGCCCGACCGAGATGGGCGATGGAATGGACGAGGATCGCGGACTCTCCGGTGGTCTCCATGTATTCCAGGAAGGAGCGGTCGATCTTGATCTTGTCGAAGGCGAAGCGGCGCAGATAGATCAGGCTCGAATAGCCGGTGCCGAAATCGTCTAGCGCCAGCCCGACGCCATGAGCACGCAAATCCATCATCGCGACTTCGGCGGCATCGGCGTCGTCGACGACCACGCCCTCAGTCAGTTCGAGCTCGAGCTGCGTCGGGTCGAAGCCGGTCTCGTCGATGATCCGGATGACGTTGGCGACGAAGTCCTTGTGACGGAACTGGATCGGCGAGACGTTGACGGCGAGGCGAATGCCTTCCCAGCGCTTGGCCTCGATGCAGGCCCGGCGCAGCACCCACTCGCTCAAGGGCACGATCAGGCCGCGCTCCTCGGCGATACCGATGAACTCGGCGGGCGGCACCATCCCGTGAATCGGATGGTTCCAGCGTACCAGCGCCTCCACGCCGACGATCGTTGCCCCGTCGACCGAGACCTGGGGCTGGTAATGCAGAACGAGCTCGTCATCGGCGATGGCGCGGCGCAGATCCTCCTCGACCATGCGCTTGAGCGCCAGCGAGCGGTTCATCTGCGCCTCGAAGAAGGAGAAGCGGTTGCGGCCGCTGTTTTTCGATTGATAGAGCGCCGTGTCGGCCAGCCTCAGCAGGTCCTCGCGATCGATCGCGTCCTGCGGTGCCAGAGCGATGCCGATCGAGCAGCCGATGGTCGTGGCAACCCCCATGATGATGAAAGGTTCGGTCAGACTCGCCAGGATGCGCTCGCCGAGCGCGGCACAGCCGGCGGGGAAACGCCCATGGGTCTGGATGATGCCGAATTCGTCGCCGCCGATGCGCGCCACGGTGTCGCCGCCGCGGACGAGCTTCGACAGCCTTTGTGCGACCTGGCGGATCAACTCGTCGCCGGCGGTGTGGCCGTAGGTGTCGTTGACCGCCTTGAAGCGGTCGAGGTCGATCAGCATCACGGCGAGGCCGGCGCCATCGCCGTTGCGGCCGATCTGCGTCAGTTCCTGGTCGAGCCTGAGGTCGAAGGTGCGTCTGTTTGGCAGGAGAGACAGTTCGTCCTGCCCCGCGAGGCGTTGAATCTGGCTTTCCCGGATGGCGATCTGGTGAGCCGCTCCACGCAGGCGATGGATCACGAAGGCGAAGATGGCGCCGAATAACAGACCGACGCCGGCCAGCGCCCAGACGAACTGGCGCAGCATGGCGTCGCCAGGACGGTCGGGCGACCAGCTCAGCCAAGCCTTGATCGTTCCGTCCGCAGCGGGCAAAGCCCGCCTCGAGAGCGGATCGGCCGGCATGTCGGAGACGACGCGGACATTCGCTACGCGGTAGCGCTCGGACAGCTCCGCCAGCATCGCGTCCGTGAAGCGCCGGTAGCCGACGATTTTCATCGGCCCGATCAGCCGGGAGATGAGCGAACCCGGGCGCGGCACCACGTCCATCATCATGATGGTGATGGTCTCATAGCCGTCGTGGCTGATGGTCCATGAGGCGTTGCTGTGGCCACCATGAGCGCCGGGTAGCTTCTGCAGCGGCGGGTTGGCCGGCTTGTTCGTCCCCGGCAGCGCCGCGGTGAAATGCCTCAGCCCGTCATAGCCGGCCTGTCCCGCCGGAGCGTCGCCCTCGATGCCGGCAAAGACCACGCCGGAAGGGGACACGACATAGGCGCCGTCGAATTCGAGAAAGCGGCTGCCGAGCCGCGCAAAGGCCGCCTGGAATTCGGCCAGGGGATCGGGGCCCGAAAATGCGTTCTGCAGGTCGCCGGCCGCCGCCAGGCTTTGAAAGCGCAGCTCGCGCAGGCGCACCTGGCTCTCGATCGCCGCCTCGATGCGGTCCCGCTGGCGCTCGGCCTCAAGCCGATTCGCGTCGCCCGTAATCGCCACGATGACCGCGACGGATGCCGCCATGACCATCAGAAATGCACAGCCAAGGGTCGCGACGGTGCTTTTCAGCATCCGTGCGGATGCATCCGCGTTGGTCAACTTCGCGACGAAGGGCGACGACATCAACTGTCCCGGGGCGGCCACATTGAGCCGGACCATCGCAGGGGAATCTTGATATCCCGTTGACGCATCTACGCATCATGGACATTTCTCAGTCCATCGCGAGCACTTTGTCAGGCGCTTTTTGGCTCGTAGGGCGGCCTTGGAATCGCGGTATGGGCGGCCCGCAAGGCGGCCGACCAGCGCTCGCGCAGGTCGTGGAAATAGGGCTCGCCGGCCTCGATGCGGCGGTTGAGTTCGGGCTCGTCGGCATCGCGCCGCATCACGATCAGATCAATCGGCAGGCCGACGCCGAGATTGGAGCGCATGGTCGAATCCATCGAGATCAGGCCGACCTTGAGCGCGTCGTAGAGATGGGTCTTGTAGGTGATCGCCCGGTCGAGGATCGGCTTGCCGTATTTGTGCTCGCCGATCTGGAGGAAGGGCGCATCCATGCCGCATTCGATGAAGTTGCCGGCGCCGTAGACCATGAAGAGTCGCATCGGCTGGCCCTTGATCTGGCCGCCGAACAGCATCGAGACGTCGAACTTGACGCCGGCATCCTTCAGCGCCGGGCCGTCCTCGGACCTGACATGGCGGATCGCACGGCCGACCAACTGTGCGGCGCGGAACATCGAGGTCGCGCCCTGGAGCGTGTCGCTCTCGCCCGTCTCGGGATTGGGCAGGCCCTCATGCAGCAGGCTGACGACGGATTGCGTCACCGAGAGATTGCCCGCCGTCATCAGCCCGAAGGTCCGGTCGCCCGGCCAGGAGAAGACGTGCAGCTTGCGGAAGGTCGAGATGTCGTCGAGCCCGGCATTGGTGCGGGTGTCGGCGATCATGACGAGCCCGTCCTGCACGAGGATTCCGGCGCAATAGGTCAAGGGACTGATCCTGGCTTGGTTGGTTCAGGGACGCCGTGTCGTCGCATATCGCCCGTCTTGCCGCCAGTCGTCTTGCCACCGGTCGTGTTGCCGGCAGCCATTCGGCATGACCCGCGCTCTGCGGGCCACCAGCCTCACTGGTTGGACAAGCGCCCGCCGGCTTCGCGGGCGCTGACGGTCACGGCCAGAGCCTCGCCATCGCCGCCCTTGCGCGCGCCGCGCACCGGTGCCGCGTCGGCGTAGTCGAGCCCCGCCGCGATGCGGACATGGGTGTCGATCGGGCACAGGCCGTTGGCGGCGTCGAAGCCGATCCAGCCGTAATCGTCGAGATGCACCTCGGCCCAGGCATGGGCGCCGCTGGCATGGGGCAGGGTGGTCTGCGGGAGGGCGTCGGACTCCGCGACATAGCCCGAGACATAGCGCGCCGGCATGCCGAGATGACGGGCGCAGGCCATGAAGATATGAGCGATGTCCTGGGGGATGCCCTCGCGCGCCGCGAAGGCCGCCGCCGCGCCGAGGCCGGTGCGCTGGCCGGTTTCGACGCAGGTTGTCTGCTCGTGCAGCGTATCCATCAGCGCGTGCATCTTGGACAGCGGCGTGTCGGCGGCGCGCGTCGTGTCACTGGCGAAGCTGCGCAGCGCCTCGTCGGGGGTCGTCAGCAGAGTGTCGCGGCGGAAGACCTCGACGGGCACCCGCTCGATCATGCCGCGAACGACGCCGGCGAGATCGGTGGTTTCGATCAGCCCGTCGATCCGGATCGCCATCCCCGCGATCGGGCCGTCGGCCGAGAAGGTGTGGACGATGTTGCCGAAAGGATCCTGCGTCGCGCGCAGGCGGCCGTCGATATTGGGCTCGATGCGCCAGGACATGACGTGCTGGCCGTCATGGTCGCGCGGCGTCAGCCGCAGGATCTGCGTGATATGCCGGGCGGGCTCGGCATAGGCATAAGCGATCGAGTGGGAAATCTTGATCCGCATGGCAATCGCAAATGAGGGCGGCGAGGTTTTCTGTTTCGCGGTGTCTCTTTAAACGCCGCAGCCGCGCGAAGCGAGCCCGCGGCATCGTGTCATTGCAGATACTGCTCGATGATCGTGCCGCCGAGCCGGTTGTTCTCGGTGATGAAGTCCTCGATGAACTCGTGCAGCCCGTGCTGGAAGATGTCCTCGATGCCGGTGCTCGACAGGTTGGCGAGCGTCTTGCGTGCCTGGCGCTGGGCGGGGCCCTGGCGGCCATAGGAATCGCCGAGCAGATCGAGGAAACGCGAGATGTTCTCGTAGCAGGCGGCGAGAGAACGCGGCATGCGCCGGTTCAGGATCAGCAGGTCGGCGATCAGCAGCGGCTTCACCGCCTCGCGATAGACCCAGTGATAGGCCGTCAGGGCCGAGACCTCGCGCAGCACGGTCGTCCACTGGAAGTAATCCAGCGAGCCGCCGACCTGCTCGTTGGCCGGCAGCAGGACATGGTATTTCACGTCGAGGATGCGGGCGGTGTTGTCGGCACGCTCGATGTAGACGCCGAGCCTTGAGAACCAGTAGCCGTCGTCGCGCAGCATGGTGCGATAGGCCGAGCCGTCGAAGACCAGCGAGACGTTCTTCACCCAGTCGAGGAAGCGGGCGAACTCCTCGCGGTCCATGCGCTTCTTCTCGAAGCGCTGCAGTTCGAGCCAGGCGCCGTTGAGCGCGTCCCACATCTCCGAGGTCAGTGCGGTGCGCACGCCGCGCGCGTTCGAGCGGGCCAGCGCCAGGCAGTTGCGGATCGAGGAGGGATTGTCCGGGTTGAAGGTCAGGAAATCGCAGACATTGCGCTCATTGGCCTCGCCATAGGCCTTGGCGAAAGTCTCGTCGCAGCCGGCCGTGGCGACCGCGCTCTGCCATTCGGTGCCGGCGCCGCCATAGGAGGACGGCAGATTGGAAAGCCGCATGGTGGCGTCGAGGATCCGGGCCAGGTATTCCGCCCGCTCGACATAGCGGGAGACCCAGTAGAGGCTGTCGGCGGTGCGCGAGAGCATAGTCAGATCGGGCCTTTTCGCGACGAGGCGGGACGTATCCGGTGAACGCTGCAACTGTATGCCGGTGCTGATGTCAGGCATCGAGCACCCAGGTGTCCTTGGTGCCGCCGCCCTGGCTGGAATTGACGACGAGGGAGCCTTCCTTGAGGGCGACGCGGGTCAGGCCGCCGGGCACGCAGGAGATGCCGTTGGCGCCCGAAAGCACATAGGGCCGCAGGTCGACATGGCGCGGCGCCACGCCCGAGGCGACGAAAGTCGGGCAGGTCGAGAGCGCCAGCGTCGGCTGGGCGATGAAGCCCTCAGGGCTCGCCTTGAGCTTGCGGCGGAAGGTCTCGATCTGCGCCTTGTTGGCGTGGGGGCCGACCAGCATGCCGTAGCCGCCCGAGCCGTTGACCTCCTTGACGACCAGTTTCTCGAGATTGTCGAGCACATAGGCGTTGGCCTCGGGCTCGCGGCAGCGATAGGTCGGCACGTTCTTCAGGATCGGCTCCTCGCCGGTGAAGAACTTCACGATCTCGGGCATGTAGCTGTAGACCGCCTTGTCGTCGGCGACGCCGGTGCCGACCGCGTTGGCGAGCGTGACGTTGCCGGCCTTGTAGGCGCCGATCAGGCCGGGAACGCCGAGCACCGAATCGCCGCGGAAGACCAGCGGGTCGATGAACTCGTCGTCGATGCGCCGGTAGATCACGTCGACGCGCTTGGGGCCTTGCGTCGTGCGCATGTAGACGACGTCGTCCTTGACCAGCAGGTCGGAGCCCTCGACCAGCTCGACGCCGAGCTTGTCGGCCAGGAACGAGTGCTCGTAGAAGGCCGAGTTGAACTGGCCGGGTGTCAGCAGGCAGATATTGGGATCGGACGGTGCGCTGCGCGGCGCGACCGAGCGCAGTGTCGCCAGAAGCTGGTCGGGGTAGTTGTCGACCGGCGCGACGCGATGAGTGGCGAACAGCTCCGGGAAGAGCCGTAGCATCACCTCGCGGTTCTCCATCATGTAGGAGACGCCGGACGGGGTGCGGGCATTGTCCTCCAGCACATAGAAGGTGTCGGCGTCGACGCGCACGATGTCGATGCCGGCGATATGGCAGTAGATGCCGTGCGGCACCTGGAAATCGACCATCTCGAGCTGGTAGCAGGCGTTGCGATAGACCAGATCGGCCGGGACGATGCCGGCCTTGATGCATTCCTTGGGGCCGTAGACATCGGCCAGGAACATGTTGATCGCGGTGACGCGCTGGCGCAGCCCGGCTTCGAGCTTGGTCCATTCCGGCTTGGTCAGGACGCGCGGGATGATGTCGAAGGGGATCAGGCGCTCGGTCGATTCCTCGTCGCCATAGACGGCGAAGGTGATGCCGATGCGCCGGAAGAACAGTTCCGCCTGGCTGCGCCTGAGAGCCAGCATCTCGGGCGGCGCTTCCTTCAGCCAGCGATCGAGCGCGTCGTAGGCTGGCCTCAGTTCGGCTCCCGAGCCGGTCATCTCATCGAACGCGACCATGCAGGCTTCTTTCCCCATTTTCAGCAGCCTATGCGCATTCGCAGGCGTTCGGAAAGGGGGCCGATGGTCAGGGTCGCGCCGTGATCTGCCTAATACGCGGGCAATGTCGCTCCTCAGGCTTGGCTTATAGTCTCATGCGCGTCAGGCGCGCCGGTCGTCGCCGCACGATCAAGCCAGCCGAGCGCGAGCCTGGCTCGCCGCTCGGACTTGCGAGCCGATATGCCGGTGCGCGCGTTCAGGCTACCGCGGCGATATTGCCCACGGGCTGGCCGGACTCCGACAGATCTGTCATCGCCGCCATGACGCCGCCGCTGCGATGCGGCACGCCTGCCGCCGCGAGGCCCATTTCCACGCCCGAGAGGGCGCCGAGCAGCATCAACGCGTTGCACTCGCCGAGATGCCCGATGCGAAAGACCTTGCCGGCGACCTTGCCCAGCCCCGAGCCGAGCGAGATGTTGTATTTCTCGAGCGCGATCTTGCGGTATCTGTCGGCGTCGTAGCTCGGCGGCATCATTACCGCGGTCAGCACCGGGGACTGCTCGGCCGGGTTCTCGCAGAGCACCTCGAGCCCCCAGGCCTTGACGGCTGCGCGGGTCGCGGAGGCCAAGCGCTGGTGACGGGCGAAGACGGCCGGAAGGCCTTCCTCATGCAGCATCGCGATGGCTTCCTTCAGGCCGTAGAGCAGGTTCGTCGCCGGCGTGTAGGGGAAGAAGCCGCCCGCATTGATCTTCACCATCTCCTGCCAGTCCCAATAGGAGCGCGGCAGGGTGTTGCTGCGGGAGGCGGCCATGGCCTTTTCGGAGACGGCGTTGAAGCTCAGGCCTGGCGGCAGCATCAGCCCCTTCTGCGAGCCCGAGACGGTAACATCGACCTGCCACTCATCGTGCCGGTAGTCGACCGAGGCAAGCGAGGAGATGGTGTCGACCATGAACAGGGCAGGGTGGCCGGCAGCGTCGATCGCCTTGCGGATCTCGGCGATGCGGCTGGTCGAGCCGGTCGATGTCTCGTTATGGACGACCATCACCGCCTTGATGCTGCGCGCCTTGTCTTCCGCGAGCCTGGCCTCGATCGCCGCCGGATCGGCGCCGCGACGCCAGTCGCCGGGGATGAAGTCGACGGTGATGCCGAAGCGCGCCGCGATCTGGCGCCAGAGCGTGGCGAAATGGCCGGTTTCCGCCATCAGCACGGTGTCGCCGGGCGACAGCGTGTTGACGATCGCCGCTTCCCACGCTCCGGTGCCGGAGGCGGGGTAGATCACGACCGGCTGGCTGGTCTTGAAGATCGTCTTGCAGCCTTCGAGCACCTCCTTGCCCAGCGTCGCGAATTCGGCGCTGCGGTGATCGATGATGGGCATCGCGATGGCGCGCAGGATGCGGTCCGGAATCGGGCTCGGGCCGGGGATGTGCAGAAAATGGCGGCCCTGCTGCGTTGCCATGGCGGTGTCTCCCTGGGCGCGACGCATTGTGTTTCGTGGTGTTCCGGCCGGTCGCGTAGTGTCGATCTTTTTGCATTCATTTTTTAGGAATGCAACTGTATAGGAGAATGCAGATACAGCGCTGTCGATCTCGACAGCGCACGCGCCTTCACGTAGCGAATGATGATGACAAGCATGAGCCCGGATCTGCAGGAGATCGACGCGCCGGCCTTTGCGGCTGCCCCGCCACTTCCTGGCGACGCGGTGCGGCCGGGCGGCTCCCTGCATGATGAATTGCTGGTCGCGCTGCGCGACTACATCGTCGAGGGCCACCTTGCCGACGGCGCGCGCATCCCCGAGCGCCAGCTCTGCGAGCGCTTCGGCATCTCGCGCACGCCCTTGCGCGAAGCGCTTAAGGTGCTCGCCGCAGAGGGCTTGATCGACCTGCTGCCCAATCGCGGCGCCCGGGTTCGCGAGCTCGGCGCCGAGGAGCTGCGCGAGCTGTTCGATGTGATGGGCGGTCTCGAGGCGCTGGCAGGGCGGCTTGCCTGCGAGCATATATCGGACGCCGAAGTGGCCGAAATCGAGCGCGTCCACCACGATATGTACCGGTTTTACCTGCGCCGCGAGATGCATGGCTATTTCCAGTGCAACCAGGCGATCCACCGCATGATTGTCGAGGCGGCTCGCAACGCGGCGCTCAGCGCGACATATGCCAGCTTCGCCGGACGGATCCGCCGCGTGCGCTACTCCGCCAACCTCGCCAAGGAGCGTGACCGCTGGGGCGAGGCGATGCGGGAGCATGAGATGATCCTGGACGCGCTGCGCCGGCGCGCCGGGAGCGAGCTCAGCGATATCCTGTTCCTGCATCTGCGCAACAAGCGCAGGGCGGCGCAGGCCGAGGCCTCGGCGTAAAGCGCCGCGCTGACGAGCGGCCATCCCGAGCGCGAAGGTGCCGTTTGAGCTGCGGAGCCATCAAGCCAATCATTTGTCGACATATTGATAGCGGTGGAGATCTTTACGCCGATCATTCGCAGTCAAATGCCGCCATCGCAATTTTCAGATTGAATGCAAAATTTATTGGTTCTAGGCTCCCTCCCACGACGCCATCAGAGCGCGACCAAGGGAGATTGGACACCATGAAGCAGCATTGGCTTGCCGCATCCGCCTGTCTTCTCGCAGGCGTGACGCCTGCTTTCGCCTGGGAGCCGACCAAGGCGATCGAGATCGTGGTGCCTTTCGCCGCCGGCGGGGCCTCGGACCAGATGGCCCGAACCATCCAGGGCATCATCCAGAAAAACAGTTTCAGCAGCCAGCCGGTCATCGTCGTCAACAAGCCGGCCGCCGGTGGCGCCGAAGGCATGCTCGACATCCAGAAGTCGGCCGGCGATCCGCATAAGCTCATCACCACCTCGAGCGGCGTCTTCATGACGCCGATGGCGACCAAGCTGCCGCTCAACTGGACCGAGTACACGCCCGTCGCGATGATGGCGCAGGACTCGTTCGTGCTCTGGGTCAATGCCAAGTCGCCCTATCAGACCGCCGGCGACTTCATGGCGGCCGCCAAGGCGGCATCGCTGCCGTTGAAGCTGGGCGGCACCTCGTCCAAGCGCGAGGACAATCTGATCGTCTTCGCGATGGAAAAGGCCGGCGGCGTCAAATTCGCCTACATCCCCCATGCCAGCGGCGGCCAGGCCTCGACCCAGCTTTCGGGCGGGCATATCGAGGCCAGCACCAATAATCCGGCCGAGGACGTCGCCAATTGGCGCGGCGGCGCGACCAGGCCGCTCTGCGTCTTCTCGGACCAGAAGATGGCCTATACGACGCCGGTCGCGGACGGCAAATCCTGGGCCGACATCCCGACCTGCCCGTCGCAGGGGCTCAACGTCACCTATCAAATGCTGCGCGGCATGTTCATGCCCGGCAAGGTCACCAAGGACCAGCAGGCCTATTATGTCGAGTTGTTCAAGAAGGTCGCCGACACCGCCGAATGGAAGGACTACCTCGCGCGCAGCGCGCTGGTGCCCGACTATCGCGACGGCGACGCCTTCGTGCAGTTCCTCAAGGCCGACGAGGAGAAGCACGCCAAGCTGATGAGCGACGCCGGTTTCATGGCGAAGTGAGGCCAAGGCAGGTTCGGCCCCGTGTGATGACCACGTTAAAGCGTGTGTCATCCCGGGCGACCGCAGGGAGACCCGGGATCCATGCCTGAACGGTTCAGGAATGGATCCCGGATCGGCGCCGCTTCGAGGCTTGTCCGGGATGACGTCGCGGAGAAAGACCAATGACCTTGCAGACCGAAACCGAAGCCACCCCTCGCGGCCTCTCTCGCCGCCCCGTCGAACGGATCGTGGCGCTGGTCCTGATCGCACTCGCGGCCATCGTGCTCTACGATTCCTATGGCCGCGGCGCCGGCTGGGACAACGGGCCGGAAAACGGCTTCTTCCCGGCCCGCGTCGGCTGGATTTTCCTTGCCGCCTCGCTCTTCATCCTGGTGCAGTCGTTTCGCTCGCCGCAGGATGGGGTCTTCGTCAGCTATGAGCAGCTGGGGCAGGTGACCCGCGTGCTCGGGCCACTGATCCTGTTCGTGGCGCTGATCCAGCCGCTCGGGCTCTATGTGGCATCGAGCGTCTTCATCCTCGTCTTCATGAGCATCGTCGCGACCTCGCGCTGGTGGTCGATCGTACTGACGGCGATCCTAGTGCCGCTGGTCTGCTTCTGGGTGTTCGAGCTGCAGTTCCGCGTGCCGCTGCCCAAGGGCCCCCTCGAAACCGCTCTCGGCTACTGAGGTCTGACAATGGATGATTTCGCCTCGCTGATGGCGGGTTTCCAGGTCGCGCTGTCCTGGCACAATATCGGCTTCATGGCGGTCGGGGTGGTGCTTGGCATCGTCGTCGGCGTTCTGCCTGGCCTCGGCGGCCCCAATGGCGTCGCGATCCTGCTGCCGCTGACCTTCGGCATGGACCCGACCTCGGCGATCATCCTGCTCTCCTCGATCTACTGGGGCGCTCTGTTCGGCGGTGCGATCACCTCGATCCTGTTCAATATTCCCGGCGAAGCCTGGTCGGTGGCAACGACCTTCGACGGCTACCCGATGGCGGTGCAGGGCAAGGCGGCGGAAGCCCTGACGGCCGCCTTCACGGCGTCCTTCATCGGCGCGCTCTCGGGCGTGATCCTGATCACCTTCGTCGCCCCGCTGGTAGCGTCCTTTGCGCTGCGCTTCGGTCCGGCCGAATTCTTCGCCGTGTTCCTGCTGACCTTCTGCTCCTTCATCGGCATGGGCCGCGAGAACCGCGCGAAGATTCTGGCATCGCTCTGCATCGGCTTCCTGCTTGCGGCGGTGGGCCTCGATTCGATCTCGGGCGATCTGCGCATGACCTTCGGCTCGACCGAGTTGATGCGCGGCTTCGATTTCCTCGTCGTGGTCATCGGTTTGTTTGGCGTTAGCGAGATCCTGCTGACGGTTGAGGAAGGCCTGGTCTTCAAGGGCAAGCAGGCCAAGATCGACCTCAGGGTGGTCTTTCGAACCTGGGCCAGCCTGCCGCGCTACTGGGCGACGCTGCTGCGCTCGGCGGCCGTGGGCATGTGGATGGGCGTGACGCCGGGCGGCGCCATCGCCGCCTCCTTCATGGGCTACGGCATCGCCAAGCGCTTCTCGCGGAATCCCGGAAGCTTCGGCAAGGGCAATATCGAGGGCGTGCTGGCGCCCGAGACTGCCGCGCACGCGGCCGGCACCAGCGCGCTCCTGCCGATGCTGGCGCTCGGCATTCCCGGTTCTGCCACGGCTGCGGTCCTGCTAGGGGGGCTGCTGGTCTGGGGCCTGCAGCCCGGGCCGCTGCTCTTCATCGAGCAGAAGGAGTTCGTCTGGGGCCTCATTGCCTCGATGTATCTCGGCAACCTTGCCGGGCTCATCATCGTGCTCGCCACGGTTCCCCTGTTCGCGGCGATCATGCGGGTGCCGTTCTCCTATGTCGCCCCGGTGATCCTGATCGTGTGCGCCATCGGCGCCTATACGATCTCGAACTCGATCTTCGACATCTGGCTGATGCTGGGCTTCGGCATCATCGGCTATGTCTTCAAGAAGCTCGACTATCCGCTTGCCCCGCTCGTTCTGGCGCTGGTGCTCGGCGACCGGGCGGAGGACTCGTTCCGGCAGGCGCTGCTCGGTTCGGGCGGCAGCCTCAACGTCTTTGCCGCCAACGGCCTCGTCGGCACGCTGGTCGTGCTTGCCATGCTGCTGTTGCTGTGGGGGCCGGTGACGGACCTGATCGGCGCTGCGCGGGGCAAGGGGCGGCAGCCCGAGAAGCCGGCAGCGGCGGAATAATCTGGCCATGATGACCCAGCGATCATCCGAGCCGTCATCCCGGGCGAAGCGCAGCGGAGACCCGGGATCCATCCCGGAACATCACCGATCAGGGTTCCGGCACGGATCCCGGATCGGCGCCGCTTCGCGGCTTGTCCGGGATGACGGTGCGGATGTGGATAGGTCCTTGAAATGAACGAAACCGCGTCGCGAACCCATGCGCGCAATCTCGGGCTGGAACGCCGTCTCGAACAGGCGCTGGAGGGCGAGGTGCGCTTTGACGCCTTCACGCGCGGGCGCTATGCCACCGATGCCTCGATCTACCAGATCGTCCCGCAGGGGGTGGTCTTCCCGAAACATGAGGCCGATATCGCGGCCAGCCTCCAGATCGCGGCTGAACATGGCGTGCCGGCGATCGCGCGCGGCGGCGGCACCTCACAGAACGGCCAGCCGATCGGCGATGCGCTGATCCTCGACATGAGCCGGCATTTCAATGCGATCCGCGACTACGATCCGGCGGCGAAGACGATCTCGGTCGCGCCCGGCCTCGTGCTGGAACAGCTCAATGCGTATCTCAGAAAGGACGGGCTGTTCTTCCCGGTCGAGCCCTCGACGGCGAGCCGCTGCACCATCGGCGGCATGACCGGCAACAACTCGTCGGGCGCGCGCTCGCTGCGCTACGGCAAGACCGTCGACAATGTCGTCGCGATGCGGGCGCTGTTCCATGACGGCGAGGCCTTCGCGCTCGGCGAGGCCGCCATCGGCGACAACAGCTCGGTGCGGGCGCGCGATCTGATGACGCGCATGCTCGAGCTGGCAGACGGCCACCGCGACGCGATCGAGGCGATCTTCCCGAAAGTGCAGCGTCGCGTCGGCGGCTACAATCTCGATGAGTTGCTGCCGGCCAACCCGAACCTCTCGCATCTGCTGGTCGGCTCGGAAGGCACGCTCGCCATCACCACCGAGGCCACGCTCAAGCTCTCACCCCTGCCGACGCATCGCGTCATGGGCGTCTGTCATTTCCCGAGCTTTCGCGCGGCGATGGAGACGACCCGGCATATCGTGGCGCTCGGCCCGGTCGCGGTCGAACTGGTCGACAACAATGTGCTGGTGCTCGGCGCCGATATTCCGCTCTTCGTGCGCACGCTCGCCGACATCACCCGGGGACAGCCCAACTGCCTGCTGCTGGTCGAGTTCGCCGGCGACGACCTGGGCGAGTTGAAACGCGACCTCAGACGCCTCGACCAGTGCATGGCCGATCACGGCTTTCCCGACGCCGTCGTCGAGGTGGTCGAGCCAGCGCGCCAGAAGCCGGTCTGGGATGTGCGCGAGGCCTGCCTCAACATCATGATGTCGATGAAGGGTGACGGGAAGCCGGTCTCCTTCATCGAGGATTGCGCCGTCCCGCTCGAACATCTCGCCGATTATACCGACGCGATCACCGCGCTGTTTGCGCGCCATGGCACCCGCGGCACCTGGTATGCCCATGCCTCGGTCGGCTGCCTGCATGTCCGTCCGATCCTCAACATGAAGGACGAGGCCGGGGTCAAGGCGATGCGCGGCATCGCCGAGGAGGCCTGCGAACTGGTGCGCCGGTTCAAGGGCTCCTATTCCGGCGAGCATGGCGACGGCATCTCACGCTCGGAATTCGTCGAGCCGATGTTCGGCGGTCCGCTGACGCGCGCCTTCGAAGCGGTCAAGGATGGCTTCGATCCCGACAACCGGCTGAATCCGGGCAAGATCGTCCGGCCGCTGCGCATGGACGACCGTTCCCTGATGCGCTTTCCGCCCGGCTACGCCACGCCGATCCCGGCGAAGGCCGCCCTCGACTGGTCCGATTGGGGCGGCCTCGGCGGTGCCGTCGAGATGTGTAACAACAATGGCACCTGCCGGAAGATGTCCGGGGGCACGATGTGCCCGTCCTATCGCGCCACCAAGGACGAGACCCATGTCACGCGCGGCCGGGCCAATACGCTGCGGCTCGCCATTTCCGGGCAACTGGGGCCGGACGCGTTCACCTCGCCGGAGATGAAGCAGACACTCGATCTCTGTGTCTCCTGCAAGGGCTGCAAGCGCGACTGCCCGACTGGCGTCGACATGGCCCGGATGAAGATCGAGTTCCTGAGCCATTACCATGGCAAGCACGGCTTGCCGCTGAAGGAGCGGTTGATCGCCTGGTTGCCGCGCTATGCGCCCTGGGCATCCAAACTCGCCCCGCTGATGAACCTGCGCGACCGCATCCCGCTGCTGGCGCGGCTGAGCGAAACCTGGCTCGGCTTCAGCGCCCGCCGGAGCTTGCCGCTCTGGCGCAAGCCCTGGTCGCAAAACGGCAAGGTGGCGGTGTCGGCTGATGTGCAGGGTGACGGGCGTGACATCGTGCTCTTCGGCGATACCTTCAACCGCTATTTCGAACGCGAGAATCTGGAAGCCACTGAGCGGGTGCTCGCGGCGGGCGGATACCGCGTCCACAAGGTCGAGTCCAAGGATGGTGGGCGACCATTGTGCTGCGGGCGCACTTTCCTTTCGGCCGGGCTCGTCGATGAGGCCCGCGTGGAAGCCAGACGGACGCTCGATGCGCTGGCTCCCTTCGTTGCCAGGGGAGCGCGAATCGTCGGGCTCGAACCCTCCTGCCTTTTGACCTTCCGCGACGAGTTCGGCGCCATCCTGCCGAAGGACGAGGTCGAGCCGATGGCGAAGGCGGCCTTCCTGCTGGAGGAGTTGCTGGCCGCCGATCTCAAGGCGGGCACGACCAGCCTGCCGATGCGGGATCAGGGTGGGCGCATCGCGCATCTGCACGGCCATTGCCACCAGAAGGCCTTTGCCGCGATGGGCGCGGTCGAGGCGACCCTGCGCGCCATTCCCGGCCTCGATGTCCGCCCGATCGAGTCGAGCTGTTGCGGCATGTCGGGTGCCTTCGGCTATGGCGCGGCGACGATCGACGTGTCTTTCGCGATGGCGGAGCTGTCGCTGCTGCCGGCCGTGCGCCAGGCGGGGGCAGGCGATCTCATCGTCGCCGACGGCACGAGCTGTCGCCACCAAATCCATGACGGCGCGGCGCGCGAGGCGCTGCACGTCGCGCGCGTGCTCGACATGGCACTGAAGGACACGGCGCTGGAGAGCTGACCGGAGCCAACGAGCGCCCGCTTCCGAACGAAACGGCCCGGTAAACGGGCGAACCAGGGAGGACTGACATGCTACGGACGCTGTTTTTGACGGGCGTGACGGCGCTCGGCTTTTCCGGAGGGATACAAGACGCGATGGCGAAGGACTATTTCCTCGCAAGCGGTCGTTGGGACAACGTCGTCCTGGTGATCGACCTCGAAAAGGCGCTCGACCCGGCCAATGACGGCACTGCCAAGGCCGTGGTGAACCGGCTCCGCGTCACGCCCGACATCGAGGTCGACGGCAAGACGGTCATATCGAGCGGCCAGCCGATCACCATCGCCATCGCGCCCGACCAGAAGCGGGCCTATGCGATCAACCATTCCGGCCGCACCAGGCCGGAAGCCGCCGCAGCCTTCCAGCATGGCCATGCCGGTACCGTGACCGTGATCGACCTGAAGAAGGCGCTCGATCCCGCCAGCAACGATACGCTTGCCGCGGTCGAGGGCTATATCGAGACCGGTGGTTTCGGGCCGACCGGTTTTGCCATCACGCGCGATGGCAAGCACGCGGCTCTGGCCCATGCCGAGCGCGAGGGCGACGAGGATGGCGGCCGCCATATCAGCATCGTCGATCTCGCGACCAACAAGGTGATCCAGAGAATCGAGCAGGCCTATGGCAAGCCCGGCTTCCCGTGTCCGCCCGACCCGGTGCCGCATCGCGCTCCGGACCCGAAATTCGGCTGCTTTCCCGACACCAACGGCGTGACGATCAGCCCGCTCGGCGGCGGCACCATCTTCGGCGCCAATGGCGGCACCGACGATATTTCGGTGATCAGCCTGCAGAAGGCGATTGCCGGCGCGGCCGGCGCTGAGATCGCGCGCATTCCGGTGCAGGTGGGCGGGTTCGGCATCTCGACCAGTCCCGACGGCAAGCTGGTCGCGCATGCCTCGCGCGAAAATGCTCAGACCGACACGCCCGGCAACACAGTCTCGATCATCGACGTGGACAAGGCGCTGTCCGACCCGGCCAAGGCCGAGATCGCCCGCGTCCTGGTGGGCACGGATGACAAGTCGATCCCGACGCGCCCCTTCGTGGCGGCCTTCCTGCCCGACGGCAAGCGTATCCTCTCGACGCATTTCCGCTCGAACAACATCGACATCATCGATGTCGAGAAGGCCATCGCCGGCCAGCCCGCGACGATCAAGCGGATCGAGCTGAAGACGCCGGGCGGCGAGCCCTCACGCCCACGCGGTATCGCGATCACGCCCGACGGCAAATACGCCGCGATCACCGGCGCGCCGAAAGGCAAGTCGAACTCGAGCGTGGTCTGGATCGTCGATCTCGCCAGCTACGAGGTCAAAGGCCGGGTGACCGAGATCGGCAATGAGAGCTACATGATCGGATCATTCCAGGCTCCGTAGCCGAACCGTCAGATCAGGCCGAGCCCCTTGAAGCTGGCATGACCGTTGCGGCCGACGATGACGTGATCATGGATCGCGATGCCGAGAGGCTTTGCGATATCAACGAGTTCGCGCGTCATCCTCATGTCGGCGCCGGACGGCGCCGGGTCGCCGGAAGGATGGTTGTGGACCAGTCTACTCTAAGATAAATTTCTGTTATGTTTCAACGTCCTGCTTTGATCTTGAAATCAAGAGGGGTCGCTAAGTGGTATATGTAGAGTGTGACTAGCCGCGATAAATAATCATCAATCATGTTTAAGCTTGTGCGATACTCAACAATCCCGCTTTATCACGGATTCGCAACGCGAATTTCGTCATGCCGCATCCCCGATGGCTTGAACAGCCAGCCATAGTGATCCACCTCACCCTGCCGGGGCGTGCTCCGCCAATGACAAGGATCGGGAGGGTCTGCAAACCACGAGATTGGATTTGTCCCAACGATCGAGCTCGCTGACGGGATAGAGGACCGCCTTGCCGATCTCGATGAAGGACGGACCGATGCGCATCGCTCTCCGGTTCCGCAGCGTCTCTTCGCTGACCTGGCCACGGTAGTGGGCAACAACGTCCTCGAGCGTAAGGTACGCACGGGTCGACACGATATCTCCTGAGGCCGAGCCATGGTGCAGCAGCCTGTTGCACGATTGGATGCGCCTTGGGAGAGCGCCGAGTAGCATAGCGAACCCACGCGGGATGCCTCCCGCAAGATGCGCAGGAGGGCAGGGCAGGCCGCGCAGCTCGACGCCTCGCCGAATTCTCGTTGCGAGCCATGGCCGGGTGCACCACACGCGGAGCAGCAGCCAATCCTGGCGCATCCCAGCCGGGAGAGAGCCGCTCTTGCGCAATCCGCCCAAAGGAAAGGGGCGCGCGTCGGCAAGAGGCCCAGCGAGCTGTCGCACCTAGGGAGGCGGAGAGCCGTCGCAACTGCCAGGAGGGAAGGGGACTTCTCAGCTCTCCGAATGGGGCCGTGAAGCTAGCCCTGAACATTCGAGTTTTGTCATGTTCCAGGTGTTCTAGCGGGCATTGATGTTGGGCTCGCAGCCGATCAGGCCTTCCTTGTGGCCCTCGGCGGCGACATATTGTGAGAGAGTCAAGCGCGGTAAACATAGAGCTGCGCGTTCAGGCAACCTCGACGAGCGCTTTGATGACGCCGGCGGCGGGATCGGTCAGTCCCGCGAATGCCTGGGGCACCTCGGATAGCCGCATACGATGGGTGATCAGGGCGTCGGGCACCTTGCCGGCGCGCAATGCCGTCATCACGCGTTCGAAATCCGCGATCGTGGCGTTGCGGCTGCCCAGCAGCGTGGTCTCGCGCTTGTGGAATTCGGGATCGGAGAAGCTGATCTCGCCCGCCACGATCGAGACCAGCACGTAATTGCCGCCATGGCCGACGAAGCCGAAGCCGCGCTCGATGGCCCTGGGATTGCCGGTGGCGTCGAAGACGGTGTCGAAGAAGTCGCCATCGGTGAGAGCCGAAAGCGCGTCGACGTCGCCCTCGCCGAGCGGGACGGTGGACTCGATGCCGAGATGGGCACGAGCGAAAGCGAGTCGGTCGGCGCGGCCGTCGATCAGAGTCACCTCTGCTCCTTCAATCTGAGCGAAGATCGCGACCGCGAGCCCGATCGGGCCGGCGCCGGCGATCAGCACCCGGTCGCCCGTTCCGGTGCCGGCCCGCGCCACGGCATGGGCGCCGATCGCGAGGAATTCGACCATGGCCGCCTGGTCGACGCTCAGCCCTTCGGCCTTCAGCACGAACGCCTCCGGAACGGTCAGATATTCGGCCATACCGCCGTCACGGTGCACGCCGAGCACGCCGATCCTGCGGCAGCAATTGGTCTTGCCCTTGCGGCAGGCGTTGCAGTTCCCGCAGGAGATGTAGGGGATGACGGAGACGAGATCGCCGGGCTTCAGGCGGCTGCCCGCCGGCGCCTCCTCGACCGTGGCGGCGAGCTCGTGCCCCATCACGCGCGGATAGGAGAGAAAGGGCTGGTCACCGGTGAAGATGTGCAGGTCGGTGCCGCAGATGCCGATGCGGCGCAGGCGCAGCAGCACCTCGTTCTCGCCGCGGACCGGCCTGTCACGTTCGATGGCGGAGAGCGTGCCGGGCTTGTCGCAGATGATGGTCAGCATGGTGGGCCTGGTCAGGAGGGAGGATGCAGGTGCGGGCGGCCTGCAGGCTGCGGTGATCCGCCCGGGACGGACGTGGGGCTCGCCCACGCCCGGAGGATGCTGGCCGGCTCAGTAGAGCACGTTCTTGGCTTCGGGCTTGTCGATATTGTCCTTCGTGACCAGGACGACGCCGGTGTCGACGAGCTTGTCGACCTTGTCCTTCTTGAGGAGCTTCGAAACCGTCTTCACGCCGAGCTCGCCCATCTGGAACGAGCCCTGCACGGCGATCGCCGTCAGCGTGCCGTCCTTGACGAACTCCTGCAGGTCCTGATTGCCGTCGAAGCCGACGGCGACGACCTTGCCCGACTTGCCGGCCTGCTTGATGGCGCGGCCCATGCCGATCGCCGTCGGCTCGTTGGCGCCGAAGATACCCTTGAGGTCGGCATTGGCGGCGAGGACGTCGGTGGTCTGGTTGAGCGCCGTCGCCATCTGCGATTGCGAATAAAACGGGCCGACGATCTGCAGCTTGGAATGAGCCTTGACGTAGTCGGTGAAGCCGCCGACTCGGCCGATCTCCGAGCCGGCGCCAGCGACATAGGACATGACCGCGATCTTGCCGTCGCTGCCGACCTTGTCGATCAGTGCCCTGGCGGCGAGCTCGCCGGCCTTGCGGTTATCGGTGGAGAGGAAGGACTGGTAATACTGCTCGGCGCCCTTGCCGAGCAGGGAGTCGATGATCACGACCGGAATGCGAGCCTCCCAGGCCTTCTTGACCGCCGGGACGAGCGCGTCCGGGTCGGACGGGGCCAGGACGATGGCGGAGACGCCGCGATTGACGGCGTTCTCGACCATGTTCACCTGGTCGGCGATGGCGGATTCGGCGGCCGGGCCCTGGAAGGTCATGGTGTTGCCGGCGCCGACGTCCTTCATCGCCGCATCGGCGCCTTTCTGGACGTTCTGCCAGAAAGTGGAATTGACGGTCTTGACGATCACGGCGATCTCGCCGGCCCTGGCCGGGACCGCTGAGAGCGCCATCGCCGAAGCCAGTAGTGCAGCTGCAAGCTTGTTCATCGCTCGTTTCCTCCAGATGCGGCGCCGGGTTTCCGGTCGCCCGTCGCGGAAGCTCTAGCTTCCCGTCGTCGCGGAAAAGGGTCCGCGCCCGTCTTCATCGGCGATTGCGCAGCTGGTCGATCCAGACGGTGAGCAGGATGACCAGGCCGATGATGATCTGCTGGGTGAAGGCGGAGACGCCGTTCATGTTGAGGCCGTTGCGCAGGATGCCGATGACGAAGGCGCCGATGGCTGTGCCGGAGATGCTGCCGACGCCGCCGATCAGCGATGTGCCACCGATGACCGCGCTGGCGATCGCGTCGAGCTCGTACATCACGCCCTCATTGGGCTGGGCGGTGACCAGGCGCGACATCAGCACGCAGCCGGTGAGCCCCGCGAGCGTGCCGGACAGGACATAGGTGAAGTTGACCGTGCGGGCGACGTCGACGCCCGAGAGCCGGGCGGCATCGACATTCGAGCCGACCGCATAGATATGCCGGCCGAGGACCGAGCGGTTCAGCATGAAGGAGACGGCGAGCGCGATCGCGATCATCAGGATCACCGGGTAGGGGATGCCCGGGAAGACCACGGTCGGAAAGCCGTCCTCGCCGATCCTCACCACGCGAAAGAGCGCGCCGTTGCCGAGGACGCCGAAGGATTCGCCGAGCCCCGAGATCGCGCGCGCGCCGGTGATCTGCAGCGCGACACCGCGCGCGATCAGCATCATCCCCAAGGTCGCGATGAAAGGCGGCAGCCTCATCCTGGTGACGAGAATGCCGTTGACGAGGCCGCAGGCCGATCCGGTCAGGATGCCGATCAGCATGCCGCCCCAGACTGGCAGGCCGAGTTCCTTGACGCAGAGCGCCGCCACCACACCGGCCAGCGCCAGCACCGAGCCGACCGAGAGGTCGATGCCGCCGGTGATGATGACGCAGGTGGCGCCGATGCCCAGCAGCGCGATCGAGGTGACCTGCAGTGCGACCGTCATGCCGTTGCCGACGGTGAAGAACGCGTTGCTCGTCAGCGAGAAGATGGCGACGAGTGCGAAGAGGCTGCCAAGCGCCGCGAATTTCTGGATGACGTCCTTCTGCCGGTCGCTCAGCCGGCCGCTCTTCCCGCCTGGGTTAGTCGTGACGCTCATGCTCAACCTCAACTGCCTGCCCGTCCGTAGCCGGACGCGTAGCGCATGATTTCTTCCTGGTCGGTGCCGGCGGTTTCGAGCACGCCCGTGATCCGGCCCTGGTGGAACACGGCGACGCGATCGGTCATGCCGAGGATTTCGGGCAGCTCCGAGCTGATCAGGATCACTCCGATGCCCTGGGCCGCGAGTTCGTCCATGATCCGGTAGATCGCGAACTTGGCGCCCACATCGATGCCGCGCGTCGGCTCGTCGAAGAACAGCAGCCGCGATTCACGGAAAAGCCATTTGCCGATGATGATTTTTTGCTGGTTGCCACCGGACAGCAGCCGGACCGGCTGCCTGATAGACGGCGTCCTGACGTTGAGCAGGTCGACATAGCGCCGGGCGACCTCGTCCTGTCTCGCAAAGTCGATGAGGCCGAACCGGTTCGACACCGCCTCCATATTGGCGAGCGTCAGATTGGCGTCGACCGGCATTTTGAGCGCCAGGCCTTGCCCCTTACGGTCCTCGGAAAGGTAGGCGATGCCGGCCGCGATGGCGTCACGCGGCGAACTGATCGCAAGCTCGCGGCCCTCCAGGATGATCTGACCGGTGTCCGGCGTCTCGGCCCCGAAGATGGCGCGCGCGACCTCCGTGCGGCCGGCTCCCATCAGCCCGGCGAAGCCGAGGATTTCCCCGCGGCGCAAGTCGAAGCTCACATCCGAGAACACGCCCTTCCGGGCGAGCCCTCTGACCGAGAGGATTACCTCGTCGCTCGGCCGCGAGGTCCGCTCGGGGAATTTCTCGTCGAGCGAGCGGCCGACCATGCGTGCCACGATCTCGTCAATGCTGGTGGCGGCGAAATCACCGGTCGAGACATGGCGGCCGTCGCGCAGAATCGTGACGCGATCGACGATCTCGGCCATCTCGTCGAGGCGATGCGAGATGTAGACGATGCCGACGCCGGCGGCCTTCAAATCGCGGATCACCGCGAACAGGAGCTGCGTCTCCTGCTCGGTGAGCGAGGAGGTCGGCTCGTCCATGATCAGCACTTCGGCCTCGAGCGACAATGCCTTGGCGATCTCGACCATCTGGCACTGGGCCACGGAGAGCCCGCGCACCAGGCGGTCGGGATCGATCGCGACGCCAAGGCGGTCGAGGCAGCGCTTCGCATCGGCCTTGAGGCTCTTGCGGTCGACGAGGAAGCCGCGGCGCGGCTCGCGGGCGAGATAGATGTTTTCCGCCACCGACAGATGCGGCACCAGGTTGAGTTCCTGGTGGATGATCGCGATCCCCGCGGCTTCCGCCTCGAGTGGTGAGGAAAAGCGGCGTTCGAGGCCCTTGTAGGTCATCCGGCCGTCATTGGCGGCATAGATGCCGCTGATGATCTTCATCAGTGTCGACTTGCCGGCGCCGTTCTCGCCGCAGACCGCGTGCACCTCGCCGCGGCGCAGATCGAAGCTGACGCCGCTGAGCGCCTTCACGCCGGGAAATTCCTTGGAGATGCCAGCCAGGACCAGCAGGGGTTCGCTTGCCAGCAGCTGATGCGAGCCGAGCGCACGCGCATCGGCAATCTGGCCGTCCTGCATGCTTTTCTCTGCCATCGCTTGCGACGGCAGCCCTCCCTGCGGGTTTATTCGGGCGGCCGACGATAGCACCGACGGAAAATTGGTAAAGCCAATTATTAGAGAAAAATGCGGTAAGAATCGAACGATGTGCCTTAACCGGCAGATTTTCGACATTTAAGACATTCGTGGCATCGTTTTGGCTAATCTGGTAAGGCCAATATCAGAGGTGTGGAATGACGTCCGTTCGCCCGGCCGAGCGCCGGCTCTATCAGCAGGTTGCCGAGCAGATCCGGGCACTGGTCCAGAGCGGCGCCTTTGCCTGCGGCGATCGCTTGCCGGCCGAGCGGGAGCTCGCGCTGCAGCTGGGCGTCTCGCGCCCTTCCTTACGGGAGGCGCTGATCGCGTTGGAGATCGAAGGCGCGGTCGAGATCCGGATGGGCTCGGGGATTTATGTCGTGTCGGCAGCGAAGACGCGCTCGTCCCGCCTGGCCGCGATCGGCGAGAGCCCGGTCGAGCTGATGCAGGCGCGGGCCGTGGTGGAGGGAGCGGTCACGCTGCTGGCGGCGCCGCAGATCACGCCGGAGGTGCTGGTTTCGCTGCGCGGGACGCTGGAGAGCATGCGCGCCGAGATCGAGGAGGGACGCACGCCGACCGATCGCGACCGCCAGTTCCACATAACCATCGCCGAACAGACCGGCAACCATGTGCTGTCCCGCATCGTCGGCGATCTGTTCGATGAGCGGCACAGCCCGATCTCCTCGCAGTTCCGCAACCGCTTCGAGACGCGCGAGACCTGGCGTCTCGCGGTCGCCGAGCACGAGGCGATTCTGGGGGCTCTCGAAATGCGCGATGCGCTGCTGGCGCAGGCGATGATGCACGCGCATCTGGAGCAATCGAAGCGCCGCTGGCTGGAAAGCGACCCGCGCTGATCGGTGCGAGCCCCGGGGCCGGTCGCGCTCGACCTAGCCATGCTGCCGAATTGTCGAGGATCGGCACGGCGGGGCAGGGAGGCTGGCAGGAGGCGGGATACTCCGACCGGCGGTCAAGCCGCGCTCCGATTTCCCGACAGAAACGGTCTGAAACGGTCCGATTGCGGCCTCGTGAACATGTCGTGCGGGTCGCCTTGCTCCTCGACGCAGCCCCTTAAGGAATGACGGGCCGATCCTCATCGATCGCCAGTTGCGAAGGATGCTTTCACTGATCTGGCCACGGTAGCGTTCGACGGCTTCTGCCAGGGTGAGGTAAGCGGGATAGTCACGACCTTCTGCTGTCATCGAGCGATGGTGCGACAGCTTGTTGCGCCCTGCATCCGGGGATGATAGGGCGCGCCGCGAAGATGCTGCATACCCTTGCCGTCGATTTAAACTCGTCCCCGGCGGGCCGTCACGGCGCGACGTGAGGCAGCGCGTTCATGGCGTGCAGGTGCAGCCGCATCTTGATGTCCTGGTTGTGGTTGCCGAAGCCGCGGCCGAAAATATTGACCCCTCCTGGCCGGCCCTCCTTGTCATCGATGCCGATACGCAGCCGGATCGAATGGTGGCGATCGAGGTCGATATCCGTCGTGGCGATATCGCTGAGCTTGCGCTCGCCGAGGAAGGTACCTTCGGCTGTGATGCGCCAGGTCGTCAGGATGCCGTATTGGGAGCCTTCGAGCTTCCACCAGGGCGGCGTGTAGGTCCCGCGGCGGTCTCCATAGTCGCCGGGGCAGGTCCAGGTGCCGACCTTGCGCTCGTTGACCCAGAGGCTGATATCGGAGGGCCAGTCGGCATTCGTGCCCGGCACCTCCGACGACATTTCCATCTCGAATTCCAGCGCCGCGATCGTCCGGTTCAGCACCTTAGCGTTGTTCGGGAACTTGTATTCGACATAGCCGCGGCCGAACCAGATCAGCGCCGCTTGCACCCGGCGCGGATCGAGGAACAGTTCTGGTACGTCCAGCACGCCGAGAATACGCTCGGTCGAGCAGAACCCGCAGGGCGCCGAGACGTTCGAACTCGTATAGAGCCCGAGCGGCATTTCGACCTCGACGATGTTGTTCTCGCGGCTCGGGTCGTCGGGGTCGAGATTGACGACGATTTCGGAATAGCGCGCCGTGCAGACCTTCTGCTGGCCCTTGGTGGCCTTGCCAAGCGATGTCGAGATCAGCTCGGCCTCTTCGAGAACCTGGACATTGGTCGCGATCGTCGACTGCGGTAGCCCTAGCGCCTCGGCGATCTGGTTGATGTTCTTGGGGCCGTGCCGGTTGAGCAGCTTCAGGATGCGCAACCTGACCGGGGAGGCCAGGCCGCGCAGTACCTGATATTGCCGCCCGGCATCGACGACGAGAAACCCCTGACCGTGCCGACCCTCGGCCCGTGGCACAGCGCTGCCGTTGCGGCGACGCCCGCGAGTAGACGCTGTCGGGCTCTGGTCCATCTCTGCGGGCGCCGTTCTGTCAGCTTTCGAGCCTGATCACATTCCACGACGCCGGTTGCAATTCCAAGGTGATCTCATCCGATTTGGTCGAGATACCCTTCAATGTCGCCGGTTTGACCTTGAGCGGCTCCTTCTTGCTGTTGGCCGCCTTCAGATCGCTGTGGCGCAACTCGGTCGCCTCGGTGACCTTGAGCTTGCCGAAGCCGCGCGCATTGACCGTGACGTCAAGGCCGCCTGCCAGATCGCGATTGAGCAGGAAGAGCGAGACGCCTTTGTCGTCGCTGACCACCGACGCCTTCAGATAGGGCGCTTCAATCGGATAGTAGAGGTCCTGCTTGCCGCGCGGATCGAAATAGGAGGCCTGGTAGCTTTCGGATTTGACGATGGCCTTGAGCACGCTGCCGCGGCCGAGCCGGCTCATCTGGGCGAAGGGCCAGAAGATCGTCTGCCGCCAGGCCGGGCCGCCGGTCTCGGTCATGATCGGCGCGATGACGTTGACGAGCTGCGCGAGGCAGGCGGCCTTTACCCGGTCGGCATGGTTGAGAAGTGAGATGCAGGCTCCGCCGAAGACAAGCGCGTCCTCCATCGAATAGATCTCCTCGAGGATCGGCGGCGCTACCGGCCAGCCCTCCTTGACGCGATCCGCTCTGACGCGACGGGTGCGGTACCAGACGTTCCATTCGTCGAAGCTCAGCATGATGCGCTTGTCGGAGCGTCGCCGCGCCGCGACAGCGTCCGAGATCGCGACGACTTCCTCGATGAACTGGTCCATCAGGTCGGGGCTGGCGAGGAAGGCCTTGGTATCGCCGGCATAGTTGTTGAAATAGGTGTGCAGCGAGATGAACTCGACCTGATCGAAGGTGTGCTCCAGCACCTCGTCTTCCCAGCGGCCATAGGTCGGCATGTTGCGACCCGAGGATCCGCAGGCGGCGAGCTCGATCGACGGATCGATCCAGCGCATCATCTTCGCCGCCTCATGCGCGACGCGCCCGTATTCCGTGGCCGTCTTGTGCTCCATCTGCCAGGGGCCATCGACCTCGTTGCCGAGGCACCAGAACTTCACGTCATGCGGCTTCTTCCAGCCGTGCTTGATGCGCAGATCCGACCAGGCCGTGCCGCCGGGGTGGTTGCAGTATTCGACGAGATTGCGCGCTGCGTCGCCGTTGCGGGTGCCGAGATTGACGGCGAGCATGGGCTCGGTCTTCGCCGCCCGGCACCAGTCCATGAACTCGTTGGTGCCGAAGCTGTTGGGCTCGGTGGTGAACCAGGCGAGATCGAGCCGGGCCGGCCGATCCTTGACCGGACCAACCCCGTCCTCCCAATTGTAGCCGGAGACGAAATTGCCGCCGGGATAGCGCATGATCGTCGGGCCGAGCTCCTTGACGAGCTCGAGCACGTCCTTGCGGAAGCCGCGCTTGTCGGCGGTGGGATGTCCGGGCTCGTAGATGCCGCCATAGACGCAGCGGCCCAGATGCTCGACGAAGGCGCCGAAGAGCCGCGGATCGGTGTCGCCGATGGCGAAGGCGCGGTCGAAGGTGATGCTGGCTTTTCTCATGAGGAGACTCCGGGTGTTGCAACCGCTTGGCGTGAATGGATGGCGCGGAAGGCTCCGGCGCTGTCGGGCGTGAGCACGGCGTCGCGGAGTTGGCGGGAATAGGGATGCGTGGGCGCCGAGAGCACGGCGCGCGCCGGCCCCTGCTCGACCACCACGCCCTTCTGCATGATGATCAGCCGGTCGCTGATGTAGTAGGCGGTGGCGAGGTCGTGGGTGATGTAGACGATCGACAGGCCGAGCTCGTCGCGCAGCCGGCCGAACAGGTTGACGATCGACATGCGCAGCGAGGCATCGACCATCGAGACCGGCTCGTCGGCGATGATCAGGCGAGGCTTGGCGACAAGCGCGCGGGCGATGGCGACGCGCTGGAGCTGACCACCGGAAAGCTCATGCGGGAACCGCCCCCTGATTTCGGCGAGCGACAGTCCGACCTGTCTGAGCGCCACGTCGGCCTGCTCCTCGGCCGCGGTCTTGCCCGAGGCGCCGCCGAAGCGTTCGGCGGTCATGAACAGATATCGGTCGAGCTGCTTGAGCGGGTTGAACGCCTCGAATGGATTCTGGAAGATGGGCTGGACCTCGGCCATGAAGGCGCGGCGGTCGTAGGTTGTGACATCGCGTCCCCCGAGCCTGACTTGGCCGGAGCTCGGCGTATGGATGCCGAGAATCATCCGCGCCAGGGTCGACTTGCCCGACCCCGACTCGCCGATCACGGTGAAGATCTCGGGCTTGTCCGCCTCGAGGGCGAAGCTCACCTCCTTCACCGCCGCGACGCGTCGCGTCGAGAACAGCCCGCCGCGCGAGAAGCTCTTGCTGACCCGGTCGAGATCGAGGAGCGCGCTCATGCCGCCATCCCCGGATTGACCGCGTGACAGGCGACGCGATGGCCGGACAGCGTCTCGATCATGGCCGGCACGGTCGTCGTGCAGACTGACATGGCGAGCGGGCAGCGCGGGTGGAAGCGGCAGCCCGGTGGCGGGGTGGCGAGGTTGGGCGGCGTGCCTTCCAGGCCCTCGCGCTGCTCGGTATCGCCGATGCGCGGCAGGCTCCCGATCAGGTGGCGCGTATAGGGATGCAGCGGGCGCGCGAAAATCTCGGGCGTCTCGCCATCCTCGACCAGCCGCCCCGCATACATGATGCCGAGCCTGTCGGTCAGCGCCGCGTGCACGCCCATGTCGTGCGTGATGAACAGCACGCTCGATCCCATCTCCTGCTGGATCGTGCGGATCATCCCCAGCACGTCCTTCTGCACGACGACATCGAGCGCCGTCGTCGGCTCGTCGGCGATGATGAACTCCGGCTTGCAGATCGTCGCGAGCGCGATGGTGACGCGCTGGCGCATGCCGCCGGAAAGCTCGTGCGGATAGGCGGCGAGCACGGAAGGATCGAGCTTGACGCGCTCGAGATGCGCCGCCGCCCTCAAGTCGAACTCGGCCTTGCTGCCACCGAGATGGCGCCAGGCGAAATCGCGGAAGCTGTGCTTGATCCGCCTGAGCGGGTTCAGCACGTTCATCGAGCCTTGCATGATGTAGGAGAGGTGCCGCCAGCGGATGGCGCGCACGACTTCCGGCGGCGCCCGCCCAACCGCGTCCCAGTCAGGCAAAAAGGAGAAGCGGGCCGAGCCGCCGACCATTTCGAGCGGCGGCTTCAGCAACCCGGCGATCGTCTTGATCAGCGTCGTCTTGCCGGAACTGGACTCTCCCGCAAGGCCATAGATCTCGTTGCGGTTTACGTCGAAGCTGACGCCGTCCACCGCCCTGACCTCGCGGTTGACGCCAAAATAATGGGTGCGGAAATGCGCCTGCAGGTCGCGGACCTGCAGCACCGGCGCCTGCTCGGCCGCGCCGCTCATCGCCCGCCTCCCATCCGGGCCAGACGGCTGCGCGGGTCGATGTACTCGTTCATCGAGACGGCGAGCAGGAAGAGGCCGACGAAGGTCATCACCACGAGCCCGATCGGAAAAGCGATCCACCACCAGATGCCGGCGACCAGCGCCGTGTGCTGGTTGGCCCAGTAGATCATCCCGCCGATGGTCGGCGTGTTGATGTCGGTGAAGCCGAGGACCGCGAGGGTGACCTCGATGCCGATCGACCAGTTCATGTTGTTCATCGTGGTCGAGAACACGATCGGCAGCACATAGGGCAGATGCTCGCGCGCCAGGATCTCGTGCGTCTTCATGCCTGAGAAGATGCTCGTCTGGGTGAATTCGCGCGTCTTGAGGCTGAGCGCGACCGAGCGGATCAGGCGGGCGTCATAGGCCCAGCCGAGGCAAGCCATGATGGTGGCGAGCAGCGGCGTCGACATCGAATCGCGCAGCACGAAATAGAACAGGATCAGAATCGGGAAGAGCGGGATGATGATGAAGGTGTCGTTGATCGACATCAGCACCCGGTCGATCCAGCCGCCGCTATAGCCGGCGAGCAGCCCGACGACGAGCGCGATCACCCGCGACAGCGCCGCGACCATTATGCCGAAGAAGAGCGTGTTGCGGATCGCCGCCGTGAGTTGCCAGAACACGTCCTGCCCGCGCGAGGTCGTCCCTAACCAATGGGCGGTGGACGGCGGCAGGTCGGGCGGCACGACATAGACGTCGCCCGCCGGATAGGGCGAGACGACGGAGAGCGCCGCCATCACCACTACGATGGAGACAAGAAACAGCCCGATCCGGAACTCCAGATTGTAGCGGATCAGGTCGCGCAGAATGGCCAGCATCAGCGCAACTCCACGCGCGGGTCGATCAGCGGGTAGAGCAGGTCGATGACCAGAACCCCGACCGAGACGGCGATGATCGAGACGGTGGTGACACCGAGCACGAGCCCGTAGTCGCCGGCATAGACCGCGTCGACGAGGAGGGTGCCGACGCCGGGATAGCCGAAGACTTTCTCGGTGATCACAGCTCCGTTGAAGATGCCGCCGAGCGACATGGCGAGCCCGGTCACCTGCGGCGCCAGCGCATTGCGCATGACGTAGGAGCCGAGCACCCGGCGGCTGTCGAGGCCGGCGGTCTCGGCATAGACGACGTAGTCTTCGGTCACGATGTTCGAGACCAGCGAGCGCATGCCGAGAAACCAGCTGCCGAGCCCGATCAGGATGAGCGAGAGCGCCGGCAGGATCGAATGCCGGGCGACGCTCGAGACGAAGGGCCAGTTCCAGCCCTGCTGCAGGTTCATCGCCGAGCCGCCGGTGATGGGCAGCACCGGCCAGAGGAAGCCGAAGATGATGAGCAGCATCAGCGCGACGATGTAGTAGGGGATCGGGTGGACGCCCATGGCCACCACGCCCATCAGCTTCAGCGTGCGGTTGCGCTGGTAGTAGCCGGCGAGCCCGCCGAGCAGATTGCCCAGAACCCAGGTGATCAGCGTCGAGACGATCAGCAGGCCAGCCGTCCAGGGCAGCGCCCGGCCGATCAGGCTCGAGACCGGCGTCGGGAAGGCAGAGAGAGAGGGGCCGAAATCGCCGCGCAGGACCCGGCTCCAGAAGGTGACGTACTGTTCGGCCACCGTGCCCTTGAGCCCGTAGAGTTCCTGTAGCGAGGAGCGCATCGCCGCGATCGCCTCGGGAGCGGTGCTGCCGAAGGACGTCACAGCCGCGATCGACTGCTCGACCGGGTCGATCGGCGAGGCATGGGTGATCACGAAGGCGAGGTTGACGCCGATGAAGACGACCACGACGAACTGGACCAGGCGTTTCGCGAAATAGGCAAGATAAGCGTTCATGCGATCCCGAAAGCTCGACCGGCCCGGGCGGCGCGCCGCCGGCTGGTGATTATCCTCGCTAGGAAGGTCGGGCCGCCTGCGAGAAGCGGCCCGGGCCCCGTTCAGTTCGCCGGCTTCAGCCGCACGAACATGTAGCGGGAGTTGCCCCAGTTCGTGACCGGGTTCGCGTAGGGATCATCGGAGGTCGGGTAGCCGGTCCAGTAGGTCTGATCCATCGCGGTGAAGACATTGTAGGCCATCAGCGGGATAATCGGCATTTCGCGCGTCATCAGCTTGACGTAGTCGCGGCCGAGCTCGACACCCTTGGGATCGTCGAAGTCGATCTTGCGGATATCTTCGATGATCTTGTCGAGTTCTGGATGCGTCCAGCGCTGCCAGTTGCGCAACGGCTGCGGCTTGCCGGGCTCGGCGACGAACTGGGAATGCCAGCTGTCCATGAAATAGGACAAGTCCTGATGTCCGCCCCAGGTCTCGACGCTCCAGCCGATGAAGCTGTCGAAATCGCCGGCTGCGCGCCGCGTTACCAGCGTGCCCTGCGCGACGTCGATGCGCGCATCGATGCCGGCCTGCTTCCATTGCTGCACGATCATCGTGCCGGCGCGCGTCATCACCGGCCGCAGATCGCCCTCGACCATCAGCCGGACCACGAACGGCTTGCCGTCCGGTGTCATCCACTGGTTGCCTTGTTTGCGGAAACCGGCGCGCGTCAGCAATTCGCCGGCCGCCGCGACATTGGTCTTCCACCAGCCGAGGCCGAAGGAATTGCCGATCACCGCCGGATCGGAAGGAATCTGATCACCCATCGACGGACGCAGCATCTCGGCGATCTGCTTGCCGACCGTCGGGTCGTAAGGCTTGACCTTGCTCTTGCCGGTATCGATCTCGAAATCCTTGAGCCAGGCCTCCATCGGCTTGTGATAGGCCTCCGGATGGATGCCGGTCGGCGGCACGGCGATCGCCGAGATGGTCGCGGCGCCGCGATAGGCCGCCATCGACACCGCTTTGACGTCGATCATCAGCGCCAGCGCCCAGCGCACGTCGCGGTTCTTGAGGTTCTCGTTCTGCGTATTGAAGATGACTGCCGGCAGGGTCGGGTCCGGATGGCCATAGGGGAAGCCCTTGAACCAGGCGCGCGTGCCCTTGTCCTGCTTCGCCAGCGTGAACATGCCCTCGGGTGCGATGTCATGGATGACGTCGAGCTCATGGTTGAGCTGGGCGATGACGCGCTTGTCGGGTGGGCCGGGATCGACATAGGCGAGGTATTTCGGCCCGGGCTTGCCGAGGCTGCCGAGCGAGGTGCGCTGCCAATCCTCGCGCAATTGCCAGATGTACCATTTTCCGTCGGGGTCGAACGAGTGCAGCGTATAGGCGCCGAGCGTGACCGGCTTGTTGAAGTCGAACTTCGCGGGGTCCTCGACCTTGTCGAAGACGTGTTTCGGCAGGATCCAGACCGCCCCCCAACGCACCGTGAAATTGGTGTGGAAGCGGGAATTCGGCTTCTTCAGCTTGAAGATCACCGTTTCGGCGTCGGGCGCCTCGACAGAGGCGACGTTGTTCGCCAGCACGGCGGAGAAGCGCATGTTTGCGTTCTTGACCTGGATGTCGATGGTGGCCTTGACGTCGGCGGAACTGAACTCCACGCCGTCGCTCCAGAACAGGCCGCGCCGGAGCTTGACCCGCATCTCCGTGAAGTCGGCATTGTAAACAGGCTTGTCGGCGGCGAGCGAATTGTACCAGGGGCCGTCGAGGCCTTTCTCGGGGTCGATGTACCAGAGGGTGTCGAGCGCCGCCTGTTGCAGCCCGTTGGACTGGCTGCCGGCGTTGATCGCCCAGATGTTGAACCAGCCGGCGTTCTTGATTGTCCCTTCCGGGTTCTCGAGGATCAGGAGTTCCTTCCGCGGAATGTTCTGCGGAATGCCCTGGGCTGTTGCAGGCGTCGGCGAGAACGGTATTGCGAGCGCAAGCAGCGCAGCCGCAAGCAGCCAGGCGCGTAAACGCGTCATCGTCACCTCCCTGAAAACGGGGCGTTTATCGCCCTTCGTATCCGGGAGCTTATGTGGTGCCCAATAACAGGGCAACGACAGATGTGATCTATATCAGAAGGTTAGATATTGATATAGTAAGCATTTGATTTCACAAGAAAATCCGTGCGACTGCTAGTGAACGAATCGGGTCGGCACAGCGCGGGAACAGCGTGGCTTCAGGCCTGTACACCTCTCCTCTTTCAGGAGCTTCATGAAGGCGCTTGGGCTGCAGCGCCAGCACGGCTGGGCGCGCTTCGTCTCGATGCAGAACCATCTGAACCTTCTCTACCGCGAGGAGGAGGGGGAGATGCTCCCGCTCTGCATCTCGGAAGGGATAGGCGTCGTCCCTTGGTCACCGCTTGCACGAGGGCGGCTGACCCGCCCCTGGGAGGATACGCCGTCCACGGCCCGCGCCGCGGCCGATGAGGTCGGGAAGGTCTTCTACGCGAAGGCCCAGGAGGCGGACCGCATGGTCGTCGGCCGCGTTGGCGAGATCGCGGAGGCTCGCGGTGTTCCACGCGCGCAGATCGCGCTGGCTTGGCTGCTTCACAAGAAGGGGGGCACGGCTCCTGTCGTTGGCGCGACGAAGATGACCCAGCTTGACGATGCACTGGCGGCCATGGATGTGACGCTCAGCACCAGCGAGGTCCATTCTCTCGAGGAACTCTACACGCCCCATCTCCTGTCGGGATACGAGTGAGAGATGCGCGGGTCGAAAGGCTGCGCTTCGTCTCATGCCTTGAATTGCTTCGCCAGTGCTTCGGTCGCCTTGACCAGCATCGCGGCATCGACGCCGACGGCGGTGAAGAGCGTCCCGAGTTCGATGCAGCGCGCGGCGAAAGCGTTATCGGGCGTCAGAATGCCGGCGGGTTTCCCCGTGGCCTTGATCCGGGCGATGGCGCTCTCGATCAGCGCTGCCACGTCGGGATGGCCGGGCTGGCCGATATGGCCGAGGCTGGCGGCAAGATCGGCGGGGCCAATGAAGACACCGTCCACCCCGTCGACCGAGGCGATGGCCTCAAGGTTGTCGAGCGCCTCCTGCGTCTCGACCTGGACCAGCAGGCAGAGCTCTTCCTCCGCGCGCTTGCCGTAGTTTGCGACGCGGCCGAACCGTGTTGCCCGCGTCACGCCGGAGACGCCGCGAACCACCCCCACGCACGCCCGGACCAAGAAGTTCCTCGGCGAAATCCTGCGTCAACACTGATCCACTACATCCAGTCCGGAGCCCATGATGAGCCGCCTCGTATACATCCTCAACGGACCCAACCTGAATCTGCTGGGCAAGCGCCAGCCGGAGATCTACGGCCACGTCACACTTGCTGATGTCGAGGCGGAATGCCGAGCCCTAGCGAGCGAACTGAAGCTTGAGATCAAGTTCTACCAGAGCAACCGGGAGTACGAGGTCATCGACTGGATCCACGCCGCCCGCGAAGACGCGGCCGGCATCGTCATCAACCCCGCCGCCTTCACGCACACGTCGCTTGCCATCCTCGACGCGCTCAACACGTTCGAAGGGGCCGTCATCGAGGTGCACATCTCGAACGTCCACAAGCGCGAGGCCTTCCGCCACCACTCTTATGTCTCGCTGCGCGCCGATGGCGTCATCGCCGGCTGCGGCACGCAGGGCTACGCACTGGGGCTGCGACGGGCCGGACAGATCATCGATGGCAAGGCGGCCTGACCGCCGATGGGATCGGATGAGGCGATCGGACAAAGGGCGATGGCATGACCCTCGTGAACCTCGCGGTGATGGGCGCCGGTTTGATTGGCAAACGCCATGCCGAACACGTCGCGGTGGAGCCAGGCATCACCTGTCGGCGATCATCGACCCCTCGACAATCGGGCGCGATCTCGCCGAGAGGCTCGGCACCCGCTGGTATGCGAGCTTTGACGAGCTCGCGGCGACCAGCATGCCTGACGGCATCATCATCGCGACGCCCAATCAGCTTCACGTCCAGAACGGCCTGGAGGTGGTCGCCGCCGGGGTGCCCGTCATCGTCGAGAAGCCGATCGCAGACGACGTCGCAGGCGCGACTGCCTTGGTCGAGGCTGCGGAGAAGGCAGGCGTTCCCCTGCTCGTAGGTCATCACCGTCGCTATAACCCGTTGATCCGGAAGGCGAAGGAGATCGTCGACTCCGGGCGGCTTGGCACCATTCTCGCGCTCGCTGGCCAATTCTGGCTGATGAAACCGGACGACTACTTCGACATCGGCTGGCGGCGGGAAGCTGGCGCCGGCCCGGTATTCCTGAACCTGATCCACGACATCGACCTGTTCCGCTATTTGTGCGGCGAGATCGTCTCGGTCCAGGCCCATGAATCCAACGCCGTTCGCGGCAACGCCGTCGAGGAGACGGCGGTCATCCTGCTGCGGTTCGCGAGCGGCGCGCTCGGCACGGTCAACGTGTTGTATTCCGTCGTGGCGCCGTGGAGTTAGGAGATGACGACGGGCGAGAATCCCGCTTATCCGGAGCAGGACCAGTCCTGCTACCATATCGGTGGGACGCACGGCTCCCTGACGATCCCGCAACTCGAGCTCTGGTCCAACTCGGGGAAACGCAGTTGGTGGGAACCGTTGGTCAGCGAGCGCGTACCCTACGCTCCAGACGATCCGCTCAAGGTCCAGATCCGGCACTTCTGCGAAGTCATACGAGGCTCCGCGACGCCGATCGTCTCGGGCCGTGAGGGTCTCAACACGCTGAAGGTCATCGACGCCGTCAAGCGATCGGCCGCCAGTGGCACGATGGTCACGATCGATTGAAGGACATGTATCATGAATGACCCGATCTCTCGGCCACTGCGCCTCGGCGTGCTGGGGGCTGCCAACATCGCCCGCGCGTTCACCAGCGGCGTCGCCTCTTCACAAGCTGTGACAGTGGCAGCCGTCGCCAGCCGAGACGCGGGGAAGGCCGAGCGCTTCGCGCAGGAATGCGGCATTCCCAGGTTCCACGGCTCCTATGATGCCTTGCTCGCTGATCCGGAGATCGACGCGATCTACAATCCACTGCCGAATTCACTCCATGCCGAATGGTCGATCCGGGCCTTAGAGGCCGGCAAGCATGTACTCTGCGAGAAGCCGCTGGCGATGAACGCCGCCGAGGCGCGGGCCATGTTCGCCGCGGCGCGCCAGGCTGGGCGCCATCTCGTGGAGGCCTATCCTTACCGGGCCCAGGCGCAAACGCTGAAGCTCAGCGCATTGCTGAAGGAAGGCGCCATCGGCAAGGTCCAGCTGATCCGGTCGAGCTTCGGTGTTGCCTTCTCGGACCCGGCCAACATCCGCCTGAAGCCAGAGGTTGGCGGGGGCTCCCTGCTCGACGTGGGCAGCTACGCCGTCAGCCTCGCTCTGCTCGTCGCCGGTGAGCGCCCTGATCGGGTCAGCGCAGTCGCGCGGTGGAGCGAGACTGGCGTCGACATGAGCGTCGCAGCGACGCTCGAATTTCCCGGCGGCGCTCTCGCCCAGGTCTCCAGCAGCTTCGCCACGGCCTATCACCGCCACGCCCTGATTTCGGGCGATCGAGGCACGATCGAGACAACATATCTCAACCATCCGCCTGCCGGCGGGCCACCGATCCTGACGATCAGGCGCGGCACAACAGTCGCTGCCGTGCCCGAGATCATCGAGGTCCCGCCCGGCAACGGCTTCCTGGCCGAAGTCGAGTCGTTTCAGCGCCTCGTCACTCAAGGCGAAGCGCATTGGACGGGCGCGACGCCGGCCCAGTCCATAGATATCGCGCTGACGCTCGACGCGATCGCGCTGAGCGCTCGCTCTGGCACGGCCATCAGGATCGAAGTCTGATCCGGAGCGCGCATTCCCATCCCCTGAAAGCACCGTTCCCACGATCCGCGGCACCACGAAGCTCATCGCTCATCTCGGCCACCCGACCGAATCCTTTCGGGCGCCGATGATCTACAATCCCTATTTCGAAAAACACGGCATTGATGCCGTCGTGGTCCCGATGGGATGCAAGGCGCGGGATTATCCGGCCTTTCTCAAGCTTCTGTTCAGGCTCTCCAACATCCATGGCGCGCTCGTCACCATGCCGCACAAGATCACGACGATCGCGCTGCTCGACGAGGTGCTGACGACGGCGAAGATCGCCGGCTCATGCAACGCCATTCGCCTCGGGCCCAGTGGCGCGCTCGTCGGTGACATGTTCGACGGTGACATGTTCGACGGTGAGGGGTTCGTCCGCGGTGCCGTGCGCAAGGGACGCTGGCGGATACCGTTGATAAAGTCGTCGTTGCCTCGGGTACGAAGTTCTGATTCAGTCGTCTTTGGGCAGAGGGCGGCGCGATAATGGGCGAGCGGCAAGTGGCGCAAGAGGCGCTGTTCTACGAGTTCAGCCTGGAGCGTCACGTCCCGGCTGATCATTGGGCGCGAGCCATCGACCGGTTCGCAGATCTCTCGGATATCTCAGGCTGAAGCTTGGTGCTGCCTCGGCCGAGCAGGCGCTGCGTGCCTATCGCGACCGGCATCGCAGTTCGCGCGTTCAGCCGAGGAGCGCGTTCGCATAGGTCTGGCCCGAACCGTTGATATGCGAGGTCATCAACGTTTCGAGCCCAGCGAAGTCGCCGGCCTCGAAGAAGCGCAGCAGCGCCAGATGCTCCTCGAAGGACCGCGGCGTCTGCACGTCGATCGGCGCGCTCAGACTGGTCCGCAGCGCCGCGATCCGGCCGCCCACGAGACCATAGGATTCCTGCAGATAGCGATTGCCGCAATGGTTGAAAAAGGCCTCGTGGAAGGCCGTGTCGGCGTGGCCGTTGCAGGCACGATGGCGATGGCGGAAATCAGTGCAAATGTTTTCAGCATGGAAGTAATCCTTCGCATGAACCAGTCGGAAGGGATATCCCGCGAATTGGTCAGGTGGCTTCAAAACGAGCAGACAACAGGAATGTTCTGCTCTTTTATTTCGCAAAGGCGTTGGATTGTTGGATGAATTCTGAAAAATTATTGGCGTAATAAATAAATTATATCCAACGAAATCAGGATTTCTTCGTTCGGAATTATGCCTCGATCAAGCCCTTTACATCGAATGCCGAATGCCTTTCCGCAGCGTAAATCGCATCGCGGCGCGTATGACGCGGCATTGGTCCTCACAGCGTAGCGCGATTTTCCCAACTGTGCTTGAAGCCTCACAATGCTCTTGTGAAATCTCACGGGGCGTTCCAGACTTCGTCGCATGCTCGACACGTCTTCTCCGTTCGCTCCCGCGACGACCGCCCCGATCGCCGAAGCCCGGCTTGATGTCGCGACGCGGCGGCTGCGCAAGGCGATCGTCACCTGCGAGCTCACGCCAGGCGAGTTCATCCATGAGGCGGCGATCGCCGAGCGCTTCGGGCTTGGCCGCGCCAGCGTCCGCGTTGCGCTCACCGAGCTTGCTGCAGCCCGCTTCGTCAGCCGGCATGCGCGCCAGGGCTGGCGGATCGCGCCGATCGACGGCGCGCTGATCGCAGCCGTGCTGGACGGGCGTCGTCGGCTGGAGGCTTCACTGGCGACGCAAGTGCTGACTGAGCCCGTGAGCTCGAGCGCGGTGACGCTGCTCGGCATGGTGCGGTCCGTCTCTGGGCGGACCGAGCCCGCAGCGCTCGCGACCGCCCGCGCCGCCGAGCGTCAGCTGCGCAATCTGCTCGCGGCTGGGGCAGGGGCCTTCGCCCGCAACTGGCTCGGCGAGATCTGGGACCATGCCGACCGCATCGTGCGGATGCTCGATCTCAACAGCCATCCCATCCCGCCAGCGGATCTCGGCGAACTCGTCGCAGCGCTCATTGCCGGCGATGCGGAGGCGGGCAGGCGGGCGATCGCGCGGTACAACCAACGCTTCGCCGACGCGCTTGCCCATGGCTTCCTGGCGATTTCGGCGCAGCCGTCGCGTCCGCCGGCCCGTTCGGCCCGCCGGCGCAGCGCGCCCCGTACTGCAGCCGCCGCGGCCGATCAGCCGATCCCTCTGACGAAGGAACAGCAGTCATGACCATTGTCTGGCGGACCTATCCTCTCGCGGTTGCATGTGCCGCGGTGCTTGCTCTCGGCGCTGCCTCGCCGGCGCACGCCTCGAAGGAGCGCTTCGTGGTCGACCTCGTGAACGAGCCGTCCTCGCTCGATCCGCAGCTCCAATGGAACCCCGACAGCTATTACGTCTACCGCAACATCTTCGACAACCTCGTCACCCGCGACGACAAGGGCGAGATCGTCCCGCAGGTCGCGATCTCATGGAAATACCTGTCCGACACCGAGATCGAGTTCGAGCTTCGCCCCGACATCATTTTCCATGACGGCTCGAACTTGACGGCCAACGACGTCGTCTTCAGCGTCAAGCGTATCACCGATCCAAAATTCGGCAGCCCGCAGCTCGGCCAGTTCGACAAGATCACCAATGCGACGGCGCTCTCAGCCACCAGGGTCAAGCTGACCACCGACGGCGCCTATCCGGCCTTGCTGGCACAACTCGTCAAGCTCTCGATCGTGCCCAAGGCGATCGTCGAGGCCGTCGGCAAGGATGCCTTCAATCTGAAGCCGGTCGGCAGCGGGCCCTATAGGTTCGAGAGCTGGCAGCGCGGCGTTGCCGTGTCGCTCCTACGCAACGACGCCTATTGGGGCACCAAGGCTCCGTTCCCGACCGTGATCTTTCGCGCCGTGCCCGATGGCGCGACCCGGCTCGCCAATCTCCAGGCCGGCACGAGCGATCTCGGCGTCACGCTCGACGCCGACCAGGCTGGCCAGCTCAAATCTGCGGCCAGGGCGCAAGCCCTGATCGGCCTGACCGAGCGCGTCGCCTATCTCAGGCTCAATACCACCAAGCCACCCTTCGACAACGTCAAGCTGCGCCTGGCCGCCGCCTATGCGATTGACAAGGACGGGCTGGTCGACGGCCTGCTCGGCGGCTTCGACAAGCCCGTGTCGCAACTGGGCACGCCTGCCAGCTTCGGCTGGATCGGGGGCCTGAAAGGTCCGACCTACGACTTGGCCAAGGCCAAGGCGCTCGTCGCGGAAGCGGGTCCGGCGGCCAAGGCCGAGATCGAGCTTGCAACCGCGCCGGTCTTCGACCAGCGCATCGTCCAGGCGATCCAGCAGCAGCTCGGCGATGCCGGCTTCAGCGTCAAGATCGCGATGTCGGATATGGCGAGCTATCTCAAGCGCTCGCAGGCCGGCCCGGAGGCGACCTCGACGCTGAGCTTCGGGCGCTGGTCCTGCGCCTGCCAGGATGCCGACGGCACGCTCTTCCCACTGATCCACAAGAGCAGCGGCTGGTCGGCCTATCGCAACCCGAAGGCCGATGCGCTGCTCGAGGAAGCCCGCCAGACCCTGGACAAGGACAAGCGGCTGGCGGCCTACAAGCAGGTCCAGGAGATCATCGCGGCGGAAGCGCCGCTTGTGCCGCTCTATCAGGCGGCGGTCATCTATGGGGCCACCAAGAGCCTGAAATGGCAGCCGACCCCGAATGAGAGCCTGTTCCTGAACCGCATGAGCTGGAGCGACTGACGGCCCCGTGCCCGGCTTCCTCCTCCAGCGCGCCGGACAGGCGCTCATCACGATCCTGGGCGTGGCGACATTGATCTTCTTCGTCCAGCGGCTGACGGGGGATCCGACCTATCTCCTGGTGCCGGAGACCGCGACCAGGGCCGACATCGACGCCCTGCGCCATGCGCTCGGCTTCGATCGGCCGCTCTTCATCCAGTATCTCGACTTCCTTGCCGATCTCGCCCGCTTCGATCTCGGGCAATCGGTCGTGCAGCGCGTGCCGGTGACGACGATCATCGCCTCGCGCCTGCCCTATACGCTGATGCTGGCGGCGGGCGCGCTGACCGTCGCCTGCGGCATGGGCGTGCCGATCGGCATCCTGCTCGCGGTGTTTCGCGACCGTGCTGTCGCCAAGATCGCGGCGGGCTTCGTGCTCGCAGCCCAGAGCATGCCGACCTTCTGGAGCGGCATCCTGATGATCATGGTGTTCTCGGTGCTGCTCGGCTGGCTGCCGCCCTCGTCGACCGGTGACATCTGGAATCTCGTGATGCCGTCCTTCGCGCTCGGCCTGCTCAGCATGGCGACCTTCGCGCGCATCACCCGCTCGGCGCTGCTCGACGAATTGTCGAAGGACTATGCCCGCACCGCCCGCTCGCGCGGGGCGCGGATGCCGCGCCTGCTGCTGCGCCATATCGCACGCAACGCCTCGATCCCGCTCATCACCGTCGCGGCGCTGGAAATCTCGAACCTGCTCGCCGGCGCGGTCATCGTCGAGACCGTGTTCGCCTGGCCCGGTCTCGGCCAGGTCACCGTGCAGGCGATCCTGGCGCGCGACTTCATGATCGTTCAGGGCGTCGTCCTGATGGGCGCCTTCGTCACGGTGGCGCTGAATCTGCTCTCGGACGTGCTCTACAGCGTCGTCGATCCCCGCATCCTCCTGGATGGCGCCCGATGAGCGCGGTCGCGTCCCCACGTCCGCACCCACGCCAAGGATTCGGCCTGCGCCGCTGGTGGCCGCTGGCGATCGTCGCGCTGGTGGTGCTTGCCGCGATTTTCGCGCCGTGGCTGGCGCCCTACGACCCCAACCAGCAGAACCTCATTGGCCGGCTGAAACCGCCAGGTACCGTTTCGCGGGCCTTCCATTACTGGCTCGGCAGCGACGAACTCGGTCGTGACGTGCTCAGCCGCATCATCTACGGCTCGCGCGTCTCACTTGTGGTCGCCTTCGCCTCGGTGATCCTCTCGGGTACGGTCGGCACCACGCTGGGCATGATCGCGGCCTATCGGCGCGGCTGGACCGAGACCGTGGTGATGCGCGTCGTCGATGTCTTCCTCTCGATTCCGGCCGTGCTGCTGGCGATCATCACGGTTGCGGTGCTCGGGCCGAGCCTGGTCAACGTCATCCTGGTGCTCGCGCTGACGCGCTGGCCGCGCTACGCTCGTATCGCCTACAGCCAGACGCTTTCGGTCGCGACGATGCCCTATGTCCGGCTCGCCGCCCTGATGGGCGCGGGTGCGACGCGGGTTCTGTTCCGCCATGTCCTGCCCAACATCATCGGCGCCGTCAGCGTCGTCGCGACGCTCGAATTCGGCCTGATGGTGCTGTTCGAGGCGGGGCTGTCCTTCCTGGGCCTGGGTGTGCAGCCGCCGACCGCGAGCTGGGGCTCGATGCTCTCCACCGGCCGCAACTATGTCGCCACCGCCTGGTGGGTCGCGACGCTGCCGGGACTGTGCCTCTTCGTGCTCGTACTCGCCGTCAACCTGACGGGGGACGCCGTGCGCGACCGCCTCGATCCCCGTTTCCGCTGAGGACCATGACCATGTTCGACGACATCAAGGGCAAGCGCGCACTCGTCACCGGCGCCTGCGGCGTGATTGGGCGCTGGATCGCGGAAACACTGCACGCGTCCGGCGCGACGCTGGCGCTGACCGATACGAAGGGCGACGAGCTCGAGGCTTTCGCTAGGACGCTAGGCCTGGGCGGCGACAGCTTCTGCAAGGCGGCCGACCTCACCGACGAGGCCTCGATCAAAGAGCTGACGGCGGAGATCGGCACGCGCTGGGGCGCGGTCGATATCCTCGTCAACAATGCCGGGATCTATCCCAGCGGTTTCCTGCTCGACACCTCCACCGAGGAGTTCGACCGTATCTTCTCGGTCAACCTGCGCGCGCCCTTCATCCTGAGCCGCGAGCTTGCGACGCAGATGGTGCGTAAGGGCGTCAAAGGCTCGATCATCAACATTTCATCGGGCGCTTCGCGCAAGATGCGGCGCACCGCCACCGTCTACTCCACCTCCAAGACGGCGCTGGACCGCCTGACCAAGGGCTTCGGCGTGGAGCTGGCCGAGTACGGCATCCGCGTGAACGCGCTCGAGCCCGGCTTCGCCGCCGGCAGCACCGTCAGCAGCCTGACCGAAGCACATATCCAGAGCACGGTCGCGCAAATCCCTTTGGGGCGGCCATCGTCGCGCGAGGATGTCGGCAACGCCCTGCTGTACCTCGCCAGCGATGCGTCCTCCTATGTCACCGGCGCGACGCTGACGGTCGATGGCGGCAATTCGATCGGGTCGCTTGCCGTCCATCAGGACAAGAAGAGCGCGCTGTGAGGGCCACGTCATGAGCCAGGCCGGCATGTCCCCTGCGAGCTTCCCCGTCTCGGCCTATGAATGGCCGCAGCGCAAGAGCAGCGCCTTCTGCTTCAGCGTCGATGTCGATGCCGAGAGCCCCTATCAATGGAGCCTGCCGACGGACGCAGCCGCCACGCTCGGCCAGATCGAGCAGCGCCTGTTCGGGCCGCGCATCGGGATCTGGCGCATCCTCGACCTGCTCGATCGCTACGGCATCAAGGCGACCTTATTCGTGCCTGGGCTGGTCGCCAGGAACCATCCCGAATTGCTGCCGGCCTTCGTCGCGCGCGGCCACGAGATCGGCCTGCACGGCTATTTCCACGAGCTCGCCACCGAAGCCGGGCCGGAGGAGTTCGCCCGCGCGCTCGATGAATCGCTCGCCTTGTTCAAGAGCCAGGCCGGCATCGTTCCGAAGGGTTTTCGATCGCCGGCCTGGGAGATGACGCCGTTCATGCTGGCGGAGGTCAAGCGGCGCGGGCTCTATGATTCCTCGCTGATGGGTTTCGACCATCCCTACACGATCGACGGCGTCACGCAGGTGCCGGTGCTCTGGGCGGTCGACGATGCCATCTATTTCCGCTTCACCGGCAGCCCGACCGACAAGGCGCCGCCCTCGGCCCAAGGCGGCATTCTCGAGGCTTGTCTCGACGAATGGCATGTGCTCCACCGTGAAGGCCGCATGATGATGCTGACGATCCATGACTGGATCTCCGGCCGGGCCGGCCGCGTCCGCATGCTGGAAAAGCTGCTCGACGTCGTCACCGCCTCGCCGGGAACCTGGATCGCGACCGTCGGCGAACTCGCCGCCCATCACGCAGCCAGCGCCAATGCCGAGCGCTTCAGCGTGCCGATGCGTCTGCCGGAAGCGAGCGCGCCACACCGCTTCAAGGCGCCGCGCTGATGCAGACCTTCACCGTCCAGAGACCTGCCGTGCATTCGGCCCATGGCCTCGTCGCCGCCCAGAACCGCCATGCGGCGCAGGCCGGGGCGGATGCTCTCTCGCGCGGTGGCAATGCGATGGACGCAGCCGTCGTCGCCGCTCTGGTGCTCAGCACGGTCGAGCCCTGGCTGTCGGGCGTCGGCGGCGGCGGCTTCCTGGTCCATGCCGATGGCACTACCGGCGCGACCGAAACCCTCGACTTCAATGTGCGCGCCGCAATCGGGCTCGACCCCGCTGATTATCCACTTGCCGGCGCGCAGGGCGGCAACTGGTTCAGCTGGCCTTCGGTCGTCGGGGATCGCAACGTCTCGGGCTACGGCGCGATCTGCGTGCCGGGCGCGATCGCAGGGCTCGCCGCCGCGCTGGAGCGGCATGGCTCGATCTCGTGGAGCGACGCGCTCCAGCCCGCGATCGAGCATGCCGAGCGCGGGTTGGAAATCGACTGGTTCGCGGCACTCTGCATCGCGATCGAAGCGCCGGGTCTGGCGCGGGATCCTACGCTTTCGGCAATCCTGCTCGACGATGGTCACGGGCCCAGGGCGGGCGCCGATACGCAGCGCTTCAAGCCGATGACTCTCAAGGCCAGGCTGCTGCGGCGGCTGGCCAAAGCGGGCGCGCGCGACTTCTACGAGGGCGAGAGCGCAGCAACGATCGCAGCCGATCTCGAAGCCGGCGGCTCGGCGATCCGCGCCAGTGATCTTGCCGGCTACGAGGTGGTCTGGGCGCCGGCTCTGACAGGGCGCTATCGCGACTATGACATCGCCGCCGTGCCGGGCCTCAGCGGCGGCCCGACCTTCTTCGACGCGGCGGAACGCCTCGCCAACGGGCCGCTGTCTCGCGAAACCTCGCCGGCCCAGGCCGCCTTGCTCTACGCCGCGGCCATCCGCGAGGCCTATGAAAAGCGGCTGACCACGCTCGGCCATGCTGCGACGCCCCAGGCCGGCTGCACCTCGCATGTCAGCGTGGTCGATCGCTCTGGGACGATGGTCTCGCTGACCAACACGCTGCTTTCGCGCTTTGGCGCCAAGGTCGCGCTGCCGCAAGCCGGTATCATCATGAACAACGGCATGATGTGGTTCGATCCGCGCCCTGACCAACCCAACAGCATCGCGGCGGGCAAGAAGCCGCTCGCCAATATGTGCCCGCTGGTGCTGAGCCAGGGCGGCCGCCCGGTGCTTGCGATTGGCGCGGCGGGCGGGCGCACCATCTTCCCGACGGTGCTGCAATTGATCTCGGGCATGGCTGATTTCGGCTTGTCGCTGGAGGAGGTCTTTCACCGCCCGCGCATCGACGCCTCGACCCCGCGCATCAAGATCGATGCACGCGCCGAGGCCGATGTCGCAGCCACCGTCGCCAGCGCCTTTCCGGTCGAGATCGTTGAGGACACGCTCTATCCCGTGAACTTCTCGATTCCCTCGGCCGTGATGGCTGCCGACGGCGGGGGCTTCGCCGGCATGGCCCATCCGACCAGCCCCTGGGCGGCCGTGGTGGCGGCCACGGCATGAGCGTCACAGATGTCCCCGTCCTGGCGATCGACGACCTCGTCATCGATATCGGCGGAAACCGCATCGTCGATCATGTCTCGCTGAGCCTCGGTTCGGGCCGCATCCTCGCCATCGTCGGTGAATCCGGCTGCGGCAAGAGCCTCACCGCCTTGTCGGTGCTGGGCCTGTTACCGAAGGCGGCGCGTATCACCGGGGGCGAGATCCGCCTCAACGGCCGCGATCTCCTCCCCCTTGGTGAAGCCGCGCTGTCTGATATCAGGGGCAACGAGGCCACGATCATCTTCCAGGAGCCGGTCGCCTCGCTCAACCCGCTGATGCGCGTCGGCGAGCAGGTCGAGGAGGCGCTGCGCCTGCATCGCGGCCTTTCGGCCAACGCTGCACGGGGCGAGGCCATCGCGATGATGGCACGCGTCGGCATTCCCGACGCAAGCCGGCGCGCGCGGCAATACCCGTTCGAATTGTCGGGCGGCATGTGCCAGCGCATCATGATCGCGGCAGCCCTGATCTGCCGGCCGGCCCTGCTGATCGCCGATGAGCCGACGACGGCGCTCGACGTCACGATTCAGGCCCAGATACTCGAACTGATGCGAGACCTGCGCGGCGATGTCGGCAGCGCGATCGTGCTGATCACCCATGACATGGGCGTGGTCGCCGATCTCGCCGACGATGTCTGCGTGATGTATGGCGGCCGGATCGTCGAGAGCGGCCCGGTCGAACCGATCTTCGCCGCGCCGCGACACCCCTATACCAAGCTGCTGCTGGCGACGATCCCGACGCTGCAAGGACAGCGCAAGATGACGCTGCGCACCATCGAGGGCATGGTCCCGAGCGCCGAATCCTGGCCCGATGGCTGCCGCTTCCGTACCCGCTGTCCGCTTGCCGACGAAGCTTGCGTCGCGACGCCCCCTTTGGCGGATGTCGGGCCGGGCCATGCCGCCGCCTGCTGGCATTCGGCTGACGTCGAGGCGCTGGCATGACCGCGACCGCGCAACCGCTCCTGCAGGTCCGCGACCTCAAGGTCCATTTCAAGCTGCGCCGGGGCGTCGGCACGCCCGGCGGACTGGTCAAGGCGGTGGATGGCATCTCCTTCGACGTGGCGGCCGGACGCACGGTCGCGCTCGTCGGCGAATCCGGCTGCGGCAAGTCGACGACGGCCTATGCCGTGATCGGGTTGGAACAGCCGACGGACGGCAAGGTGCTGTTCGACGGCCGCGACATCACGCATCTGCGCGGTAGCGAGCGCGCGAACCTTGCCCGCGATATTCAGATCGTCTTCCAGGACCCGAGCGCCGCCCTCAATCCCAAGATGAGCATCGCCGACAGCGTCAGTGAGCCGCTCGCCATCGCGGGCTGGACGCGTAATGACCGACGCAGTCGCATCTCAGAACTGCTCGACCGCGTCGGCCTGCCTGCCGCTTTCTCCGAGCGCCTGCCGAGCGCGCTTTCGGGCGGGCAGCGCCAGCGCGTCGTGATCGCACGCGCGCTCGCCTTGTCGCCGCGCCTGCTGATCCTCGACGAACCGGTCTCGGCGCTGGATGTCTCCATCCGCTCGCAGGTGCTCAACTTGCTGCTGGAGCTGCAGCGCGACCTCGATCTGGCCTATCTCTTCATCTCGCACGACCTATCGGTGGTGCGCCACCTGGCCGACGAGGCCATGGTGCTCTATCTCGGCACGGTGATGGAGCGCGGACCGATCGACCTGATGTTCGAGGCGCCGCAGCACCCCTATACCAAGGCGCTGCTTTCCGCGATCCCGCTGCCGGACCCGGTGCTCCAGCGCAAACGCGAAAAGATCATCCTGACGGGCGACCTGCCGAGCCCGCTTTCGCCGCCGCCGGGCTGTCCCTTCGTCAGCCGCTGCCCGATCCGCGTCGAGATCTGCCCGACGGCGCGACCCGAGCTGCGCACGACAGTCTCGGGAACCGAGGCCGCCTGCTTCCTGACACGGTAGCGCGACGGGTAATCGGCGCAGCAGCGCCGTCGGCGATCAAACAGGCGACCGCGCTGCGGCGTGTCCATTTCCAAGCGAGGCGATGCGCGCTCGTCGTTGGCCCAGTCGATGTCTGCTCTCAAAATGCCACGCTCGATCTCCCTGAAGTGAAACGTAGATGGCCGCGAAAGACAATTTCTCCTGAGAGATGAGGAGCGTTCTGCGCGCTGAAATCGCGTGATTGACACTCCGAAACGTTTCGGAATAGCGTTTTGGTCCGAGGTTTCATGTCGCTCATTCGTATCGCCACAGCCCTGAATCTGTCCGTCACGACCGTCTCGCGCGCGCTCGGCGGACATGGCGACGTGGCGGAAGCGACGCGCCGGCGTATCCAGGCGGAGGCCGAGCGCATCGGCCATCGTCCCAACGCCACCGCGCGACGCCTGCGCGGCGGGCGCAGCGACGCGGTCGGCATCGTGCTGCCAACAGGCCCGGGCCAGCTCGGCGAGCCGTTCTTCCTGCGGCTGATCGGCGCGATCGGTCCGCGCTTGGCCGAGGCGGGGCTCGACCTCATCGTGTCCAGCGCGCGCGGTGGCGCCGAGGAACTCGCGCTCTACCGTCAGTTTGTTGGCAACCGCCGTGTCGATGCGATGATCGTCGCCCGTACCCGGCTCGACGATGCCCGCATCACCTATCTGCGCGAGGCCGGCCTGCCCTTCGTCGCCCATGGACGCACCGGAGCAGGCGGCCATCCTTGGGTCGACATCGACGGCACCGCGGCCTTCCGCGCCGCGACACAGCGCCTGCTCGGGTTCGGCCACCGCCGGATCGCCCTGATCGGCGCGCCGCTCGACTACGGCTTCGGCTTCTTCCGCGAGGCCGGATGGCGCCTGGCCCTCGCTGAGGCCGGCGTCGAACCGGGACCGGCCCGCTTTGCCGAGCCGAGCGAGGAGAATGGCTATCGCCTTGCTGCCGAACTTCTTGCCGGACGCGAGCTGCCGACGGCGCTGCTCTGCGCCACCGATCGCCTTGCGGTCGGCGCGCTGCATGCGCTGGGCCATGCCGGACTGAAGGCCGGCCGCGACGTCTCGGTGATCGGTTACGACAATTCGCCGGTCGGCAATTACGTCGCGACGCCGCTGACGAGCTTCGATCCCGATATCGAGGGCGCGGCGCAAAGTATGCTCGACATGCTGCTCGCCCAACTCGCCGGCCGCAGCGATGCGCCGATGAGCGAACTGCGCGGCGCCAGCCTGATAGCCCGCCGGTCCGACGGACCGGCACCGATCGACAACGGCCAGATCAAGAGCCGGATTGCTTCCAGGGAGGACACAACCAATGATCAAGGCCTTCGCGACCCCTAAGCTTACAGGCGCCATCGCCGCCCTCGTGCTCGGTCTCGCTGCTGCCCCAGCCTCAGCTCAGGTCGTCTTTCTGTCGACGCAGCTGCGGCCGATCGAGGCGGCACAGAAGCTGCGCTCCGAGATCCTCAAGGATTTTCCCGGCGGGGTGGAGTTCGTCACCGAGCAACCACCGCAACTCGGCGTCCACATCCGGGCCGAGCAGCAGGGCGGCAAGCCCGTTTCCAGCCTGATCGGCGCACTGCATGGCGAATTGCAGCCGCTGGCGGCCGATTCGCTGATGCCGCTCGACGACGTACTGGCCACATTGAAGGACCGCGGGCTCAACGCGGGCATGGTCGAGGCCGGCAAGCTCGGCACTGACAAGCAGATGTTCATCCCCTGGATGCAGGCCACCTACATCATGGTCGCTAGCAAACAGGCGCTGCCCTTCCTGCCCGAGGGCGCCGACATCAATGCGCTGACCTATGACCAGCTGGCGCAATGGGGCGCCAACATCCAGGCCAAGACCGGCAAGCGCATGATCGGCTTCCCGGCCGGCCCGACCGGGCTGATGCACCGCTTTTTCGAGGGCTATCTCTACCCCTCCTATACCGGCGGCGTGGTCACGACCTTCAAGTCGCCGGCTGCCGTGGAGATGTGGACGAAATTCCGCGAGCTCTGGAAGACCGTCAACCCGAACTCGACCAATTACGCCTTCATGCAGGAGCCGCTGCTCTCGGGCGATGTCTGGATCGCCTTCGACCATGTCGCACGCCTGATCGACGCGCTTTCGCGCAAGCCCGACGAGTTCGTCGCCTTCCCGGCTCCCTCCGGTCCCAAGGGTCTGGGCTACATGCCCGTGGTCGCGGGGCTGGCCATCGCCAAGGGCGCGCCGCAGGCCGACGCCGCCAAGAAGCTGATCGCCTATCTGACCCAGCCCGACGTGCAGGTGAAGACGGCCAAGGCGGTGGCATTCTTCCCCGTCGCCAAGGTCGACATGCCCGCCGACATCGATCCGGGCCTGAAGCTGCAGATCGACGCGGTTCAGAGGATGACCAGCGCGAGAAATGCAATCGTCAGCCTGCTGCCGGTCGGCCTCGACCAGCGCGGTGGCGAGTTCGACAAGGTCTATGTCGACACCTTCCAGCGCATCGTGCTGCGCGGCGAAGACCCCAAGGCCGCACTGGAGCGCCAGGGCGAAGCCCTGAAGCGCATCATCACGGAGACCAAGGCGCCGTGCTGGCTGCCCGACAGGCCGAGCCAAGGCCCTTGTCCGGTCGAGTGAGCACACGCCATGCGTGAGGGTCGTCTGCTGCCCTATCTGCTGATCGCGCCTTCGGTGCTGTTCCTGACCGGGCTGTTCCTGTTCCCGCTTGGGCAGACGGCCTTGCTTGCGTTCCAGCAGGGCGGCAGCTGGGGCCTCGGCAACTTCCACCGCATGGCCGACGACCTCAACTTCGGCGATGCCATGGCCAATACCTTCAAGGTCGTGCTGCTGGCGGTTCCACTGCAACTCGCTTTGGCGCTCGCCATGACGATGATGCTGCGGCAGGTGAGGCGCGGGCGCGACATCCTGGTCTGGATCTGGTCGATCCCGCTCGGCATCTCCGACCTCGCCGCGGGTCTCGTCTGGCTCGCGATCCTGACCGACCAGGGCTGGTTCAATTCAGCTCTGTTCCAGCTCGGGCTGATTTCGTCGCCGCAGGCCTGGCTCACATACGAGACGCCGCTGGCGCTGCTGGCGGCGATCGTCATCGCCGAGATCTGGCGCGCGACCGCGATCGTCTTCGTCATCCTGCTGGCCGGCGTCCAGCTGCTGCCGAAGGAGTATGAGGAGGCGGCCGAGGTCTTCGGCGCCACGGCCTGGCAACGCTTCATGCGCATCACCCTGCCGCTGCTCAAGCCAAGCATCCAGACCGCGCTGATCCTGCGCACCGTGCTCGCCTTTGAGATGTTCGCGATGGCGCTGGCGCTCGGCGGCCGGAACTTCCCCGTCCTCGTCAGCGAGGCCTTCAACTGGCAGTACCAGAGCCAGGATTACGGCGTTGCGGCAGCCTATGCCGTGCTCGTCATGGCGATCTCGATCGCAGCGACGCTGGTCTATCTGGTCGCGTTGCGGGTACCGGCGGAGCAGCGGGCATGAACCCGCGTCCCTCCCGCTTCGACCGCGCCCTGTTTTTCACCGGCCTCGCCGTGCTCTGCGTCTGGACGCTGCTGCCGATCTATCTGCTGGCGCTCGGCGCGCTGGGCGGCCGCGACATCGTCTCGCAATGGCCCAAACCCTTCGCTCCCTTCAGCGTAGCGCTCGACACGCTGCGGACCTTTCTCGCCATCGACGGCGTCTGGCGCGCGACCTGGGTCAGCGTCAAGGCCGCGGCGATGACGATGGTGATGGCGCTCGCCATGGGGGTGCCGGCCGGTTACGCGCTGGCGCGCTTCCGCTTCCGGGGCTCCGGCGCCTACCGCATCCTGATCCTGATGACGCGTGCATTTCCCGTCGCGATCCTGGCGCTGCCGCTGACGGTCTCCTTCATCCGGCTCGGCGTCTACGACACGCCGTTCGGCGTGGCGCTGGTCCACGCGGTGCTGGCGACGCCCTTTGCGACGCTGGTCTGCGCCAGCCTGTTCATGGGAATCCCCCGGGAGTTCGAGGAGGCGGCCTGGGTGTTCGGCTGCTCGCGCTTCACCGGCTTCATCAAGGTCGTGCTGCCGCTGGCGCTGCCGGGGATCGCCGCGGCCTCCATCTTCGCCTTCGTCCTGTCCTGGAATGAGGTTTTCGCCGCTTCCGTCCTGACTGTCAGGCAGCGCCCGCTCACGGCCTTTCTGCTCTCGGTGCTGTCGGAATCGCCGCTGCACCTGCAATTCGCGGGTGGGCTGATCCTGATCGTGCCCTCCGTTCTGTTCATTTTCCTCGTGCGCCGTCGCCTGTTTGCGATGTGGGGCATCGGCAACCGGTAAGGCGGCATGGCCAGCATCACCATCGAACGCGTGGCAAAATCCTTCGGCGAGGTGCAAGCCCTTGCCGAAGTGAACCTGACGGTCGCGGACGGCGAGTTCGTGGCGCTGCTGGGCCCATCGGGCTGCGGCAAGACCACGCTGTTGCGCATCATCGCAGGGCTGGAGGCGCAGAGCCGGGGCAGGGTGCTGATCGGCGAGCGCGACGTCTCCGACCTGCCACCGCGCAAGCGCGGGCTCGCCATGGTGTTCCAGAACTATGCGGTGTTCCCCCATCTTACTGTGTTCGAGAATGTCGCCTTCGGCCTGCGCATGGCCAAGGCCGACAAGGCGCGGGTCCTGGCCCAGGTCGAGAAGGCGGCGTCGCTGCTTCACATCGAGGGCCTGCTGAAGCGCTACCCGGCGCAGCTGTCGGGCGGCCAGCGTCAGCGCGTCGCCGTGGCACGGGCGCTGGCGGTTGAGCCCGCGGTCTTGCTGATGGACGAGCCGCTCTCCAATCTCGACGCGCTGCTGAGGCTTGAAATGCGCGCCGAGCTCAAGGGCGTGCTGGCGCAGGCCGGGACCACGACGCTCTACGTCACCCATGACCAGACCGAAGCGATGGGCTTGGCCGACCGCATCGCCGTGATGCATGGCGGCCGGATCGAGCAGGTCGGCACGCCGTCGGATATCTACGACCGGCCGCGCACCCGCTTCGTCGGCGGTTTCGTCGGCAATCCGCCGATGAACTTCCTCGATCTGCCCGTCAGGGACGGCAAGGCCGACCTCGGCGGCATGACCTTTCCGGTCCCTGCCGGTAGCGGCAGCCAGGTCCTGCTCGGCCTGCGCGGCGAGGACATCGTGCCGGCGAGCGAGGGCGAGCCGGGCTTTGTCTTCACGCTCAGGGTGGCCGAACTGCTCGGCCCGCAATTTCTACTCACCGGCAGCGCCGCCGGCGGACAGCCGATGCGGGTCGTCCTGCCGGCCGGCGGAACGCTGCCGCCGCTGACGCCGGGTACGGACCTGCGCCTCAAGCCGGACGTGGCGCGGCTGAGCTGGATCGGCGGCGACGGCATTGCATTGGAGCAGCGATCATGACCCGCGTCGAACAGGCTCGCGCCATCCTCGCCGCCAATGACCGCGGCGGCTACACCGTGCCGACCGACCGGCTCTATCCGTTCCAGTGGAACTGGGATTCCGCTTTCGTGGCGATGGGCTGGGTCACCTTCGACGCTGAACGGGCCTGGCGCGAGATCGAACGCCTGCTCGAAGGGCAGTGGGACGACGGGCTGGTGCCGCAGATCGTCTTCCACGCGCCGTCGGACGACTATTTCCCCGGTCCGGAGGTATGGGGGACGGCGCGAACCCCTGCGACCTCCGGCATCACCCAGCCTCCCGTGCTCGCCAGCGCCGTGCGCTTCGTCCTGGAACGCCAGGGTCCGGACGGGGCTGCGCGTGCGGCGGCGGTCTATCCCCATCTCGTGCTGAACCATGATTGGTGGGAGCGCGCGCGCGATCCCGGCCGGACCGGCCTCGTCACGACGCTGCATCCCTGGGAAACCGGCATGGACAACAGCCCCGCCTGGGACGTCGCGCTCGAGCGCGTACCGACCCAGACCAAAACGGAAATCCGGCGGCGCGATACCGGCCATGTCGATGCGGCCTTCCGTCCGCGCGGCATCGAGTATCAGCGCTTCATCCATCTGGTCGATCTCTTCCGCGAGGCCGATTGGGATCCGTCGCGGATGCTGGCCGTCTCACCTTTCAGGGTCGCCGATATAGGCACCAACGCGATCCTGCTGCGGGCCGAGCACGATCTGCTCGGGCTCGCC
>UCBZ01000001.1 GCA_900470775.1 Hyphomicrobiales bacterium | reverse complement strand
CGTTTCGCAGAGGAATCCCTACGGGAGAGGGTTCCGCGCGCCTCACTCCATCCCTTCGAGCTCGATGATCATGCCCTCGATCATCGTCAGGCCGATCTGCCAGAAGGCCGGATCGCGCGCGTCCAGCCCGAAGGGCGCCAGAAGCTCGGCATGGTGCTTGGTGCCGCCGGCCGAGAGCAGGGCGAAATAGCGCTCCTGGAAGCCCTCGGCGGCGTTCTGGTAGACCCCGTAGAGCGAGTTCACCAGGCAATCACCGAAGGCATAGGCGTAGACGTAGAACGGCGAATGGATGAAGTGCGGGATGTAGCACCAGAACGGCTCATAGCCTGAGCCAAGCCGGATCGCCGGTCCCAGGCTCTCGGCCTGCACGCTCATCCACAATTCGCACACGGTCTCGGCCGTCAGTTCGCCGGACTTTCGCGCCTCATGGACCTTCCGCTCGAAGGAATAGAAGGCGATCTGGCGCACCACCGTGTTGATCATGTCCTCGACCTTGGCCGCCAGCATCGCCTTGCGCTGCTTGGGATCGGTCGTGCCGTCGAGCAGGCGGCGGAAGGTCAGCATCTCCCCGAAGACGCTCGCGGTTTCCGCCAGGGTCAGCGGCGTCGGCGCCATCAGCGCGCCATTGGGCGCCGCCAGCACCTGATGCACGCCATGGCCGAGCTCATGGGCGAGTGTCATCACGTCGCGCGGCTTGCCCTGATAGTTGACCAGGACATAGGGGTGCGCCGAGGGCACGGTCGGATGCGCAAAGGCGCCGGGCGCCTTGCCCGGGCGAGCCGGCGCATCGATCCATTTCTCGTCGAAAAAGCGGCGCGCAATGCCCGCCATCGCCGGCGAGAAGGCGCCATAGGCGTCGAGCACCGTGTCGCGCGCCTCGGACCACGGAATCGTGCGCTGCTCGACCTGCGGCAGCGGCGCATTGCGATCCCAGAAATCGAGCTGCTCGCGGCCGAACCATTTGGCCTTGAGCTTGTAGTAGCGATGCGACAGCCGCGGATAGGCGGCGCGCACGGCAGACACGAGCGCATCCACCACCTCGCGCTCGACCCGGTTGGCGAGGTGGCGCGAATCCGCGACATCCTCGAAATGGCGCCAGCGATCCGATATCTCCTTGTCCTTGGCGAGCGTGTTGGTGATCAGCGCGAAGGTGCGCAGATGCGCGCGGAAGACCTCGCTGAGCGCCTCGGCCGCCGCCTTGCGGACCGCTCCATCGGCATCCTGAAGCTTGTTCAGCGTCAGTTCGAGGGTTAATTCCTCGTCGCCGAATGTGAAGCGCAGCGAGGCGATGGTCTCGTCGAAGAGCCGGTTCCAGGCGGCCTGCCCGGTCATCGACTTCTCGTGGAACAGTGCCTCGACCCGATCCTCGAGCTGATGCGGCTTGTCCTTGACGAGATCGTCGAGCCAGGGCTTCCAGTGCGACAGCGGCGCCTGCTCAGACAGCCGTGCCCGCAATACCGGCTCGATCCGGTTGAATTCGAGCTCGAAGAACAGCAGTTCCGTCACCGCCGCATTCAGCTTGTCCTGCGTGTCGCCATAGAACTTGGCGCGCTGCGGATCGGTGGTGTCGCCGGCATAGACGAGGCCTGCATAGGCACCGATTCGGCCGAGCAGATCGCTCAGGCGTTCGAACGCAGCGACCGCTTCCGCCAGCACCGTGCTGGCATCCTCACGCTCGGCCAGCGCCACGAGCCTGCCGCGATAGAGCGAGGCGAAGCTCTGCGATTCGGTCATGGCGCGGTCGAGATCGGCCTTCAGGGCGGGTGAATCCATCGACGGATAGAGATGGCTGAGGTCCCATTCCGGCAGCTTGCCGAGCGCCTTGGCCGTGCCGGCGGCCGTCTCTCCGGCGCTGGCGCGTATCGCCTCGTCAAACGCAATCGTCATCTCTGGATCACCTCGCAAGCTCGGCCGGCCTTGGTACTCATATGCGCGGGGCAGGGAGCGCGATCAACGCTGGCGTGAGACTGACATCGTCGCAGAGCGGCGAACCCGCTTAAGCACCGCTTAACCGTTCTGGCCGAGGATGCACCAGAACGGAACAGCGATTCCGCGTTCCCAGTGATTTCAGCACGCCATTGCTCGTTACCGAGGTGACATGACCGCCACCGTTCTCGTCGTCGACGACGATCCCGTCCAGCGCCGCCTGCTCGACGCCATGCTCAAGCGCTTCGGCTATGATGTCGTCACCGCCGAGACCGGCAACGCCGCGCTCGCGCTGATCTGCGGCCCCGACGGCGAACGTTTCGATGCCATCGTGCTCGATCTCGTCATGCCCGAGCTCGACGGCATGGGGGTTCTCGCCGCGCTGCGCGAGCGCAGCATCGAGACGCCGGTGATCGTGCAGACGGCCAATGGCTCGATCGAGACCGTGGTCCAGGCGATGCGCGCCGGCGCAGTCGATTTCGTCGTCAAGCCGGTCGGCGCCGAGCGCCTGCAGATCTCGCTCAAGAACGCGCTCAAGCTCGGCGCGCTGGAACATGAGCTGCGCCACATCAAGCGCCGCAACTCCGGCACGCTCAGCTTCCGCGACCTCGCCACCAAGAGCGCCGACATGGCCCGCGTCGTGCGCCTCGCCGAGCGCGCCGCCAAGTCGAACATCCCGATCCTGGTCGAGGGCGAATCCGGCGTCGGCAAGGAGGTCCTGGCACGTGCGATCCAGGGCTCCAGCGACCGCAAGGGCAAGGCCTTCGTCACGGTGAACTGCGGCGCGATCCCGCACAACCTCGTTGAATCGATCCTGTTCGGCCATGAGAAGGGCGCCTTCACCGGCGCAACCGAACGCCATGTCGGCAAATTCGTCGAGGCCAGCGGCGGCACCCTCTTCCTCGACGAGGTCGGCGAACTCCCCCTCGACGCACAGGTCAAGCTGCTGCGCGCCATTCAGGAGGGCGAGGTCGATCCCGTCGGCGGCAAGAAGTCTGTGCGCGTCGATATCCGCATCATCTCGGCGACGAACAAGAGCCTGCTCGACCAGGTCAAGGCGGGCGAATTCCGCGAGGATCTCTACTACCGCCTGAACGTCTTCCCCATCACTTTGCCGCCGCTGCGCCAGCGCCGCGAGGACATTCCCGATCTCGCCCGCGGCTTCCTGGCGCGCTTCGCCGCCGAGGAAGGCAAGAAGCTGCGCGGCATCGCGGCCGAGGCGCTTTCCCTGATCAGCGGCTATGACTGGCCGGGCAATGTCCGCCAGCTCGAGAACGCCATGTTCCGTGCCGTGGTGCTGGCCGATGGCGACGAGCTCACCATCACGGAATTCCCGCAGATCGCCGCGCAGATGGAAGGCTACGACGTCCGCATCCCGCCGGCGCCTGCCTCCCTGCCCTATTCGGAGGCGCGCAACGAGACCCCGCGCATCATCCAGATGCCGGTGCGCGACCCCAACGCACTCGACCTCGTCGAAGGTTCCGACATGCGCAAGCTCGACGACCTCGAGCGCGAGATCATCAAATTCGCGCTGGCGCATTACCGCGGGCACATGTCCGAGATCTCGCGCAAGCTCGGCATCGGCCGCTCGACGCTTTACCGCAAGCTCAAGGATTACGGGCTGATCGAGGCCGAATCAGCCGCGGATGAAACCGACGCGGCCTGAGCTGCGACCAACCGAATGCAGGCGTCTGTTGCGCCGCCGCATCTTGTCGAAACAGGCCGAGTCACGCAGGAATGCGGCTCTCGGCAGAATCTGGGGATAGCGACCATGCGTCGTCGCCAATGGGCGAATCTGGCTTGCGTCTCGGCTCTTGCCCTTGCTCTCGGAACCGCAGCGGCCTTCGCAGAAGGCACCAGCTCGATCGACCCGACACTCGGCATTCCGCTGCCGGAACAGCCCGCTCTCGTCATCCTCGACGACGAGAAGCCGTTAGCTCAGGCGCAGGCAACGCCCGCCGCCAGCCCTGAAGCCGGGCCGGACACGACATCCAGATCTGCCGGTATCGCGGCCGCCGAGCCGGGCATGGTCACGGGCGCGGTCACTCCGGCCGCCCAGCCGCATGGCACCCTGATTGCGCCCGAACGGCCGTCTACTTCCGCCACGACGCCTGGCGTCGCGGACGAGCCGGTGACGCTCGACATTCCCGAGATCGAGCTGCCGCCATCCGATCCGGTCCTGACGCCCACCTTCAAAACCCAGGCCGCACCCGAGCCGTTGCGTTCGGCCGAGCCGCTGATCGCGCCGCCCGATCTGCCGAAGGTCGTGGTCGATCTGCCTGCAGGCTCCGGCTTCGCCGCCGACATCGCCGCGCGCGCCACCGAGGCGCTGGCGCTGCCGCGGCTGGCGGAGCGCGAGCGCGCCGAGATCCTCGCCGCCTATCAGGCCAATGACAACCGACCCCTCTGGATCGATGGCAAGGGCTGGAGCGAGGCCGGCAAGCGCCTGACCGCCCAGCTCGGTCGCGCTGGCGAGGACGGGTTGCGGCCGACCGACTATCCCCTCCCGGCTTTTGAGGCCAGCGACAGGGGCAGCCTCGCCGAGGCCGATGTCCGGTTGTCGGCGCTTGCCGTGCTCTATGCCCGCGATGCGCGCGGCGCGCGCGTCGATCCGCGTCGCCTGTCGAAGCTGCTGACGCCGACGCTCTTCCTGCCCTCAGCCACCGAGGTCCTGTCGGAACTGACGGCAGCGACCGACGCGGGCGCGGTGCTGGCCGCCTACAACCCGCCCCATGAAGGCTATCGCCGCCTCAGGGCCAAGCTCGCCGAACTGCGCGAGCATCTCGACGACACGCCGCTGGTGCGCATTCCCGCCGGCCCTGCGCTGAAGCTCGGCATGCGCGACGAGCGTGTGCCGCTGGTGCGTGCGCGTCTCGGCCTCGGCCCGACCGAGGAGCCGGTGTTCGACCGCTCGACCTCGCTTGCGCTGGCGACGTTCCAGAAGCAGGCCGGCCTGCCCGCCAACGGCATCCTCAGCCCCCAGACGCTGGCCGCGCTCGGCACGCCGGCGACGGCACGCGGCGAGCAGGACGTCATCGCGCAGATGGAACGCTGGCGCTGGCTGCCGGCCGATCTCGGCGAAAGCCACATCACCGTCAATGTCCCGGAATTCCGTGTCCGCGTCGTCCGCGACGGCCATGTCGTCCACGAGACGCGCGCGATCGTCGGCAAGCCTGAATCCGCGACGCCCATCTTCTCGCACAAGATGGACCACGTCATCGTCAACCCGTCCTGGTTCGTGCCGCCCTCGATCCTGAAGAAGGAATTCCTGCCGGGGCTGGCTGCCGATCCCGAATACGCGGCCAAGCGCGGCTATGTCGTGACGCGCACCCGCAGTGGCATTTCGGTGCGCCAGCCGCCGGGTGAGCGCAACGCGCTCGGCTGGATCAAGTTCATGTTCCCCAACGACCATTCGGTCTATCTGCACGACACGCCCAACCGCCGGCTCTTCGCCAATGAGCGCCGTGCCTTCAGCCATGGCTGCGTCCGTGTCGACAATCCCTTCCTGCTGGCCGACCAGGTGCTCGGCCCGGAATGGACGCAGGAGCGGCTGAAGCGCCTGATCGGCTCCGGCGAACGACGCATCAACCTGCCGCAGCCGCTGGCGATCCACCTCGTCTACAACACCCATGTCGTCGATGCGGACGGAAAGCTGACCACCTTCGAGGACCTCTACGGCTTCCACCGCATGGTGCGTCAGGCGCTCGAACAGCGCAGCTGATTGTGTCGAAGGCACCATTTCGCCACGATCCACAGATAGCGAGCCCTGGCGCAGAAACCGATGGCACGCCGATTGCGGGCCTGCTAACCAGTCGTTAACGCTTCTCCGCAACTGTTCGTTCACGTTCATCGCGCCGCTCAGCCGGGGCATCGAGACGGGTCAGGCAGATTGGGCAGGTCAAACGCCACGCTTTCGGGACGACTTGTGTCGCGCTCGAAACCGCTTCTTCGTCGGGCATTGGCCTTGGGGCTCGGCGCCGGCGCGCTGCTGCTCGGCGTGCGCGGCACCCAGGATGCCGTCGCCAATGGCGACACCCGGACGATCACGATCCGGCACATGCACACCAAGGAGGAGACGACCGTCACCTTCAGGCGTGATGGCCGCTATGTCTCCGAAGGCCTGGAGAAGCTGAACTGGGCCCTGCGCGACTGGCGCACCGACGAGCCGATCCGGATGGATCCGCGCCTGTTCGACGTCGCCTGGGAGGTCCAGCGCGCCGTCGGCTCCGAGCAGCCCTTCCATGTCGTCTCGGCCTATCGCTCGCCGGGCACCAATTCGATGCTGCGCCGCCGCTCGCGCGCCGTCGCCAAGCACAGCCAGCACATGCTCGGCAAGGCGATGGACTTCTATCTCCCGGACACCCCGACCGCCCGCATCCGCGAGGCCGGCATGCGGCTGCAGCGCGGCGGCGTCGGCTTCTATCCGGGCGCGCACAACCCCTTCGTCCATCTCGACGCCGGGTCGGTGCGCTCTTGGCCACGCATGACGCGCGACCAGCTCGTGCGGCTCTTCCCGGACGAGAAGACCGTCCATCTCCCCGCCGACGGCAAGCCGCTCGGCGGCTACGATGTCGCCATGGCAGAGATCGTCGCGGGCGGCGGTTCGGTGATGGGCTATGCCTCGACCGAAAACGACGAAGGCGCGATCATGGCCTCGGGCCGCAAGAGCCTGTGGTCCGCGCTCTTCGGCGGCGACGACGAGGAGGCCGATGCCCGCCCGACGCGCGGCAGGCGCGCCGCGCCCAAGCCGCAGCCGACCGTCATGGCCTATGCCAACAACAGCTATTCGGACAGCAATGCCTCCGACGGCGGCCGCTTCGCTCTGGCCGCCGTCGCGCCCGAGCCGGCCTCGCGCTCGCTGGGCCGCGAACGCGCCGAGCGGCTCGCGCCGCGCGCAGCCGAGCCCCCCGAGACTCAGGCCGTCGCACCGGTCAACGCCGCGGCCGCACCCCCGCCTCAGGACAACCGGCCGGCGCTGGTCGATGCCCCGCTTCCGCTGGCCCGCCCGCGCGGCCTGACCCTGCCGCAGCAGCCGGGCGAGGCCGACGGCGCCGTCCAGGTCGCGGCCCTTCCCGCCAGCGGCGGCGCGCTGGCTTTCGCGCCGCAGCCGGGCCTCGCCGATCAGAGGCTGATCCTGGCGGCGCTGCCGCCGCGCCGACCGGGCGAGATTGCGGCGGTCTCCGAGCCCGTCATCGCCGGCAAGCCGACCAATGCCCCGTTGCCGCCGGCGCGTCCCGCCGCCTTCGCCAGCCTGATGCTGCCCCAGTTCAGCACCGCCTCATCGGCCGGCCTGCGCGGCACCGACGCCCTCACAGCCGCGGTGCCGGCCGCCGTTCCCGAAGGCAAGCTCGTCACCGTGACCCATCCGCTGCCGCCGAGCCGTCCCCAGAGCGGCGGCGTGACCGTGGCCGCCTCGGTGGCGCCCACTCGCCCGGCTCCGACGCCGATCGAGCAGCAATATGACGCCGATCGCTCCAACCTCGATTCCCTGTTTGCCGCCGTCTCGCGCAGCCTGCCCCCCGCCGGCCGGACCGTGACGGTCGCGACCGCCCGCGCCAAGGCAACTGCGCCGGCCACCACGCCGATCGCAGGACCAAGCCCGGCCGCAGCGCTCGGCTTCAGCCATGCCGAGCCGAGCGACGCCAGAACCGGCTCGTTCAGCGGCCCGGCCGTCAGGGCCCTGCCGACGAACTTCGTCCAGAACTGACCCGCCCCAACCATCGCACCATTAACGGATTGCTGACCCCGTTCGCGTCACACTGCCCGGCGATTCGCCAACAGTGAGAGTGACATGGGACAGGTTCTTCAGTTTCGGCTGCCGCAGATGCGGCCAGAGGCTCCGGCTGGCCCCGCGCTCGATCTCATGTCGGCCGTGGACTTCGCGCTGCGCGACCTAGCCGACATCGGCAACCACATCACGCTCGAAGCCGTGCGCGAGCAGGCCGCCGCCTGCCGCCAGATGCTGGAAGCCGCCTATCTCGCGGAATGCGAACTCGGCTGAAGGGCCGAAGACGCTTGGCCGGAAACCGGCATGCTGATCAAGAATGGCGACGCGTCGGGGGACGTTCCCACCAAGGTCCGCAAATCCGCTAAATTCAGCGTCTTGCGAAGGGCCTTGGTGGAGCTGAGGGGAATCGAACCCCTGACCTCTGCAGTGCGATTGCAGCGCTCTCCCATCTGAGCTACAGCCCCGAGGCGCTGGCCTTCTAGGCCTTGCGTCGCGTGTCTGTCAATCGCCTGCGCCATCAGTTGCACGAGGCGCATGGGGACAAGCCGCGGCTGTCCAACGACGACCAAGAGGAATGCCGATGCGTGCCGTTCTCGACGTGGTGCTGCTTGCCTTGCAGATCTACACATGGCTGCTGATCATCTCGGCCATCCTGAGCTGGCTGATCGCTTTCAACGTCCTCAACACGCGCAACCAGTTCGTCTCGACGGTCTGGGACATGCTCTACCGGATCACCGAGCCGGCCCTGCGCCCGATTCGCAACATGCTGCCCAATATGGGCGGCATCGACATCTCGCCGATCATCCTGCTGCTGCTGATCTTCTTCATCGAGCGCGTGATCGTGCTCTACCTCTACCCCGCCGTCTTCTGAGCGACAGCCAGCCTTCTGGGGTGCAGCCCGTTTCCAACGTGACGGAGCCCTGGACCGTCGCCGGCGATGGCCTGCGGCTGACGGTGCGGCTCACCCCCCGCGGCGGCCGCGACGCGATCGACGGCGTCGAGACCCTGGCCGATGGCCGCACCGTGCTGAAGCTCAGGGTCCGCGTGGCGCCCAGCGACGGGCAGGCCAACGCCGCCCTGATCGCGCTTCTGGCGCGTGAACTGAACCTGCCGCGTTCGATCGTGACGCTCGCGGCGGGCGCGACCGCACGCCTCAAGACGGTCGCGCTGACGGGCGAGCCGGAGGAACTGGCCGCACGCCTGCGGACACGACTCGCGGCCTGTTGATCCGGCATCGCGCCTGCCGCCATGCAGCACACGCTTGACGAAACCGCGCGGCTCCTGTTCGAAGACAGCATGGACACGCCAGCAGCCCCCTCGCCAGCAGCCTCCTTTCCCGACCGGCTGACGGAAGGCTACCGCGCCTTTCTCGACGATCGCTTCGACCGCGAGAAGGACCGCTACGAGCAGCTCGCCGAAAGCGGCCAGACGCCGAAGATCATGCTGATCGGCTGCTGCGATTCGCGCGTCTCGCCGGAGGTGATCTTCGATGCGCGGCCAGGCGAGATGTTCGTCGTCCGCAACGTCGCCAATCTGGTGCCGCCCTTCTCGCCCGACGACCAGCTCCACGGCACCTCGGCCGCGCTCGAATACGCCGTGCAGGCGCTGCGCGTCGAGCATATCGTCGTGCTCGGCCATGGCCGCTGCGGCGGCATCCGCGCCTTCGCCGACGACGCCCAGGGGCCGCTCTCCTCGGGCGACTTCATCGGCAAATGGATCACGCTGATCGGGCCTGCCGCCGAGCGCACCGGCGGGCGCGGCCGTCATGAGACGCTGGACGGCTATGTCGAGCGCCTCGCCCTGTCCTCGATCCAGCAATCGCTGGCCAATCTGCGCAGCTTCCCCTGCGTGCAGATCCTCGAAGGCAAGGGCCGCTTACATCTGCACGGCGCCTATTTCGCCGTCGCCACCGGCGTGCTGATGCTGCTCGACCCCGAGACCGGGCAGTTCGTCCCCGCCATCGGCGAATTGCCTCGCAAGGCCCAGCCGATCCGCTGCGATTAGCGCAGCCGGATCGTCGCCATCAGCGCCTGGCCCGCTTCGACCGTAAGCGCCGCCTCCGCCTGCGCATCGATCCGCAGGGCATGGCCCGCCTCGACCGTGAACGCCATCTCACCGCAGCGACCCTGAACGGCCTCACCCGGCGCGTAGAGAATATGCGTCGGGGCGCTCAGCGCGATGCCCTCGCCTGGAACCGGAACCACAAGATCGATCGCGCAGAGCAAGCGGTCGGCGATCAGGTTCACCACCTCGACCGGGCCGTTCTCCAGCCGGCTGACCAGCGGGATGCCGCCATCGTAGCGCACGGGCCGGAAGGGCTGGCGCAGGTCGATCTCGCCATCCGTACCGTCCAGCACGAGGCCGGAGCCGACGACCACCGCCTGCAGGCGCTCATAGCCGGTGAGGTCGGAGAACGGGCCGGGCTGGACGATCGCGGTGCGGCCGAGCCGCCAGATCATGCCCTCCCAGCCCGCCGGATCGGCGCCGGGACGGCTGGCATCGGCAATGTCGAGCGTAACGCCGCCGCCATTCTTCCAGGGCTTGCTGCGGAAGCTCTCGGGCGAAAGCGGCGTGAGGGTCGGCTGTGTCATGGCAGGCTCGCTTCAGGACTCGTCCGCCAGCGGATGCAGGTCGCGCACCATGCTCTTCAGGCGGTCGTCGAGGACGTGGGTGTAGATCTGGGTCGTGGCGATGTCGGCATGACCGAGCAGCTCCTGCACGACGCGCAGATCGGCACCGTTCTGAAGCAGATGGCTGGCGAAGGCGTGGCGCAGCACATGCGGGCTTAAGTCCGCAGCCTTCAGCCCGGCGGCGCCGGCTAGCACCTTGAGATCGCGGCCGAAGGCCTGGCGGGTGAGATGGCCGCTCTCGCCCTCGGCCGGAAACAGCCAGCGGCTGTCGGCGGAGCCGCTCTCGCGCAGCGCCGCGAGCCAGGCGCGGGCGGCCTCGCGCGACGGCTCGTTCAGCGGCACCAGCCGGTCCTTGTCGCCCTTGCCGCGCACCACCAGGAAGCGCTCGCGTGTCGTCGCGGCCGATAGCGGCAGCGCGATCAGCTCCGAGACACGCAGGCCCGTGGCATAGAGCAGCTCGATCAGGCCACGCATCCGCAGCGCCCGCAGACGCGCCGCCGGCGTCATGCCCTCGCGCTCGCAGGCCTGCCGTGCCGTCTCGATCAGCCGGTCGACATCGGCAACCGAGATCACCTTCGGCAGCGGCCGGCCTTGGCGTGGCCCCTCGATCGCAGCCGACGGATCGCCCGAGGAAAACCCCTCGGTGTAAAGAAAACGGTGGAACTGGCGCACGGCCGAGAGCCGGCGCGCCGCCGAGGAGGCTTTCAGCCCGCGCGCCGAGATATCGGCGAGCCAGCCGCGGATGTCGTCGGCTGCGACTGCATCGAGCGCGCGATCCCCGAGGAATTCGAGGTAGTCGTCGATGTCGCGCTGATAGGCGTCGAGCGTGTTGCGGGCGGCGCCGCGCTCGGCCGCGAGCATGTCGAGGAAGCCGTTCAGCCTTGCCCGGGACATCCGGCTCATTTCGGCTGCAGCCTGGACGGCGGCACCGTCTCGACCATCTCGCGCGGCACCGGCTGGACGAAGGTGACCAGCGCGATCATGCCGCCGAAGACGAGCCCGCCCAACAAGGCGAGGATCGCGACGAATCTGAACAGCGTCGGCACGGTGAGGCTAGCCCTTCGGGAGATACGTGACGCGGTGTTGGAGCGTCCATCTTTTGGGAGATGGCCCGCGCGGGCAAGGGCGGCAAGACCACAAGCCAGCCAAAATCTACGCTGCGCGGGCATGACGCAGCATAATCGCTCATGCTAAACCGGCCGCGAGGACAACGCCGCAATGACGATCGTCGAAACACTAGACCAGCCCGATAGTGAGGAATCCCGCGTGGATCGCGACGAATTGCGCGCCGCGATCGGTAGCCGCGCGATCGTGCTCGTCGGCATGATGGGCTCCGGCAAGAGCTCGGTCGGCAAGAGACTGGCGACGCGGCTCGGCCTGCCCTTCGTCGATGCCGACACCGAGATCGAGACGGCGGCCGGCATGACCATCCCCGAGATCTTCGCCCAGCGCGGCGAAACCGAGTTCCGCAATGGCGAACGCCGCGTCATCAGCCGCATCCTGATCACGCGCGCACCTTTGGTGCTGGCGACCGGCGGCGGCGCTTTCATGAATGCCGAGACCCGCGCGCGCATCGCCGATCTCGGCATATCCATCTGGCTCAAGGCCGAGCCCGAGGTGCTGATGCGGCGCGTCCGCAAGCGCTCGAACCGTCCCCTGCTCCAGACCGCCGATCCCGAGGAGACGCTGCGCCGGATGCTGATCGAGCGCGAGCCTGTCTATGCCCTGTCCGACCTGACCCTGGTCTCGCGCGACGAGCCGCATGAGGTCGTCGTCACCGCCGCAATCGCGGCGCTCGACCGGCATCTGCGCACCAGCGCCGACCGAAAGCCGATGCCATGAACATTCCCGCTGATCAGACCGCAGGCGCCCGGATCGTCGTTCCGGTCGCGCTGGAGGGTCGCGCCTACGACATCCATATCGGCCGCCATCAGCTCTGCGAGGCCGCGGCCCTGATCGCAGGCTTCGCGCCCGGCGCCAAGGTCGCGCTGGTGACGGATGAGAGCGTGGCTGCCCTGCATGCGCCAGCCTTCGAGGCCTGCCTGCAGCAGGAGGGCATCGCCTCGACGCGCATCACCGTGCCGCCGGGCGAGGCCACGAAGTCCTACAGCCAGTTCGTCGCCCTCTGCGACGCGCTGCTGGCGGCGAAGATCGAGCGCGACGACATCGTCATCGCGCTTGGCGGCGGCGTGGTCGGCGACCTCACCGGCTTCGCGGCTGCCGTACTGCGCCGGGGCGTGCGCTTCGTGCAGATCCCGACGACGCTGCTGGCCCAGGTCGATTCCTCCGTCGGCGGCAAGACCGGCATCAATTCGAGCCATGGCAAGAACCTGATCGGCGCCTTCCACCAGCCGGCGCTGGTCATCGCCGACACCGCTTTGCTCGACACGCTGAGCGAGCGCGAGTTCAAGGCCGGCTATGCCGAGGTGGTGAAATACGGGCTGATCGACAACCCCGCCTTCTTCGACTGGTGCGAGGTCAACTGGAGCCGGATCATCGAAGGCGGCCCCGAGCGCGACCATGCAGTCGCCGTCGCGTGCAAGGCCAAGGCTGCCATCGTCGCCCGCGACGAGCGCGAGGAAGGCGACCGCGCCTTGCTCAATCTAGGCCATACCTTTGCGCACGCACTGGAGCGGCTGACCGATTACGATTCCGCCCGGCTTGTCCATGGCGAGGCGGTCGCGATCGGGCTGGCGCTCGCCTTCCGCTTCTCGCAGCGCCTGGGGCTGTGCTCAGGACAGGACGCCATCCGCGTCTCGCGCCACCTTGATGCCGTTGGCCTGCCGAGCACGCTCCAGCAGGTGCCGGGCGGGGCCGGAACGGCGGAGGAGATCGTCGCGGCGATGGGCCAGGACAAGAAGGTCCGGCGCGGCGTCCTGACCTTCATCCTCGCCCGCGGCATCGGCAAGGCCTTCATCGCGCCCGGCGTCGCGGCCGAAGAGGTTCAGGCGTTTATCGAGAACGAGTTGGCCGCCAACGCGCAGGCTCGCTGACGAGATGGATCGATTGCGGGTTCAGTTGGAGCGTGATGCGTAACGCAGCATCGGGATCATAAGTCTTTGAAAACATTAAAGGCTGGACACTAGGGATCTCTTGGTGTGATGCGAGAAACCAATGACATTGAGCTTGACGAGTTACCCAATCTGGAAAGCAGGCTGGCGCGCGTACGATCGATGGCTCTCGAAATAGAACGGCTACCTGATGACACGTATGCCCCCCAAGGTAGCTTCCTTGCCGATGTTGAATGGTTCTCACTAGCGGCAGTGACAAAGAGTACCTCGAACGCTCACGCATTTGATCTGATGGTCACTAGCAAGAATACCATCGCCGCTGCCGCCCTAATTCGGATGCAGATCGAGGCGGCAATGAGACTATTCGGACTGACGCTCGTCGATGATGTCGAGGACGCCGGAATCCGACTGATGAGAGGAGAAAAATATCCTTCACTCAAAATGAAAGGCGGCGGTCCGAAGCTGGCCGACAAGCTATTGCATCAGGAGCTATCAAAACTCTATGCGTGGGTCACAGGCGCGTATGAATCGACCTCTGCCTATGTCCATCTCGACCGTGTGAACATCAACTCCAAAATTATACACCTAGATCAAGGAGAGTTTTTTAACTTGGCCGGGATCGATAAAGCCAAACCGGAGGAAGCCTACTACCACCTAGTCGACACGTTTTTCATTGCACTTCGAATGACAAAGCAACTGTTAAACGATTTCTTGGCAACGAGACCCCAGCCTCCGGAAAGAGCGGCGCTCCTAGAGAAATTTCGACGACAGCGATTCGAAGACGGCGCGCGCTAGAGACACGTCAGCCGTTCGCGTCAGCGAGTGCGGAACCATTGCGACCCGACGTGCCGATTTCATAAACCCGCGTTGCTTCAATCCTACGGCCGTCAGAACCACTGCCGTCCCAGCCGTAACGGGTTGGTCATCGATGTGGATTTGGTCGAGTGCGTCGAACTTCCACTACGGGTCGAAAGCAGACCCAGTCCGCCCTACGGGCTGAACACCAGCACGACGAAAACGAAGAACACCGCCAGATGCACCGCGCCCTCCAGCATCGTGGTGCGCGTGCCGGTGAAGGTCAGGGTCGAGAGCAGAAGCGTCATCGCCAGGATGACCATGTTGGTTCCCGACAGGCCGAGCACCACCTCCTGGCCGGTCATCAGGCCGATCGCCAGCACGGCCGGCACGGTCAGGCCGAGCGTCGAGGCGGCCGCGCCGAGGCAGAGATTGATCGCGCGCTGGAGCTGGTTGGCGCTGATCGCTCGCAGGGCGGCGATGCATTCCGGCGTGAACACCACCATCGCGATCAGGATGCCGCCGAGCGCGACGGGCGCGCCGAGCTTGATGATGCCGAAATCGAGCACGGCCGCGAGGCTCTTCGCCAGGATCACGATCGGCAGGATATTGGCGAGCAGCAGGACGACATGGGTCGCGGTCGCGCCGCCGGGATCGGGATGGCCGTGGTCGTCTTCCACGGCATCCTCGTCAGGCAAGGCGGTGCGCGGCAACGGCGCCTGTTCGCGCGTCGGCTCCTGGAAGAAGGAGCGGTGCCGCCCGGTCTGCAGCACGAGGAAGGCGCCGTACAGCGCGATGGTGAACAGCGAGAACGAGACCGATTGCAGCGTCGTCAGCGTGCCGTTGGTGGTCGAGGTGGTGAAGTTCGGCAGCACCAGCGGGATCACCGTCAGGGGAATAATGACGGCGAGATAGGACGACGCACCCTTCAGATTGTAGCTCTGCGCGAAATGGCGCCGGCCGCCGACCAGGAGCCCGATGCCGACGACGCCGTTGAGCACGATCATCAGCACCGCGAACATCGTGTCCCGCCCGAGCGTTGGCGCACCCTTGGCGCCGAGCATCACGGCCGAGATCAGCGCCACCTCGATGATCACGATCGACAGCGTCAGGATCAGCGTGCCGAAGGGCTCGCCGAGCCGCCCGGCCAGGATCTCCGCCTCATGCACCACGCCAAAGGCCGCCCAGATGATGATGCCCAGCAGCCACAGGAAGATCACAGCCGAGATCAGCGGCGCGCCGAGCTGGCCGAGCAGGCTGCTACCGAACAGCAGGAATGCGGCAACGGTCGCCCAGGCACAGGCGAGGCGGAGGATCATGGCGCTCAATCGTTCATCCTGGAATGGAGTGGTGTGAAAAGGGCGCGCGGAAACGGGCCGACGCGGCAGCCTATCAGCAATAAACACACGAATATGAATTTCGTTTGCCGGACGGCCCGGTCACACCATTCTGCTCAGGGCTTGCGATAGGCGTCGAGCACGGCGGCGCCCTCGGCGCCCACCTTCTGGCGCCAGTCATCGACCACGCCCTTGCCGGCATCCGCCAGCGCCTTGGCGACGGCGGGTGGCACATCGGTGAGGATCGTCACCTTGTTGGCACGCATGCGAGCGTAGTTCTCGTCGAGCCGGGTGACGATCGCGGTCCATTGCCGCTGCTCGGTGGCGGCCGCCGCATCGTCCACGATCTTGCGCAGATCGACTGGGAGCGCCTCATAGGCCGCGAGATTGACCGTCGCGATCGAGATCGGCAGCGCGTAATTCACTTCGGCGAAGTTCGGCAGGAAATCCCAGAGGTTGCGGCCCGCACCGCCATCGCCCGAGGAGAGCACGGCCGTGACGCTGCCGTCCTTCACCTTGGGCATGGCGTCGGCGAAAGAGAGGTTGCTGGCCTTGGCGCCGGCCGCGTTCAGCACCGCCGTCGAGGTCGCATCATAGGTGCGGATGGCCAAGCCATCGAGCGCCGTCGCCGAACTCAGCGGCGCCTTCGACCAGATGCCCGACGCCGGCCAGGGCGTGGTGTAGAGGATCTTCTGGCCGAAGGAGGCGAGCTTCTTGTCATAGGCCGGGCGGGCCAGATCGGTGAGCTTGCGCGCATCGGCGATCGAGGTCGCCAGGAACGGCAGCGAGGACAGCCCGAACAGCGGATCGACCGCGCCGAGCGCACCCGCGAAGGCATCGCCGGCCGCGACCTCGCCCTTCTGCACCGCGCCGATCATCGCCGCCGATTTGATGCCGCGCGCCGCATCGAAACTCGGCTTGATCGTCAGCCGCCCGCCGGCCTTGTCGTTCACGATCGAAGCGAAGGTCGCGACGCCTTCGCCGGGAATCGCGCTTGCGGGATATTCGGTCGGCATCTCCCAGACGGTCTGGGCGCCGGCAGCCGTCGTCAGGGTTAGCGAGACCGCCGAAAGCAGGAAACCGGCAATAAACGAACGCATGGTCATATCCTTCGTAAGCCGCGCAGGTGAAGCCGCGCCGAAAGCTCCTGGCCATGCAAGATCGGGGCGAACCCTGGCGCCTTAGTCGAGCGCGATCTTCGCCGCCAGCGGGCTCGCGACCTCCTCCGCCAGCGCCGCCGGCTTGTCGGTAACGAGATACTGTGCCCGCGCCAGCGCGGCGAAGCGGCCGCCCTTGGCGACGAGTTCCTCGAAGGAGCCCATCTCGATGACCTGACCCTGCTCGAACACCAGGATACGGTCGGCATTGCGGATCGTGGCGAGGCGGTGGGCGATGACGAAGGTGGTGCGGCCCTTCATCACCTCCTCCAGCGCCTTCTGCAGCTTGACCTCGGTCGCGGCGTCGAGGGCCGAGGTCGCCTCGTCGAGGATCAGGATCGGCGGGTTCTTCAGGAGCGCGCGCGCGATCGACAGGCGCTGGCGCTCGCCGCCCGAAAGCGTCCGGCCGCGCTCGCCGACAAGCGTGTCGAGCCCGTCGGTCTGGCGCGCCATGACTTCGGTCGCCTGCGCCCGGTCGAGCGCCTCCATCATCTCCTCATCCGTCGCATCCGGCTTGCCGACGGTCAGGTTCTCGCGGATCGAGCGCGCGAACAGCATCGGCTCCTGGAAGACGACGCCGATGTTCCGGCGCAAGGAGAGCAGCGAAATCTCGCGGATGTCCTGCCCGTCCACCGTGATGCGGCCCGACTGCGGATCGAAGGCCCGATGCAGCAGGCCAAGCGTCGTCGATTTGCCCGAGCCGGTCGAGCCGACGATGGCGATGGTCTCGCCCGGCGCCACCGAAAACGAGACGTCCTGCACGGCAGCGCGCTTGCCGTCATAGGAAAAGGAGACGTCCTCGAAGGCGACCGCGCCCGAAAGCCGCCCGGCATCGGGCGCGCTGGGCAGATCGCGCACGGCGGGCAGCGTGTCGAGCACCTCGAAGAATTCGCGCATCTTCGGCGCCTGCATGAAGATGAAGTTCACGAAGGCGACGATCTGCTCCAGCCGCCCGACCAGCATGGTGGCGAAGCCCATGAAGGTGACGATCTCGCCGACCGTGGTCAGCCCCTGCATCAGGAGCCAGGCGCCGACGACGAAGATCGCCAGCACCGTCAGCGTCGCCGAGGCGCGAGTCGCGACCGTCGCGATTGCCCACCAGGACAAAACCGGAAGCTGCGCCTCCAGCAGGCTGGCAATGGTCGAGCGCAGGCCCCTGACCTCGGCCTCGATGCGGGTGAAGCTCTGGATCACCGGGACATTGCCGAGCGCGTCGGAAGCCCGCTCGGCGAGGTTCGAGTGATAGGCCTCGACATTGCTCTGCAGCTTATCGGTCTTGCGCAGCACATAGGCCGTCAGCAGCCCGAACAGGAAGACGAGCGAGATCAGCAGCAGGCCGAGCTGCCAGTTCTTCCACAGCGTGAACGGCAGCAGGATGAAGAGCGCAACGAGGCTGGCGCAATGCTCGCGGAAGAAGGAGAGCCACAGCGCCCACATGCCGCTGGTGCCGTCGAGCATCACCTTGAGCACGCGGCCGGAATGCGTCTGCGTGTGATAGGCCAGCGGCAGCGTCAGCGCGTGCTCGAAATAATTCGCCATGACGGCGAGCCGGCGCCGATGCGCCAGCCTGTCGGAATGCAGCGAGACGAAGACCGAGGCGCCGATGGTGAACAGGCCGAAGCCGACCCAGGCGAGGATCAGCGGGTTGATCTCGCCCCAGGTCAGGCGCTGCCCGGCGCCTTGCGCGCTCGACAATTTGTCGATCAGCGCGCCGAACAGCATCGGCTCCGCGAAGGAGGCGGCCGCCAGCAGGACATTGGCCAGCGCCAGGATCAGGCCGAGCCGCTTCTCGGGACCGAGTTCGCCGAGCACACGGGTGTAGATCGCAAACAATGACATGCCCGAAGCTTTAGCGCAGTCAGGGCCGTGAACAAGCCCTGAACCTTAACGCTTCCTTCAAGGCGGGACGGATAACGTCTCAAGGGACGAATTCCGCGCAGGCTGCGGAATCGACGTCGCATGCGCGTGGCCAGGATCGTCATCATGGATATTGCGACCGCCGTAGGATTGCTGTCCGGCGTCGGCGTGCTCGTCGGCCTGATCCTGCTCGATGGCGGCAATTTCAAAGCCTATTACGACATCCATGCCGTCGTCGTGATCTTTGGCGGCGCCACCGCCGCGACCATGATCCGCTTTCCCTTCTCGGTGATCCTGCACGGCATTCCGATGGGCATCCGCTTCGCCTTCACCATGCGCTCGGTCCACCCGCGCGAACTCATCGACGAAATCACCCGCGTCGCTGATATCGCGCGCAAGAGCGGCCCGGTCGCGCTCGAGACCGCGGAGGTCTCCGACACCTTCCTCGCTCAGGGCCTGCGCTACATCGCCGACGGCTACGACAAGGAGTTCATCCGCGACACGATGGAGCGCGACCGCGACAATTTCCTGCAGCGGCTCGACGAAGGCTCGAAGGTCTATCGCGCGGTCGGCGACTGCGCCCCCGCCTGGGGCATGATCGGCACGATTCTGGGCATGGTGACGATGTTCGCCAACATGTCCGACCCCTCCAAGCTCGGCGGCGCCATGGCGACCGCGCTGCTGGCGACCCTTTATGGGGCGGTCGTCGCCAACCTGATCGCCATGCCGATCGCCGACAAGCTGCACATCAAGCTCGAGGAGGAGGAGATCTCGCGCACGCTGATCATCGACGGCGTGCTCCAGATGCGCGACGCCAAAAGCCCGACGCTGGTCCGCGAAATGCTCCTCGCCTATCTGCCCGATCACCATCGGGGCGAGATGGCGGAAGCCACCTGACCGGGGCCTGAGCGATGTCCGGGATCTGACCGATGGCCGGGAACTGACCAATGGCTAGGAAAAAGCGCGGCGGCCATGGCGGCCACGGCTGGTTCGTCACCTTCGCCGACCTGATGGCGCTGCTGATGAGCTTCTTCGTGATGCTCGCGGCCTATTCGAGCCAGGACAAGGCCAAGCTCCAAATCGTCGCGGGGTCGATGCGAGAGGCCTTCGGCAACCAGAAGGACATCAGGCTCGCCGGCATCGTCGAGACCGACGGCATCCCGACGGGAACCTATGTCAAGAACGCGCGCATCAGGCCGCTCCCTGACGCCACGGACACTCCCGGCCCGGCCAAGAACCAGCCGCATGAGGACGGCCTTCAGGATCCCGCGCAGGACCGCGGCTTCGCCCTGGCCGCAGCCTCGCTGCGGCAGGCGCTGCGCGACATGCCCGAGATCGCCGAGGTCTCGCGCAACATCCTGGTCGAGGTCTCAGAGACCGGCATCGACATCCAGCTCGTCGACCAGGAAGGCCGCGCCATGTTCGCGGAGGGCAAGAGCCAGCCCAACGAGCGCATGCGCAAGGTGCTGGCGGCACTGGCCCCGACGCTTCGGCGCATGCCCAACAAGATCACGATCAGCGGCCACACCGCCACGCCGCGGCCGGGCGCACCGCCGGAAGGCGACCCCTGGGAGCTCTCCGTCGGCCGTGCCAATGCGGTGCGGGAGATCATGGCCAATGCCGGCGTGCCGAGCGACCGCTTCGCCTCCGTCTCCGGCAAGGGCGACACCGAACCGCTGGTCAAGGACAATCCCTATCTGCCCTATAACCGCCGCGTCGGCATCGTCCTGAAGGCCGACGCACCGCCGCTGCCGGCCAACATCAAGCCCTGACGCGCGTCGCGGCGCCGGAGTTCGCGGGGCCAGGATTCAAGAGACCAGGGTTCAGGAGGCCCGGGTTCAGGGCGCCAGGATCAGGGCCCAGTAGACCTGGTATTTCGAGCCCGGCGCATAGGCCGTGGCGATGCCCATGCGCTTGGCGCCTGCCACCTTCATGACGCGGTCGTGCTGCGGCGAATCGCGCCAGCCCGAAAACGCCTCCGCCAGCCGCCGATAGCCCGCCGAGAGATTGGCCTCCGCACCCGGCTGTCCGCCGCGCGCCAGCCGCGCCTTCACGGCCTCGGCCTGCGCCGGCTTGTCGACGGCTGCCATCGCGCTCGCCTCCTGCTGCGCGGCCGCGACCAGATCGGGATCGAGCGCCAGCGCGTTCAGCCCGGCATTCAGCCTGTAGGCCGAGATCATGGCGCGCGCCTCGTTCTCGTCGACGCGGGCGGAAGGAGAACCGAGATCGCGGTAGAACGCCGGCTGGCTCGTACGCGCCGGCTCGGTGCAGCCGGCGACGCCGAGCAGCGCGAGCGCTCCGGCGACGAGGACGGGACAGGTCATCGGCCGGGCTTTCGCCGCGCCGCGTCGAAGGCTGAACATCGCATCATTCCTTGCTGTCGTCCTTGGCCGGTTCCGGCGGTGCGGGAGCGGGCACAGGCGCATGGCCGGTCTCGGTCTCGTCGTCCTCGGCGGGAAGTGAAGCCGGTGCCTTGCGCCCGGCGCGGGCGGTCACAGCGGGCTTTGCGGTCCTGATCGCCTTGCTCTCGCGAACCACGGCGGCGGCGATGTCGCCGAGCGACTGCTCGACGCCTTCGAGCCCCTTCACCAGCAGCTCCGGCGTGCCGGCGGCCGGCTCCATCTCGGTCAAGCGCTTGTGGATCGCGAAATTCAGGTCGCTGGTCACGCGCCCGACGATGTCGACGTCGGCGACGACACAGACCAGCTCGAAATCCATCGTCGCCGTGCCGATCTTCTTGAACATGATCGACGGCGGCGGCTTCTGCATCACGTCGCCATGCGCACTCGCGACCTCGCTCAGCATGGCGCGGACGGCTCCTGCGTCGAGGGTGCGCGGCACCGAGAGCGCGATCAGGATGCGCCCGGTGCGGTCGTTGCGGACCCGGTTGCGGACGACGCCGGAAACGAGATTCGAGTTCGGCACGATCACCGATGAGCGGTCGAAGGTCGCGATCTCGGTCGAGCGCACATTGATCTTCTTGACGATGCCTTCGGCGTCTCCGACCACGACCTGGTCGCCGACGCGGATCGGCCGCTCCCAGAGCAGGATCAGCCCCGAGACGAAGTTCGACACCACCGATTGCAGGCCAAAGCCGATACCGACCGAGAGCGCGCTCGCCACCAGCGTCAGCCGCTCCAGGCTCAGGCCCAGTGCCGAGACCCCGAGCGCGACCGCGGCGATGTAGCCGACATAGCCCGCAGCCGTGGTGATCGAGTTGCGCAGGCCGGTGTCGAGCTGCGTCGTCGGCAGGAACTTGCCCTCGAGCCAGCCTTGCATCGAGCGGGTGGCGGTGAGGCCAGCAGCGAACAGCAACCCGGCAATGATGATCGAGGACAGCGAGATCGTCACCCCGCCGACCTGGAAGCCGAAGAAGGCTGCCCGCAGCGAGGTCAGGAAATCGGCCGATTCCAGCCCCCAGGGCGCCAGCACCAGCAGGAAGGTGACGACGATCAGGACAAGCTTGAGCACGCCGGCCGCGATGACGGCGATCTTGTCCAGCGTCCCGGTTCGGATGCCCAGCCCCGCCTTCAGCGTCAGCGCGAGCCGGCCCTTTCCGGTCAGCGCCTGGGGGATGCCGAGATCCACGAGCTGATAGGCCAGCACGAAGATGCAGGCCACGATGCCGATCCAGACCACCTGCTCGATCAGGAAGGAGGCGAAGACGACATAGCCGCTGAGGACCGCCAGCGAAATGACCAGCCCGACGATCCAGCCGAAGATGCGGATCGGCCCCAGGCTCGCGCCATCGACCGCGACATAGGGCCCCAGACAAGCCTCCTCCTCGACCTCCTCATTGTCGCGCAGGCGGTAGAGCCCTGCCACCAGCGTCAGCGCGAAGATGATGATGAGGATGCTGCGCAGGATGATCGAGACGGCCAGACCCGCCGCAATCGCCGTCAGCCACGCTTCCAGCACCTTTCCGACCGAGAGCACCAGCGCCAGCGAGGTCCCCATCCAGACCACGATGCGCGCGGTCGAATCCATCACGCTGACCAGCCGCCGCTGTGGCTGGCTGGGGGCGAACAGCGCGTCGAGCAAGGACTGGACGAAGGCGACGACGGCAAGCCCCGCAACCACGGCCGCCACCACCGGCTGTATCCGTGGCGGCAGCAGCCCGGCCGTGTTCAGCGCGGCATAGATCAGCCAGCTTGCCAGCGCTGGCGGCGCAGCGCCGGCAACGACATGGGCGAGCGCGACGTAGAGGCAGTGCAGGCTGCCGGTGTCCTGCGTGTTGCCGAAACGCGCCTTGAAACGCGGCAGGTAGCGGCCGCGGGCCAGATAAAGCAGGGCGGCGCCGATGAAGGCGAGCGCGACCAGCCCGCCCCGCACGCCGGACATCGCATCGGCCACGCCCGACAGCCAGCCGCCGAAGATATAGCCCGAGGCGCGCAGATCCTCAGGCACGGTCGAGATCGCGCTGCTCCACATGTCCGGGTTGAAAACCGTCGGGCCGGCGGCAAAGAGAACCTTGGCGAAGAGTTCGCGACGGCGATCGCCAATCGCCGTCTGGAGCTGCTCTGCCTGCAGGAAGGCGGCGCGGGCGATCTTCATCGTCTCATCCGCCTCGGTGAAGGCCTTGAGACGGCTCTCGCGCTCGCGCGCCACCTCCGCACTTTCGGGCGGGGCGGCGGCATCGGGTTTCGCACCAAGCTGGTCGAGGCGGAGCTTGGCCTGTTCGACGCGCGGCGCCTGCTCCTCGATGAGCTGGCGCAACTGGTCGAGCGAGGGTTGCAGGCGGACACGCTGCCGCTGCAGTTCCGTTTCCGTGGCGGTCGGTGCCGCCAGCGTCGTTTCGATCTGGGTCAGCTCGAGGCGGATTGAATCGAGCCGGGCGCGGGCCGCCGTTGCATCGACGGCTACCGGTTGGGCAAAGGCCTGCCCCAAGCCGGCGAGGATCGCGAAAAGCAGCGCCATCGCGACGACGAACCCATGCGCAAGGCTGGGCCTGGGTGTGGGCGCTTGCCCCATGCGCGCAGCCATGCCGATGAGGCCTCGCTCAGACTGGTGATTCGATGCTGGTTCGACCCTCGCCACAGCTTCGGCCGCAAGGCAAGCGCAGCTCCGCCCAAGACAAGCACAGCACCGGATATGCGGGACGAGGAGCAAGGGCGGGACCTGTCTGAACAGTTCGGGATGGCGGCAACTCCGCCGGAGCGGACACGGCGGCCGGGCTCCTCATCCCTCTCAAACCGGACATCATCATGGCACCGCAGAACATAAGGCGACGCCGGGGAGCCGCGTCCTCAGTCTTTGGACCTTGCCTTGCCCTTATCGGCATCCTTGCTCTTGTCGGCATTTTTGCTCTTCGGCTTGGCCCGGTTGCGATAGCTGGCATTGCCCAGCCCGGTGCCGATGGTGAGCACGGCCCAGTTCTCGACATCCTGCATCGTCGGCATTTCGCTCAGGCCCTGGATCACCGCGTCGTTGTGCATCACCACCTGCGTCTCGTGGTCGCCGATCTCGGGAACCAGTTCGCGAATGCTGTCGACGAGATTGAAGCGGCTGCTTTCCCAATTGCCGGGCAGGTTCTGCGCGCCGCGGTCGATCGCGCCGTCCGGCTCGATCAGGCCGGGACACCCAACGCCGATGAAGGGCGCAACGCGCAGGCCGTCCTTCCCCGCCTGCTTGATCTGGGCCTTCAGCATCTCGCCGAGCCGCTCGATCGCCTCGTCGCGGCTCGGCTCGTCGTCGGCGTGCCGCCAGAGCTCGGACGAGGAGACCCGCGCCTTGCTGAGATCGGGCGCCTTGTCCTGACGCAGATTGACGATGCCGGCCCGGATGTTCGAGCCGCCGATATCGACGGCAACCAGGCTGTCATAGGCCTCGAAGATCCATTTCGGCGCGAGATGCGCGCTACCCACCAGTCCGGCCTCGTCGGGGTGATGGCTGATCGGCACGAGATCGATCTTGTGGCCGTCGGTGCTCAGGATGATGCCGGCGCGCCCGATGGCGAGCTGGCCGATACGGCTGTCGCTAAACCCTCCGCCGACAACGATGCGATCGACGGGCGCCCAGCTCTTGAGCCGAACGAAGCGGCGGACGACGAAGGCGAGCGACTGGGCGAAGCGCTCGATCGCGCTGAGCATCAGCGCCGCTTCATGCGGGTCGCCGTCCTTCAGCAGTGCATCCAGTTCCTTTTTGCTGATATCGATGGTCTCACCCTTCAGCGGGTCCCCGCCCTGCTCGCGCAGATGCAGGCGAAGTGCGTCGAGATGTTCGACGAAGGCGCTCCGGCTCGCCTTGTCGCCGATGAAGCCGTCCTGGTCCCGGATTTCGAGATTATAGCTGGTCACGCTGACCGAGGGCAGTTCCGCTGCGCCATGCGGTCCGTGCGGAGGTGTCTCGCGGCTGCGTGTCGTCCCGGCCGTGGCGGCGCCCATGTCGTTCTCCCCAAGCCTGCTTCGACTGGGGCAACCCCTCGATGCTGGCGATGTTCCAACCCGGCGCGTCGCCCGGCGGCAGCGCCTGGCGCATGGCGCGCCTGCGCCGGTCGCGGCATTTTCGAAAGCCTCACCGGTTGACCCGCCGGGCGGATCACCGCTCCATGGGCCTCACTGCAAACGACGCCGTGAACCGGCGCTAAGGACGGGGGCCGGGCTTCCGCGCTCCGGGGGGATGACATGGTGGATTTGATCGTTCGTGCGGTGCTGATTGGCGTCGGCGCGACCGTGCTGCTCGATCTCTGGGGGCAGGTCTTGAAGCGCACCATCGGCTGGCCGCCGACGAACTGGGCGATGCCCGGGCGCTGGCTCGTTCATCTCCTGCGCGGGCAGATGGTCCATGAGGACATTGCCAAGGCCGAGCCGGTCGCAAACGAGCTCGCCATCGGCTGGGCCTTCCACTACGCCGTCGGCATCCTCTTCGCCGGCATCGTCCTGGCGATCTGGGGCGTCACCTGGGCCTATAACCCGACCTTCCTGCCGGCGCTGATCGTCGGACTCGCCACGGTCGGCTGTGGCTGGTTCATCCTGGCGCCCGGCATGGGCGCCGGCATCGCGGCCTCGAAGCGGCCCAACGCCAACCGCATCCGGCTGATGAACATCATCGGCCATATCGTCTTCGCCATCGGCCTCTACGGCACGGCGCTGCTCACCCGCTAAATCCCCTTTCGGAACTCCTGCAGAGACCAAGATCATGGCCAGCACGCTCTTCACCAATGCCCGCATCGTCGACGGCACCGCGCCCGAAGCCGGCGCTCCCGTCAGCGTTCTCGTCGAGGGCGGCACGATCCGCGAGGTCGGCAAGTCGGTGACCTCGGCCAAGGCCAAAATCGTCGACCTCAAGGGCAAGACCCTGATGCCCGGCCTGATCGACGCGCATGTCCATGTCGTGGCCGGCGTTGCCGATCTCGGCAAGAATGCGATGCTGCCGGATTCGCTCGTCACAGCACGCTCCTTCGTGATCATGCGGGATATGCTGATGCGCGGTTTCACCACGGTGCGCGATGTCGGCGGCGCCGATTTCGGCCTGAAGCAGGCGACCGAGGAAGGCCATTTCCCGACGCCGCGCCTCGTCATCTCCGGCAAGGCGCTGAGCCAGACCGGCGGCCATGCCGATTTCCGCGGCCGCTATGACGATGCGACCACGCCGCTGACGCGCCACCGGCTCGGCGCGCTCGGGCGCATCTGCGACGGGCTCGACCAGGTCCGCCGCGGCGCGCGCGAGGAGATCAAGGGCGGCGCCGACTTCATCAAGATCATGGCCAATGGCGGCTGCGCCTCGCCGACGGACCCGATCCATTTCCTCGGCTTCTCCGTCAGCGAGCTGGAGGCGATCGTCGAGGAAGCCCGCATGGCCGGCACCTATGTCTCCGCCCATGTCTACACCGACGAGGCGATCCGCCGCTGCGTCGAGGCCGGCGTGCATTCGCTCGAACACTGCAACCTGATCGAGGCCGAGACCGCGAAGCTCGCAGCCTCCAAGGGCGCGGTCGCGGTGCCGACGCTCGTCACCTATGACAAACTGGTCTCGGACGGCCCCAAGCTCGGCTTCCCGCCGGATTCGGTCGCGAAGGTCGATGTCGTGCGCTCGGCCGGCATGAATTCGCTCGCGATCATGAAGAAGGCCGGTCTCGCCATGGCCTATGGCTCCGACCTGCTCGGCGAGATGCACAAATACCAGTCGGAAGAGTTCGTCATTCGCGGCCGGGCGCTGCCGGCTCATGAGGTCATCGGCTCGGCCACCCATGTCGCGGCCAAGCTGCTCAAGCTCGAAGGCAAGATCGGCACGATCGCGGCCGGCGCCCACGCCGACCTGATCGTCGTGGATGGCGACCCGCTCAAGGACCTGTCGCTGCTGACCCGCCAGGGCAAGCACATGCCGCTGATCATGAAGGGCGGCGCCTTCATGAAGCGGGCGAGCCTGGGTTGAGCAAAAACGGCGTCATGCTCGGGCTCGACCCGAGCATCTCGTGACCAGAGGTCTCCGGCGCCTCATCCGGCCGGAGATTCTCGGGTCAAGCCCGAGAATGACGGGTGCTCACGCGCCCAGATCGAGCACCCGCGTCTCATAGGCGTAGAGCTGGCGGAAGCCGAGGCTGCCATAGAGCCCAAGCGCGACCGCGTTGGTCTGGTCGACCTGGAGATAGGCCTGTTCGCAGTCCATCGCGCGGGCCCAGCCCATCAGTCCGCCGACCAGACGCCGGCCGAAGCCATGGCCGCGATGGGCGGGGTCGACGACGACGCTGCCGATCTCGGCCATGCCGCGCTCGGCCACAGCCATCCCGAAGGCGACCGACTCGCCCGCGACCATCCAGGTCGCAAAGGCCGCCGGCAGACGCACTGCGTCGACGATCGCAGCAAGCTTGTCGACATCCTGCTTGATGCCGGTCTGTCGCGCCGCGACGCCGGCGATCCACTCCTGGCTCGGGCGTGCCTCGATCTCAAGCTCGGGCTCGGCTTCGGGCACGAGATCGGCGAGCGCTCGGATCAGGCCGAAGGAGGCATCCTTGACCCGGTAGCCGCGCGCCAAAACCGCTGCCCGCGTCGCCTCGCCGACCAGCGGCGTCAGGCGGATGCAGGGCGGCAGCCCATCGGCCCGGTAGAGCTCCTCGATCAACGCCAGCGTCGCCTCGTCGAGCTCAGCGCCTGGTTTCAGCGGCGAGGCCGAGTTGGCCCGGCCCGAATAGCCGCTGGCGAAGCGCACCACCCAGTCGCCGATCAAAAGCGTCGCCGGCGACGGCCAGGCATTGACGATGCGCCGCTCGCAGTCGAGCACGAGGCCGAGATCGCTTTGATCGACGCCGTCCTGACTGAGCCCCTTCTGAAACTCAGCCATCACGCTCCTCCGGGCTTGCGCGGAGTCGGCCGCCAGCCGGGCGGCGCCATCTCGAATGCCTCGAAGACGAAGCCCGGCGCGACCGTGCAGCCGACCAGCGTCCAGGCTCCGAGCGAGGTCGCGCTCTGCCACCAGCCAGCCGGCACGACGAATTGCGGCCGCTGGCCTGCGGCAAGGTCGGTGCCAAGATGATGCGCCGAGGCGTCATGCCCGTTGGACGAGACGCTGATCACAAGCGGCGCACCGGCGTAATGGTGCCAGATCTCGGCGGCATCGACGCGGTGCCATTCGGAGGTTTCGCCGGTGTCGAGGAGATAATAGATCGCCGTCGAGACGCTGCGCCCATCCGCTTCACGCGGATCGCGAAAGGTCTCGCGGTAATGCCCGCCCTCGGGATGCGGCTTCAGATCGAGCAGGCGGATCACCTCGGCAGCGGTCAGGCCATCCAGCTTCATCGAGCCGCCCTCTCAGAACCGGTTCTTGGCTTCGCGCAGCGCGGCAAACACATCGCCGGCCGGCGCCCCGACGAGACCGACCGCCGCGCCCAGCGCGCCCTCGCCCGCCCGGAAGAACGGATTGGTCGCGGCTTCCTCCGCCACGGTGGTCAGCGCCCAGAAGCGCCCGCTCGCCTTGGCCGCCTCGGCCTCGGCCAGCCTTGCCGTCAGCGCCGCATTGGCCGGCTCCATCGCGGCGGCGAAGCGGGCGTTGGAGAGGGTGTAGTCGTGCCCGCCGAGCAGGCGGATGTCGCCGGGCAGGGCGATCAGTCGCGACAGCGAGGTCCACATCGCCGCCATCTGGCCGGGCTGGACCCGCCCGCAGCCCATGACGAAGACGACGTCGCCGACCAGTGCCAGCTTCGCGCTGCGCGAGACGAAGCTGAGATGCCCGGCGGAATGGCCCGGCGTATGCCAGATCTCGAAGCCGTCGCTGCCCAGGAACACCACATCGCCCTCGCCGATGATGCGGTCGAGCGGGGCGGAGTCAGCGGAATCCGCCGGTCCGCAGACCTTCGCGCCGGTCGCCTGCTTCAGCTCGGCCACGCCTTGCGTGTGGTCGGCATGGGCGTGGGTGACGAAGATCTCGCTGATCGTCCAGCCCTTGGCCTTCGCCGCCGCCATGACCTGCCCGGCATCGGGAACGTCGACGGCCGCACAAGCTCCGGTCGCGGGGTCGTGGATCAACGCGCCGGCATTGTCACTGAGCGTGCGGAAGACGTGAAGGTCGAGCGGCATGGGAGGCTCCGGAAAACAGGCTGACCCATTGGCGAATAGCGAATGGAGCGGCCGGAAGCCAGTCTCGACCGCCAACGGTCGTTCGGCCGCAGCGCTGACTTCGGCAGCAGCGCCCTTGCTTTGGCCGCCCCGCCGTTCCATCTCACGCTCATGTCCCTCGACGTCGTCGACCTGCGCGCCTTCTATGCCAGCCCGCTCGGCCATGTGGCGCGGCGCTTCATCGGCACGGCGATGCTGCGCTTCTGGCCCGATTGCGCCAGGCAGCGCGTGCTCGGACTGGGCTTCTCGACGCCCTATCTCTCGGTGCTCGGCGTCAATGCCGAGCGGGTGATCGCCTTCATGCCGGCGGCGCAGGGCGTGGTGAACTGGCCCTCCGACGGCCTGTCCGCCTCGGCGCTGGTCGAGCCGACCCTGCTGCCGCTGCCGACGGCCTCGATCGACCGGGTCGTGCTCGTCCACGCGCTGGAGGAAACGGAAAGCCCCGAGGATCTGATCGAGGAGGCGGGGCGGGTGCTGTCGCCCGGCGGGCGGATGATTCTGGTGGTGCCCAACCGGCGCGGCCTCTGGGCCCGCATGGACGGCACGCCCTTCGGCCAGGGCCGTCCCTTCAGCCGCTCGCAGCTTGAAGCTCTGATGCGGAGCGCGGAATTCTCACCCGAGAACTGGGCCGAAGCGCTTTATGTCCCGCCGCTGCGCCGGCGTGTGCTGATGCGCTCGGCCGCGGCCTGGGAGCGGGTCGGGGCCGGCCTCTCCCTGCCCTTCGCCGGCGTCCATGTGATCGACGCGACCAAGCAGGTCTACCGTCGCATCCCGCTGCGCGCGACCCGCCGCAGCTTTGCCTTCCGGCCGATCCTGTTGCCCCAGCCGACCCCGACACCGCGCAATGGCAATGCCCGCGACGGCACGCCGCCGGGTTGACAAGCTCGCGAGAGCGCGGCCAAGGTCCGCCGCTTTTCGCGAGCCCGGTTCCGCATGACGCTTTGACGCGCCGGAATCGTCCCGGCGCGGAACCTGAAACTGGATCACGATGCGAAGCTATCTGGATTTCGAGAAACCGGTCGCCGAACTGGAGGCGAAGGCCGACGAACTGCGTGGCCTCGAGGCCAAGGGCGAAGGCTATGCGCTGTCCGAGGAGATCGAGCGGCTCGATGCCAAGGCGAGCCAGGCGCTCAAGGATCTCTATGCCGCGCTGACGCCGTGGCAGAAGACGCTGGTTGCGCGCCATCCGCAGCGGCCGCATTTCAAGGATTACTGCGCCGCGCTGATCGAGGAGTTCACCCCGCTGGCCGGCGACCGCGCCTTCGGTGAGGACGAGGCCATCGTCGGCGGCTTCGGCCGCTTCCGCGGCGAGCCGGTCTGCGTCATCGGCCAGGAGAAGGGCGATTCGACCGAGACGCGCATCCGGCACAATTTCGGCATGGCCAAGCCCGAGGGCTACCGCAAAGCCGTCCGGCTGATCGAACTCGCCGACCGCTTCGGGCTTCCGGTGCTGAGCTTCATCGATACCGCCGGCGCCTATCCCGGCATCGAGGCCGAGGAGCGTGGTCAGGCCGAGGCGATCGCGCGCTCGACCGAGGCCTTTCTCGGTCTGCGCACGCCCAGTGTCGCCCTGGTGATCGGCGAGGGCGGCTCGGGCGGCGCCATCGCGATCGCAGCCGCGAGCCGGGTGATGATGCTCGAGCACGCGATCTATTCGGTGATCTCGCCTGAAGGTGCGGCCTCCATCCTCTGGCGCGACACCGGCCGCGCCCAGGATGCCGCGACCGGCATGAAGATCACCGCGCAGGATCTGCTGAGGTTCGGGGTCATCGACAGGATCGTGAGCGAGCCAACGGGTGGCGCCCATCGCGACCGGCAGGCCGTCATGGGCCGGGCCGGCGATGCGCTGGCCTCGGCGTTGTCGGATCTGGCGGGGCTCTCGCCAGACGAGATCGCCGATCAGCGTGCGGCGAAATTCCTCGCGATCGGACGCAATCTCTGAGGGCTGCCCGGTTCCTTACGACAGCGTGGAGACCAGGCGGCCGATTAACCCCGCCTTGACCATGTGGCCTAGACCACGGACCCTGTGGTAAGGAACCTTCAAGGCTAACGCTTCTAAAACGGGACGGCCGGCACAATTTGGCCGTCTTGCGAAGTCACAGGTCGCGCTCCTGGCCGGCCATTCGATGGGATTGACGACGTGGCATTCAAGCAACTCGCGCTCGTGGCTTTTGTTGCATTGTCCCTGGGCGCCTGCGAGGAGGACCGCTATCGCGGCTCCGCCCGCCACCACATCCCGATTCCGTCGGCGACCTACACCCTCATGGCCGAGAAGGGCATGAGCAAGGACCAGCCCGTGCTGATCCGCTCCTACAAGAAGGAGTCGGAGCTTGAGGTCTGGAAGCGCAAGCCCAACGGCCAGTACGCCCTGCTCAAGTCTTATCCCATGTGCCGCTGGTCCGGCCAGCTCGGCCCGAAGATCCGCGAAGGCGACCGCATGGCCCCCGAGGGCTTCTACGCCATCAGCCCGGCGCAGATGAACCCGAACTCGTCCTATTACGTCTCGTTCAACATGGGCTATCCCAACGCCTATGACCGTTCGCATGGCCGCACCGGCGCGCATCTGATGGTGCATGGCGCCTGCTCCTCGGCCGGCTGCTACTCGATGACCGACGACCAGATCGGCGAGATCTATGCGCTCGTCCGCGAGGCCCAGAATGCCGGCCAGAAGGCCGTCCAGATGCAGGCGCTGCCATTCCGGATGACGCCGGAGAACCTCGCCAAGCACCGGCTCGATTCCAACATCGCCTTCTGGAAGAACCTGAAGGAAGGCACCGATTATTTCGACGTGACCGGCGACGAGCCCCAGGTCGGCGTCAATGGCGGGCGCTATGTCTTCAACGGCAACGGCGACACCTCGGTCGCCCAGGCCGTGCAGCAGAAGCGCCAGCAGGACGACATGCAGGTCGCAGCCCTGGTTGCCAGGGGCACGCCCGCCATCAAGCTTCTCTATGACGACGGCGACCAGCATAGCTCGTTCAAGACCGCGCTTGTCGCCAGCGGTTCCGATTCGCTCAACCGCTCGGTCTCCTGGGCCTCGCGTGATGTCGGCGTCAGCCGTCCCGACGCGCTGACCATCGGCCCGCAGGTCGTCGTCCTCGACGACAAGGGCAAGGCGAAGGCGACCGTCCGGGCGCAATCGGCCGATAACGAGGCCGTGCTCGCCGCCGTCTCGGCCGCCGCCCAGCCGCAGGTCGCCAAGGTCGAGCCAGCCAGGCTCGATACGACCAAGCCCGAAGCCAACAAGACCGGCTCGATCAAGCCCGAGGCGCCCAAGTCTGAGGGGGCCAAGTCTGAGGGGCCCAAGCCTGCCGCCGCTCAGGCCGCGACGCAGCTCGCCAGGATCCAGCCGGGCGCCGCGTCGCCCGCTCCCGTCGCTGCCGAAAGCCAGACCGGTTCCTTCGGCACCGCATCCGACGAGAGCCAGCCCTTCTATCGCCGCGCGCTCAGCTTCATGCCGCTGATCGGCGGATCGCAGCCGCCGGCCGAGGCTGCTGCACCCGTCGCCTCGACCGTGCCCTCAGTGCCGACCAATATGCGGGCGCCGCTGCCGCCGCGCCGCGCTGACACCCTGCGGACCACCTATCTGGACAAGCCGGAAACCGCTTTCACCGGCCAGCCCGCAATCCGCTGAGACCAAATATTACGCGCCGAATACGGCGTGATCGAAATACAACAGCCCACCGCTTTGTCGGCCTGGACTATTTCGCAGGCGCAAGAGGCCCCTCAAGCGGGGCCTTTTGCTTAAACCCTGAGCATCCTGCCAAAAACCTTGCCTTGCTGAAAATGGCGATCGGCCGCCTTCATTGTGGCGGAAACGCGCCGCGGCGCAGAGCTCGATTTTGGCACGGAGCAGATAATGGCTTTCGATTTCGTCCGTTCTTCGGTGGCTGGCCTGACCCTGTCCCTCGCGGCTTTCGCCGGCGCCGCGCAGGCCGCCGACCTGCCGAGCCGCAAGGGCGCGCCGCTCGCCCCGATCCCGCCGAGCATCACCTGGATCGATGCCGCGATCAGCATCAAGGGCCTCACGGACTACAACTTCCGCGGCATCTCGCAGACCGACCGCAAGCCCGCGATCCAGGGCGGCGTCGAACTGCAGATCTACGACAACCTGTTTTATGTCGGCGTCTGGGGTTCCAACGTCGATCTCGCCACCAGCCCGCCCGCCGAAATCGACTTCACTGCCGGTATCCGGCCGAAATTCGGCCCCGTCACCTTCGATCTCGGCGTGATCCAGTACTACTACCCCAACGAGAAGCGCTTCATCGACTCGCTGGGCGCGACCTGGACGCCGCGCAACACCGATTTCATGGAAGTCGTCGGCAAGGTCTCCTACAACTGGGACGACAAGGTCACCGTCGGCGCCAACGTCTTCCATGCTTGGAACTGGCTCGGAACCGGCGCGGAGGGCACCTACGCCTCGGCCACCGCCAAGTACAACCTTCCCTTCCTCGAAGGCCTCTCGGTCTCCGGCGAATTCGGTCGCTACTGGCTGGGCACGACCAACACCAATATCGCCTTCCCGGTGGCAATCCGCCTGCCCGACTACAACTACTGGAACGTCGGCCTGTCCTACACCTACAAGAACCTGACGGCGGATATCCGTTATCACGACACCAACCTCTCCAAGAACGAATGCTTCCTGCTGACCTCGGATCCGCGCGGCATCAACCGCGGCAACGCGACCGGCAACTACACCTCGAACTGGTGCAACCCGACCGTGGTCGGCTCGCTCTCCTTCGACATCACCGCCAGCAGCATCGGCATCTTCGCCCCGGCGAAGTAAGCCTCGACGCACGGCAGATCAGCAGGGGGCCGCTCGCAAGAGCGGCCCTTTTGCTATTCCTGCGGGGCGGCGGGCTCGGCTCGGCCTTCGAGCGATGTCGCGATCCGGCGCATCATCTCGCCGATCGAATCGCATTCGGCGTCGCTCAGCACCGTCATCATCTCCTCCAGCCTGGCGACATGGATCGCCATGGCCCTGTCGGTCAGGGCAGCGCCTTCGTCCGTCAGCCACAAGCGACGGACGCGGCGGTCGGCGTCGTCGCCGCGCCGCTCGATCAGGCCGCGGCGCTCCAGCTCCGGCAGGAGCATGCTCATGGTGCTCCGCCCGACCAGCAGCTTCTCGGCCAGCGCCTGCTGGGTCAGCCCGGGATAATGGGCGATGTTGGCGAGCACGTCGTAATGCGCGAGCTGGATGCCCAGCGGCAAGAGCGCCTCGCCAAACACCCTCTTCCAGAGCTGATGGACGCGCGCCACCGCGATCCAGTTGCGGAAGCGCGGCAGGTCCCAGGGCAGACGGGGTTTGTTCGGCTGGGGTGAAGGCTCTTGCTTTTTGTTCATGATTGAACATACTCGTTCAAGGCTGAACAAATCAGGACTCGCGCCATGGCCGCCTCGTTCCTCCGCCTGCTCCGGCCCGTTATCCGCGCCTCAAGCCTGATCGCGCCGCGCCTGACCGGCCGGCTCGCTTTCAAGGCCTTCTGCACGCCACCCCGAGCTCATCAGGGAATCAATTCCGGCCCTGCGGTCAAGTCCATGGGCGGGCGGCTGGGCAGGGCGGCTCGGGTTTCGGTCCCTTTCCCTTGCGGCTCGGTCTCGGCCTATGTCTGCGAGCCTCGACCCGAGATCGCGAGGAGCCCGGCGCAAACCGTCATCCTGCTGCATGGCTGGACTGGCGAGGCGGCCACGATGGGCGCCTTCGTCGCTCCCCTGCTGAATGCGGGTTTCCGGGTCGTCGCCTATGATCTGCCGGCGCACGGCCAGTCGACCGGCTCCGAACTCAACGTGCCGCTCGGCGTGGCGAGCCTCGAGGCCGTCGCGCGTGCCTTCGCGCCCGTGCATGCGATCGTGAGCCACTCCTTCGGCGGGTCGATCGCGCTCGCGGCGCTCGCAGGCACTGTTCCCGCGCAGCCGCGCGTGATGGCACAGCGCCTCGCCATGATCTGCCCGCCTTCGTCGCTGGCGCAGGTGACACGCCAGTTCGGCAGGGCGATCGGCTTAAGCCAGCGCGGTCAGGCGGCGCTGGAGGCGCGCATCCACAGCGTCGCCGGAACGCCGATCTCAGCCTTCGAAGGCGCCGATCAGCTCGCGCGCTTCGGCGGGCCGACGCTGCTGCTGCATTGCCGCGACGACAAGGAGGTCGGCTTCGCCAATGCCGAGATGCTGGCCGGCGCCGGTTCCTTCGTGCGGCTTCATGCCGTGCAGGGGCTCGGGCATCGCCGCATCCTGCAATCGCGCCAGGTCGCGGCGATCGTCGCGGATTTCGTGGCGGGGCGCGCGGCGCAGCGGGCGGATCAGACCCAGCCCATCAGCTCGCGGCGCACCACCGCCTCGATCGCGTCCACGCCTTCCGCCGAGGCGTTCAGGCAGGGCAGATAGGCGAATTTTTCGCCGCCGCCATGCATGAAGAATTCGCGGTTCTCGACATCGAGTTCCTCAAGCGTCTCCAGGCAATCGGCCGAGAAGCCCGGCGCGACGATCGCCATCGACTTGGTGCCCGACGCCGCCAGCGCCTTCACCGTCTCGTCGGTATAGGGCTGCAGCCACTCATCGGGCCCGAAGCGCGACTGGAAGGTCAGCCGGAAGCGCTCGCGGCTGAAGCCCAGCTCCTCGCGTAGCAGCCGCCAGGTCTTGGCGCAGTGGCAGTGATAGGGGTCGCCCTTGAGCAGATACTCCTTCGGCATGCCGTGGAAGGAGCACAGGATCACCTCCGGCTCGAAATCGAGCTTCGCGAGCGAGGCGCGCATCGAGGTCGCCAGCGCTTTGATATAGGCGGGATCGTCGTGATAGGGCGGCACGACGCGCACCGCCGGCTGCCAGCGCATCGTCATCAGCGCGCGGAAGGCCTGGTCGCAGGCCGTGGCCGAGGTCGGCGCGGCATATTGCGGATAGAGCGGCACCAGCAGGATGCGGTCGCAGCCCTGGTCGAGTAGGGCCTTCAGCCGGCTCTTCACATCCGGGAAGCCGTAGCGCATCGCCCAGTCGAAGACGACGCGATCGCCTGTCTCCGGCGCAAGCCGCGCGGCGAGCTGTTCGGTCTGGGAGCGCGTGATCGTCTTGAGCGGCCCCTCATCGCGCTCATTGTTCCAGATCGAGGCGTAGTCCTTGCCCTTGCGGCCCGGTCGGGTCGTCAGAATGACCAGATTGAGCAGCGGCCACCACAGCCAGCGCGACGTCTCGATCACGCGACGGTCGGACAGAAACTCGCGCAGATAGGCCCGCATCGGCCAGTAGCTGGTGCCTTCCGGCGTGCCGAGGTTCATCATCAGGACCCCGATCCGCCCGCTCCGGATCGGAGGATGATCTCTCGGCAGCGGAACGGCATATCCGGCAGCGGCTGGCGGCGTCTCGGAGGTCATGGCACGCTCTTTCATCTGACCCGTGATTTAGACGAGTTCCGGTTTTCGTCCAGTCGTGAAACGTCCGGAAATCGGGGGTGCGACACTGCCGAACCTTCAACAGGACCTGCGACGCGGCCGAGGCGATGGTTGCGCTGGCCAGAACGGCGCAAGCCTTGCTAGTCTGGAGGTGTTCTCAATCAGAGGCTCCACCTCATGACCAAGCTGACCCGCCGCAACGCCCTGGGCGTCATCGCCGCCCCGGCCGCGCTCGCCGCCACAGCGCCGGCCGCGATCGCCCAGACGCCGGCGCCTGCCTTCACGCTGCTGCTGATCAACGACATCTACAAGATGAGCGACGACAAGGGCCGCGGCGGCTTCGCGCGCGCCGCCGGCATCGCCAGGGCCGAGCGCGCCAAGGGCGTGCCCGTGCTGTTCTGCCATGCCGGCGATTGCTATTCGCCCTCGCTGATGTCGGGCTTCGACCAGGGCGCCCATATCGTCGCGATGCAGAACAAGATGGGGCTCGACGTCTTCGTGCCAGGGAACCACGAATTCGATTTCGGCAAGGAGAACTACCTCAAGCTGACGGCAGCCCAGAGCTATCCGACCTTCGCCGCCAACCTGCGCGACGCCGCCGGCCAGCCTTTGCCCGGCCATAAGGACAGCCAGATCTTCGAGCTCGGCGGCTTCAAGGTCGGCGTCATCGGCACCGCCTATGACCCGACCCCGCAGATCTCCAACCCCGGCGACCTGAAATTCTCCTCGACCATGGAGGCGCTGCGGCGCGAGGCGCGCGCGCTGAAGAGCCAGGGCGCCGACATCCTCGTCGCCGTCGTTCATGCCGACCGCGCCATGGACAACGCCATCGTGCGCTCGCGCGTCGTCGACATCCTGCTCACCGGCCACGACCACGACCTCGCCATCGCCTATGACGGCAAGGTCGTGATGGTCGAATCGAACGAAGAGGGCAATTACGTCACCGCCATCGACATCGCCGTCAGCGTGCGCGGCGAGGGCGCCGCCCGCCAGGTCTCCTGGACGCCGACCTTCCGCGTCAACGACTCGCGCGGCGCGACGCCCGACCCCGAAGTCGCGGCCCTGGTGAAGGGCTACGAATCCGAGCTCTCGAAGGAGCTCGACATCGATGTCGCCGTGCTCGCCGCACCGCTTGATTCGCGCACCGGCGTCATCCGCACGCAGGAGACCGCGATCGGCAACCTGATCGCCGATGCGATCAAGACCGCGACCGGCGCTCAGCTGGCGATCACCAATGCCGGCGGCATCCGCGCCAACAAGCAGTATCCGATCGGCCACAAGCTGACCCGCCGTGACGTGCTGAGCGAACTGCCCTTCGGCAACGCCACCGTCATGGTCGAGATCACCGGCAAGGACGTCAAGGACGCGATCGAGAACGGGCTGCGCGACGCACCCCAGGGTGCCGGCCGCTTCCCTGTCGTCTCCGGCCTGGCCTTCGAGGCCGATTTGAAGCAGCCCCAGGGCTCGCGCGTGACCACTGTGACGGTCGACGGCAAGCCGATCGACCCCGCCGGCAAATATACGGTTGCGTCGAACAACTTCATGCTGGAAGGCGGCGACGGCTATACCGCACTCGGACGCGGCAAGACGCTGATCGGCCTGACCGACGGCAAGCTGATGGCCAATGAGGTGATGGTCTATCTGCGCCGGCTGGGCACGATCGACGCCAAGGTCGAGGGCCGGGCTGTCCTGAAGTGAGCTGCCGCACCGCGCTCGCGGCCTTTCTCGCGAGCGCTGAGGCCAGGGACTGGGGCGCGCTGCCGGTTTTCCAGCCTGGCGCGCAGGCCCAGCGCGCCTGCGCCGCCGTCGATGCCGAGCGGGAGGCCGGCCATGTCGTGGCCCCCGCCCCCGAACGCGTCTTCGCCGCGCTGGCGCTGACGCCGCTCGACAGCGTTCGCGTCGTCATCCTCGGCCAGGACCCCTACCCGACGCCGGGCCACGCCAACGGGCTCGCCTTCTCCTATGTCGGCCCGCCGCCGCTGCCGCGCTCGCTGGTCAACATCTATCGCGAGCGCGGCGACGATCTCGGCCTCGTTGCACCGGCTGACGGCGATCTGACGACATGGGCAAAGCAGGGCGTGCTGCTTCTGAACACCGCGCTAACCGTGCGCGAAGGCGCGTCCAAAGCCGGTTCGCACCTGCTGCTCGGCTGGGGCGCCGTGACCGATGCGATCATCACAGCCGTCTCGCGCGAACGACCGCATGTGGTCTTCATCCTCTGGGGCAATCCGGCGCAGACGCGGCGGCCTCTGATCGACGAAAGCCGCCATCTGGTGCTGGCAAGCGCCCACCCCTCGCCGCTTTCGGCACGGCGGGGCTTCTTCGGCTCGAAGCCGTTCTCAAAGGCGAATGCCTGGTTGGCGGCGAAGGGAGAGCCCGCGATTGCCTGGTGAGGCGGGGGATCCCCTCTCCTGTAAGGAGAGGGGTAGGGGTGCGGTGTAGGCCGTTTGACATTCGGCCGTGACCTGACCGCCGCAATCAGTCGTTTCGCTGGTCGAGGGGCCTACACCTCACCCTGCCCTCTCCTTACAGGAGAGGGTTCCCCGCGCCTTATTCGGCTTCGTCTCGACCAGAGCGGCTCACCCCACCGGCCGCTCGTCAGCGATGACCTTGCCATCGTTCGGCAGCGCGCCCAGCGGCAGGATCTCGACCGCGCCGCGCAGCTTCGTCACCTGCTGCAGCGTCGAGGAGACGGCGTCGATCAGCCCGGCGGGTTCGGCATAGATCTCCGCCTTCAGCGTCATCGTGTCGACCTCGTCGGCGCGGCCGACGACAAGGCGCAGCTTGGCGATCTCGCTATGGCGCTTGGCGATCTCCGCGACCTGCTCGGGCCGCACGAACATGCCCTTGATCTTGGCGGTCTGGTCGGCGCGGCCCATCCAGCCTCTGATGCGGCTGTTCGTCCGGCCGCAGGCGCTGACGCCCGGCATCACGGCGGTGAGATCGCCGACCGCGAGCCTGATCTGGGGATGATGCGGGTCGAGATTGGTGACGACGATCTCGCCGACCTCACCCTCCGCCACCGGATCGCCGGTGCCCGGCCGCACGATCTCGACGATCAGGTTCTCGTTCAGAACCATGCCCTCGCGGGCGGATGTCTCATAGGCGATGATGCCGAGATCGGCGGTGGCGTAAAGCTGATAGGCATCGATACCGCGCTCACGCACCCAGGCCTGCAGCGAGGGAGGGAAGGCGGCGCCCGAGACCACCGCGCGCTTGATGCAGGAGATGTCGACACCGCGGCTTTCGGCGGCCTCGATCAGGATCTTCAGGAAATCAGGCGTGCCGGTATAGGCGGTGGGCCTGTAGGCGGCGATCACCTCCATCTGCTGCTCGGTATTGCCAGGGCCGGCCGGGATCACCGCGCAGCCGAGCGCGCGCGCACCCGAATCCATGATGAAGCCGCCCGGGGTCAGATGGTAGCCGAAGGTGTTGAGCACGATGTCGCCGGCCCGGAAACCCGCCGCGAACAGACCGCGCGCCGTGCCCCATGGGTCACGCCCCGTGCCCTCGGGCTCGAAGATCGGGCCGGGTGAGGTGAAAAGTCGCCCGAAGGCGCCGGGCTGGCCGGGAACGAAACCGCCGAAGGGCAGCGCTGCCTTCTGCAGAGCTGGCATATCCGCCTTGCGCAGGACCGGCAGCTCAGAGAGCGCGTTGCGATCGGTGATTGCGGCAGGATCGACGCCTCCGAGATGCGCGGCATAGGCCGGCGCCGTCATCGCGGCGGCCAGTACCGCCGGCAGGCGGGCGAACAGATCCGCCTCGCGCCTGTCCGGCGGGCGGGTCTCCAGATCATCGTGATGGGCGCTCATCGATCATGTCCCGGTTCAGCGGATGATGCGCAGGAAGCGCAGGAAATTGAGCAGGCCGATCAATGCGCCCGCGACATAGGTGAAGGCGGCCGCGCGCAGCACGCCACGCGCCGCCGGCAGATCCCGCGGATCGAGATAGCCTTCAGCCGAAAGGATCGGCAGCGCCTTGCCGAAGCTGGCATCGAACTCCAGCGGCAGCGTCACCAGATGCACGACCAGGCCGACGCCGAGCATGGCGATGGCGATCCCGACCTGCATCAGCCCGATCGCGGGCACATGCGTGATCGCCATGACGATAGGGGCCGTCAGCAGCACCGCCATCGCGATCTTGTCGAAGACGCCGAGAAAGCGCGCCAGCATGGTCCGCAGCGCGAAAAGTGTGCTGCCCTGGGCGTGCTGGATCGCGTGCCCGACCTCATGGGCGGCCACGGCGACGGCCGTGATCGAGCGCCCGTCATGATTCTCCGGCAACAGCCGCACGACCTGGGCGATCGGATCGTAATGATCGCCGGCCGAGGTGCTTTCGACCGCGACCGTGCCGAGCTGGAACCGGTCGAGCAGATGCCTGGCGAGTTCGCCGCCGGTTCCCGGCAGGTCCGGGCGTGGGGTTGCGTGTCGGCTCATCTGGTTTCGCACCCAGGCCTGTGGCCCGAAGATCAGGAGGATGACGACGATGGCGATGAGAGCGTAGAGCATCGCAGCGCTATACCGCCTGCCGCCCCGCCGGTCACGACAGCCACCGCTTGCGGCGCTTGTAGCTCTTCACCTCGCGGAACGACTTCTTGTCGCCCTCGGAGACGCCGAGGTAGAATTCCTTCACGTCCTCGTTCTCGCGCAGCATGCTGGCCTCGCCATCCATGACGACGCGGCCGGTCTCCATGATGTAGCCATAGGTGGCGTAGCGCAGCGCCATGTTGGTGTTCTGTTCGGCGACGAGGAAGGACACCCCGTCCTCGGCATTCAACCGGCGCACGATCTCGAATATTTCCTCGACGATCTGCGGCGCCAGCCCCATCGAGGGCTCATCGAGCAGGATCATCTTGGGCTTCGACATCATCGCGCGCCCGACCGCGCACATCTGCTGCTCGCCGCCCGAGGTGTAGCCGGCCTGCGAGTTGCGGCGCTGCTTCAGCCGCGGGAACAGCTCGTAGATCTTCTCGAGGTCGCGCTTGATCGCGGCATTGCCGTCGCGGCGGGTGAAGGCCCCGGTCAGCAGGTTCTCCTCGATCGAGAGATGGCCGAAGCAGTGCCGGCCCTCCATCACCTGGATGCAGCCGCGCCGGACCAGTTCGTTGGGCGACATCTTGTCGACGCGCTCGCCCTCGAACACGATCGAGCCCTTGGTGACCTCGCCGCGCTCGGCCTTGAGCAGGTTCGAGATCGCCTTCAGCGTCGTCGTCTTGCCGGCTCCGTTGGCGCCGAGGATCGCGACGATGCCCTTGCGCGGCACATGCAGCGACACCCCCTTCAGCACGAGGATGACGTGATCGTAGATCACCTCGATATTGTTCAGCGACAGGATGTTGTCCGTCGCGGTGGCGGGGGTGGCGGGCTTTTCCAGTGTGACCGTAGTCATCTCGCGCTCCTTCCTTCTCCCCTCGGGGGAGAAGGTGGCCCGGCGTCAGCCGGGTCGGATGAGGGAAGGACGGATGAGGGAGTGCAAGACTTCCCTCATCCGTCAGCGCTTCGCGCTGCCACCTTCTCCCCCGAGGGGAGAAGGAAGCGAACGCACAGCCGTCTGTCCTAAGACGACTTCTCGCAGGGCTCGACGCGCTTCGGCCAGTTGCCGGCCTTGTCGGTGTAGTCCTTGGCGTTGGCCTCGATCAGCGGCCGGACCTCTTCCTTCAGCGGCTCCAGCCACTCGCCGGGCTTGGTCCATTTGGTGCCGTCCCATTCCGCGACATAGGCCTTGCTGTGACCGGAATGGTCGGTGCAGGAGATCGTCGTCGGCGTGGCGAAGCCTTCCATGCCGATCTCCTTGAGCCGCGCCTCGGTGATGTTGAGGCTCTCCAGGCCGCGGCGCATGTCCTCGGCGGTGATGACCTTCTTGCCGGTCAGCTTCTGGGCATTGCGCATCGCCTCGACCACGAGCATCGAGTTGTAGACGCCGCGGTTGTAGAGGTTCTCGCCGACCTTCTCCTTCGGCGCGAGGCTCTTGCCCTTCTCCACGACATATTTCTGGATGTCCTGGATCGCCGGGAAGTTGGTGCCGGCCGCATTCAGGTTGAGCGACTTGTAGCCCTTCGCCTCCGGCCCGCCGGCGCGCGCATCGTCATCGCCGCCAGCCCACCAGACACCGACGAGCTTGTTGATCGGGAAGTTGTTCTTGATCGCCTCCTTGACCGCGGTCGGGTTCATCGCACCCCAACCCTGGTTGTAGAGGTAGTCGGGCCGGTCACGTCGGATCGACAGCCAGAGCGAGCCCTGGTTCTGCATGTCGGCGGCGGCCACGGGATAGATCTTGAGTTCGAAGCCGTATTTCTTGGCGAGATTCTCGAGCACCGGGATCGGCTCCTTGCCGAAGGGCGCATCGAGATGGATCAGCCCGAGCTTCTTGCCCTTGAGCTTGTCCATGCCGCCGAGCTCGGCCGCCATGTGCTTCACCATCAGCGAAGCGCCGTCCCAATAGGTGAAGGGCGGAATGAAGACCCAGGGGAAACTGGTGCCGTCGGCCGAGGCCGAGAGGCCATAGGCCATCGACAGGATCGGGATCTTGTCGATATGGGCGCGCGGGATCGCGGCCAGCGTCGCACCGGTCGACCAGGGCGAATAGACGATGGTGTTCTTCGCCTTCGCCTGCTCGTAGCACTCGATCGACTTCTTGGTGTCGTAGCCGGTCTCGCACTCCTCATAGACGATTCTGACGCCGCCAACGCCGCCGTCGCGCTCGTTGATCATGGTGATGTAGTCGCGCATGCCGTCGCCGATCGGGATGCCAGAGCCGGCGAAGGGACCGGTGCGATAGGCGTTGTTGGCGAAATAGATGCTGTCCTGCGCGAAGGCCGGCGCGGCGAAGGTGCCCGCGGCCAACAACGCTCCGAGAGCAGCAGTCTTCATCAGATGGCTTGTCTTCATGAGTGTCATCCTCCGTTCGTTTCCCCCGGCGGTGGCATCAAGGCCCCGCCGGTCTGCTTTTGCCCGCGTTCTTGAGAGCCGACGCGGATCGTTTCTTGGGTCATATCCCGCTTCAGTACGGGAACGGCCACGTCCGCAATTTCTGCTTCCCGATCTGCCAGAGCCGCGCCAGCCCATGCGGCTCGACGATCAGGAAGACGATGATCAGCGCCCCGACCAGCATGAAGGTGACATGCTCGGCGGTGGCGCCCGACAACGGCACGCCGAGCGCCGGCAGGCCGAATTTCATGATCGTCGGCAGGCTGGCGATGAAGGCCGCCCCGAAGAAGGAGCCGATCAGCGAGCCAAGGCCGCCGATGATGACCATGAACAGGATGTTGAAGGACAGCCGGATGTTGAACACATCGGCCGCTTCGCCGCCGCCATACCAAAGGAAGATCATCATCGCGCCGGCGACGCCGGCATAGAAAGACGAGACCGCGAAAGCGAGCAGCTTGGCGGTGAGCAGCTTGATGCCCATCAGCTCGGCGGCGATGTCCATGTCGCGCACCGCCATCCATGAGCGGCCGATCTTGCCGTGGACGAGGTTCGAGGCAAACCAGGTCATCACGATGACGAGGCACAGGCAGACATAATAGCGGGTCTCAGGGCTCGCCGAGGCGCCGGTCACAGGGATGCCGAACAGCAAGCGCTGCGGCACCTCGATCGCGCCCGAGGCGTTGTAGTTGAACAGCCAGGGCACGCGCACGAAAGCCCATTGCAGGAAGAACTGCGCGGCGAGCGTCGCGACCGCCAGGTAGAAGCCCTTGATCCGCAGCGAAGGCAGGCCGAACAGCACGCCGATCGCCGCCGAGAACAGGCCGGACACCAGGATCAGGACGATGATGTTCACGCCGGGAAAAGCTGTCGTCATCTTGTAGGCCGCATAAGCGCCGACCCCCATGAAGGCCGCGGTGCCAAGCGAGATCAGTCCGGTGTAGCCGGTCAGGATGTTGAGCCCGATCGCTGCCAGCGAGAACACCAGGAACGGGATCATCACTGAGGTGATGAAGAAGTCGTTGCCGATCAAGGGTATGCCGATGAAGGCGATCAACAGGATCACGGCGAGCCCGATCCGGTCCTGCCGGATCGGAAACACGGCCATGTCGGCCTGGTAGGTGGATTTGAACTGGCCGGCCTCGCGGTAGAACATGGCTTGGCCCTCAAATCCGCTCGATGATCTTGTCGCCGAACAGGCCCTGCGGCCTGAACAGCAGGAAGCCCAGCGCGATGAAATAGGCCAGCCAGCTCTCGATGCCGCCGCCGATCAGCGGGCCCCAGTAGAACTCGCCGAGCTTCTCGCCGATGCCGATGATCAACCCGCCGATGATCGCGCCCGGGATCGAGGTGAAGCCGCCCAGAATCAGCACCGGCAAGGCCTTCAGCGCCACGATCTCGAGCGCGAAGGAGACGTCCGAGCGCGCGCCCCACATGATGCCGGTGATCAGCGCGACGATGCCGGCGGTGAACCAGACGATGACCCAGATCTGGTTCAGCGAGATGCCAACCGAGAGCGCCGCCTTGTGGCTGTCGGCGACCGCCCGCAGCGCCCGCCCGATGCGGGTGTACTGGAAGAACAGCGCCAGCACTGCGATCATCACCGAGGCGATGATCGCGGCCGCAATGTCGATCTTCTGCAACGAGACCAGCCCGCCGAGGATCTTCAGGTCGACCGCGCCCTTGGGCAGCCAGAGCTGGTCGGCGATCATCTGCTTGGGATTGCCGCCGAAGACGGATTCGCCGAGCCCGATCAGGAAATAGGTGATGCCGAAGGTCGCCATGAACAGGATGATGTCGGGCTGGTTGACCAGCGGGCGCAGCACCACCCGCTCGATCGCCACCGCCAGCACGAACATCACGCCGAGCGTCAGAATGACGGCGAGCCAGGCCGGCACGCCCTTCTCATGCAGCCCGACCAGCGTCAGCGCCGAGAACACCACCATGATGCCCTGCGCGAAATTGAACACGCCCGAGGCCTTGAAGATCAGCACGAAGCCAAGCGCAATCAGCGCATAGAGCACGCCGGAAACCAGCCCCTCCCAGACCGTCTGGACGAGAAGGTCCGGCGCAGAAGCCATTTGCTCGAACGGGTCGATGAAGATCTTGTAGAGCGTGCCGGAGGTGTCGAGCCGCGCGCCCAGGATGGCGGTGGCGACGATGGCAGCCAGGATCAACCCGGCCTTGATCCAGCCATTGGCGAGAAAGTTCGGCGCAGGCCGTGCGGCGACGTCGCTCATGGTTGCGCCTTCCAAATCATCGGCAATTGAAACGAGCCCTCATCCTGAGGAGCCGCGAAGCGGCGTCTCGAAGGATGTTCCAGCTCGCGCCGAAAGAGCCCTCTGGAGCATCCTTCGAGACGCGCTCCTGCGGAGCGCTCCTCAGGATGAGGGCTGAGGGTGAGACGGGTGCGGTCCATCAATGCGCCACTCCCAGATAGGCATCGATCACCTTCTGATCGGCCTTCACCTCGCTGGGCGTGCCGTCGGCGATCTTGCGGCCGTATTCCAGCACGACGACGCGGTCGGAGAGGTCCATGACCACGCCCATGTCGTGCTCGATCAGGGCGATCGTGGTGCCGAACTGCTGGTTCACGTCGAGGATGAAGCGGCACATGTCCTCCTTCTCCTCGAGGTTCATGCCGGCCATCGGCTCGTCGAGCAGCAGCAACTCCGGCTCCATCGCCAGCGCCCGGCCCAGCTCCACCCGCTTCTGCAGGCCATAGGGCAGCTTGCCGACGGGGAGCTTGCGGATGTGCTCGATCTGCAGGAAGTCGATGATGTCCTCGACGACGCGGCGGTGCTCGATCTCCTCGGTCATGGCGGGTCCATGGCGCAGCGCCTGCCAGAAGAAGCCGCGCTTCATCTTCAGCGTGCGCCCGGTCATGATGTTGTCGAGCGTCGACATGCCCTTGAACAGGGCGACGTTCTGGAAGGTACGGGCGATGCCGGCCGCAGCCGCGCGATGCGGCTTCATCCTGTCGCGGCGCTGACCCTTGAAGGTGATCTGGCCCTCCTGCGGCTGGTAGAAGCCGTTGATGCAGTTCAGCATTGAGGTCTTGCCGGCGCCGTTGGGGCCGATGATCGCGCGCACCTCGCCCTTGCGGATATCGAAGGAGACATCCGAGATCGCCTTCACCCCACCAAAGCGCAGCGAGACGTTCTGGACGGCGAGCAGCACCTCGCTTTTCTCTCGGATCGGCTCGCCGGTCACGTTCATCAGCTCCGCGTTCATGCTGCCCTCGCAGAAACGGGGCGCCCGGGCGCGGTCGCGGGATAGGTCTTGGCGTCGCGAACCTTGACGCGGGCCGAGATCACGCCCTTGCGGCCGTCCTCGAAGGTCACCTCGGTCGAGATGTCGGCGGCATCCGAGCCGTCATAGAGCGCGTTGACGAGCGGCGCGTAGCGCTCGGCGATGAAGCCACGCCGAACCTTCTGCGTGCGCGTCAGTTCGCCGTCATCGGCGTCGAGTTCCTTGTGCAGGATCAGGAAGCGCCGGATCTGCGCCCCGCCCATCAGCGGCTCGGCAGCCAGCGAGCGGTTCACCTCGTCGACATGCTGAGCGATCATGTCGTAGACGAGATCGTGCCCGGCGAGCTCCTGGTAGGAAGCGTAGACGACGTTGTTGCGCTCGGCCCAGTTGCCCACCGCCGTCAGGTCGATGTTGAGCGCGACGGTCGCGTAGTCGCGGCCTTGGCCGAAGGCCACGGCCTCCTTGATGTTGGGATAGAATTTCAGCTTGTTCTCGATGTATTTCGGTGGGAACAGCTCGCCGCTGCTGAGCTTGCCGACATCCTTGGCCCGGTCGATGATCTTGAGATGCCCCTCCTCGTCGAAGAATCCGGCATCGCCGGAGCGGACATAGCCGTCGGCGGTCATCGTCTCCGCGGTCTTCTCGGGGTCCTTGTAATAGCCGCCGAAGATCGAGGGCGAGCGGTAGAGCACCTCGCCATTGTCGTCGATCCGGATCTCGACCAGCGGCGCCGGGCGCCCGACCGTATCGGCCCGGATCTCGCCGTTCGGCTGCATGGTGATGTAGATGCCGGCTTCCGTCTGTCCGTAGAGCTGCTTCAGGTTGATGCCGATCGAGCGATAGAACCTAAACAGCTCAGGGCCGATCGCCTCGCCAGCCGTATAGCCGACCTTGATCTTGGTCAGGCCGAAGCGGTTGCGCAGGGGGCCGTAGACCAGGATGTTGCCGAGCCCGTAGAGCAGGCGGCCGCCGAGCGGCACGCTCTCCCCGTTCAGGACCCGCTCGCCATACTGCTTCGCTACACCAAGGAAGTAGTGGAACATCTTCCGCTTTAGCGCGCTGGCATCCTCCATGCGCACCATGGTCAGCGTCAGCATGGTCTCGAAGACGCGCGGCGGCGCGAAGGCATAGGTCGTGCCGACCTCGCGCCGGTCGTCGATCACGGTTTCCGGCCCCTCCGGGCAATTGACGCAGAAGCCGGCGACGATCGCCTGCGCATAGGAGAAGACATGGTCGCCGACCCAGGCGATCGGCAGATAGGCGATGATCTCGTCGCTCTCGTTCAGCCCGTCGAACTGGCAGCCGATCTCGGCAGCCGTGATGATGTTGTAATGGCTGAGCATGACGCCCTTGGGCCGGCCGGTGGTACCCGAGGTGTAGAGGATGATGCCGAGGTCCGAGCCTGAACCGGCCTGCATTTCGCGCTCCAGCGCGACGGCAGCATCAGGGTTCGAAGCGAGGTCCTTACGCCCGGTCGCGATGATCTCGTCGATCGCATGCAGCTTGCCATGGTCGTAGTCGCGCAAACCGCGCGGCTCGTCATAGAGCATGTGGCGCAGATTCGGCAGGCGCTCCGCGATCGAGAGGATCTTGTCGACCTGCTCCTGGTCCTGCACCACGGCGAAGACCGCCTCGGCATGATCCAGCACATAAGCCATCTCGTCGGCGACGCTGTCGGCATAAACAGGCACCGGCACGGCCCCCAGCCATTGCGCGGCCGCCATCGACCAGTAGAGACGCGGCCGGTTGTAGCCGATGATCGCGACCTTCTCGCCGCGCTTCAGCCCAAGAGTCTGCAATTGCCGCGCGAAGCCGCGGACCTGCTCGGCGACCTCCGCCCAGTTCCAGGACTGCCAGATGCCGAGGTCCTTGTGGCGGAACGCCACACGACCGCCGCGCTCACGCGCATTGCGCAGCAGCAATTTCGGAAAGGTATCCGCCTGGCCGGCGCTCGCGCTTGCCATCGTCCATCTCCACCCTGAGCAGCCGGCGTACATGGCGCCTGCCTTCGTTCAGGCCATTCGGCCCTTGTCGTTGGGCTGAGCCTCGCAGCCGTGCATGAGCTTTGCAAGGGCAGGCTTGACAGACAATTCGTCTTTCGGAGACTATTGTCTTGCAGAGATGTGTCCGGCAGGCTGATACACGCGATTATGATCGCGCCCTGCAGGCGCAGCATGTCCCGTTTCGTCATTGCCGGCGCTGTCGCTCACCCTTCATATCGCGCCAGCCTCTCGACATCGAGAATCGTCACGCTGCCATGCCCAATCTCGAGCAGGCCGAGCCCGGCGAGCTTTTGCAGCCCCTGATTGGCGATCTGGCGCGACATGCCGGCGAGCAGGCCGAGCTCCTCCTGGCTGACCTCGAGCGTGCGGCCCTTATCGGGATAGAGCGTCGGGTTGAACAGCCAGGCGAGGTTGCGCGCCAGCCGGCCCGTCGAGTCGAGCGTGCGCTCGGTTTCCGCCAGCGCGATGAACTGGGCGAGGCGCTCGTTGAACTGGTGCACGAGGAAGCGGTTGAACGCGGCCGAATGCTCGAACAGCCACAGGAAGCTCGAACGCCGCATCAGCGCCAGCCTCGTCTCGCGCAGCGCCACCAGTTCATACCGGCGCAGTTCGCCCTTGATCACCGTGCCCTCGCCGAACCAGGCCCCGGCTCTCATGCCGGCGAGCGTCGCGGATTTGCCGGTCTTCGACGTCGTCGACATCTTGACCAGCCCCTCGGCAATGCCGGTCCAGGCCTCCATCCGGTCGCCGACATGGCAGATGTTCGCGCCCTTGCCGTAAGCCTTGAAGCTGATGCCGCGTCGCGCCTCCTCGAACTCCTCCTCGCGCAGGTCGCGTGACCAGGCGGCGATGGCGCGAAGTTCGTTGGGATCGATCACAGGCGACTCGTTACCATTGGCAAGGCCGGGCGGCCGAAACGAAGGGACACCATGCCGGGCAGCCGGGGCAAGTGCGACTTTTGCCGCGTGAGCCAACTGTCCGCTGGACGGCGCCGCGATTTGGCCCCGTTTCTGGGCGACGCAGGCATCGCACCGATGGTGCGCCGGGGTGGCATGGTCCATCATGCGTCAACCACGCCGCATCAGCTTCGACGCATGCAAAGGATGTCAGCCTTGACGCAGCCGCCGGTCCGTTCCGCTCTGCTCGCGCTTGCCGGCTGCCTCGGTCTCCTGGGCTTCTCAGCTCCCGCCCTGGCCCATCCGCATGTCTTCGTCACGGCACGGGCCGAAATCCTCTATGCGCCCGATGGCACGGTCAGGGCACTGAAGCACATCTGGAGCTTCGACGAGGCTTATTCGGCCTATATCACGCAAGGGTTGGACAAGAACGGCGACGGCAAGCTGACGCCCGACGAGCTCGCCGAGCTCGCCAAGGTCAATGTCGAATCCCTGCCCGATGTTGGCTTCTTCACCACCGCCAAGGCCAATGGCAAGGCCCAGGAATTCGGCCAGCCGAGCGAGGCCGGGCTGGTGTTCGAAAACAAGATCCTGACGCTGACCTATACGCTGCCGCTTAAGACGCCCCCCCATGCCAACCGCTCCTTCGGCATCGAGATCGGCGACCCCAGCTATTTCGTCGCCTTCGACATCGTCGATGCGCCCGATGCCGTGATCGCGCGCGACGCACCCAAAGGCTGCATCGTCCGCGTCGCCCGCCCGCCGAAGCTCGATCCCACAGTCCAGCAGAAGCTGGCGCAGGAGGACATCACCGCCACCCCCGACACCAGCGGGCTGCAGGTCACGACGCGCGCGCTCGTCGCGTGTCCGTGATCCCAAGATGCGCCTGATCGCCAGATGTCCCTGAACGTGCCGCGTATCGCCGCGATGCCATGGCCCGCGCTGTCGCGCCGGCTGGTCGTGATGGCGCTCGCGATCGCGCTCGTCGCAGGCGGGCTCGCTTTGCTCGCGACAGTGATCTCCGCGTGGAGCCCGCCGCCGCCTCCACCACCGCGCAACCCTTTCGGCGTGCCGCTTCCGCGCGAATCCCTGCCCTCGACCACGGGCATCGGCGGGATGATCCTCGCCTGGCAATCGGCGTTCTACCGCGATCTGACGGCGACGCTGAAGGCCGTGGCCGCAAATCCGGCCGCGCTCTGGGGCCTGCTGGCGCTCTCCTTCGGCTATGGCGTCTTTCATGCCGCCGGCCCTGGCCATGGCAAGGCGGTGATCTCCGGCTATATCGTCGCCGATGACCGCAGCCTGCGGCGCGGCCTCGCCTTGAGCTTCGCCGCCGCCGTCCTGCAGGCCCTGGTCGCAATCGCGCTCGTCGGCACGCTGACCATCGCGCTGCGTCAGACGGTCCAGACGATGGCCGTCGCCACCGACGTCATCGAGCGCGCGAGCTTCGCCCTGGTCGCGCTCGTCGGCGCCTTCGTGCTCTGGCGCAAGGCAGGCGCGCTCTTGGCGCTCGGCCATGGCGCGCAGGCGCATGATCCCTCCTGCGACCATGTCCATATGCCCGGCCCCGACGAGATCGCCCGTTTGCGCAACTGGCGCGAAATGGCCGGCGTCGTCTTCGCGGCGGGCCTGCGCCCCTGCGCAGGCGCCCTGATCATCCTGGTCTTCGCGGCGTCTCAGGGCCTGTTCTGGGCCGGCATCGCCGCGACCTTCGCCATGGCGCTCGGCACGGCCCTGACGACGGGTGCGCTCGCGGCGCTGGCGGTCTTCTTCAAATTCGCCGCGCTCAGGCTGGCCGGCGGCTCCTCGCTGCGCAGTGCGCGGATCATCGCCGGGCTCGAATTGCTCGCCGCCGCCTTCGTCGCGGTGCTCGGCGCGGCACTCTTCCTCGGGCTGGCGATGGGCGGGCAGGGCAGCTGAAAGCCGACGCTTATTTCGTCACCGCCTCATAGGTGAACAGCGTGGACTGATCGTCGTCCGGGATGAAATAGGCCCGCACGCCCTGCCCCGTCGGCTCAACCCAGAACGGGTTCTGAGTCATCGGCAAACCCGACGGCGACCAGAGTTCGATCGGAACCTGGAACACCGGTCGGTTGTCTTTGAGGTTGACGATCTCGAAGCCGCCGAGGCGGAAGACCGGGCCGTCCTTGGTCGCGCGGTAATTGTTCAGGCCGGAGCAGAGCATCCGGCTCATGCCGATGAAATGACAATCCTGATAGTCGATATAAAGCGCCGGATTGGTGACGCGCAGTTGCTCCGGCGGCGTCGATGCATTCGTCACCTTGCCGGCTGTGTCGAGCGGCCACGCGTAGAAACGGCGCGAGCCCCAGCTCACCCCATGCAGCGACTTGTCGTCGGTATTGTGGACGATGCCGCCGACATGGTCCTTGAAACGGAAAACCTCGGTCGCCTTCATCGTCTCCGGATCGACCTTGTAGATGATGGACTGGCTGTTGGGCCGGTATTCGGCGACGGGCACCCAGATGTCCTTGCCGTCGAAATCGATGCCGCCGGGATGATAGATCGCCCCTTCGCCCAGCGTGATGTCGGCAAGCAGCTTGCCTTGGGCATCGAATTTGAAGAGATGGCCGACACCTTCGACGGTATCGCGGTCATAGCCGTCCTGTAGCGCGGGATAGCGGGTGGTCGGCTTTCTGATATCGACGGACGAGACGAAGAAGGCTTCGCCGATCTTGAGCATGCCCTGCGGATGGAAGGTCGGGAACTGGAGCTTGACTGCAGCCGTCTGTTGCCATGGCGTTGCGCGGGTGAGCGTCTGGACCAGCCCGTTGAGCGCGGGATCGGCGGCCCAGGCTGATTGGCCAAGCGCCATGATGCCAGCCGTGATCAGTCCCTTGATGAATGTCTTCATGGTCGTTCCGCGCTCCTATGCGGGGAGAGCTGTTACCGGCCCCGGGTAACGATCCCAAGACACCGGAGTAACAAGACATCGGAGTGAACGGCATTCGACCACTGCACGTAAAGCGGACTCAAATGAGCCGGCAAGGGGATCGCTCTCGATCAGGGTCGGCCGGCCATGTGTCGTCGCCTCCGCCGCCCGCGCCCAGGAGGCGGCGAGCGCATCGACATCGTCCTGCGAAGGCCACCCCTCTGGCGATCGGCAGGTATCCCAGCGCCTCGCACCAGCGCTCGTAATGGTCCGAGCCGTCGGGCAGCAGCCGGCGGCGACGGCCTCCCGATGAACGGGCGGGGAAGCTGACGCTCCCCTGCGCTGCCGGCACTTCACGGCAGCCGGCTTTTGCTTAGAGTGCCCCGGCCGGATTCGGGCACGCCTCTTGCGTCGCGCGGCCGTCAACGAAAGGCCTGCCAACGTGACCGAACCCTGCGAACTCAGCGCCGTCGAGGCTCGTGCCTTGATCGGAGCCAAGAAGCTTTCCGCCATCGAACTGCTCGAAAGCTGCATCCGCCGCACCGACGCCGTCGATCCCGCCGTCAACGCCATGGTCGCCCGCGATGACGAGCGCGCCCGGGCCGCCGCGAAGGCAGCCGACGCCGCCACCATGCGCGGCGATCCGCTTCCCGCCCTTCACGGCCTGCCGATCGGCGTGAAGGATCTGGAGAACGTCGCCGGCTTGCGCACCACCTATGGCAGCCCGCTCTTCCGTGACCATGTTCCGGCCGAGGACCAGCTCATCGTTGCCAAGGTCCGCGAGGCCGGCGCGATCGTGCTGGGCAAGACCAACACGCCCGAATGGGGCGCCGGCGCCAACACCCGCAACGCCGTCTATGGCGCGACCGGAAACCCGTTCGACCCGATGAAATGCGCCGCCGGCTCCTCGGGCGGCTCCGGCGTCGCGCTGGCGACGGGCATGGTCCCGATCGCGACCGGCTCCGACACCGGCGGCTCGCTGCGCAATCCCGCCGCCTATAACGGCATCGTCGGCTTCCGGCCGTCGCCCGGGCTGGTGCCGAGCGAGAAGCGCCCGCTCGGCTGGAACCCCCTGTCGGTGCTGGGACCGATGGCACGCACCGTGCCCGATCTGTGCCTGCTGCTTTCGACCATGGTCGGCGACGACGCGGCCGACCCGCTGGCGACGACGATCCACGGCCAGACCGTCCGCCGCTCCGAGGATTTCGCGCGGCCGGCCAGCATCGACCTCGCTTCGTTGAAGGTCGCGATCACCCCCGATTTCGGGTTCGCACCCACCGAGAAACACATCCGCAAGGTCTTCGCCCAGAAGGTCGGTTCCTTCTCGTCGCTCTTTGCCGCGACGGAGGAGGCGACGCCCGACTGCTCCGGCACCGACGAGACCTTCGAGGTGCTGCGCGCGGTCTCCTTCCTCGCCGGCATGTATGAGCGTGTCCGCGACACGCCCGAGATGGTCGGCCCCAATGTCCGCGCCAATGTCGAGGAAGGGCTGCGCTATGGCGCGCTCGACATCACCCGCGCGCTGAAGCAGCAGACCGTGCTCTACAAGAACTGGCAGTCCTTCTTCGGCGATTACGATGTCATCCTGTCGCCGGCGGTGACGCTGAGCCCACGGCCCTGGTCGGAGCTCTATCCGGCCGAGATCGACGGCACGCCGACAAGGACCTATTTCCACTGGCTGGCGCTGGCCTATGCCGTCACCACCGTCGGTCATCCGGCGATCTCGCTGCCGGTCGGGCTCGACGACCACGGCATGCCCTTCGGCCTGCAGATCGTCGGGCCCCGCGGCGGCGACGCCAAGGTGCTGGCAGTGGCCGCCGCGCTGGAGCGGGCGCTCGCGGGCGACCCGCTGACGGCCCGGCCCGTGCCCGACATCGCCAGGCTCGCGGCCGGGCCACGGCTCAGCGATGCGCCCGGCTTCCTCGGCTTCGACTGAGCCGTTGCGTCCAGGCGCGTCGACCGGCAGGCCGGGACGACAGAAACGTCCAAGACAGCCTTCCCGTGGCACATCTCCATGCCGTCAATGATCAGAACACGAAGGGGTCAACATCCATGAAGCGTCGTACATTCCTGAAGGGCGCGACTGCCCTGACACTGGCCGGGCCGTCCATGGTCGGACGCGCGTCGGCACAAGCGGCGACCACGCTGAAATTCGTGCCGCAGGCCAATCTGACCGCGCTCGACCCGGTCTGGACGACCGCGACCGTGACCAGCAATCACGGCTACTATGTCTACGATACGCTCTACGGGCTCGATCTCGCCGGAAAGCCGCAGCCGCAGATGGTCGACAGCCACGAGGTCGCGGCCGACGGCAAGAGCTGGCGCTTCAAGCTGCGCGACGGGCTTGCCTTCCATGACGGCACGCCCGTCAAGGCCGCAGATTGCCTTCAGAGCCTGAAGCGCTGGGTCCAGCGCGACCCTTACGGCCAGCTTCTCGCCAAGGCCATCGAATCCTCCGCCGCCGTGGACGACAAGACCTTCGAGATCAAGCTGACGCGGGCCTTCCCGATGATGCTCGACGTGCTCGCCAAGGCCGATGGCGCCCTCTTCATTATGCCGGAACGCCTGGCCCAGACCGATGCGACCAAGCAGGTGACCGAGGTGATCGGCTCCGGCCCCTATCGTTTCATCCCGTCGGAATACGTCTCGGGCAGCAAGGTCGCCTATGAGAAGTTCGAGGGCTACAAGCCTCGCTCCGAGCCTCCCAGCCGCAATGCCGGCGGCAAGGTCGCGAATTTCAAGCGCATCGAATGGCAGATCCTGCCCGATCCGGCGACGGCGGCCAACGCGCTGATCAAGGGCGAGGTCGATTGGTGGGAGCGCCCGCTCTCAGACCTCCAGCCGATGCTGGCCAGGAGCGCCGACATCACCCGCGAGGTCACAGACGAGGCCGGCCGCGGCGCCATCATGCGGCTCAACCACCTGCAGCCGCCCTTCAACAACCCGAAGGTGCGCGCCGCCGTCCGCATGGCCGTCAACCAGGAAGACTACATGCGCGCCACCCAGGGCGACGACACCTCGGTCTGGAAGACCTCGCGCAATCTCTGGTTCCGCGGCAGCCAGTACTATGACGGCGAGCTCGAGGACCTGATGCCCCAGAGCATCGAGAAGGCCAAGGCGGCACTGAAGGAGTCCGGCTACAATGGCGAGAAGGTCGTCATCATCAACCCGACCGACTTCCCCGATATCGGCCCGCTCGGCGACGTGACCTACGAGCTGCTCAAGAGCATCGGCATGACCGTCGACTTCGTCGCCAGCGACTGGGGCACGGTCATCCAGCGCCGCAACAGCCGCGAATCCGTCGAGAAGGGCGGCTGGAGCATCTTCCACACCACGGGCTCGACCACGGGCTGGGGCAATCCGGCCTTGTCCTATCTGGTGCGCGGCCAGGGCGCCAAGGGCTGGTTCGGCTGGTACGAGAGCGCCAAGGCGGAGGCTCTGGCCGAGGAGTGGCTCTACGCGCCCGACGAGCCCGCGCAGAAGAAGGCCGCCGCCGCATTGGGCCGGCTCGCGCTGGAAGACACAGCGACGATCCCGCTCGGCGTCTTCATGATCCGCACCGCCTACCGCAAGAGCCTGACCGGGATGCAGAAGGGCTCGGCGCCCTATCCCTGGGGCCTGAAGCGGGTCTGACAAGCCCGCGGCGCGCACTCACCGTCATGGTCGGGCTTGTCCCGACCATCCACGTCTTCTTGCATCGAGCGCTATGCCCAAGACGTGGATGCTCGCCACAAGGGCGAGCATGACGGAATAGTGCTCCGGCCCTACCGCTTCGCCGCCACCGCGGCCGACCAGGGCGAGATCACATCGCTGATGCCCTCGGCGCCGTCGGCATCGACGCGGATCAGGTTGGGGCAGGCGAAGTTGATCGGCAGCACGCCGTGCTCGACGACGACGAGCGGTCCGGCCGCCTCCAGCGCCGCAAGCGTCCCGGTAGGCAGGCGCAGATCGGCGCTGGTCTGGTCCGGGCCGGAGACGTCGATGCGCGGCAGATGCGCGGCTTCCTCGAGGCCCAACTCGCAATCCACCGTCCAGGCCAGCATCTGGTAGACGCTCGCCAGGATGCGTCGGCCGCCCGAGGAGCCGCCGGCATAGCGCGGCCAGCCGCCATTCTTCGGCGTCACGATCACCGGGCACATGTTGCACAAAGGTCTGGCGCCGGGCGCGATCGCATTGGCACTGCCGGGGCGCGGATCGAACCACATCATGCCGTTGTTCATCAGCACACCGGTATCGGGCAGCACGACGCGGCTGCCCATCGAGGAGAGCAGCGTCGTCGTCACCGAGACGAGCGTGCCGTCGCCATCGACGACGGTCAGATGGGTGGTGCAGGTGTCGCCCGGTTCCTTCGCCGCCGAGCCTGGAACAGATTTGGCGGCCCCGAGCCCTTCGAGGCGGCTGGCGTAAGCGTCGCGCATCACTCGCGACAGCGTCGCAAACCACTCCGCATCGGGGCCGTGAGGAGCTGGCTTGTCGGCAGCCATGCCCTCGACCACCGCCTCCAGTGTCGGCGCAGCGGTGAGCCCGCCGGCCGTGTGGACGAGATGGGTGCCGCGCCAGTCGATCGTCGGCGCGTCCCGAATGATCGCCTTGCAGCCGGCGAGATCCTCGGCATCGACCACGCCGCCCATCGCCTTGATGTCGGCGACGAGCCGGCCGGCGAGTTCGCCATGGTAGAAATCATCGAGCCCTGCAGAGGCCAGGCGTTCCAGCGTCGCCGCCAGATTGCCGAGCGTAAAGAAGCCCGGCTTGCCCTGATAGGGCGGCACCGGCGGCAGGCCGCCCGGCAGATAGATCCGCGCGCTTTCCCCGTAGAGCCGCAGCACCGCCGCCGAGGAGGAGACCTTGAGCGTCGTGTACCAGTCCTGCGCCAGGCCGCGCCTGGCGAGCGCGATCGCTGGTGCCAGCAGCTTCGACACCGGCATGGCCGTGCCGAAGCTTTCTTTCAGCGCGGCATAGCCGGCGACCGATGACGGGATCAGGAAGGAGAGCGGGCCATGGATGTTCACATCGCCCACCACCTCGGGCCAGGTGAACAGATCCTTCTTCATCTCGCCGGTGAGCGGATAATCCGCCGGATCGGCACGGCGCGGCGCGACCGGGCCGAAATCGACGACCTTGGCTGTGGTTTCATTCGCCTTGAGCACGACCGCAAAGCCGATACCGCCGAGACCGCTGTTCCAGGGCTCGACCGCCGCCAGCGCGAAACAGGCCGCGACCGCAGCATCGGCCGCATTGCCGCCGGCCTCGAGGATCGCGGCGCCGGCCTCAGCCGCCTCGCGGTTTTGCGAAACGACGATGCCGTTGCGCCCGCTCGCCATCGGCTTGCCCAGCGTCCAGTTCTGCGTGCGGTAAGGCACTTCTTTCGCAACGGCCATCAGCGACAACTCCCCATCTCGTTTGTCGCGAGACCGCCGGAGATCGGGGCCGCAACGCAAATCCGCACGATATATGACAGAGGCCCAAGATGAATGCGCCAGCCGGATTGAGCGACGGCCATGCCTCGGCGGCATGCCGCTCGCAGGCTACGCGCAGATCGTCAGTCCGCGTGAACCAACTCCGCATAGCGCTGCGGATCGGTCGCGCCCTCGGTGTTGACGACGAAGACGCGCGAATGGGCGCCGAGGCCAAGCTGCGCCCGGATCGCGGGGTCTGCCGCCGCTGCGATCAACCCGGCCAGGCCCGCGCCGCCACTTTCGCCTGCGACCACGACAGGGTCATCGCCCGCCGGACGCGCCAGCCGGTTCATCACGGCAACCGCATCCGCGTCCTCGACCGTCATGAAGCCATCCGCCACCCGCGACAGGATGCGCCAGGCGACGAGCGAGGGCTCGTAGCAGTCCAGCATCGCCATCACCGTCGGCTCGCCGACTGCCGCCTTGACCGGCTCCCCGGCCCGCGCGCTTTCGAACATGCAGGCCGCGCGCGCCGGATCGACCGCGACGAAGACCGGCCGCTTCTCGCCCAGCACGAGCGCGAGATGGGCCGCAACCGCCGCCGCGATGCCACCGACGCCGACCTGCACGAAGACATGGGTCGGCGGTTGCGGCATCTGGCGCAGCGCCTCGGCGACCAGCGCCGTATAGCCCTGCATCACCAGCCCGGGAATCCGCTCATAGCCCGGCCAAGACGTGTCCGAGACGACGATCCAGCCCTTTTCTCCGGAGACACGCGCCGCCTCGGCCACCGAATCGTCATAGGTTCCTTCAGCCCGGATCATCGTCGCGCCGAAGCGCGCGATCGCCGCGATGCGCTCCTCGCTGACGCCGGAATGCACGAAAATCGCAGCCTGCGCGCCGACGAGCTGCGCACCCTGCGCGACCGAGCGGCCGTGATTGCCATCCGTCGCGCAGGAGAAGGTCATGCCGGCCGCAACCGCCCGCACCTCGGGCGCCTGCAACTCCGCGATGTCGAGCGTGCGCCCGAGCCGGCGCGAGGCCTCCTCCAGCACGAGCCTGACCACGACATAGGAGCCGCCCAGCGCCTTGAAGCTGCCGAGCCCGAGCCGGTGCCCCTCATCCTTGATGTATAGGGCTCCGACGCCAAGTTCGTTCGCCAGCGCTGGCAGTGCATGCAGCGGCGTCACCGCATAATTCTCGCGATGTCGCAGATGGCGCTCGACCTCCGCAGCGGCACTGGCGCCAAGCGTTTCGGCATCGGCCGTCGAGAGCGGCTTGCGGTGGTCGGGATGCGTGTTGAGCAGGAACATGGCGATCTCGTGCGAAGGGCACCGAAGGGTGTTCCGGCGCAAGCGGCGTCATCCTGCAACGTCCCATGAGGGATGGTCCATTGGCGGGGCCCGGACTCTGCACTAGATTCTGCCGACACAAGCGAGCCCAGGCGTCCCATGACCATCCATCAGCGCAGCATCCCCGCATCGATCGACCTCGAAAAGCTCGACAGGCTGGCGCAGGCCGCCGTCCGGGTCGGGCTCAACCTGCAACCCGGCCAGGACCTGTTCCTGACGGCGCCGGTCGCGGCGCTGCCGCTGGTGCGCAAGATCGCCGAGCACGCCTACAAGGCCGGCGCCGGCCTCGTCACGCCGATCCTCTCCGACGAGGAGGTCACGCTTGCCCGCTACCGCTACGGCAGCGACGACAGCTTCGACCGGGCGGCCGGCTGGCTGCATGAGGGCGTCGCCAAGGCTTTCGCCAATAACACGGCGCGCCTCGCCATCGTCGGCGACGACCCGATGCTGCTCTCGGAGCAGGACCCGGCGAAGGTCTCGCGCGCCAGCAAGGCCAACTCGATCGCCTATCAGCCGGCGCTGGAGAAGATCGCCGGCTTCGACATCAACTGGAACATCCTCGCCTTCCCGACCGCCGCCTGGGCCCGCAGGGTGTTTCCGGGCGATGCAGAGGATGTGGCGGTCGCAAAGCTTGCCGATGCGATCTTCGCAGCCTCCCGCGTGGAGGCCGGCGATCCGGTCGCGGCCTGGGCCACGCACAACGCGACGCTGCGGACCCGCACGCAATGGCTCAACGGCCAGCGCTTCCAGGCGCTGCATTTCTCCGGCCCCGGCACCGATCTGACGGTCGGCCTCGCCGACGGCCATGAATGGCAGGGCGGCGCCTCGACGGCGAAGAACGGCGTCACCTGCAATCCGAACATCCCGACCGAGGAGGTGTTCACGACCCCGCACGCGCGGCGCGTCGAGGGCCATGTCTCGAGCACCAAGCCGCTGTCCTATCAGGGCACGCTGATCGACAACATCCAGGTCCGCTTCGAAGCCGGCCGCATCGTCGAATCGAAGGCGACGCGCGGCGCCGACGTGCTCGCCAAGGTGCTCGACACCGATGAGGGCGCGCGCCGGCTCGGCGAGGTGGCGCTGGTGCCGCATTCCTCGCCGATCTCGCAGAGCGGCATCCTGTTCTACAACACGCTCTTCGACGAGAATGCCTCCTGCCATATCGCGCTCGGGCAGTGCTATTCGAAATGCTTTCTCGACGGCGCGACGCTGACGCCGGAGCAGATCGCGGCGCAGGGCGGCAACAAGAGCTTCATCCATATCGACTGGATGATCGGCTCGAACCTCGTCGACATCGACGGCGTCAATGCCGATGGCAGCCGCGTCCCGGTCTTCCGCAAGGGCGAGTGGGCCTGAGCGGGATTTCACCGACCCTCTCAGCGCCGTCATCCTGGACAAGCGGCGAAGCCGCGCAGGCCGGGATCCATCATAAGGCTTGACGGCGCTCTATGATGGATCCCGGGACGACCTTCGGTCGCCCAGGATGACGGAGAGGTTCCGGGCGAAAATGATGTGCCGGACGTCGCTAACTGAACGACCGCACCAGCCCGCCGATCAGCAGGTTCCAGCCGTCGATCAGGACGAAGAAGATCACCTTGAAGGGCAGCGAGATCACCGTCGGCGGCAGCATCATCATGCCCATCGACATCACGATCGTCGCCACGATCATGTCGATCACCAGGAAGGGCAGCGCGATCAGGAAGCCGATCTCGAAGGCGCGGCGCAGCTCCGAGATCATGAAGGAGGGGATCAGCACCCGCAGATCGACGGCCACAGCCGGATCGACCGGCCGGATGCTCGGCGGCGCCATGTCGGCGAACAGGCGCAAATCCTGCGGCCGCGTCTGCGCCAGCATGAAGTCCCGGAACGGCGCCGTGATCTTGGTATAGGCCTCACCCTCGCTGATCCGGTTCTCGACCAGCGGCAGCACCCCGTCCTGCCAGGCCCGGTCGAAGGTCGGCGCCATCACGAAGAAGGTCATGAACAGCGCCAGGCTGATCAGGATCAGGTTGGCCGGCGTGCTCTGCAGGCCGAGCCCCGAGCGCAGGAAGGACAGCGCGATCACGAAGCGGCTGAAGCTCGTGACCATCATCAGAAGGCCAGGTGCCACCGACAGGATCGTCAGCATCGCCACGATCTGAACGATGCGGCCCGAGGCCGATGCGCCTCCGGGCGGCAGGAGCCCGTCGAGCCCGAAAGACTGGGCGCCCGCCTCGACTGTGACGGCCAGCAGGATGGAAAGCGTCGCGAGGAGCTTGATCACTGGACGACCAGGGTTTCGATGACGATGTCGCGCACGAGGCCCTTGGAGCGGATCGCGACCCGCTCGATTAGATCCTCGCGCAGGTTGCGCAGGCCGGCCGCCCCTTCCATCTGCCGCGCCGTGACGCTGCGGAGATAGGCCAGGATGTCCTCGGTGATCGAGCCGACCAGCGCATCAGCGCCGACGGCCGCCTTCTGCTCCATCAGTAGCGCCGCCTCCAGCCGCACCCAGGTATCGGCGGGCGCGGCGAGGTTGGTCACGATCGGCGAGAGCTTCTTCAAAACCAACGAGCCGACCATCTGCGCGTTGACCGAAAGGTCCGGCGCCGCCGCCTCCATCCGCTTCATCACCGTGCTCTCGACCGTGCCGACGACGCGGAGGCCCCAGAGGGTCCCGGCGCCGGCGGCGAGCGCCGTCAGGATCAGGATGGGCGCGGCGGCCAGCAGCGCCGGACGCGAGGAGGCGCGGCGCTTGCGCCCCCCCGCCGGCTTGGTGAGCAAGGCGGCCATCAGAACGGCGTGACCTTGTCGAAGACCTGATGACCCCAGGCCGGCTGCTGCACCTCCATGCCGCGGCCGCGCCCGCCATAGGCGATCCGCGCCTCGGCGATCTTCTCGTAGGACACCGTGTTGGTGCCGGTGATGTCGCGCGGCCGCACGATGCCGGTGACGTTGAGGACGCGCATGTCGTAGTTCACGCGCACCTCCTGCGAGCCGTTGATCACCAGGTTGCCATTGGGCAGGATCTCCGTGACGACAGCGGCGACCGACATCTCGACCTCCTCAGAACGGTCAGTCAGGCCCCGGCCGCGCGACGAGGAATCCGAATTCGCACTTGCGCTCGCCGAGGCATCGCCGGAAGCGCCGTTGAAGTTGGCGAGGAAGTCGAGCCCAAACTTGGCCGCCGAGTTGCGCGAGCGGTCCGACTTGTTGTCGAGCTTGGCCTTGTCGTTGATCGAGATCTTCACCGTGACGACGTCGCCGGTCTTCATCGCGCGGGTATCACGGAAGAGATCCTCGCTCTGGCGCGTATAGATCGAGTTGAACGCGACATCGACGCCGCGCCCCGTAGGCGTGCCGAGGGGGATCGCATCGCGCTGCGTCACGAGACCGCTGCCGACCCGCGAGAGCTGCGGCTCGCGGTTGAGTTCGGACATGTCCATGCCGCAGCCGGCGAGCGTCAGCGCGCACGCGGAAAGAATGATGGCCTTCATCGGGTCTGGCCTCCGGTTGTGGGTGTTCTGTTGGCAGTGGGCGAACGTCGGCCGCCCATGGCTTCGGCGAGCTGGGCGGCCCGGGAGGCCTCCATCTCGTTGAGGACGGCACTGGCGGCACGCGGCGGGAGCTTGCCCAGCACTGCAATGGCGACGCTCTGGTCCATCGCCGCGAGCTGGAGCGCGGCCGCGTCGGGACGCATCCGCGAGAAGATCTCGGTCATGCGCGCCTCGGCCTGCTTGACCTCGGCGGCGCGCTGGTCGGTCAGGAGCTGGAGCTCGGCCTTGCGCTCGTCGAGCTTCTTGAGCGTGTCGGCGAGCTTGCTCTCGAGCCCCTTCAGCGTGTTCGCCTGCCAGGCGAAGCGGGCTTCCGCCGCCGGGTCGCGAAGAGCGGAGCAGAAAGTGGCGGCATCCGAGGTCGATGCTGCCACTGCGGCCGGCGTGGTTTTGGGCGTCTGGGTCTGCGCTGCGGCCTGGCCGACGCTCAGCGTCAGCAGCAGGGCCGGCAGCACCGACACGACAAGAGAACTCATCGGCTGCATTCTTCACAACTCGCCTGAATGATCTGCTGAATTTATACTTGGCGATGCTTTCGCGGGGCTGACCCCTGCAAGCCTTTCCCTCAGCCTCAACCTAAGGAACGCTTCCGCAGGAAGCGCGTCTCGAAGGATGTTCCACGAGATTTTGGAGACATCTGGAACATCCTTTGAGACGCCGCGTGCCGCGGCTCCTCAGGATGAGGGCTGAAGGGGAGACAGCTTCCAAAGTCTCCGGCCGTCCGAGGAACGGCCGGAGGGTGCGTGCTACTGCACGACGAGGTCGGCCTGCAGGGCGCCGGCCGTCTTGATGGCCTGCAGGATCGCGATGATGCCGGCCGGCTTGAGGCCGATCTGGTTGAGGCCGCGCACCAGCGTGTGCAGATTGGCCCCGTTGATGATGGCGAGCCGGCCATTGCCCTGCTGCGCCTCGATCGCGGTACGAGGCACCACCACCGTCTGTCCGCCGCTCAGAGGCTCCGGCTGCGAGACCTGCGGCGTCTCGGTGACGCGGACCGTCAGATTGCCATGGGTGACGGCGACGGTGGAAATCTTGACGTCGCGGCCGATCACGACCGTGCCGGTGCGCTCGTCGACGACGACCCGCGCAGGTGAATCCGGCTCCAGCGTCAACCGCTCGATGTCGGCGATGAAGCGCGCCGTCGACATGTTGACCGGCCGCGTCAGGCTGATCGTGCGATGGTCGAGCGCGAAGGCCACCGTCGCCTTGTAGTTCTCGCGGCTGTAGACGTTGATCGCACTCGCGACCCGCTCCGCCGTGACGAAATCGGGATTGCGCAATTCCAGCGACAGCACATGCAGGGTGGCGAGCTGGTCGGCGACCTGGCGCTCGACCATGGCGCCGCCCGGGATCCGCGCTGCCGTCGCGACACCTTGCGTCACCCGCTCGGCCTCGCCCTGCACCGAAAAGCCCGAGACGTTGAGACGGCCCTGCGCCAGCGCGTAGGTCTGCCCGTCGGCCGCCAGCAGCGAGGTCACCACCAGCGTCCCGCCCAGAAGCGAGGTCGCATCGCCCATCGAGGCGACGCTGACATCGATGCGGCTGCCGCGACCGGCGAAGGGCGGCAGATCCGCCGTCACGATCACCGCCGCGACATTGCGTGTGCGCAGGGCCTGGTTGCGGACATTGACGCCGAGCCGGTCCAGCATCGACTGCAGCGCCTGGCCGGTGAACGGCGAGTTGCGGATGCTGTCGCCCGTGCCCTGCAGGCCGATGACCAGGCCGTACCCGACAAGCTGGTTGTCGCGCACGCCCTGGAGGCCGGCGATATCCTTGATCCGCACCGAGGCCTGCGCCGGGGCGACGCAGGACAGCGCCATCGTCAGCGCACAGGCGAATGCGATCAGCCGCGAGGTCAAGGCCATCACTCGCTCCCGACGCGGATGGTGCCGTCGGCCTGGACGACGCCGACGACCATGAGCCCGGTATCGGGATTGCGTGCCTTGACCATCTCGTTGACCGAAGCCGAAGCCATCGGCTCGACGATCCCCGTGATGACGAGGTCGCTCTCGCGGAAGATCACCTGCGTCGGCACGCCGCGGCGCACGACCTTGGGGTCGTCCACCGCGTTGAGCGGGATCGGCTGGCCGGGCAGCAGGGTCCGCCGCGCCACCTTGCCGACGACCGCGAGGCGGTTGTCGATCGCAACCCGCGCGGCCATCCGGAACGCCCGGTCGACCAGATGCGCGTCGCCGATGACGTCGCCGGGATAGAGCGTGACCGCCGGAACCGGCAGCATGACGTCTCCCGGCGCGGCTTGCGCCGGCGCGAGCGCGGCAAGGCAAACAAGCACGGCGAGCAGTGGGGATCGAACCGACAGGATGGCCATGGCGCGCGTTCCTTACCGGATGCCGTTGGAAACGGTGCCGGCCATCTGGTCGGCGGCGGTGATGACCTTGGCGTTCATCTCATAGGCGCGCTGCGCCGCGATCAGCGCCGTGATCTCCTTCACGGGATCGACGTTGGACGCTTCGAGATAACCCTGGCGCAGCTTGCCAAAGCCGATCGCGGTCGGGTTGCCGTCGCGCGGCTGACCCGAGGCCACCGTCTCGCGGTAGAGATTGCCGCCAAGCGGTTCCAGACCGGCGTCGTTTGCGAAGTTCGCCAGCGACATCTGGCCGAGCTGGCGCGGCTGGACCTCGCCGGGGATCTTGGCGAGCACCAGGCCGGATTCATTCACCGTCACGTCGACCGCATCGGCTGGAACCCGGATGACGGGATCGAGCAGGTAGCCGTCGGCCGTGACGATGTCGCCATCGGCATTGGTGTTGAAGGTGCCGGCGCGGGCATAGAGCGTCTCGCCCTCGGGCGCCGTGATCTTGAACCAGCCGCGCCCGTCGATGGCGAGGTCGAGCCTGTTGCCGGTCTGGGTCATCGCGCCCTGGATATGCAGGTTGCGGATGGCGGCGGCGCGCACGCCGAGGCCCAGCGAAGCACCTTCCGGGATCGAGCCGTCGCCACCGCGATTGGGCACGCCGCGCGAGCGCTCGGTCTGGTAGAGCAGATCCGTGAACTCAGGCCGCGCCCGCTTGAAGGACGTGGTGTTGATGTTGGCGATGTTGTTGGCGATGACTTCGACGTTGAGCTGCTGGGCGCTCATGCCGGTCGAGGCGATGGCAAGGACTTTCATGATGAGTGCTCCTCAGACCTGCATCTGCGTGAACTGCTGATAGGCGGCGACGACCTTGTCGCGCATCGCCATCGCCAGCTGCAGCGACTGCTCGGCCGACATCACGGCCTGGACGACGTCCTGCACCGCCGCCTTGCCCTGCACGCCGGCAACGGCCTGGGCCTCGCCCTGCGCCAGATTGTCGACGAAGTTCTGGGCGACGTTGGCGAAGACGGAGCCGAAATCGGCACCGGGACTGGCGGAGGCCGCATCAGTGCCGAGACCGGGCCTGACGCCTGCAGCGCCCAGGCCTTGCAGCCCCTGGGTGACCTGGCTGGCGACGGGGGCGAGTGCGGAAATCGCGTTGAGCATCAGCCGTTCCTCAAAAGATCTATGGTCATGGATTGCATCGAGCGCGCCTGCTTGATCATCTGCAGGTTCGCCTCATACGAGCGGTTGGCTTCGCGCATGTCCGCCATCTCGAGCAGCATCGAGACGTTCGGCATCTTGACGTAACCTTTGTCGTCGGCGGCCGGATGGCTCGGCTCGAACTCGACCCGAAACGGCGCCTTGTCGACGCCGACGCCCTTGATCTTGACCAGGGACGCGCCGAGCGCGCGGTTCATCGTGTTCTCGAAGGTCACCGTCTTGCGGCGATAGGGATCGGCTCCCTTCGTGGTGCCGGTCGCCTGCGCATTGGCGAGGTTCTCGGAGACGACGCGAACGCGCGTCGACTGGGCCTGGAGACCGGCGCCGGCGATACGAAGCGAAGCATCAATGGGATCGATCATCGTCTATACTCACCTGTGGCAAGAATTCGCGCAGCGTTAAATCGCATGACAAGACTTAACTCGCATGAAAAGACTTGCGCCGGGCTGGTCAGCCCTTGATCGCCGTCATCATCATGCGGTGGAAGCTTTTCACGATGTTTGTCGTGAAGGCGTAGTTGCGGCTGATGTCGCCGGCCTTGAGCATTTCCTGCTCGAGGCTGACCGAATTTCCGGAATGGACGGTGCCCCAGCTGTCGGATTTGCGCGGCCTGGCCGTCAGCGTTTCCGCGGGGGTCGAGGTGATGTGGTTTGGCGAGGTCGCCGCAACCGAGAGGGTCGTTTTCCGGACGATGGCCTCGAAAGGCTCGACATCGACGGCCGTATAGCGCGGCGTATTGGCATTCGCGATGTTCTGCGAGACGGCGTTCTGTCGAACGGCGAGCCAATGCGATTGCTTGGCGGCGAGATCGAAGAGATGTACTGGCTCCACTTGAAGCCTCCGTGGTCGTTGCAATGCAACACTAGGAGGATTGACTTGCGTGAAGCTGTTGTCGGCAATTGTAGTAATAATCGCTTGGCGAATTGATTGGGCCGGATACGCGAAATCGCCGCCCATACTGGCGGCGCGCGGCGGACAGCGCTCCCGGCCCCGAGGGCCGGGGCCGGAGCGTCAGGAGATCGTGTAGCCGAGATAGCGCTTGGAATCGATCGGATCGTATCCGAGCTTCGCCCGGAGCTTCTTGCGCAGCTTGCTGACATGGCTCTCGACGACGGCTTCGTCGACTTCCGCATCGAACAGGCCGTAGACCGCGTTGAAGACCTGCGTCTTGGTCACCCAGCGGCCGCGGTTGCGCATCATGAATTCGAGGATACGGCGTTCGCGGCGCGGCAGCGCCATCAGCTCGCCGGCAACTTCCGGGTCGCTGCCGTCGAAATGAACCCGGATCTCGCCGACCGCGACCTCCTCGTCGCTCGAGCGGCGTTTCTCGGTCCGGCGCTGCATCGCGTTCACCCGGGCCAGGATCTCGCGGACATGGACCGGCTTGCGGACCACGTCGTCGACGCCGGCGGCGAAGAGCTCCAGCGTCTTTTCGAGCGAGCTGGCTTCATTCATCGCGATCACCGGCGCCTGCGAACGGCGGCGGATCATCGTCGGGAAGGTCGAGCGCTCCGCGCATTCGCCGATCAGGAAGGCCTCGACCGTCTTGAGGTGATCGGACGGGGTATCCTCGACCCATTCCTGGAAACGCGACGGCGTGAAGCCGATCGCTGGGACGCCCTCGCCAGTAAACAGCGATTGGTAGCCCTCGGTCACCAAGGCACGATCATCGATCACGATATACATTAATACCCCCCGGCATCGGAAACGCTGCCTCTCGAATGAGATGGAAGCAGAATAACGTTATGAACCGATTCCGGCAGCGTCAATGCGATAATGCTGCGGCGCGAAACAAGACGGAATACTGCACGAAGCGCTCTTAAAGACTGATATACGGATTTATTCCATTCCGTATACACTTCATTTACTAAACAGAATTGCACGCTACAGAAACCCGATTCTGGGGATTCATGAGGCGACTAACGGAATGGCCGCGACGTCAGGCCGATGCACCGTTTCGGCACGCCGGCGAGCACCGATCGCGAAGCGCTATTATATAAGGAGTGAAAACGGCCCTGATCCTTGGCTCGCCAAGATGTAAATTTTACTAAAGATTTACCTGCCGTATTCCGAAAGCTCCGCACAAGCAAAACAAGATCAACTGCCCTTCGAAAGCTTCGCTTGGAGATGGGCAGATGAGCATTTTTGGTATCATGCGTACCGGCGTGTCCGGCATGGCCGCACAGGGAAGCAAACTGGGCGCGGTCAGCGACAATATCGCCAACGTGAATACGGTCGGTTACAAGCGCGCCTCGACCGAGTTCTCCTCGCTGATCTCCGAGGGCAACCACAGCGAATACAATTCCGGCGGCGTCGAGACGACGACACGCTATGCGATCTCCGACGAGGGCCTGATCATGGGCTCGACCTCGAAGACCGACCTCGCCATCCGGGGCAACGGCTTCTTCGTCGTCACCGACGCGGGCGGCACGCCATATATGACCCGCGCCGGCGCCTTCGTGAAGAACGGCAGCCAGGAACTGGTCAATTCGGCCGGTTTCTACCTGATGGGTTATCCGATCCAGAACGGCGAGCCGACCGTGGTCGCCAACAGCCTCGACGGGCTCGAGCGCATCAACCTCGCCAATGTCTCCTACGAGGCGAACCCGACGACCACGGGCTCGTTCAAGGGCGTTCTCGATTCCAACGCGGCGGTGATCCCGGCCGCGACCCTGCCCTCGGCGAACGTCGCCGGCAGCACCTATTCGAGCAAGGCCTCGATCGTCACCTACGACAATCTCGGCAACAAGAAGATGCTCGACGTCTACATGGCGAAAACAGGCACGGCGCCCGATACCTGGCAGGCCGTGGTCTTCGACCAGTCGACAGCGACCGCCGGTGGCTTCCCCTATGGCGCGGCGGGTTCGCCGGCCCTGGCGACGGTCGCCCTGGCCTTCGGACCGACCGGCCAGCTCACCACGGCGCCGGCGAACTTTACCGTGGCGATCCCCGGTGGCGCCACCACGACGATCGATTTCAGCCAGGTCTCGCAAGTCGCGACCGGCGAAACCGCGCTGGAACTCGCCGTCGACGGCAATGCGCCCAGCGCCGTCGACACCGTCGAGATCGCCGATGACGGCACGGTCTATGCGGTCTTCGAGAACGGCGCCCGCCGCGCGACCTACAAGATCCCGCTCGCGACCGTGCCGAGCCCCGATCAGCTCACCCCGCAATCGGGCAATGTCTATTCGGTCAACAACAAATCCGGCGACGTCATCGTCGGCTTTCCCGAGACCGGCAGCTTCGGCTCGATCCGCTCGGGTGCGCTGGAGCAGTCCAACGTCGATCTCGCCACCGAGCTGACCGCGATGATCGAGTCGCAGCGCAGTTACACGGCGAATTCGAAGGTCTTCCAGACCGGCTCGGAAATCCTCGACGTCCTGGTCAACCTGAAGCGTTGAGCGGGCATAGAAGAGAGACGGGGACGATCCCATGAGCCTTTCATCAGCCCTGAACGTGGCGCAGTCCTCGCTGACGGCGACCTCGACCCAGACCTCCGTTCTCTCGCGCAACGTCGCCGGCGCCGACGACCCGAATTACAACCGCAAGTCCGGCACGGTCATCACGACCTATGGCGGCGCGGTCAGGGTCGCTTCGATCAGCCGGGCGATGGATTCGGTCCTGTTCTCCGCCAAGCTCGGCGCGACCTCGACGACATCGGCCCAGCAGGCGATGGTCGATGCGCTCGACCAGCTCGAGGCCACCGTCAACGACCCCGAGCTCGACCAGTCGCTGGCGGCAAAGCTCGGCGATCTGACCAACGCCCTGCAGCAGTATGGCGTGACGCCGGATGATCCGCTGCTCGCCCAGAACGTCCTCACCAAGGCGACCGAGCTGGTGCGGACCCTCAACGAGGCGAGCGGGACCGTCCGCACGGTGCGCCAGCAGGCCGATGCCGATATGAAGCTCGGCGTCGATCGCGTGAACGGCCTGCTCGTCGAGTTCGAGGCGGCCAACAAGGCGATCGTCAAGGGCAGCCAGTCCGGCGCCGACATCACCGACCAGCTCGACACGCGCGATCGCATCCTCTCCCAGCTCTCCGAAGAGATGGGCATCAGCGTCTCGACCCGGCCCAACAACGACATGGTGATCTACACCGATGGCGGCGTGACGCTGTTCGAGACCGTGCCGCGCAGCGTCACCATGGCGCCGAACTTCTCGCTGGGCGCCGGCACCTCCGGCAACGCCGTCTATGTCGATGGCGTGCCGGTCACCGGCCCCAATGCGATCATGCCGATCAAATCTGGCCAGATCTACGGCTCATCGATCGTCCGAGACGAGATCACCGTCACCTATCAGACCCAGCTCGACGAGATCGCGCGCGGCCTGATCGAGGTCTTCGCCGAAAGCGACCAGACCGGCGTCGGGCCCGACCAGGCCGGCCTGTTCACCTACGGCCCCCCGCCCGGCCCCGCCACGATCCCGGCGACCGGCGTGACGGTCGCAGGCCTGGCCGGCGCGATCCGCGTCAACGCCAATGCCGACCCGTCGCAGGGCGGCAATCTCGACCGGCTGCGCGACGGCGGTATCTCCGACCCGCTCGACCCCGATTACAACTACAACGCCTCGGGCGCGGCGGGCTTCCCCGATCGCATCCAGGGCCTGCTCACCAGCCTCGGAACCGGGCGCAGCTTCGACCCCGTCACGGGAGCCGACCCGACCGACACGCTCGTCGGCTTCGCCGGATCCTCCGTCGGCTGGATCGAGGCCAGGCGCCAGACCTCGACGCAGACGCTCGGCTACGAGACCGCGCTGCTGCAACGCTCGACGGCTGCGCTCTCCAACATCACCGGCGTCGATATCAACGAGGAAATGACGCTGATGATGGAGCTGGAGCGTTCCTTCAACGCCTCCTCCACCCTGATCACCACCATCGACCGGATGCTGGCGGCACTGCTCGCGGCTGTGAGGTAACACCATGAAGACGAGCTTCACCTCGAACTATTCGCTCTCGTCGACGCTGCGCAATGCCGTGGCGAAGGCGCGCGACAACCTTGCCGACGCCACCAAGGAATCCACCACGATGCGGCATGCCGATATCGGCCTGACGCTCGGCGGCAGCACCGGCAAGACGATCGGCCTGCGCGACCAGTACAACCGGCTGAACGGCATCATCGACACCAACGGCCTGGTCTCCTCGCGCCTCGAGGTCACGCAGAAGGCGCTCGACGGCATGCGCGAGACGGCGGAGCAGTTCCTCGCTACGCTGATCAGCGTCCGCGACGGCGACAAGGGCGCCGACGTGCTGAAATCGGAGGCCAAGAACAACCTCCAGGCAATGACCGCCGCGCTCAACGCCTCGACCAGCGGGCAGTTCATCTTCGCCGGCATCAACACGCAAGCGCGGCCTGTCACGGATTATTTTGCCACGCCGGCCGCGGGCAACAAGGCTGCGGTCGATGCCGCCTTCCTCGGCCATTTCGGTTTCGCCCAGAATGCGCCCGGCGTCGCCAACATCACGCAGGCCGACATGCAGACCTTCCTGCAGACGGTTCTGCCGACGGAATTTGCCGACCCGGCCTGGGGCGCCAACTGGTCCTCGGCCCTCGACCAGAACATGACCAGCCGCATCTCGCTGAGCGAGGTCGTCGAGGTCTCGACCAATGCCAACACGCAAACGATGCGTGAGCTCGCGATGGCCTACACGATGGCCTACGATCTCGGCCCGGAAAAGCTCAACACCAACGCGTTCCGGGCCGTCGTCGACGCCAGCATCGACAGCATCAACAAGGCGATCCTCGGCATCACGGCGACGCAGGCCCAGCTCGGCGCGACCGAAGAGCGCGTCAAGGTCTCAAGCGAGCGGCTGGCGATCCAGCGCGACATCATGGTCAAGCAGATCAAGGCCTTCGAGAACGTCGACCCCTACGAGGCGAATGTGCGCGTCACCGATCTCACGACGCAGCTCGACACCTCCTATGCGCTCACCGTCAGGATCCAGCAGTTGAACATCCTGAAATACATGAGCTGACCCCCGCTCCCGGCCGCCTGCGCCGCCGGGACGTCCCATCGACACGCCGCGCCATCCGCCGCCCGGCCACCAGGCCCGGGCGACCGGGCAGGCGCGCCCGCTTCGCCTGATCCTGTTCCCACAGTTACGGAGACGCTTCATGTATCACAGCTCCTACGCGGCCGTGGCCGAGGACGACTTCACCCTGGCCCGTGCCAATGAATGGCTGGCGCTCGACCGGGCCGTCGTCCTGCTCGAGGAAGCCCGCCCCACCGGCTCCGCCTCGCCGGAGACGATCGAGGCGGTGACCTTCCTTCGCCGGCTCTGGACCTTCCTGATCGAGGATCTGGCCAGCACCGAGAACGCCCTGCCGGAAGCGCTGCGGGCCTCGCTGATCTCGATCGGCATGTTCGCTTTGCGCCAGGGCGAGGCGTTGCGCCTCGGCCAGTCCGACGACTTCGAAACGGTCATCGACGTCAACAAGATGATCCGCGACAGCCTCGCTTGAAACGGAGCATGAGCAAGACGATGAACCTGTCCCTGCGCGCCAACGAGAAGATCTACATCAACGGGGCGATCCTCAAATTCGATCGCAAGGTCAGCCTCGAGCTGATGAACGACGCGACCTTCCTGCTCGAAACCCATGTCATCCAGCCCGACCAGACGACGACGCCGCTGCGGCAGCTCTACTTCGTCGTCCAGACCATGCTGATCGACCCGAAGAACGCCGGCGCCGCCCGGATGCTGTTCGATCGCATGCTGATGACGACGATCTGCATCTTCGAGGATGCGACCGTCCTCTTCGGTCTCGAGCACATCGACAGGCTGATCGCCGAGGAGCGCTATTTCGAGGCGCTCAAGCAGTTGCGGGCGCTCTACCCGGCCGAGGCCGGCATCCTCGCAAGCTCCGGGCAGGCTCGGGAGCCTATGTACGAGAAGACGGTCCCTCCGATGGCGATCGTCGCCAAGAGAATCGATTCACCCAAGAGAATCGATACCGCCAAGAGACTCGACTCACACGTCGCTTGAGGCCTCGCGCCGGGCACCCCCTCACAGGTGGCCGGCGCGACGCCCCCAACATTGCAGAGGCGATCATGGACGTGACCAGCATTCAGAGCACGACGGCCAACAACAGCACGTCGAACTCCCCCAGCGCCACCAGCGCCATGGGCGACTACAACACCTTCCTGCAGTTGCTGATCGCGCAGGCGAAGAACCAGGACCCAACCAACCCGACCGACCCGGCCCAGTATGTCCAGCAGTTTGCCGCCCTGTCGCAGGTCGAGCAGTCGGTCACGACCAACGCCAAGCTGGACCAGATCATCACCAGCCTCAACGCGCTGAAGCCGGCCACTCCGGAAGCGTGAGGCTGAAGCCATGAACGAGGCCGACGCTCTCGACATGATGCGCGACGCCGTCTGGGCGATCATCCTCGGCGCCGGGCCGGCGGTCGCGGCCGCGATGGCGATCGGCATCGCGATTGCCCTGATGCAAGCCCTGACGCAGGTGCAGGAAGCGACCCTGACCTTCGTGCCCAAGATCGTGGTGATCCTGATCGTGATGGCGACCACCGGCTCCTTCACCGGTGCGCAGATCTTCGCCTTCACCGAGCGCGTCTACGGGCGCATCGAACGCGGCTTCTAGAGTCGCGCTGCCCATCACCGCTCTCACCGACGACAGGATACAGGCTCAGCATGGCGACGCAGAACCTCATCACGGGCAAGGTCGCGAGCCCGGGCGCCGCCGCCCCGGCGGCGAGCCGTCGCGACATCGGCTTCGCCGTCGGCATCGTCGGCATCCTGTCGATCCTGTTCCTGCCGATCCCGGCCTTCGTCATCGATCTCGGCCTCGCCTTCTCGATCGCCCTCTCGGTGCTGATCCTGATGGTCTCGCTCTGGATCAAGCGGCCGCTCGAATTTTCGTCCTTTCCGACGATCCTGCTTGTCGCGACGATGCTGCGGCTCTCGCTCAACATCGCCACGACGCGCGTCATCCTCTCGCATGGCAATGAGGGCTCGCATGCGGCGGGTTACATCATCGACGGCTTTGCGCGCTTCGTCATCGCCGGCGACTTTGTCATCGGGCTGATCGTCTTCATCATCCTCGTCACGGTGAACTTCATCGTGATCACCAAGGGCGCGACCCGCATCGCCGAGGTCGGCGCCCGCTTCACGCTCGACGCGATTCCCGGCAAGCAGATGGCGATCGACGCCGACCTCTCGGCCGGCCTGATCGACGCGCCGGAAGCCCAGCGCCGCCGCGGCGAACTGGAGGAAGAGAGCTCCTTCTTCGGCGCGATGGACGGCGCCTCGAAATTCGTGCGCGGCGACGCGATCGCCGGCCTCATCATCACCGCCGTCAACATTCTCGGCGGCATCATCATCGGCGTGACGCGCCACGGCATGTCGCTGTCGGAATCGTCGGACGTCTTCGTCAAGCTCGCCGTCGGCGACGGTCTCGTCACCCAGATCCCGGCCCTGATCGTCTCGCTCGCCGCCGGCCTGCTGGTCTCCAAGGGCGGCACGCGCGGCACGGCCGAACAGGCGATCCTCGGCCAGCTCGGGCATTATCCGCGCGCGCTCTTCGTCGCCTCCTTCCTGATGGTCATCCTGGCGCTGGTGCCGGGGCTGCCCTTCCTGCCCTTCGCGCTGCTCGGCGGGCTGATGGCCTTTGTCGGCCACACCATCCCCAAGCGCATCGCCGAACGCGCCGCCGCCGCCGAGGAAATCCGCGCGATGGAGGCCGAGGAGGCCGTCCGCGAAACCCAGGACACGATCAAGGAATCGCTCAAGACCTCCGAGATCGAACTCCGCCTCGGCAAGCAACTCGCCGCCGAGATGCTGAATTCCCACAGTGAACTGGCGCATCGCGTCAGCAAGATGCGCAGGAAATTCGCGCAGCAATACGGATTCGTGGTGCCGGAGATCAAGCTCTCCGACAGTCTCAAGCTGCCGCCCAAGGCCTATGAGTTCCGCATCCACGGCACCGTCGCCGCCACCGGCGAGATGCGCCCCGGCAGCATGCTCGTCGTCGTCGGCGACGGCCGCATGCCGGACCTGCCGGGCGAGGAGGTCCGCGAGCCGGCCTTCGGCGTCAAGGCGATGTGGGTCTCCGAGAGCTACGCCAACGAGGTCAAGCGCGAGGGCATGCACCCGGTCGACCGGCTCTCGGTCCTGCTCACCCATCTCAGCGAGACGATCCGCAAGAATCTGGGCCAGCTTCTGTCCTACAAGGACATGCGCGCGCTGCTCGACCGGCTGGGACCCGAATACAAGAAGCTCCTCGACGAAATCTGCCCGGCGCATATGTCGCTGTCGAGCCTCCAGGCCGTGCTGCGCCTGCTGCTGGCCGAGCGGGTCTCGATCCGCAACCTGCACCTGATCCTCGAGGTCATCGCCGAGATCGCCCCCCATGTCCGCCGCGCTGAGCAGATCGCCGAGCATGTCCGCATGCGCATGGCCCAGCAGATCTGCGGCGACCTGACCGAAGGCGGAACGCTGAACATGCTGCGCCTCGGCAATCGCTGGGACCTCGCCTTCCATGAGAGCCTGCGCCGCGACGCCAAGGGCGAGGTCATCGAGTTCGACATCGACCCGCGCCTGATCGAGGAGTTCGCCGCCGAGGCGACGACTGCGATCCGCAGCCGGATGGACCAGGCCCAGAACTTCGTGCTCGTCACCAGCCCCGATGCGCGCCCCTACGTCCGCATGATCGTCGAGCGCATCTTCCCGGCGCTGCCGGTGCTGTCGCATGTCGAGATCGCGCGCGGGCTGGAGGTCAACCTGCTGGGCACGATCTCGTGACGCCGGTCACGCCCGACACGCTGCTCCATGCGTTCCTGATCTTCTGCCGCATCGGCGCCTGCCTGATGCTGATGCCGGGCTTCTCGAGCCCGCGCGTCCCGGTCAGGTTCCGGCTCTTCATCGCGGTCGGCGTGACGCTGGCGCTCGTGCCCTTCGTCCTACCGGCCTTCGCCGCCTTTACCGATCCGTCCCCTGCGACGCTGCTGCGGATCATCGTCTCCGAGACCATGACCGGGGCGCTGATCGGACTGATGGCGCGTTTCTTCTTTCTCGCCCTGCAGACGATCGCGACCGCAATGGCGACGGCGGCGGGGCTCGGCCAATTGCCGGGACTGCCCATCGACGAGGCGGAAGCGTCCGCCCCCTTCGTCACGCTGATCACCATGACGGCCGCGACGCTGATGTTCATCACCAACCAGCATGCGGAGGTCATCCGCGCGCTCGCCGGCTCCTATACCCGCATCGCACCGGGCCTGCCGCTGGACGCCCAGGCCGGCCTGATCCAGATCGCCGACCGCGCCTCGGAGACATTCTACCTGGCGCTGCGCATCGGCAGCCCCTTCATGATCTACGGCGTGGTGGTGAACCTCGCGATCGGCCTGATGAACAAGCTGACGCCGCAGATCCCGGTCTATTTCATCTCGCTGCCCTTCGTCATCGCAGGCGGCCTGTTCCTGCTCTATTTTTCCGGCCCCGAGGCGCTCAAGCTGTTCATGACCACCTTCTCGGCCTGGCTCGAACGCGGCTGACCCGGCATGCAAAGCAAGCGCCTGAAATCGATCGAGCGCATGCTGGCGATCCAGTCGCGCATCCGCAAGCTGGCCGAATGGCGCCAGAAGGCGACGCAGCTCAAGGCCGGCGCCGCCCGTGAGGAATCGCGCGCGCTCGTCGTCTCGCTCAATGGCGACGGCCCGACCGGCGGCCTGTTCTCGGACATGACAGCCAAGCGCCTGCACCGCGTCGCGATCACGATCTCGGAGCTCGACGCCACCGCGGCCGAACAGGGCAAGCAGGTGCTGGCGGAAACCGGACGCGAGAAGCGCACCGCCCGCCTCGTCGACCATGTCCGCAAGGTCAAGCTGCGCGGCGACCAGGACGGCGCGCTGGTCGAGATCATGGATGCGCTGGAAGGCAAGCGGGCGGCAGGCCTCTAGCCTTCGAAGACCGCGTCTTTCCCCCGACAGCGATCGCCATGCGCAAGCCTGGAATAAGCCTGATCGGGCATGATGAGGTCAGATCGTTCAACGACCTTGGAAGGTGACAATGGCGATTTCTCCTCCGTCGGATATCGTTCTCGACGTCGCGCGCGCCGCCGACCCGATGCGACAGCAGGTCGCCTTCGACCGGCTCCAGCGCATGGGCAGCGGCGTCGCCGGGACCCAGTTCGCCGCGGCCGTCGATGAGGCGGCACCGGGCGCGGCCTCGCCCGGCCTTGCCGGCGCCCGCGAGAAATTTGCAAGCCTTGTGCCGGCTAAATTGACCAGCGCGCCCAACGCCGCCCAGACCAAAAGCGCCAAGACCCTGCAGCAATTCGAGGCGCAGGTGATCTCGACCTTCATCGAGCAGATGATGCCCGAGGCCTCGGCGAATAATTTCGGCAGCGGCACGGCCGGCGGCGTCTGGCGTTCGATGATGTCCGAGCAGATCGCCAACCAGGTCGCCAAGGCTGGCGGTCTCGGCATCCGCCAGAAGGTCGAGGCCGCGATCGCCGCGCGCAACAACACCGACACGACCGTATCCGGCAACGCCGTGGCGGCCGCCAGCAAGCTGCTCGACAGCAAGATCGCCGGCGCCAATGCGCGCGACCTCGCCATCCCGCTCGCTGCAGAGAACCGCTTCCTGAATCTCACCCGTCCCGCGACGGGCGGCGTGACCCGCTCCAACTTCCGACAGGCCTGATCATCATGAGCGACCAGCACGACGATACCGCCATCGCCGAGGCCAGGCTTCCCGGCCTGCCAGCCCTGGTCACGCCATCCGAACCCATCCGGGGCGAGATCCTGGGCGAGCCGGTGGTGCCGTCCGGCGCCTCGCGCGCGCTGTGGTCCGTGCTGGACCGTCTCGAACAGGCGCTCGATCACGAGACCGCCGAGGTAATGGCGCTGCGCAGCGCCGACTTCAACCGCCTCAACGAGATCAAGAGCCGGTTGCTGCTCGACGCCAGTCGCGCCATGCGCGCGATGCGCGACGAGGTCGGCGACGGTTGGCTGATCGCGCGCCTCTCGACATTGCGGCTGAAGCTCGAGCACAACCGCCTCGCCATCGGCATGCATCTCGACGCGGTCCGTGAGATCGCCGCGGCCATGACCACCACGCTGATCGAGGCGGAATCGGACGGCACCTATTCGGCCACCTCCCGCATCGCCGGCGCAGCGAGCGCCAAGGCGCACGCCTCGTGACGACCGCGCGCCTCCTCATCCTCGGCGTCTGGGTCTGCGGCGTGACGCTGCTGTCGGGCCACCTCGCCTTGACCTGGCGCGCGGAAACGCCGCCGGCATCCGAGACCCCGTTCTTCGAGGGGCTGGAATATGAGGAGACGGCGCTGATCCACGTCCCGATCATCGCCAATGGCGAGGTCCAGGGCTATGTCGCGGCCCAGTTCGTCTTCACCGCCGATGCGCGCACGATGCGGCAGATGACCGTGAAGCCGCACGCCTATGTCCGCGACGAGGCGCTGCGGGCGATCTACTCCAACGCCAGGGTCGATTTCTCCCGGCTCGAGCGCGTCGACATCGACGCGCTGCTGAAGGCGGTGCGGGCCGGCGTCAACACCCGCCTCGGCGGCGACCTCGTCAAGGACGTGCTGGTCAAGGAGTTCAACTACGTCCGCAAGGACCAGCTGCGGAGCTGATTGCCGTTTTTTGGCGGTGCTTGCTTCGCCTCGAAACCACACACCGAGCTGTCTCGTAAAACGAAGCCGTCATCCTGGCCAAGCCGCGTAGCGGCGCAGCGCCGGGATCCATCGGAGGCCAGTTCCGTCCAAGAATTTGGCTCTACGATGGATCCCGGCGCTCCGCTTCGCTTCGGCCAGGATGACGGCGTGTTTGGTGCGCCAAGTGTCGGGAGCGAAAGCAAGGTTAGCCCTGCAGGGTACTCGCCAGATCCTTGAAGGCGTCCTGGCTCAGCGCCGCGCTCATGTCCTGATGCAGCGCCTCGTAGATCTTCGGGACCAGCACGATCGCCTTGTCGAGCTCGGCATCGGCCCCGGCCTGGTAGCCGCCCATCAGGCGCAAATCGCGGGTGTCCTCGAAACGGGCGACAAGCGCCTTCATCCGCGAGGCGAGACCACGCTGCTCGGGCGTCCAGACATGATGCGCCAGGCGCGAGACCGAGCCCAGCACATTGACCGCCGGATAACGACCCTGATCGGCGATCGCGCGGTCGAGCACGAGATGGCCATCGAGCGTGCCGCGGATCGAGTCGGCGACCGGATCGTTATGGTCGTCGCCATCGATCAGGACCGAGAAGATCCCGGTGATCGTGCCGGTGCCCTCGACGCCGGGACCGGCCCGCTCGAGCAGCTTCGGCAGGGTGCTGAAGACGCTCGGCGTATAGCCGCGCGCCACCGCCGGCTCGCCCGCCGCCAGCGCGACGTCGCGCGCGGCATGGGCAAGGCGGGTGACGGAATCGATGATCAGCAGAACGTCCTCGCCCTGGTCGCGGAAATACTCGGCGACCGCCATCGCGGTGTTCGGCGCGAGCCTTCGCATCATCGCGCTCTCGTCGCTGGTCGAGACGACGGCGACCGCATGCGCGCGCATGGCGCCCAGCGTATCGTCGAGGAATTCGCGAACCTCGCGCCCGCGCTCGCCAACCAGCCCGATCACGATCGTGGTGAAGCCCGGAGCTCGTGCCAGCATCGAGAGCAGGCTCGACTTGCCGACGCCGGAACCGGCGAAGACGCCGATGCGCTGTCCGGCGCAAAGCGGCGTGAACAGGTCGATGACCTTGACGCCGGTGCGGATCGGCCGCGTCACGCGCGCCCGCTTCATCGCCTCCGGCGGCGGTCCCTCAGTCGGCATCGCGACATCGCCGGGCAGAAGCGGCCCGCCCTCGTCGATCGGCTCGCCGAAGGCGTTGATGACGCGCCCCTTCCAGCCCTGGGTCGGGCGTAAGGCAAGCGGCCCCGCCACGCTGGCGCGCGCGCCCAGGCCGACGCCGACCGTGCTGGCGAAGGGCTTCACCAGCACGCCGTCGCGGTCGATCCGGATCGCCTCGCCGAGTTCCTCGCGGCCATTCGTCGACAGCGCGATGCGCTCGCCCAGCCGCACGAAGCGCGAGAGGCCACGCACCCGCAGCGCCGCCGGCGTGACCTCGGAGACCGAGCCGCTGATCGAAACCAGATCCTGCGGAAGGGGACCGCCGGCGAGCGCATGTTCCAGCCGTGTCAGCGCGTTCATCGCGATCCTGTCTGATGGTAGGGAGCTGGCGCGCAGGCCGGGAATGCGGAGGCGCGGGCGCGGGCGACGCTCAGCTTTCGCCGAGCGTGCGGATGGCGCCGTCGACGGCCTTCTCGCCCTTGTCGATCGCGTTCGCCGCGCTCTCGAAGGCCCGCGTCACCGCAATCAGCTTGGTCATCTCGCGGATCGGGTTGACGTTCGAGCCCTCGACATAGCCCTGACGCACGCCGTTGATGACGAAGTCGAGGATCGGGGTCGCAGGGCGGTCGGGGATCACGCCGGAATTGTCGTGGCGCTGCAGCTTCGCCGCCGGATCGATCGAGAACAGGCCGAGCGCGCCGACCTGCTGCTGGCCCTGCCAGATCATGCCGTCGCGGGCGATCGTCGGAGGGCCGCCCTCGGGATCGAGCTGCATCGGCGCGCCGCCGGCATCCAGCACCGGATGGTCCATGAGCGTCCGCAGCTCGCCCTGCGCCGACATCTTCATGCGTCCGTCGCGGGTGTAGACCGTGCCGGCCGGGGTGTTGATCGCAAACCAGCCCTCGCCCTCGACGGCGACGTCGAGCGGGTTTCCGGTCTTGTCGAGGCCACCGGGAATCCGGCTGATATAGGTCTCGCCCGGCGAGGCGAAGCTGACGCCATCGGTGCCCTTCTTCGACAGGAAGGTCGAGAACTTGACCTCCTCGGCCCGGAATCCCGCCGTGTTCATGTTGGCGACGTTGCGGGCCAGCGTCTCCATGCGCTTCTCGAGCACAAGCTGGGACGACAGGCCGACATAGATGGCAGGCTGCATGGTCAAAGGCCCCCGAGGCGCAGGTTCTGAATGCTGAAGAGCGTGTCCATGCTCACGCCCGCCGCCATCGGCGGACCAACGAGGATGGAGATCGCGCCGGCCGCGGCGGCGCTGCCGTTCTGGGAATCGGCCAGCGCCGTGAAGCGGGTGATGAAGGACTGCAGCTTCACCGGATCCTTGAAATCCTTGAAGTCGATCCGCGACTTGTAGATCTCGGCCTGCTTGTCGAGATCGATCGCGCCGATTTCCTTCGGCAGCCCGAGCGCCGTCTGCACGACCTTCAGCAGGGCCGGATCGGCCATGATCTGGTAGGGGTCGGTGATATCGGGCGCCTTGCGCTGGAAATACAAGGCGAGCCGGACGCTCTCATTGCTGGCGCCGGCATCGAGCTCCATCTTCTGGCGGGTATATTTCTCGACCGTGACCTTGGCCTGGTCTGCCCGGACCACGCCGTTGTGCCGGTCGACGACCTGCTGCATCGCCGGCTTGTCGCTGGTCGTTTTCGGACCCTTGGTGGCGAAGTCGAAGGCTTTGAGGAAGTCGCGGAACCGCGTGTCGAGCGCCGGATCGTCGAAATGCAGCGGCGAGTCCTTGCCGAGATGCAGCGCCGCGGTGACGGCGGCCTTCTCCTTGGGCGTATCGACGATCGTTTCCAGCCCGAACGCCTCGATCGCGAAATCGAACATCCGCGCGGCGCTGTCGGATGTGAAAGCCGTGACGGTCTTCACCTTGGCGATATTGGCCGCGAAATAGCTCGTCTCGGCCTGCTGCGTCGAGAAATCGAAGGCGGCCGCGAATTCGCGATAGCGCTTGTCCGAGAGCTTGTTGGCGAAGGTGTTGGACGAGCCGACGCCACCTTCCAGCACCTTGCGCATGAAGGCCTTGGCATAGGCCATCTCGCCCAGGCCGAAGGCATCGACCGCATAACGATAGAGCCGGTCATCCTTCATGAAGTCGTCCAGCGTCTTCACCTTGCCGATGTTCTTCTCGAAATAGGCGGCGCTGGCGGCAACGTCCGGCTTGGCCGCCGTCCGGGCCAGCGATTGCGTGATGTTGCGCGCGACCGCCTGATAGCTGAGCATGGTCGTGGTCATCGGGGCCTCCGCAGCAACAAGATCAAGCCGATCTTCTTGGCGTCATGCTCCCGTGCAAGGCTTGCGTGGACCTGACCCGGCGGCTGACCGGTCATTTCAGCTTCGCGCAAGCCACCTCCTCTACGGCTCTATTTGCAGTTTGCGAGCAGCTGCCATGGACGAGAAGGAGAGGCGCGTTGAGCGTACTGATCGGATTGTTGATTGCGGTGGGCTCGCTCATCGGCGGCTTTGCCGCCATGGGCGGACATGTCGCCGTGCTCTGGCAGCCCTGGGAACTGGTCATCATCCTCGGAACGGCGATCGGGACCTATATCGTCGCCAATCCGATGAAGACGGTCGCCGATACCGGCACCGCCGTGATGGAGGCGATGCGCAACGCCACACCGACCCAGGCTCACTATTTCGAGGTCCTCGGCATTCTCTACGCACTGATGCGCGAGCTCCGCAACAAGGGCCGCGCCGAGATCGAGCAGCATATCGAGACGCCCCATGAATCGACGCTGTTCGCCAGTTATCCGAGCGTCCTCGCCGACCCCATCCTGACCACCTTCATCTGCGATTACTTCCGATTGATCATCGTCGGCAAGGCGCAGGCCCATGAGGTCGAGGCCCTGCTCGACGAGGAGATCGACAGCCACCTCAAGGACAGTCTGAAGCCCTACTTTGCCCTCGGCACCGTCTCGGAAGCCCTGCCCGCGCTCGGCATCGTCGCCGCCGTGCTCGGCGTGATCAAGGCGATGGGCGCGATCGACCAGTCGCCGGCGCTACTCGGCGGCTTCATCGGCGCAGCCCTGGTCGGCACCTTCGCCGGCATCTTCTTCTCCTATGCGGTGATCGGGCCGATCTCGCTCAAGATCAAGGCGACGCGGGAGAAGCAGGCGCGGGTCTACATCGTCGTGAAGCAGACGCTGCTCGCCTTCATCAACGGCGCCGCCCCGCAGGTCGCGCTCGAATATGGCCGCAAGGTCATCGCCGCGGCCGAGCGGCCCTCCATCGACGAGGTCGAGGACAAGACGATCAGCGGCGGCAGCCAGCGCACGCCGGCCAATGACCGCGCCCAGAAGGAAGCCGCCTGATGAGCACCGCCGCACAAGCGATCCGCGAGGACAAGCTCCTCGAATCGACCGGCATCTCGATCGACCGGCTGCCGATGCTGCGCATGGTCTTCGACCGGCTGGCGACGGGCTGCGCCGAGGACGTCCGCCAGATGTCGACCTCGCCGACCTATTTCTCCGTCGCCAACGTCCAGAGCCAGCGGATCGGCGATGCGCTGAACGCCCATGCCCACAACACCATCGCCGGCATCTTCCACTCGCCGGAATGGGATTCGCGCATCCTGATCGGCTTCGACCGCGACTTCATCTTCACCCTGATCGAAGTGCTGTTCGGCGCCGACGGCAGCGAGCGCCCCTACAAATACGAGCCGGATTTTCCCGACGACGAGCGGCCCTACACCCCCATCGAGATCCAGGTGGCGCAAGCGCTGTTCGAACTCGCCGCGAAGAACCTGCAGGCGGCCTTCAGCCCGGTCTGCAATGTCAGCTTCATCTTCGAGCAGGTCGAGACGCGGATGTATTTCGCCGCCATCGGCAGCCGCAGCAACCTGGCGGTGAAGTCGCAGCTTCTGGTCCAGGGCCTCGACAATTGCGGGCAGATGTTCGTCGTCATCCCGCAGACGGCCCTGAACCCGATCCGCCAGAACCTCGCCCGCGTCGTCTCCGGCCACACCACGGTCAAGGACCAGCGCTGGACCAAGCAGATCCAGACCGAGGTCCACAAGACCGAGGTCAAGCTCAAGGCGATCCTCGAGGAGCGTCCGATGACACTGGGCGAGATCGCCGAGCTGAAGGTCGGCCAGGTCATCGAGCTGCAGTCCTCGCCACGCTCTCCCATCCAGCTTCAGTGCAACGACGAAACCGTCTTCTGGTGCCAGCTCGGCCAGCGCGACGGGTCCTATGTCCTGCGCGTCCAGGACAGCGCCAACCAGGAACAGGAGTTTTTTGATGATCTTCTATCTCGGTGAAACCGTTCTCTTCGCCGCGCTGCTGCTGACCAGCCTCCAGGTCCTGCGGATGCGCACCGAACTGAAGCGCATGCGTGCCTACCACGCCGAGTTCCAGCAGGTCTTCGGCAAGACCGAGGCCGCGCTCGCCGCGATCCAGACGACCGTGCGCGATCTCCAGGCCAGCGGCCGCGACGTGGTCGAAGAACTTGGCCTACGCATCGATGCCGGCCGCCGCCTGGTCGGCGACATCAAGGTCATCTGCGCCAGCATGGACGCGCCGCGGACGCGGGCAGGCCGCAACGTCAACGCGGCCTGAGGCCCTCCTCAGCCCCAGAATTCTCTCCAGGAGACCACCATGAAGAAGCCGACCAAGCCCGTGAAGCTGTCCGACCTCGCTCTCTCCGAAGAGCCGACCGATGTCGCCCTCATCGAGACCGAAGGCGGCGACGCCCAGCCGGAAGAGGACAGCGCGGCGCCCGCCACAGCCAACGACCCGCTCAATCTCGACGCCGTGCTGCGCATCCCCGTCACGATCCAGGTCGTGCTCGGCAGCGCGACCATGCAGGTCGCCAATCTGATGAAGCTGCGCCGCGGCGCCGTCGTACCGCTTGACCACCGCGTCGGAGAGCCCGTCGACGTGGTCGTCAACGGGCGCATCGTCGCGCGCGGCGAGGTCGTGATCGTCGAGGACGACAACAGCCGTTTCGGCGTGTCGCTGACCGAGATCGTCGGCGTCCAGGCCAAGTTCGAAGAGTGAGGCGCAGCAGTCGATGACGGTGACCGCGAAAGACAACCGGGGCAGCCCTGTGACCGCAAGCACCGCGACGGGACGGCCGCTGCCGCTCGGCGGCGCCGGCAAGGCCGCCGTGCTGGTGCTGGCGATGGGCAAGCCGCTCGCCGGCCGCATGCTGAAGCATCTCGACACGGCGGAAGTCCGCGCGCTGATGCGCCGCGCCACCGAACTCGGCCCGGTCGCCGCCGACGATATCGCCGATCTCGTCGACGAGTTCAGCGATCATTTCTCCCGCGGCATGAACCTGGTCGGCTCGCCGAGCGAGGTCCAGAAGCTGCTCACCGGCGTGCTCCCGCCCGAGGAGATCACCGAGATCATCGGCGAGACGGCCGAGGCCGCCAACCGCTCGATCTGGGACCGCATCTCTCAGATGCCCGAAAGCGCGCTCGCCGGCTACCTCGCCAAGGAGCATCCCCAGACGGCCGCCTTCGTACTCTCCAAGCTCAAGCCGTCCTGCGCCTCGCGCGTCATGACGCAATGGCCGGCGGACCGCCGCCACGAGCTGATGCGCCGCATGCTCAACCTCAAGCCGGTGGCCGAACAGCCCGCCGGAATCGTCGAGAAGGCGCTCTATGAGGGCTTCACCCTCAACCTCTCGCGCAACAAGGGCGCCGACACCCATGCCCGCATGGCCGACATCCTCAACAAGATGGACAGCCACGACATGGAGGAGGCCCTGGGCAGCCTGCAGCGCGTCCGGCCGGAATCGGCGGAGATGCTGAAGGGCCTGCTCTTCACCTTCGAGGACATCGTCAAGCTCTCGGCCCGCGCCCGCATGGCGATCTTCGACCAGGTGCCGACAGACCGCCTGGTGCTGGCGCTCAAGGGCACGGAAGCCGTGTTCAGGGACCAGATCCTGTCCTCGCTCGCCGCCCGCGCGCGGCGCATCGTTCAGCAGGATCTCGAGAACGGCGAGCCGGCGCTCCAGCGCGAGGTCGTCGATGCCCGCCGCGCGATCACCGACGTCGCGCTCGAAATGGCGAGCCGCGGCGAGATCGAGCTCAATCCCGAGCGCGAGGAAGGTGCTTACTTCCAGTGAGCATCCTCTCTCCAGCAAACGGGTGACGAGCCTTGTCCGATCAGGAGGACCACGAAAGCAAAACCGAGGAACCCTCCGAAAAGAAGGTTCGCGATGCGGTCGAGCGCGGCAACACGCCCTCGTCCAAGGAGGCGCCGATCTTCGCCAGCATCGCCGCCACGCTGATCGGGAGCGTCTTCCTGATCCGCGCCGGCGCCGGCGAAGCCACGCGCTTCCTGTCGAACTTTCTCAGCGACCCCGGTGGGTTCGACATCTCGACGAGCGCCAACACCACGACGCTGCTGGTCCATGCCGCGATGCAGGCCAGCATGTTCCTCTGGCCGCTCCTGGCGCTATTCCTGATCTTCGGGCTGAGCGCGACCTTCCTGCAGCATCCACCCCAGCTCGCGCTCGAGCGGATCACGCCGCAATGGTCGCGGCTCTCGCCGTCCAAGGGCTTCACACGGATTTTCGGTCGCCAGGGTTTCGTTGAATTCGGCAAGTCGCTGGCCAAGTTCGCCGCCATCACGGTGACCGTCTGGCTCATCCTCAAATCGGACAAGAACACGGTGGTGACGGCCATGCTGAGGGACCCCAGCGCGATACCCGAACTGATCCTGACGATCGCGATCCGCCTGCTTTCGGCGACCTGCGTGGCGACGATCGTCATCGTCGCGATCGACCTCGTCTGGACGCAGCGCTTCTGGCGCCACTCGCTGCGCATGACCAAGCAGGAGGTCAAGGACGAGCACAAGCAGGCCGAGGGCGACCCGATCCTGAAGTCGCGCCGGCTCTCGCTGGCGCGCGACCGGGCCCGCAACCGCATGATGGCCGCTGTGCCGCGCGCCACCGTCATCATCGCCAACCCGACCCATTATGCCGTGGCGCTGCGCTATGTGCAGGAGGAGGGCGGCGCGCCGCTCGTCCTCGCCAAGGGCACCGACCTGATCGCGCTCAAGATCCGCGAGATCGCCGAGGCCAACGACATTCCGGTGATCGAGGACCGTGTGCTGGCACGCTCGCTCCATGCCGCCGTCCAGCTCGACCAGATGATCCCCGCGGAATTCTACAAGGTCGTCGCCGAGCTGCTCTGCCTGGTCTACGCGAAGAAGGTCGCCTGACGATCCGCGCCGCCCTAGGCCGCGAACTCGAGGCGCTCGACCTTGATGTCCTTCTCATGAGCCCGCACCCGCGCGAGATCATGAGCCGTCTGCATCCGCAGCAGGGTGTCGGCGCGCACGCCAAAGGCCTTCTCGAACCGGATCGCCATCTCGGCCGACAGGCCGGCCTTGCCGTTCAGCAGATTGCTCATGGCCTGACGGGTCACCCCGAGCTTCTGGGCCGCGACGGTGACGTTCAATCCATAGGCCTCGACGAACTCGGCCTTCAGCCACTCGCCGGGATGGACGGCGAAGCTCTCATGCAGCTTGATGGCCATCAGTGGTAGTCCTCCAGGTCCATATCCTCGATTGCGAAGGCGGCATTGATGCGAAACGTCATTCGCCAGTTCTTCGTCACCGTGAGCGACCATTCGCCTGACCGATCACCCGTCAATTCATGGGCTCCGTAGTTGGGCGGCGCTTTCAGCTCTTCCATGGTTTCGATGGCGGCGAGATAGGCCAGCATGTTCCGAAGCCGCCCGATGAGATTGCCGGGTAGACCCTTGGCCTTGCCGGTCTCGGCAAAGTTCCGCAGGGCCTTGTGCCTGATGCTCTCGATGTCCACGAAGAACAGATAGTCTGACCAAGTGTCGCGTGTCAAGTGTCGCTTGACACGCATTCCCGTGGACGTTCCACGAGCACCGGGATCGAAATCGGCTTGAGAGCCCGGGCCGATCGGGTCAGCCTCGCGCAAGCTACGCCAGCTACACCCAAATGCATGGAAGGTTGACCGATCCGATGGGTGCGTCCCACACGGTCAAAGGCATGAAGCCGCCCTGCCATCCCGGTTAAAGCCCGGAATGTTCCCCAACAATCCCTTCAGATTGAGGAACATCACCATGACCAGCCTGCTCACCAACACCTCCGCTATGACTGCGCTGCAGACGCTGACGCAGACCAACAAGAACCTCGCGATGTCGCAGAACCGTATCGCCACCGGCCAGCGCGTCTCGACCGCTTCCGACAACGCCGCGTACTGGTCCATCGCCACCACGATGCGCTCGGACAACAAGGCTCTCGGCGCGGTTCAGGACGCTCTCGGCCTCGGCGCCGCGACGATCGACACGATGTATACCGGCCTGAACGGCACGGTCGAAGTCGTCTCCGAGATCAAGGCCAAGCTCGTCGCCGCCCGTACCCCCGGCGTCGATCGCGACAAGATCCAGAGCGAAATCGGCGAACTCCAGAAGCAGCTCAAGAACACCGGTGACTCCGCCGTGTTCAACGGCGAGAACTGGATCTCGGTCGACTCCAACTCGACGAGCTACAACTCGACGAAGTCGGTCGTCTCGTCCTTCTCGCGGGCCGGCGGCGTCGTCCAGATCGACACGGTCACCGTCGATCTCGAGGCGATCAAGCTCTATGACCAGAAGGCCGACGCAACGCCTGCGACCAACGTGGTCACCGGCGCCAGCACCGGCACCTTCGTGGCGGCTGCCGGCAACATCACCGTCCAGGTCGGCACCGGCGCTACGGTGAACGTTGCGACGACCACCGACTCGACCCTGGCGAGCATCGCCAAGGACATCATGAAGCTCGGCATCGACGGTCTGACCGTCGCCGTCGACGCCGCCACCAGCCAGCTGGTCTTCGCCAACCGCGCCCAGGAGAACGGTGCGCCGGCCGGCGTCACCATCACGCTGAACAGCGGCCTGACCGGTCCTGCGGCGCTTGCCACGGCTCCGGCCACGGAAAGCGGCAAGGGCATCCTGGACAAGTCCTACGATGCCTACAACGGAACGGCCTGGGAAACCTTCAGCGTCGCCGATATCGACATCAGCGCCCTGACGGACAACGCCGCCGACCTCTCCAAGCTCGAAACCTACATCTCGGGCGTGGACGATGCGCTGAGCACGATCACCGATGCCGCCACCAACCTCGGCGCCATCAAGAACCGCATCGGCCTGCAGCAGGACTTCGTCAAGGCGCTGAAGGACTCGCTCGATCGCGGTGTCGGCCAGCTCGTCGACGCGGACATGAACGCCGAATCGACCCGCCTCCAGGCTCTGCAGACGCAGCAGCAGCTCGGCATCCAGGCGCTGTCGATCGCCAACTCCGGCAGCCAGAGCATCCTGTCGCTCTTCCGCGGCTGACGCGAACGGCACACGGCAACACAAGACTGGGCCACGCTCCTCACGGAGCGTGGCCTTTTCGCATTCCGGCGGGATCTCCGTCGGCCGCATAGCCTCAGCGAAAGATCGTCGCCTCGCGTGGTCGCACCCCGCAATGCTCACGCAAGGCTCGGCAAGCACACTCCCGTCATAACGTTCAATGCTCGAAGGAACGACGATGCCGGGTCGCCAATACGCCGAAGAGATCTGGCTCAATCTCCAGCAACTCGGCCACAAGCGTCTGGCGGCCCTCGCCGCCATCGGGCTCTTCGTCTTCGCCGCGATCGGCGTCAGCGCCTACTATCTCAGCCGGCCCGAGATGTCGGTGCTCTACAGCGGCCTTCAGCGTGAGGACGTCAACCGCATCGGCGCAGCCCTGCAGGAATCCGGCGTCGTCTTCGACGTGAATTCGGAGGGTACGCAGATCCTGGTCAAGCCCTCCCAGGCCGGCCAGGCGCGCATGCTCCTCGCCGAAAAGGGCCTGCCGCGCAGCACCAGCGGCGGCTATGAGCTCTTCGACAAGCTCGGCTCTCTCGGCCTCACCTCCTTCATGCAGGAGATCACCCGCGTTCGCGCCCTTGAGGGCGAGCTCTCCCGCACGATCCAGCTCATGCGCGGCGTCAAGGCGGCCAGCGTCCATCTCGTCCTGGCCGACAAGGGCTCCTTCCGTCGCGACCAGCAGCCGGCCTCGGCCAGCGTCGTGGTCCGCACCGAGACCTCCGGCGCCGGCAATGTCGCCCAGGCGATCCGCCATCTCGTCGCCTCGGCGGTGCCGGGCCTCTCGACCGAGAAGGTCACGGTGCTCAACACCGACGGCACGCTGCTCGCCACCGGCGGGGAAGCCGGCCAGATGGCCTCCTCCAAGCTCGCCGGCCTGCAGCAGAGCGTCAATCGCGAGATCCAGGACAATGTCCGCAAGGCGCTGACGCCCTATCTCGGCCTCGAGAACTTCGAGATCAGCGTCGCCACCGAGCTGAACACCGACCGCAAGGAAACCAGCGAAACCGTCTTCAACCCGGATTCGAAGGTCGAGCGCTCGGTCCGCGTCGTGCGCGAGAACGACACCTCCCAGAACGCCGCGACGCAGGAGCCGACCACGGTCGAGCAGAACGTCCCCGAACGCGCAGTGCGCGCCGATGGCGGCCAGCGTTCGAGCGAGGAGAAGCAGCGCCGCGAGGAGCTGACCAATTACGAGATCTCCTCGAAGAAGACGCAGACCGTCAGCGACGGCTACTCCGTCGCCAAGATGTCGATCGCCGTGCTGATCAACCGGCCGCGCCTGATCGAATCGCTCGGCGCCGCCCCCTCGCCGGAGGCAATCGACGCCAGGCTGGAGGACGTCCGCCAGGTCGTCGCCTCGGCCGCCGGCATCAACGGCCAGCGCGGCGACAACATCAAGGTCCTCGCGGTCGACTTCCTGCAGGGCAGCCGCACGCTCGAGCCCGCCGCGCCGATCGGCGTCGCCGAGACGCTGCTGCGCCAGTCCGGCACGCTGATCAACGCGGTCACGATCCTCGGCCTCGCTGCGCTGATCATCTGGTTCGGCCTGCGGCCCTCGATCAACGCCATCCTGAAGCGTCCGACCCCGCCGGCCGTCACCACGGTCGCCGACGAGGCCACGGTGTCCGACGTCGATCCGCAGCTCCAGATCGCCGGCACGGAAATCGGGCTGAACCTGATCGGCGATTTGACCAGCGCCTCGCAGCGCTCGCCGCTGCGCAAGCTGGAGCAGCTCATTGACTTCAACGAGGCCCAGGCTGCCGCGATCCTCAAGCAGTGGATCCATGAGGGAGAGCGCGCGTGAAGCATCGCCCAGCCGCAGACTTCATCCCGAGCTTCGACGTCGAGGACATCGATCTCGCCGACATCGCCGAGGCGGTGACGGCAGCAGCCGAGGCCGACGAGATCGAGCTACCCTCCTTCCTGCCCAAGACGCCGCGCGAGCCGCCGCCCGATCTCGATGCGATCTTCGAGAATGGCCGCAAGGCCGGTCTCGCGGAGGCTCGCGCCGAGGCCGAGATGCAGGCAGCCTGGCTCCAGCAGCAGGCGGCGACAGCCCTCGAACAGGCCCGCCAGGGCTGGGCGGACGAGGTGGCGGCACAGCTTGCGACACAGATCCCCGAAGCCTTCCAGGCACTCGGCGAAAGCCTCTCAGACGCCACCGGCCGCCTGCTCCGCCCGTTTCTGGAGAACGAGCTGCACGATACGGCGAGCCGCGCGCTGATCGAACAGATCCGCCCGCTTCTGGCGGGCGAGGACGGCACGCTGGTCCGCGTCAGCGGACCGGCCCTGCTGATCGAGACGCTGCGCCACGTCTTCCCGGCCGGCTGCGCCGTTGAGTTCACGGCAAACCACGACACCGACGTCAGCATCGTCGCCGGCGAGACCACCATCGAAACCCGCATCGAGGCCTGGATCGCCAGGCTCGAAGGCCGGGGCCCCGACCGGCGCCGCCGGCGCGCGGCCTGACTCAGCAGCTTGCCTTGGCGGCCCTCCCGCAAACCGTAAACGAGCGATCATGGACAACGACCGCCGCGAAATCATCATCGTCCGCCGCAGCGCGGCCAAGACGATGGACCAGCCCAAGACCGGCGTCTGGAAGATCGCTCATGCCGACTTCATGACGGCGATGATGGCGCTGTTCCTCGTGCTCTGGCTGGTCAACTCGACCAACCGCGAGACGCGCACGACGGTCGCCCAGTATTTCAACCCGATCAAGCTCTCGGACACGACATCCGACCGCAAGGGCGTGCGCAACCCGCAGGATGCCGAGCCCGGCGAGGTCGACAGCACGAGCCGCCATGACGGCAACGAGACCGGCGCCGCCAAGACCGGCTCCGACCACCGCCCCAGCGCCGCGCTCAAGGATCCCGGCCAGGGCAAGGCCGCCTTCGAGGACCCCTATGCGATTCTCGCCGAACTCGCCGCCGCCAAGCCCGAGCCCGGCTCCGACAGGGCCTCGACCCTGACATTGGGCGCAACCGGCAAGCCCGGCATGAATGGCGGCGAAGCGCTGCGCGACCCCTTCGATCCGAATTTCTGGCGCCAGACGCCCCAGACCGACAAGCCGAGCAAGCAGGAGGCCTTTGCGGGCGACCCCGCGCCGGCTGCGACGACAGCCGTGGCACCCGTCGCTCAAGTCCCCTCCACGGCTGCCGCGATGACGGCGCCGCTGGCTGAAACCGCGCCCGCCAACCCCGCTGCCACTGCCGCAGCCATGGCGTCGGGCAAGGAGCAGACGTCAACTCAGATGGCGGCTGCCCAAATCCCTGCCCCGGCCGCGCCGCCCGCGATCTCCCCGCCGATGACGCCGCGCAGCGGTGCCGCCGCGGCCATGCCGGCCACTCCGCCCGCCCCTGCCAAGCCCCGGGCCGACGACGCCGTTGCCTCCGCCATCGCGGCTGCCATCGCTAGCGGAAAGGGCGCCAGCCAGCGCAGCGACCAGCCGCAGGTCGATGTCCGCCAGACCGATGAAGGCGTCCTGATCAGCCTGACCGACAACGCCAATTTCGGCATGTTCGGCATCGGCTCGGCCGACCCGCATCCGCAGACGGTCGAAGCGATGCAGCGCATCGCCACCGTCCTGAATCAGCGCGAGGGCGCGATCATCATCCGTGGCCACACCGATGCCCGGCCCTTCCGCGACGGGCGCAGCGACAACTGGCGGCTTTCGACAGCGCGCGCCCATACCGCGCAGGATTTGCTGATCCAGGGCGGCATCAACGAGGCCCGCATCGAGCATGTCGAAGGATATTCGAGCCGCAAGCCGCGCGCCGTCGACCGCAACGCCGCCGAGAACCGCCGCATCGAGATCCTGATCCGGGAGAAGCGGGCATGAGACGCATCGCGCTTCATCTTTGCATCGCCGCGCTTTGTCTGGCGGCTCCTGCCGCGAAGGCGCAAGTGGAGGCTGGCTCCACCGCAGCCGCGCCGCCGCCTCCCTACCTGCTCGTGCGGACCTTGCAGTCGCTCCAGAACGAAGCGGCGGCGGGAAACCGGACCGCCCATGCGGCCCAGGGCAAGCTGCTGGGCGATCTCGGGCAGGCCATGATGGCCCAGGCGCCCGAGATCTGGGACGATCAGCGCAACACCCGCGCCGCCGTGCAATATGTGCTGAGCGGCGGCCAGCCCGGCGTGCTGGCCGAACTCCTCAAGCGTGGGGAGCCGGCCGGGCTGCCCAAGGGTCTGGCCGACGGCGCGCTCGCTTATGTCATGGGCGACACCGGCAAGGCCCGCGCGCTGCTGATGCCGCTCGACCCTGCAAGCCTGCATGAATCGCTCGCCGGGCATCTCGCACTTGTCCAGGCCACGCTGATCCTGCGCAGCGACCAGAAGCGCGCTTTGCAACTGCTCGACCAGGCGCGGCTGCTCTCTCCGGGTTCGCTGGTCGAGGAAGGCGCACTTCGGCGCGCAGTCTTCATAGCGGCCGAGATCAACGATCTCGACAGGCTGGAGAAGGCCACAGCCCAGTACATGCGCCGCTTCGACCGCTCGGTTTATGCCGAGAATTTCCGCCAGGCTTTCGCGACGGGGCTGGTGCGCTTCGATATCGGCCGCGACCCCGAGAAGTTTCCCCGGCTGGTCGCGACGCTGCGCGCCTTCGATCGCGAGCAGCAGCGCTCCGTCCTGTTGATCATCGCCCGCGACGCCCTGATCCGCGGCCGCTTCGAGCAGGCGCGCCGCGCCGCCGAGGAGGTCGCGCGGATTCCCGGCGCCGACCAGGCCACGATCGCGCGCGCCTCGCTCTACAAGGCCGCCTCGCGCATCGGCATCGACAAGGCCGATGGCGCACTCGACACGCTGAAGAAGATCGACGCCAACCGGCTGCCGGCCGACGAGAAGGACATCCTGCAGACCGCGCTGCGCGTCGCCTCGCATATCGTCGATGCGCCCGAAGGCACCACGCAGACCCCGACCGTCACGGCCGAGCCCGCCGATCTCGATCCACGCGTGAAGCGCATGGTGACGGCGGCGCAACGCAGCCTCGCCGAGGCCCGCACGCTTCTCGACGGAGCGCCGGAGGGAGCCGACAAGCCATGAGCAATCTCGAAACGTCATTCCTGCCGCCCGGCCGGGCGCCCGGAGCAGCCGCTGCGGCCAAGGACCCGAAGGCCCGCCTGGCCCCCGGTGGCCGCGACGAGCGCGGCTCCGCTTTCCGCGCCTTGCTCCAGAACCTCGACAAGGGCACGGGCAAGGCGGCCTCGGCCGGCCATGGCAAGGGCGCCGATGCGACGCCGGCCGACGAAACGGGGGCCGCAGAGGTCGATGCCGCCGCCTTGGCGCTGGACGCGATGGCTTCGGCGGTCCAGCCCGAGCCGGCCGGTGGCGCGACCGACGCGGCCCGCCTGCTTCTCGGCGCGCTTCAGACACCTGGCCGCGAGGCGCAGCCGGAGTCCCGCAAGGAACCCGGCACGAAGCGCGACGCCTTCGCCGCGCTGAGCAGTGCGCTTGCAAAGGCCGGCACGGGCACCTCGCCCGACGCCGCAGCCGGCGCGGTCAAGCCCTCCGCCAGTGAAACGGGCATCGCCATGCCAAGCGACACGGCGGCCCCAGCAGACCTGCCCGGCCTTGCCGACCTCGCGGCACTGGCCGACGCACTGGAGGATCCTTCCGGCAAGTCCGAGGCCGCAGCCAAGGACGCAGCACCCGAGAAGCCGATGACGATCACCGTGGTTCGGCAGGAAACCCATCTGCCACCGGTGATGCGCCTGTCGCCGTTCCAGCAGGTCGCCGAACCGATCCGCCAGGCGGCGGCTGAACTTAGCCTGGCACGCGCGCAGGACGTGCCCGACCTGCACTCCGACAGGCCGGCGGGCATCTCCGAGCCGACGAAGATCCTTCACATCCAGCTCAGCCCGGTCGAACTCGGCAGCATCGTCGTCAAGCTGCGGATCTCGCAGGGCGGCATGGAAATCCGGCTCGAAGCCAGCCGCGCCGAAACCGCCCAGATGCTCGCCAATGACCGTGAGGCGCTGCGCGAGATCGTCAAGGCGAGCGGCTATGCGCTCGACCAGGTCTCGGTCGAGACCGTCCATGTCGATGGCACGGCGCCGGACCCCCGGCCCGGCGGGCAGGACGCAGCCACCCGCGACGGAGCGGGAGACGAACGCTCGGGCGCTCGTGACGGGCGCGGCTTCGACCAGTCGCGACAGGGTGAGGAGCGCGAGCCGCAACGCGGCGGCTGGCAGCAGGACGCGACAACCAGCACGGAGGAACCCCATGATCAGCGCGAGAGCAACCGTCCTGGCCGCGATCCTTATCGCTATCTTTAGCCTGGCGACGCCAGCCGCCGCGCAGACCGTGTGCGAGGAGCACATGATCCGCATCTCGAAGGCCTATGACATCCCCGTCGGCGTGCTCTACTCGGTCGGGCTGACGGAAAGTGGGCGGCGCAATTCGCTTCAGCCCTATGCGCTCAACATTCAGGGCCGCCCCTATTTCGGCGCGACCAAGCAGGACGCCGTCGCCGAATTCGAGGCCTCGCGCGCCAAGGGCAAGAAGCTGATCGACATCGGCTGCATGCAGATCAACCACCATTACCACCGCGACCAGTTTCCGAGCCTCGACGCGATGTTCGATCCGGCCCAGAACGTCGAATACTCGGCCAAATTCCTGAAACGGCTGAAGGCGCGCCACGACACCTGGACCATGGCGGTAGCGCGCTATCATGCCGGGCCGCACAACAATCCGGCTCAGCAGCGCTATGTCTGCACCGTGATTCGCAACATGGTCGCGACCGGCTTCGGCCAGTGGACCGACAATGCGCGCAACTTCTGCGGCGCGAAATATGCCGCCTCGCAGGACCGTCCCCGCAGCATCAACGAATAGGCGTAGACGAGCCGCAGCATGCTGCGACGAGGCCAGCCCCTGTGGAGAAGCTCGGCTGCATCGCCCTCATGCGCCCGCTGGCGATTGCGGCATCGGGCGGAGAGGCGCTAGCTTTCCGCCAGATTCTGTCGGGAGCCATCATGTCCAGCGACTTCGCCACCCCGCCCGGTCTGCGCCATCGCCAGATCGCGGTACGCGACACGACGCTGCATGTCGCCGAGGTCGGATCCGGCACGCCGGTCCTGCTGCTGCATGGCTGGCCCGAATTCTGGGCGGCCTGGCTGCCGCTGATGAACCGGCTGCACCCGGATTTCCGCCTGATCGCACCGGATTTGCGCGGCTTCGGCGACAGCGCCAAGTCGGCCGCACCGCGCGCCGATGTCGGCGCCAACAGCCATGCCGACGACATGGCCTCGCTGATCGCAGCGCTCGGCCTGGAGGCGGTCGGCGTCGTCGGCCACGATGTCGGCGCCTATGCCGCCCAGGCGCTGGCGCGGCGCCATCCGCAGCTCGTCGACCGGCTGCTGTTCTTCAACTGCCCGACCCAGAGCATTGCCGAACGCTGGGTCCATGACGGCCATGTCAACGAGATCTGGTACCAGTCCTTCCACCAGTTGCCGCTGGCCGAAGCGCTGATCGGGCTGAGCCGGCAGTCCTGCGCGCTCTATTTCTCGCATTTCCTGTCGCATTGGTGCCATCGCAAGGATGCCTTCGATCCGGCGCTCGACCTCTGGATCGACAACTTCATGAAGCCCGGCAATCTGCGCGGCGGCTTCGACTGGTATCGCAGCCAGAACGCCGCGCGGCTGGCAGCGATCGACGGGCATCCGACGCCGTCGGTCCGCATCCATCAGCGCACGCGCGTCCATTGGGGCCGCCACGATCCCGTCCTGAAATCGGAATGGGCCGCCTTCGTGCCGGAGCATTTCGACGATGCGCAGGTCAGCTTCTGCGAGACCGCCGGGCATTTCGTCCATGTCGAGGCGCCAGACGAGGCGGCGGAGGTTTTCGCGGCGTTCTTCGGCTGATCGTGACGCCTCGCGTCGATCGCAGAGCGAAGACCCTCGTTTCGCGGCCGACAGCGCTTAGATAGTCTGAGGCTGGGGACGCGGCCGGTGGCAGGCGATCCCAGGCGCAGAGAAGGACGGGCGATGCCGGTGTTCCCCCCAACAGCTTGGTGCCGGGACGCGCCGCCGCGACGCCCTACCGGGAACGAAACCCGATTCTGCCGGAGTCAGCGATTCGGGCCTGCTTCGTTCGGGACTCGTTCCGCTTCCTAGTTCACCGTTACGCCTCGCGCCGTCACGCAACGCCTCATGGGCGTCATGGCCGGGCGAAACGCACACGTCAGATCGGCCGCTCCTTGATCCCTCACCGCTCCCTGCCTCCCTCGGTCCGCTCGCATGGCGTCACCGCGGTCCTGGGCCCGACCAACACCGGCAAGACGCATCTCGCGATCGAGCGGATGGTGGCCCATCCGACCGGCATGATCGGCCTGCCGCTGCGCTTGCTGGCGCGCGAGGTCTACGCTCGCGTCGTCGAGAAGGCCGGCGTGGACGCGGTCGCGCTCGTCACCGGCGAGGAGAAGATCAAGCCGGCGCGGCCGCGCTTCTGGGTCTGCACGGTCGAGGCGATGCCGCGCGATCTCGCCGTCGACTTCGTCGCCATCGACGAGATCCAGCTCGCCGCCGATCTCGACCGCGGCCACGTCTTCACCGACCGGCTGCTCAACCGGCGCGGCCGGGCCGAGACCATGCTGATCGGCGCCGGCACGATGAAGCCGGTGATCGAGCAGCTCATTCCCGGCATCAATGTGGTCACACGGCCGCGCCTGTCGCAGCTCCTGTTCGCAGGCGACCGCAAGATCACGCGCCTGGCCCCGCGCTCGGCCATCGTCGCCTTCTCCGTCGAGGAGGTCTACGCCATCGCCGAGCTGATCCGGCGGCAGAAGGGTGGCGCGGCGGTCGTGCTCGGCGCGCTTTCGCCCCGCACCCGCAATGCCCAGGTCGAAATCTATCAGTCCGGCGATGTCGACTATCTCGTCGCGACCGACGCGATCGGCATGGGGCTGAACCTCGATGTCGATCACATCGCCTTCGCCGCCGAGAAAAAATACGACGGTCACCATTTCCGCAAATTGAACCCGGCCGAGTTCGGCCAGATCGCCGGCCGCGCCGGGCGCCATCTCCGCGACGGCACCTTCGGCACCTCGGGTCGCTGCCCACCCTTCGAGGCCGATCTCGTCGACGCGATCGAAAATCACCGTTTCGAGCCGATCAGGCAGTTGCAGTGGCGCAACACAGACCTCGACTTCCGCTCGATCGAACAGCTCCTCGACAGCCTGAATCTGCAGCCGAGCGAGCAGGGCCTGACGCGGGCGCTGATCGCCGAGGACATGACAACGCTCGAAATCCTCGCGAAAGACCCCGAAATCAGGGCATTGGCGCAGGGCCGGCCCGCGGTCGAGAGGCTCTGGGAGGTTTGCGGCCTGCCGGACTATCGCAAGATCGCGCCGCAGCAGCATGCCGACCTCGCCACGACGCTGTATCTGCGGTTGATGCGGCATGGCACGCTCGATATCGACTGGTATCGGAGCCAGTTGTCGGCGCTCGATCGCACCGATGGCGAGATCGATACGCTGTCAGCGCGCATCTCCCAGGTACGGACCTGGACCTTCGTCGCGAACCGCCCGGACTGGTTGCCTGATCCTGAGCATTGGCAGGGGGTGGCGCGTCTTGTAGAGGACAAGCTGTCCGATGCTCTGCACGAGCGTCTTGCCAGCCGATTTGTCGACCGGCGCACCAGCGTGCTGATGCGCCGTTTGCGGGAGAATAAGATGTTGGAGGCTGAGGTCACCACGACGGGCGACGTGCTCGTCGAGGGCCAGCACGTCGGAATGCTGCAGGGTTTCCGCTTCACGGCGGACCCGAAAGCCGGCGGGCCGGAGGCGAAAGCCCTGAACATGGCTGCGATGAAGGCGCTCGCCAGCGAGATCGAGGCGCGCGCCGCGCGCGTCGTGCTCGCCGGCGACGATGCCTTCGTGCTGTCGCATGACGGCCTGCTGCGCTGGATCGGCGAGCCTGTCGCGCGCCTGATCGCCGGCGAGAAGGCGATCGAACCGCGCCTGCGCCTGCTGGTCGAGGAGCATCTCGCCGGCCAGGCCCGCGAACAGGTCGAGGCCAGGCTGACTCTCTGGCTGAAAAATCACGTCACGCGCCTGCTCGGCGCGCTGCAATTGCTCGAGGACGCCACCACCCTCACCGGCATCGCGCGCGGCATCGCCTATCAGGCGGCCGAATCGCTCGGCGTTCTGGAACGCGCCAAGGTCGCCGAGGAGATGAAGGCGCTCGTCCAGGAGGGCCGCGCCGCGCTGCGCCTGCTTGGCATCCGCTTCGGCGCCTTCCATCTATACGTCCCGGCCCTGCTCAAGCCCGCTCCGCGAGCGCTCGCGGCCCAGCTCTGGGCGCTCAAGCATGGCGGCCCGGAGCTCTCGGGCCTCGACGACATCGCCCATCTCGCGGCGTCGGGCCGCACCTCCTTCCCGGTCGACAAGGCCGTGCCCAAGGGGCTGTACCGCGCCGCCGGCTACCGCGTCTGCGGCGAGCGCGCCGTGCGCGTCGACATCCTCGAACGCCTCGCCGATCTGATCCGGCCCGCGATCGCCTATCGCCCCGGCCTGACGCAAGGCACGCCGCCGACCGGCGCGGCCGATCAGGACGGCTTCGTCGTCAGCGGCGCGATGACCTCGCTCGTCGGCTGCGCCGGCGAGGATTTCGCCTCGATCCTGCGTTCGCTCGGCTATGTCTCTTCCAAGCGTCCCGGCCCCGCCATCACGGTGCCGCTGGCCGCGCCCCCGTCCAAGCCGGTTGCGGCAGAACCCGCCAAGGCTGACGACGTCCTCGCTGGCGACGCAGCCGCGGCAGAGCCTGTCTCCGAAGCGGCAGCCTCAAGCGACGAACAACCGGCCGAGGCTACCGCTACACCCGAGACGGCAGCGGAGCCCGATGCGGCTGCCGAGCCAATGATCGCCGAAGTGGTGGTTTCGGCCGATGCTCCCGCATTGGAGACGGCGGACGCGCCGATCCTGACGCAGGACGAGGTGGAGACCGTGCGCGAGCCGGTTCCAGCCGACCTGATGTCGGCTCTGCCGCCGGCCGAGCCCGAGACCGCAGTCGAGGCGTCCGAGGCAGAGCCAGTCGCTGCCGCCGCCGAAGCACCCGTTGCGGCAGCCGAGCCTGAACTGATCGAGGTCTGGCGCCCGCATCGCCATCAGGGCGGCCGCCGGCCCGAGCAGCCCAATCGCGGCCCCCGCGAAGGCGCAGGCGCACCCGGCGAACGCCAGCCCGGCGGACGCCGCGGCGACCGACCCAATCGCGGACCGCGTCCCGGCGGCCCGCGTCGCGATGGCGAAGCCCCGGCGCCAGTCATGGCTGCCCCGGTCGAGGGCGCACCTCCCACGCCGCGTCCCGAGCGCGAGCCTCGGCGTGATGACCGGCCCCGTTCGGGCCAGCGCGGTCCGCGCCCGGACCAGGGTGCAGGCCAGGGTCGGCCCGAGCAGGGTCGCGGCCCCCGGCCCGACTTCAAGCGTGATGGGCGCCCGGGTGGCGGCGGTCCGCGCCGCGACGACCGTGGCCGCGAGGATCGCGGCGAGCGCTTCCAGCAGCCGCCGAGGCCGCGCCCGGCCGATCGCGAACCCGATCCGGATTCGCCCTTCGCCAAGCTCGCCGCCCTGAAGGCTCAGCTCGAAGGCCGCAAGAGCTGAGGGCGGCGGGCGGGACGTGCGGGACGATCGTCAGCGCCTCGACAAATGGCTCTGGTTCGCGCGCTTCACCAGAACGCGCCCAACCGCCGTGCGTCTGATCGAGGACGGTCATGTCCGGATCGACGGACGCCGGACGCACAACCCGGCCCACGGCCTGAAGCTCGGCGACGTGCTCACGCTCGCTTTGCCGCACGCGACCGTCGTGGTGCGCCTGCTTTTGCTGGGCGAGCGGCGCGGGCCCTTCGAGCAGGCCCGGCTTTTGTATGAGCGGCTGGACGAGGGCGGGCGCGACGATGCGTCGCTTGCAGACGGCGAGGGCGGCGTTTAAAAACGCCGATCGTTTGTATGCAAATGAATTTATGCGGCCGGCGCAGCGGAATTTCGTCCTCCTCGAGGACCGATAAAGAGACAGTCCTGCTACCCGGAAATGCCAGATCGGCCTTGAATCCTGAGCCTGCGAAGGCTTTATGAGGCCGGCTGGCGGACGGGACGCGCCTGCGACATGACCGAGGAACCTGCGACATGACCTATGTGGTCACCGAGAACTGCATCAAGTGCAAGTACATGGACTGCGTCGAGGTCTGCCCGGTCGACTGCTTCTATGAAGGCGAGAACATGCTCGTCATCCATCCCGACGAGTGCATCGACTGCGGCGTCTGCGAGCCGGAATGCCCCGCCGAGGCGATCAAGCCGGACACCGAGCCGGGTCTGGAGAGCTGGCTGCAGCTCAATTCCAAATATGCCGCGAGCTGGCCCAATATCAGCCAGAAGAAGGACGCTCCTCCCGACGCCAAGGAGTTCGACGGCGTCGCCGGAAAACTCGAGGCGCATTTCTCGCCTGAGCCGGGTGCAGGCGACTAAAAACCGGGCAGAATAACCCGCCGAAACCGCCCAACAGCGTTAACCATTCCTGCGCTGCAGAACACAAGCTTGCCTGGAGCTTGTGTTTACCTTTGATTCGGCGTGTTTTTTATGCTACATAATAGCCTCAGTCGCATTCGTTCCGCATGCCCCTGCGAGGTTTTTCACAAACGGGGCGCTCCCTAGAAAAGGATGACGAGAGCCGCCGGCACCTGTGCCGGAGCAATCGATGTCTTTGGCTTGGGTTTCACAGAAGGACGATCGGCTGAGGGAGCATGAGCGGCGGGCCGACCCGCCGGCGTCAGGCAAAGTGTCTCCGGTCATCCGGCCGGAGATTGAGAAGTGCGAGCCCGCGTCAAGCGGTCCGGTCAGGAGTCGTAACGGCATGTCCACGGTGAAGAAAGCTGTTATGCGCCAGGGGTTCAAGACGGGTGAATTCGTCGTGTATCCGTCCCATGGCGTCGGTCAGATCACGGCGATCGAGGAGCAGGAAGTTGCGGGCTTCAAGCTCGAACTCTTCGTCGTCAGCTTTGCCAAGGACAAGATGACGCTGCGCGTTCCCACCGCCAAGGCCGCCAGCGTCGGCCTGCGCAAGCTTGCCGATGCCGAGAGCGTCACCAAGGCCCTGACCACGCTGACCGGCCGCGCCCGCGTCAAGCGCACGATGTGGTCGCGCCGCGCCCAGGAGTACGAGGCGAAGATCAATTCGGGCGATCTCGTCGCCATCGCCGAGGTCGTCCGCGACCTCTATCGCTCCGAGGCCCAGCCCGAGCAGTCTTACTCCGAGCGTCAGCTCTATGAGGCGGCTGTCGATCGTATGACCCGCGAGATCGCGGTCGTCGACGACGTCACCGAGACCGAAGCGCTGAAGAAGATCGAGGGCCAACTCGCCAAGTCGCCACGCCGTCCCGGCAAGGGCGAAGTCGTCGAGGCCGCCGAGGGCGAAGCCGAGAGCGACAACGACGACATCCAGGAAGAGGCCGCCTGATCGCGGCATCGCCGTCCAGACGAACCAGAACCCGGCGGGCAACCGCCGGGTTCTGCCGTTTCAGGGCTGCCTGGCCTGCTCGGCCTTTGCGGTCATTGGGAACGATGCCCGTCACGCGGCGTTTGATGACGGATGCCTCAAGACGTCACCGTACCGAAATTGCAGTTCCTCGTGCGCTCGCTGGCGCTTCGCGACGAGGTCACTCCGGAAGAGCAGGCTCTCATCGAGGGCATGACGATGCGCCGGAGGCTGCTGCGCAAGGGCGAGGAGCTGGTCGCCCAGCATTCCCAGCCCTCGGAGAGCTGCATCGTCCTGAGCGGCTTTACCGCTCGTGAAGTCCTTCTCGACGACGGCAAGCGTCAGATCACCGCGCTTCATATTCCCGGAGATTTCGTCGATCTGCATGCATTCCTGCTGAAAGTCATGGACCATAGCGTCGTGGCGCTCACGGATTGCGAGGCGGCCTATGTCCCGCATCGCGAGTTGTTGCGTGTGATCGAGCGGTCGGCTCATTTGGGTCGTCTGCTTTGGCTGTCAACCGTGATCGATGGCGCCATCCAGCGGGCCTGGATCACCTCCAGCGGGCGTCGTGCAGCGACCGCTCATCTCGGTCATCTGATCTGCGAACTCTATCTTCGCCTGCATGCGGTCGATCTGGCGCGGGATGGAAGCTTTGCTTTTCCCGTCACCCAGGTCGAACTGGCCGACGCGCTCGGATTCTCGCTTGTGCATGCCAATCGAACGCTTCAGGAGCTTCGCGCCACCGGCTTCGTCAGATGGAAAGGCAGCACCATCACCATCGTCGATTTCGACGGGCTGGCTGCGCTCTCACAGTTCGATCCGACTTATCTCAACCTGGTCAAGTTGCCACGCTGACGGAACCGACCCCCTTGCAGGAGATTGCTGCGAGATGCCCCGCTATTTCATCGACAGCTCCGACGGCAATTTCTCCCATATCGACAGCGAGGGCGTCGAGTTGACCGGCGCTGCGGACGCCCGCCATCTCGCGCTCGACGCTCTTCCCGATATGGTGCGGGAGGTTCTGCCAGATGGCGACAGCCGCGAATTCGCCGTCTGCGTGCGCGATGAACTGGGCAAGGTGATCTACAGCGCCAGCCTCACCCTGGCAGGTGGCTGGCGCGAAGACGGCAAGGCCGAGCCCCAGGATGGACCTCTGCTCGACCTGTGATGGGTTTCGCCGACGCGCGTCCTCGCTGCCGCACTCTCTGCGATCGTTTGCGAGACCTATGACGATTGCTCGGGTCCATGGACCGCAGCGCCGCCCCAGGCACCTCCCGAAGCCGGCAACTGCGCGAGAATGCCGGGAACATGATGTCCGTTCTGCGCGATGGTCCCGACGAATGTCGCACCGCTCGCCGTCTGATGGGTGATCAGTGTCGTCAGCGTCAGCCCGTCCTGGCAGACCAGTCGAATGCTTCCGGCGAGCAACGCCTGATCGACGCTGATCAGATCCCCGATCACGTGACCGCTGCGAACACCGTCCGCGCCAGGCATGGCGAGCTTGTATTTGATCTCGAGGCGGCTGCCATTTCCAAAGATCATGATGCCTTGATGCGTCATATCGAGTGCTTTCAAGGTCCGTCCTTTGCCTGACGGACGAGGGCCAGCAATGAACGCTTGCCTTCGTGGGCGGTACGCGGCGACAGGCCAGCGACCGCTTCCCTCGATCAAGAAATTTGCCATCGAGGGCGCCTCGAAATCTGCGAGGCATGGTCCCAACCATACGGCAATCACGCCTTGGCGCCCAGCAAAAACCAATTGTGTCAGTGGGTTAGGCTGCTCATTCGAGGGCGCTTGCTCGCAATGACAGGATTGAGACGTTGGAACAAATGAGTAAGTGGCGCGTCTTCATCATTCAGATGGAAAGGTGAGGCAAAGGCGATGTCCGAGAAGACGATCAAGGGCAACGACCTGACGAGAGGCGAACGCCTGCAGGTCATGCTCGACGATGAAGAACTCCAGGCCCTGGACGATTTCCGGTTTTCAAACCGGATGCCCAGCCGCGCCTCCGCCGTGCGGGAGTTGCTCAGGCGTGGCCTGCAGGGCGTTGGATATGCGATTCATCCCGGCGCGAAGTCCGGCTCCTACGGCGTGATGAATGGCGCGCGCGATGGCAAGGAGCCGTCCGACTGCGCTTGAGCGCCCACCGGCTGCCGACCAGGACGAAACATGCTTAGATGCGCAGACATCGCCCCGCTATCGCCGAAGTGGACCGCAATGCCTGCCGCAACCAGATTCCGTGCTGTCTTGGCCTGTCTTGCGATCGTTTTGTCGGTGCCCGCTGATGCACAGCCTGTGCTGGAATGCTCCGGGCCCTTTCGAAGGGACGCGGACGAAGCGGCTCTCATCCATGCCTTTGGCGCCGGGAATGTCGTGCGCGATGACATCGACATCGGCGAAATGACGACCGAACCCGGGGCCGTTATTTTCCCGAAGGACGCGAAGCGCCGCATCGAGGTGCTATGGCACGACATCGACGAGCGACGGCAGCCACGCTCGATAACGGTGCGGGAAGGGTCGACATGGACGTTCGCAGCGATGTTTCCGGATCAGCGCCGCATCACGGTCGGCACGCCGCTGGCCCAGGTCGAGGCGATCAACGGCAGGCCTTTCCTCATCAACGGCTTCGGCTGGGATCTCGGCGGGTACGCTGTCGATTGGAAAGGCGGAGCGCTGGCCAGAACCGGCAGCGCCTGCCGCCTGACGATCCGCTTCGATCCAGAGCCAAAGACCAGAGACCAAGCCCAGAGAAATGCCTCGGGCGGCCGACGCTTCCCATCGTCGAGCCCGGTCATGCGGGCGGTCAAGCCGATCGTCTCGTCAATCGCGCTGGAATGGCCGCAGTAGGACGGCGAAAGGTCCGGAGGACAAACCGGGCAGTGAACCGTTCTTCAACCCGTTGATACTGAAAATGAATGGCGTCCCGGAAGGGATTCGAACCCCTGACCTACGGTTTAGGAAACCGTTGCTCTATCCTGCTGAGCTACCGGGACGCGCGGCAAACCGTGTAGCATAATCGCCATGCCGGTGAAGCCTCTTCTTGCTGCTGTCCTCGTCCTGCCGCTCCTCGCCGGGGCGGCCCCAGCCAACGATGCCTGTTCCGAGCTTGCCCCGGACAGCCCGACGGTTCGGCTCGCCGGGCTGGACGACGCCGGCGACCCGGTCCTCGTCGATGGGCGGCGGCTGCGCCTCGTCGGCCTTGCGCCGCGCCAGGACGATGCCGAGGCAGCGCGATTCTCGGCGGGTATCGCTGCCTGGCGCGACCGCGACCTGAAGCTCGTCCTGCTCGGCGGAGCCGACCGCTGGGGGCGCCTTCCGGCGCGGCTTTATGTGCCGACGGATGCAGCGGACGCGGCGCCGCGTGAACTCGGCCCGGTCCTGCTGAGCGAGGGCGTGGCGGTTCCTCTTCCGGAGGCGCGGCCCGCGAGTTGTAGCGGCGGCGCACGCCCGGCGCGGTCGCGGGTACAGCCGGCCAGGGCGCCTACGATAACGAGAGCACCAGCCATTGCGGGGGCATCAGTCCTTGCGGGAACGGACCCCGCCATCGATGGTCATGATATCGCCGTGCTCAAGTCGCATGAGGGGCGTCTCGTGCTGCTGGAGGGGCGCATCGCCTCCGTCGGCGAGCGCGCACAACGGACCTATCTGAATTTTTCGCGCCGGCGTGGGGAGGCCGCGTCGATCGTGCTGTCGAAGACGCTCTGGCGCGAGATGCAGGATGCCGGCTGGACCGCGACCGGGCTCGGCGGTAAACGCTTGCGGGCGCGTGGCGTCCTCTCCGGGCGGGACGGCCTGCTTCTCGACGTGACATCGAAGCTCGCCCTGGAATTGATCGACTGACGGAATGCTGGCGTTCTGGCGAGACGTGTCCCTCCTCCCTTGGCTGATGTGCCGCAAGCGGCTGGCTGCGCTCGCGCTTCCCGCGCTGCTGCTCGTCGCCTGCACCGGCGACCAGAGCGTGCTGCTGCCGCCGCAGCGCCCGGCCGATGGCGAACTCGCGCCGCGCGTCGGCACGGTCCAGCGTGCCTCCGACAGCGAGCACTTGCGACTGCTCTCGGCCTTCGGTGGCGAATTTCGGGCGCCCAGGGCGCGGGCCGTGCTGGACGAGGTCGTGCAGCGGCTGGCGAAGGCCGGCGAGGGGCAGATCGGCTCCTATGAGATCACCATCCTGAACTCGCCGGCGGTGAATGCCTTCGCGCTGCCCAATGGCCGGCTCTACGTCACGCGCGGCCTGCTGGTGCTGGCCAACGACACCGCCGAGATCGCCTCCGTGCTCGCCCATGAGATCGCGCATGTCACCGCCCAGCATGCGGTCGAGCGGGCCGAGCGCGAGCTCGAATCGGCGCTGGTCAGCCAGGTCGTCTCACAGGTTCTGAAGGATCCGGCGCAGGGTGCCGCGGTGCAGGCCGGCTCGAAGCTGTCGCTCGCAAAGTTCTCACGGCAGCAGGAACTGACCGCCGACCAGATCAGCGTGCGCAACATCTCGCGCGCCGGCTACGACCCCTATGGCGCCGGGCGCTTCCTCGCCGCGCTCGGGCGCAACACCGCCTTCCGCAACAGCAGCCAGAACCAGAGCGCCGACGACAAGCGCCTCGACATCCTGTCGAGCCATCCGCAGACGCCCGAGCGCATCGCGGCCGTCACCGCCGCCGCGCGCCAGATCGGTGCGCCCGGCATCGGCGAGCGCGATGGCCCGCGCTGGCTGCAGGCGATCGACGGCATCGCCTATGGCGATGACCCGCGTGACGGGGTGGTGCGTGGGCGCAACTATCTCAACAGCGCGCTCCGCATCGGCTTTTCCGCGCCCGAAGGCTTCGGGCTGGAGGCGGCGCGCGACATGGTGATCGGCGTTAGCGGCAATGGCAGCCAGGCGCTGCGCTTCGATTCCGTCACGCTGAAGGCCGACCAGACGCTGCAATCCTATGTCGCGGCCGGCTGGATCGACGGCGTTGAGACCACCGTCGTCGAGACGCTCGACATCGCCGGCCAGCCGGCAGTGATTGCCGTCGGCAAGGGCACGGACTGGACCTTCCGCCTTGCTGCCGTGCAGGCCGGCAACCGCGTCTACCGCTTCATTTTGGCGGCGCGCGGCGGCGGCGATCCGGAGCGGCCCATGCGCGCGCTGCTCTCCAGCTTTCGCGTGATGAGCACGGAAGAGGCGCAGTCGGTCAGGCCGATGCAAGTGCGCACCGTGGCAGCCGCCGCCGGCGATACGCCCGCGACGATAGCGGCGCGGATGCCGGAGCAGGACCGCGCGCTGGAGCTGTTCATGGTGCTCAACGGCATCGAGCGTGGCGGCGCGCTGACGCCCGGCCAACGCTACAAGATCGTCGCGGAATAGCGCGTCGGGCCGGCCACAGGGCGTGATTTTCACGAAGCCGCGATGAGCGGCGCCGACCCCTCCGCCAGCGATCGCAGGCGCTAGGATGGCTCCGCTCCCCGAGGAACGAGGGGAACGTCAACCTTGGTCTGCAACGCCCACGCTGGAGGTCACCATGGCGCTCGATCGCCGGATCGTCGAACTCTACGACGAATACACCCATAAGCCGCTGGACCGTCGCGTCTTCTTCAACCGCCTGCTCACTTTGGCCGGCTCGGCGGCCGCAGCCGAGGCGGCGCTGGCCCTGCTCGAGCCGAATTATGCCCATGCCCAGCAGGTCGCGCCCGACGATGCCCGGATCACGGCGGAACGCCTCGACGTCACCATGGATGGCGTTGCGCTCAAGGGCTATCTCGTCGCGCCAAAAACAGCAGGCCGACGCGGCGGCGTCCTCGTCATCCATGAGAATCGCGGGCTCAATCCGCATATCGAGGACATCACGCGGCGAATGGCGCTGTCTGGCTTCACCGCGCTGGGCCTGGATTTCCTGACGCCGCTCGGCGGCACTCCGGCCGATCCCGACGAGGCACGCAGCCTGTTCCCGCGCCTGCCGGCCGAGGATGTGATCCGGCAGGGGCGCGCCGCGTTGAAGCTCCTGGCTTCGCGCCCGGATGCAACAGGCAAGACCGGCGCGATCGGCTTCTGCTGGGGCGGCGGCGCGGTCAACGATCTTGCGGTCGCAGCGCCCGAACTCGCGGCCGGCGTCGTGTTCTATGGGCGCTCGCCCAATCTCGCGGGCGTGCCCCAGATCAAGGCGCGAATGCTGATCCAGCATGCGGCGCGCGACACGCGGCTGGTGCAGGCGCTGCCGGAATACGAGGCGGCGCTGAAGGCTGCAGGCATCCGCTATGAGGCCATCGTCTATCCGGACGTCGACCATGCCTTCCTGAACGATACCAGTGCGGAGCGCTACAACGCTGCCACTGCCAAGCAGGCCTGGGAGCGTTCGGTCGCCTTCCTGGCCGCCGAGACGGGAGCAGCGTGACGGCAGCAAGCGGAGGGACGCAGCCGCGCCGTTGGCGAAAATCGCAGCGTCGAGTCGGAGGAGTAGCGATCGTGCTGCTGGCGAGCACGGTAGCGACAACGCGCTCCGCTCACCAATCCGACTGCGGGGGCGCGTAGCGCGACTTCTATGGGAGACGCTAGTTCGTGGCTGGAAATAGTAGTGGCGCGCTCGGAGCGATTCGAACGCCCGACCCTCAGATTCGTAGTCTGATGCTCTATCCAGCTGAGCTACGAGCGCATATCGGCGGGCGCAGCGCTTGGCGTGGCCCCGATGTGGGCGGAAATAGCCGCTCTCCTGCGTCTTGGCAACCCTGAAACTCGCAGGGCTCCGAAAGTTTTGCCGGCGGGCGCCGCCGCCCCATGGAATGCCGGGACGACAGGCGCCGCAGTGCCGTTCCAGATGCGTGAGGGCTCAGCCTTCGACGCCGAGCAGCGGCCGGCGCCCCGGCGCCGGACGTGCCCCCGGCCTGCCCCGGGTCTTCGGCAGCTTCTCGGCGATACCGTAAAGCTGCTCGCGACGATCCATCTCGCGCCAGACATCCTCCGGCGCGATGCCGATCTCGCTCCACAGCACCACGAGATTGTAGATCAGGTCGGCGCTTTCGAGGATGGTGCGGCGGCGGTCGCCCTGGACGGCTTCGAGCCCGACCTCGAACGCCTCCTCCGCCAGCTTCTTGGCCATCTTCGGCAGGCCCTCGCTCACCAGCCGCGCCGTTCGGGACAATGCGGGGTCGCGCGAGCGTGCGGCAAGCACGGCAGTATGGAGCCGGAGGATCGAATCAGCCATCGCTGGAGAATCCGCGCGACTGATGAGGGTTTCATGACAGCGTCGGACGATTCTCGCTGCAGGGGCGCTTGCAAAGATCGAGACGCGGGCATATACCCGCGTCATGAGTGGCCCCTGTTATTGCACCGTTCTTCGCGCAGCCATGCGCCGAATCGCAGCGTCTTATGACGCCGCACTGGAGCCCGTTGGCGTCAACATCGCGCAGTTCAACCTGCTCAGAACGGTGAGACGCGCTGCGCCGGTGACTCTGACGGAACTCGCACGTCTGACCGAACTCGATCGCTCGACGATCGGGCGCAATGTCAGGGTGCTGGAGCGCATGGGCCACCTTGCCGTAGGACGCGGCAAGGACCAGCGCGAGGCTACGGTTTCGCTGACCGAGGTCGGAACGCGCGCGCTGGACGAGGGCGCGCCGCTCTGGGAGGGAGTCCAGGGCCAGATCGAGGCCCGGCTCGGCCCCGATCATGCCGAAAGCCTGCGCGCCGCATTGAACGTCCTCTGACCGTTTCTTTTTCGCAGATATGCGGGCAGATACCCGCAAAGGAGATCGCCATGTCCTCGCTTGCCGCCCCCGCCGGCCCCTCCCCCGGACTTCCCGCCGCCATGGCGCGGCGCGGCTGGCATTATGGCTGGGTCGTCGCC
>UCBZ01000010.1 GCA_900470775.1 Hyphomicrobiales bacterium | reverse complement strand
CCCTTTCGCAGAGGAATCCGTAGGGAGAGGGCAGGGGTGAGGTGTGGTTCGCGCCTCTAAAACTGCACCCTCAACCCGACCTGCGCGATATTGGCGGTGTAATCCGAGCCCTGCGCGGTCGAGTTCAGGCGCTCCTGGGTGAAGCTCGCACGGACCGAGAAGGTGCGGGTCAGCTTGTATTCGACGCGGGCGCCGTAGCTGGTGACGTCCTCGCGCAGGCTCTGACCGTCATATTCGGTGCGACCGAAGCTGGCGAGGCCGGTGACGACCAGGTTGCGGCGCAGGGCGTGGGCGACCTCCAGCGAGACGCGTCTGGCCGTGGTGCCGGACGAGCCGGCGATGGTGGTGTCGCCGAGCTCGGAGGTGCCGCGCAGCGTCACCGTGGTCAGCGGCGTCGGCGACCACAGGATCGCGGCGTCGCCGATGAAGCCCTTCAGGTTGCGCAGGCGGCCGTCATCGTATTTGCGGTTCTGGTAGCCACCCGAAATCTCGCCGGTGAGCTGGCGGCTGATCTCGAAGGTCGAGCCGACACGTCCGGTGACGCCGTCGGAGGAGCGCCGGTAACCGCTCGAATCGACCGCCTCGTCGAATTCGCGCGTGTCGACCTCGCCCTGGACGAAGGGCTTGAAGCCGGGCGTGACTTCGTAAGCCGCGCGCAGGCGCAGGCCGTATTGCGTCTGGTTGCGGTCGCGCTGGCTGACGATGCCGCCATTGCTCAGCTGGCCATCCTCGTAGTCGCTGCGGTCGACCGAGCCGCGCAGCGTCATCTGCAGGCGGTTGATGTCATGGGTGACGCCGGCGGAGGCGCCATATTGATAGACCAGCGGACGGCCCGTGACGGCGGCGGTGAGGTCGGGCGAACCTGGCCGCTGCGTATCAAGCTTGGCGCGCGTTTCGAGCAGGATGCGGGTGTCGCGCGAGGCGTCGAGCCGCAGGTCGAGGCTGCCCTCGCCATCGGGGCGCGAGGCGTCGCGATTGCGGAAGAACTCGCTGTAGCCGCCGCGCAGCTTGCCCTTGAGCTCATGCACGTTCCAGTCCGACTGGATCTCGACCTCGCCGTCAGTCCGGCTGAAAGGCGAGCCCTTGCGTGCGGAACTCGCGGCGCGTTCCGGATTGCTGTCGTAGCCGATGCCGCTGGTGAGCGAAGGTTTCAGCACGACGCTGCCGAGCCGCAGGCCGAGCGGCGCGTAGGGGTCCAGGTCCGGAATAGGCCGGCGGCGTTGCGGCAGAGGTGGCGGCGGCGCCGGCGGCATAACGGTGACCGTCGCCTGCGGCGCGCGGACCTCGCGCTGGGTGACGCCGCGCACGGCTGTCGCACGCACCGGACGGCTGGCGTTCGAGGGAGCCCGGCGCGAGACCGTGGAGCGCTGGTTTTGAATCGGTGTCGCCGGATCGGGCACCGCCTCCGGGGCGGCCGGGAGCACGGAAGCGGGCGGTTGCTCCGACGGCGGCTGTTGGGCGACATAGGCTGGAACCGTCGGACGCAACGGCGATCGCCGCGCCTGCTGGGCCAGGACGGCGGTCGCAGCGAGCGCGAGGCTCGCCGCAGCGACACCGGTCAGGAGCAGGGTTGCGCGGCGGGACACGAGGCTTCGTCGCTCCAAAGCATGAGCTCTGGCGCACCCGGGATGGCGCGCATGGTTAACGGAGTTAGAACGAACTCGGTTAACGGCGCGTCAATGAAGCGAGGGTTGTGGGAGGCTCGATGCGCGTGCCGACCCGCGATGGTGGAAAGTCCGGCGGCGTCTGTGCTAGAGCGCCCGCCATGACAGCCGATATCCGCGCCTCGGCGCTCCGCACCATCGCGACCGAGCGCGCCGGCCTCGACACGCTCCATGCCGCGCTCGGCGACGGCCTGGGCGAGCCCTTCGCCGCCGCCGTGGCGATGATCCAGGCGGCCGGCGGGCGCGTCGTCGTCTCCGGCATGGGCAAGTCCGGCCATGTCGGGCGCAAGATCGCCGCCACGCTGGCCTCGACCGGCACGCCGGCGCATTTCGTCCACCCCGCCGAGGCTAGCCATGGCGATCTCGGCATGGTCCAGCCTGACGACGTGGTCATCGCCCTGTCCTGGTCGGGCGAGACGGCCGAGCTTGCGGCGATCGTCGCCCATACCAGGCGCTTCCGGGTCGGGCTGATCGCGATCACTGCCAATGCCGAGAGCGCGCTCGGGCGCGAGGCGGATGTGACGCTGCTTTTACCCAAGGCGGAGGAGGCCTGCCCGAACGGGCTGGCGCCGACGACCTCGACGACGATGCAAATGGCGCTCGGCGATGCGCTGGCGGTGGCGCTGCTGGAGGCGCGCGGCTTCTCGCGCCAGGATTTCTTCGTCTACCACCCCGGCGGCAAGCTCGGTGCGCAGCTCAAGACCGTCGCCAGCATCATGCATCGCGATGCGGCGCTGCCATTGGTCGGGCTCGATGCGGCGGTGCCGGACGTGATCGCGATGATCTCGGCCAAGGGTTTCGGCTGCGCCATCGTGATCGATCCCGATGGTATGCTCGCCGGCGTGGTCACGGATGGCGACCTGCGTCGCAAGCTGATCGGCGGTGGCTCGGCCCAGCGGGCCCGCGACGTGATGAGCCCCAATCCGCGCCGGATCGCGCCCGACGCGCTGGCCGGCGAGGCGCTGGAGATGGTCAACCGGCTGCGCATCACCGCACTGATCGTGGCCGATTCGGACGCGCGCCCTGTCGGGCTCGTTCATGTGCACGACCTGCTCTCGCTCGGGGTGGCCTGAGCCCGCACGAGCCGGACGGCATCTCCCGCGCCATCCTTCATTTGCATCACGACGAGGCCGGGAGCGGGCGCTAACCTGCATGATCGTCTTTCGATCGGGAGGGGTACGCCGTGCGCCTATGGCTCGTTCCAGTGATGCTCGCAGCAGGGAGTTCCCTCTGCGCGGCGCAGGTTGCCGACAGCCCCGCCTGCAAGCTGTTCACGCAGAAGGAGGCCTCGGCTTATGTCGGAGCATCGGTTGGTGCTGGGGAGAGCAGCTTCATGCCGGGCGCCATCGGCTGTGCCTGGTCCGACGACGCCGCGGGCTCCAAGTTGGACATCAACGTGCTTCCGGCCGGCAATGCCCTCCAGCTCAAGAGGTGGGGATTTGAAAGCTTCGAGGGATTCCGGGCCGTCCCGGATATCGGCGCGAGAGCCTATGTCGCTCGCAGTCCGGTCATGGAGATCGCGGGACAGAAATACGGTGGCGGTTGGCAGGCCGGAGCCATCGTCGGCAGCGACTATGTCGCTGTCGGTCTCAAGGGTCCAAAGGCCAACGCCGACACGGCCGTGGCTTTCCTCAAGGAGGTGATCAAGCGGCGTTAGCGGTAGGCAGGACCAGCCGGAACCGGTCGGATCAGCTTTTCAGCGGGTCGTTCTCGATCAGGATCGGCTGGCCATGCGGCGTCGCCTCGGCCGCGCGTGCCCATGAGGCCGCCAGCGCATCGACGCCGTCATGCGAGGCGAGGCCCTTGGCGATGAGCAGGTGCTCGAGCGCCTCGCACCAGCGCTCGTAATAATCCGAGCCGTCGCGGCAGCCGCCATGGGCGACCGCCTCGCGGATCTCGGCGCCGAGCGCCTGGGCCCATTCATCCGCGGTGAACACGCCGCGATTCTGAAGCTCCACCACCAGCGCGAAGACCATCGCCTGCCAGGGTTCGGCGAAGATCGGCCCCTCCGCATCGCGCGGGATCGGCGTGTCGGCGGCCAGCGCGATGGCGGCATCAGGCCGGCTCAAGATAGCTCTCCCAGACCTCGATCGAGACCGACGATGTCGGGTCGGCGTCGCGGCCCCAGAGTTCGGGGCCGGTGAAGACGACGGTGTAGAGCCATTGCGCTGTCTCCGGCAGCCCTTGCGAGCCGGTGTCTGGGAAGACATGGCAGCCGGTGACGCGCTCGATCACGCCGCTTTTGCCGCGGGCATAGCGTGGCAGCCGCGTATGGTGGGTCGGGTGCATCACGATGGTGCGGACCGCGTCGCCGACAGCAAACTTCGCCGGTGCGGGAGCCTCGCGCTCGAAAGGAAAGCCGCGCCGCAGCACGGCGGGAACATCGGCGCCTTTCAGCACGCGCTTGGGTGGGCGCGGCGCAGTGACGGGCTCGCCCAGCGCCAGTTCGTCCGGGGTGACGAAGCCATGGGTCACGAGCAGATTGCTCAGGCCGGCCAGCCAGATCTGGTAGTAGGAAAACGACAGGTAGTCGGCCGGCGGGATGCTTTCGCGGGCGTGCCGGCTCTCGTCAATGGTCCATTGCCCCATCGCGCCGGCGGCGACGCTCAGCGCCAGCACGCGCTTTTCCCATTCGGCATGGAAGATCGGCTCGTCGGGTTCGGGCCTGACGGGGCCGAAGCCCATCTGCCCGCCAAGATCCTGCCCGCCGTTCACAGTGCATCCTCCACGCGCGGCAGCCCGGTGCCGATCATCGAATCGCGATTGACGATGGAGGCGAGCTTCTCCTCCGACCAGCCTTCGGTGCCGGCCGGGCGCATCGGAATGACGATGAAGCGGGTCTCGGCAGTCGAATCCCAGACGCGGATGCGCTGGCCCTCAGGCAGCGTCACGCCGAAATCGGCGAGCGTGCCGCGCGGATCGATCACGGCCTTGGCGCGATAGGGCGGGGATTTGTACCAGACCGGCGGCAGGCCGAGCACCGGCCACGGATAGCAGGAGCACAGCGTGCAGACGATCAGGTTGTGTTCGTTGGGCGTATTGAAGCAGGCGACGATGTGTTCGCCGCCGCGTCCGCCATAGCCGAGCTCGGCGACGGCAGCCGAACCGTCGGCCTTCAGCCGCTCAGCAAAGGCCGGGTCGGTCCAGGCCTTGGCAACGACGCGGGCGCCGTTGCGTGGGCCGACTTTGGTTTCATAGGTCTCGACGATGGCGTCGAGGGCTGCCGGATCGACATAGCCCTTCGCGACCAGCAGCGATTCCAGCGCCTTCACCCGCGCCTCGATCGGCGTGAAGTGATTGTCGTGATGATGGTCGTGGTCGTGGTGGTGGTGGCCGCTCATGATGGGCTCCCTGCGGACTTCTCTTGAAACTCAGCTCTTGAAACTCAGCCCTCATCCTGAGGAGCGGGCGCGAGCCCGCGTCTCGAAGGATGGTCCAGTGCGCTCTGGGGCATCCTTCGAGACGCCGCTTCGCGGCTCCTCAGGATGAGGGCTGAGGAGCTGTGGATCAAGCAATCCTGATCCGCGCAGCCCGCTCCAGCCTGACCGCGAGCGCGATCAGCGAGGCGTCGGAGCCCTTGGGGCCGATCAGCGAGAGGCCGAGTGGTGCGCCCTCGCGGCGCGTCACGGGAACCGAGACCTGCGGGAAGCCCGACAATCCGCCGAGGCAGAGCAGCCGCAGGGCGCGGTTGCGGAAATCGTCGAGTTCGCTTTCGTCGGCGCTGGCGAGCGGGGCGATGTCGGGCACGGTCGGCAGCATCAGCACGCCGTCGCTGCCCAGCAGTTTGGCGAGCCTGGCGCGGAAACGCTTGCGAACGCCTTCGCTCTTTTCGAAATCCGCGTCGGTGATCGCCTTGGCATAGGCGAAGCGGTCGCCGACGCCGGGTCCGAGCGGCGCGCCGAAACGCTCGATCATCGGGCCGTCATTCAGCCAGGCTTCGCGGCCCTGGATGCGGCGCGAGGCCCAGTAGAGCGCATCGAGATCGCGCGCGACGGTCACGGTCTGCGGCTCGCCAAGCAGCGGCACGATGCGCTGGACGACGTTGCGCAGCAGCGTCTCCGCCTCAGGAACGGCCTGGGCGAAGAGCTCGTCGGCCATCAGCAGGCGCGGCGTCTCCGGCAGGCTGACCCTGTCCTTGCCGAGCAGGACCTCGCCAACGCGGGCGAAGACCTCGCCGTCACGCGCGAACCAGCCGGGCGTGTCGAAGCTTTCGGCCAAAGGCCAGACGCGCTTGAGCGAGAGGCGGCCATGGCTCGGGCGGATGCCGAACAGGCCGCAATAGCTCGATGGCGCGCGCACCGAGCCGCCGGTATCGGAGCCCAGCGCGAAATCGGCGAGCCGGCCCGCCACGGCGGCGGCCGAGCCGGACGACGAGCCGCCGGTGATGCGGTCGGGCGCGGCCGGATTGATCGGCGAGCCGAAATGCGCGTTCTTGCCGTTGAGGGAGAAGGCGAGCTCGTCGGTATGTGTCTTGCCGACGAAGCGCGCGCCTGCTTCGAGCAGCGTCTTCACGATGGGCGCGGTCTTGGTCTTGATGCCGGATTGGGCCAGCACGATCGGCGAGCCCGCGCCGGTCGGGTAGCCCTTGACGTCGAACAGGTCCTTCACCGCGAGCGTCAACCCGGCGAGCGGCCCGGTCGCCGCGCTCTTCACGGGCGCTTCCGGATAGGGGACGAAGCAGCGGAACGGATCGTCGACGAGCATCTTATCTATATTCCCCCTCAAGCACGACGATCTGCGTGGAAACACCGCGTCATCCTGGACCAACCGCGAAGCGGCGCAGCTCCGGGATCCATCATAGGGTGATGTCGATCCCTATGATGGATCCCGGGACGACCTTCGGTCGCCCAGGATGACGGTGTGTTTCCGAGTGAAATCATCACGCTTTAGCAGCCTCTGGCATCGCCGTCTGAGCGCGGATCATGCGTCGCTTCGACATGGCCCTTGGGATGCTTCACCAGCATGCCCGCATGGCCGAACTGGTCGGAATAGGCTTCCGAATACTCCTCGACCGGATGGCCCGAGCCGGTCAGCCGGGCGAGCAGCATCGGGTCGAAGCGGCTCTCCAGCTTGAGCGAGATCGAGCCCGCGCCCCAGGTCCGGCCGAAGAGCCAGCGCGGCGCGTCGACGGCGGTCGCCGGGTTCTGGCCGAAGCGATAGCGCGACAGGATCTGCGCCTGGAACTGCGGCTGGCCGTCGCCGCCCATCGCGCCGTAGGACATGATCCGCCCGTCATTGAAGCGGGCGAAGGCCGGGATCAGGGTGTGGAACGGCTTGCGACCGGGCTGAAGCGGGTTGACCGCCTTCCTGTCGAGCGAGAAGGAGACGCCGCGATTCTGCCAGTTGATGCCGGTGCGCGGCAGGATGCAGCCCGAGCCGTATTCCCAGTAGATCGACTGGATATAGGAGACGGCAAGCCCGGAGTCGTCGATCGCGCCCATCCAGACGGTGTCGCCATCGCCGGTCTTGAACGGCCAGGCGGCGGCGCGCTTGCGGTCGATCGCGGTCGCCTCGCGGGCGAAGACGGCATCAGTGAGCACGCTCATTGGGTCGATTGCCGCGAAGGCGGGGTCGGTGACGATCCTGTCGCGGATCGCAAAGGCGCGCTTGGTCGCCTCTACCAGGCCGTGATGATGCTCGAAGCCCTCGGCGCGGGAGACGCCGAGCTTCTCGAAGATGCCGAGGATCATCAGCGCGGCGACGCCTTGCGTCGGCGGCGCGAAATTATAGAGCGTCACATCGGGGAGCTTGACCGAGAGCGGCTGGACCAGCCGGGCCGTGAAGGCTTCCATGTCGGCGCGGGTCACGGGCGCGCCGATCCTGTCGAGATCGGTCGCGATCTCGCGGCCGATGTCGCCGCGATAGAAATCCGACAGGCCGGCCTCGGCCAACTGGCGGAAGGTGGCGCCCAGCGCCTCGGGCTTGCGGCGCGCACCGGCCTTGGGCTGCTCGCCGCCGGGCCAGAAGAACTCGCTGAAGCCGATCGCTTCCTTGGTGGCCTCGATCTGCTGCGGCCAGGTCCGCAATTCCGACGCCGAGATCTCGTAGCCCTCGTCGCAATGGCGAATGGCATCAGCCAGCAGATCCTTCAGCGGCATCCGGCCACCGAGCGATTGCGAGAGTGAAAGTGCCGCCTCCCAGCCGCCGATCGCGCCCGCGACCGTCAGGGCCGAGTCCGGGCCGCGCTGCGGAATCGTATCGTATCCCTTCTCGCGATAGCGCTCGATGGTGGCGAGTGAGCCTGCCGCGCCGCAGGCCTCGATGGCGTGAACCTTGCCGCCGGGCTGATGCACCAGCCAGAAGCCATCGCCGCCGATCGCGTTCATATGCGGGTAGACCACCGAGATGGTGGCGGCCATCGCGACCATGGCCTCGATGGCGTTGCCGCCTTCGGCGAGAACGGCGCGGCCGGCTTCTGAGGCGAGGTGGTGGGGCGCGGCGGCGGCTGCCGTACCGAAGACAGGCGTATCGATCATCAGGGTCTTTTCAAACGCGGCTGCAGTGCCAATTTAGCCGGAGGGCGCGATTTTGTTGCATGCCGAAGCCGGCTTCGCTAGAGCTTCCGCCCGAAAAGCGGCGCCGACTTCCGGCGAGGATCACACAAAGACAAGGGTCAGGGGCGCGTCGTCCGGCGCCCCGCCACAAGGGATCGAAAGCATGGCCGCAAGGCGCACCAACTGGCGGACCCTGATCATGGTGATTTCGCTCGGCATCCTGATCGCGGTGCAGCTCTTCGGCGTCGCGCTGGCCTCGGGCTGGGCGCTGGCCGGCCTGTTCGAGCTCGGCCCGATCGTCGGCTATGTGCTGATGGCGCTGTTTTCGGTGTTTGCCGCTTACGGCATGCTCAACCTGATGCGCCGCGTGCTCAAGGTCGAGCATATCACCGAGCGCGGCTGAGTTTCAGTCGCAGGCCTTCAGCGTCACGGGGTCGGCCTCGACAGGCAGATGGTCGCTCATCGACCTGCATTGTCCGATAACGCAGACCTGCCAGTCGGCCGTCGCGCCGGAGCGGCGCATGACGATCTCGCGCTGCGGCGGCAGCTTCGGCGTCCAGCGCCAGAAGCCGTTGCTGAGCCTGGCTCCCTCGGGTGGGTCCATGCCGGCGCCCGAGCCCTCGATGCGGGCCTCCGCCATGACGAGGCCGCCGGGCGTCTCGCACCAGACCTCTTCCCACAGCGTCTTCTGCACCGAATGACGCCAGCGCAGCGTGACCTCGCCGCTGCCCAGTGCGACGACGATAGCGCCAGCGGCAAGGCACAGGCTCATGCGGGCTGGCTGCTGCGCTGCTGCGTCCGCCAGAGATGATGGGCGACGAAGAGGCCTCCGAGCACGAAGCCGGCTTCGTCGGTGATCGGCAGCGCCGCGACGAGAAGGGCTGCGGCCATGGCTGCCAGCACGCGCTCCCACAGCGCCAGCGGCGCACGCAGATAGCCTACGACCGCCATGCCCCAGAGCAGCATGGCGAAGCTCGCCTTCGCGACGATGTAGACGACCGAGAGCCAGTAGCCGGCGCCGGTCAGGCCCGCTACCGGCTGGAGCATCAGATTGGGGTCGTAGACCGCCATGAAGGGAATCACGAAGCCGGGCAGGGCGATCTTCACCGCCTGCACACCGATCTTCATGCCCGAGACCTTGGCCATGGGCGCCGCCGCGAAGGCCGCCAGCGCCACCGGCGGGGTCAGGTCGGCCATGATGCCGAAATAGAACACGAACATGTGGCTGACGATCAGCGGCACATCGAGCTGCAGCAGGATCGGCGCGGCGAGCGACGAGGTGATGATGTAGTTCGGGATGGTCGGGATACCCATGCCGAGGATCAGGCTGAAGACCATGGTCAGGATGAGCGCGAGGAACATGCTCTCCTTGCCGATGCCGATCAGCCAGGAGCCGAAGATCGTGCCGATCCCGGTCAGGGTCATCGTGCCGATGACGATGCCGACCAGTGCGCAGGCGAGGCCGACCGGCAGCGCCTGGCGGGCGCCGTCGGCGAGCGATTCGATGCAGGCGGTCAGAACCTCGCGACCGGAGCGGCCGCGCAGCACGTTCCAGAGCACCAGCAGCAGGACGACGCCGAGGACCGTGGCGACGCTGATCGCCATCGAGGCGGCGGAGATCAGGGCGAAGCCGATCCAGAATGCGACGCGCAGCGCCGTGGTGCCGAGCCCGGCCGAGATCGCCAGAGCGAGGATCAGAGCCACGGTCAGCGCAAGGCCGATCGCGCCGGCAAAAAGCGGCGTGAAGCCGGCGAAGAGCAGATAGACCAGCACCAGCAGCGGCGCGATCAGATACCAGTTCTTGCGCAGTTCAGCCCGGGCGCTGGGCAGCTCCGATTTCGCCAGCCCGGTGAGGCCGAGCTTGCCCGCCTCGAGATGCACCGCCCAGTAGCAGGCGGCGAAATAGAGAATCGCCGGGATGATCGCCGCCTCGACAATCTTGGAATAGGGCACGTCGATGGTCTCGGCCATGATGAAGGCGACGGCGCCCATGACCGGCGGCATGATCTGGCCGCCCATCGAGGACGTCGCCTCGACGCCGCCGGCGAAGGCGCCGGTGAACCCGGACCGCTTCATCAGCGGAATGGTGAACTGGCCGGAGGCCACGACATTGGCGACACCCGAGCCCGAAACCGTGCCCATCAGGGCCGATGAGGCGACGCAGACCTTGCCCGGCCCGCCCTGCTTGCCGCCGAACAGCGCCATCGAGATGTCGTTGAAGAAGTCGATGACGCCAGCGCGCTCCATGAAGGCGCCAAACAGGATGAACAGAAAGATAAACGTCGCGGAGACGGCGGTCGGCGTCGCGTAGAGGCCCTCCGTGCCGAAGGCCATCTGCTCGATGACCTGCTCCAGGCTGTAGCCGCGATGGTCGAAGGGGGCCGGCAGATAGCGGCCGAACAGGCAATAGGCCAGAAAGGTGCCGGCGACCAACGGAAGCGCAATGCCCATGGCGCGCCAGACCAGCAGGAACAGCACGGCCAGCGCCGTGATACCGACGGCCATGTCGGCGTCGGTCAGTTCGCCGGCGCGGTTCACCAGCTCGATGTAGTTCCACCAGTGATACAGCCCGACGGCAAAGCCGACGACGCCGATCACCCACCAGACGGCGCGCGCCGGCAGCGAGGTTTCGTCGGCATTCGCCAGCAGGCCGCATGCAATCAGCGCCAGGAAGCCGACATGGACGGTGCGCAGAACCTGGTTGGGCAAAGTCCCCGTATAGAGCGAGACCAGCTCGAAGGCGCCGAGCATGGCGAGGAAGGCAATCGCCGGCTCGGCCACGGCCCTGCCGCGCACAGCAGCCAGAACGATCCAGGCGAACCAGAGTCCGAAGCCGAGCCGGATCACGGTGATCGGCGTCAGCCAGGACGCCGTGGCGATCAGCCTGAAGTCGAGCGGGATGCCGAAGGCGGTGACGATTTGGAAAGCGGAGAAGGCGACGGCCAGCCAGAACAGCAACCTGCCTTTCCAGCCCGTGCCGAAGGTGGCGGGCAGTCCGTGCTCGGGATCGTATGCCACGGGTGCCGAGGCCTGTGCTCCGGCGATGTCGGGCACTGCGAGCGGTCTGCTGTCGTCGCGGCTCATGGCGTGTCGTCCCCGGTCGTCATTATGCTGATGGCCGCATCATGGAAAAAGGCGGGGCCAACGTGGCTGGCCCCGCCCGTCTCACTGGGATGAAAGATGGCTCAGGAGCCGACCTTCAGGCCTTTTTCCTTGAAGTAGCGGGCGGCGCCGGGGTGCAGCGGCAAGGGCATGCCCTCCAGCGCGTTCTCGAGCTTGATCGAGCGGGCGGCGGCGTGGGCCGCCGCCAGGTCGGGCAGGCTGTCATAGATGGCCTTGGTCATCTGGTAGACGGTCTCTTCCTTCATGCCTTCATGGGTCACGAGGTAGTTGACCACGGCGGCGGCCGGCACGGCGGCGGTCTGGCCGGTATAGGTGTTGGCGGGTATCGAGACCTTGACGAAGGGCGGGCCGGCCTTGTCGACGACCGCGGCGGGGACCTCGACGACCACGATTTCGACCGCGGTGGCGAGATCGCGCAGCGAGGCGACGCCGAGACCGGCCGATTGCAGCGTCGCATCGAGCTGGCGATTCTTCATCAGCTCGACCGACTCGGCGAAGGGCAGATACTCGATCTTGCCGAGATCCTTGTAGGACAGGCCCGCGGCCGCCAGGATCGCGCGGGCGTTCAGCTCGGTGCCGGATTTCGGCGCGCCGACGGAGAGGCGCTTGCCCTTGAGATCGGCCAGCGTCTTGATGCCGCTGTCCTTGGAAGCGACGATCTGGACATAGTTCGGATAGATCGCGGTGATGCCGCGCAACTTCTTCAGCGGGCTCTTGAAGCCGGCATCCTCATCGCCCTTCCAGGCGGCGTCGAGCGAGTCGCCGAGCGTGAAGGCGATCTCCCCCTTGCCCTGCTGGAGCAGGACGAGGTTCTCGACCGAGGCCTTGGTGGCCTGGACGGTCGGCCGCGTGCCGGGGATCTTTTCGCCATAGATCTTGGAGAGGGCGACGCCCATCGGGTAATAGACGCCCGAGGTCCCGCCGGTCAGGACGTTGATGAAATCCTGGGCGCGAGCCGCGGCGGGCGCAAGCGCGATCAACGCGGCCGTGGCGATGCCGGCAAGACGCCGGCTGGATACGAGCTGTTTCATGTCACCTCCCAAGTGAAATTGCCGGCATTGCGGGCCGGTCTTCCATTGTTTGTAGAACAGGCGTGCCTGCGATTGAAAGGCATGGGAACCTCGGCCATTAGGCGAGCGCCCCGTCTGCGTGACGCTTTCGCCATGATTGGCGGCCATCCAATCGTGGTCGCCCCCTCTCCTGGCCCGGTTGCCCTTGCCGCTGGGACAGGCTAGCCCGATTTCAACCTTGACGGCGCCGCCGTCGCCAGCCGAACGAGCCCCACCCGCCATGAACCCCAGCGCCCGTGATCCCAGCGCCAGACCGCTCCGTCCCGACCGTCGCATGCTGCTGGCTGGCGCCAGCGCCACCGCGGCCCTGGCCGCGCTCGGGTTTTCGCCGGAAGCGCTGGCGCAGCAGGGTCTGCGGCTCGGCGAAGCCGAGGCTTTCGGCTTCGAGGCGCTGAAGATCAGGGCGCGCGATCTCGCAGCCCAGCCCTATCAGGTGCCGTCGAGTTCGCGCGCCGATGTGCTGGAGCGGATCGACTACGACGCCCATGGCAAGATCAAATTCAAGCCGGAGATGGCGCTGTGGGCCGAGGGGCCGTCGCCCTGGCCGGTGACCTTTTTCCATCTCGGCCGCTATTTCCAGAAGCCGGTGCGCATGCATGTGCTCGATGGCGGGCAGGCGCGCGAGATCGTCTATGACGAGAGCTATTTCGAGATGCCGGCGGATTCGCCGGCCCGCGAATTGCCACGCGGCGCGGGCTTCGCCGGCTTCCGCTTTCAGGAGAGCCGCACGGGGCATCCCGGCCGCAAGGGCGAAAAGCTCGACTGGAAGAAGAACGACTGGGTCGCGTTTCTTGGCGCCTCCTATTTCCGCGCCATCGGCGAGCTCTACCAGTACGGGCTCTCGGCGCGCGGGCTCGCCGTCGATCCGGCCGTCGGTGGCAAGGCCGAGGAGTTCCCCGACTTCACCCATGTCTGGTTGGAGACGCCGCAGCCCGGCGCCGAATATGTCGTGGTCTATGCGCTGCTCTCGGGGCCGAGCGTGGCGGGCGCCTATCGCTTCCGCATGCATCGCGGCAAGGGCGTGACGATGGAGATCGAGACCGCGCTTTACCTGCGCAAGGATGTCGAGCGGCTCGGCATCGCGCCGCTGACCTCGATGTACTGGTATTCGGAGACCGCCAAGGCCACCGCGGTCGACTGGCGGCCCGAGGTGCATGATTCCGACGGGCTCGCGCTCTGGACCGGCTCTGGCGAACGCGCCTTCCGGCCGCTCAACAATCCCTCCCGCACCACCGCGTCGGCCTTCGTGGATTCAAGCCCGCGCGGTTTCGGCCTGATGCAGCGCGACCGCGAGGTCGGGCATTATCTCGACGGCGTGTTTTACGAGCGCCGGCCGAGCCTCTGGGTCGAGACGCAAGGCGATTGGGGCAAGGGCGCCGTCCAGCTCATCGAGATCCCGACCGATGACGAGATCCACGACAACATCGTCGCGATGTGGGTGCCGGAGGGCCAGGCCAAGGCCGGTGCCTCCTATGCCTTCCGCTACCGGCTGCATTGGCTCGCCGACGAGCCCTTCCCGACGCAGCTCGGCCGCGTTGTCGCGACGCGTCTCGGCAATGGCGGCCAGCCCGGCACGACGCGGCCCAAGGGCGTGCGCAAGTTCATGATCGAGTTCAGGGGGGCGGCGCTGGAGTCGATCCCCTTCGGCGTGAAGCCGGAGGTCGTGCTCTCGGCCTCGCGAGGCTCGTTCTCCTACATCTTCGCGGAAGCGGTTCCCAACGACGTGCCCGGCCATTGGCGGGCGCAGTTCGACCTCACCGTCGACGGCAGCGACCCGGTCGAGATGCGCTGCTTCATGAAGGCTGGCGAGACGGTGCTAACCGAGACCTGGCTGTATCAGTATCGGCCGGTGTGAGCCCGTGCGGATCAAGCCAGCGATAGACATTTGCGCCGGCGATAGCCCCCGCGAGCATCAATAATTGGATCGCGCCTTCGGACATCGCGGTCGCAAACGGCGTGTCAAAATTCGCCGCTGGATCGTCCGTCGACACCGCCAACACTAACGCGACGACCGCTGCAGCTGTGACCACCGGCACCATGTACATGATCGCCACCAATCGCAGCGTCTGGCCCGTCGTTTCAGCGATGGACCGGGCAATGTCCATATCGAGCCGACCGAGGGCGAGGGAAGTGAAGGTCAGGGTCGCCCTGAGCGAGAACCAGATCGCTGCCACGGAGACCACCAGCGCCGCAGCTACCGTCATGAGCGTCAGGTCAATCCGCAGGATCGGCTCGAAGGCGAGCATGAGCAAAGCGCTATAGATGCTGTAACGCCAAGTCGCTGCCGAAGGAGCGCAGTCGAATCGCAACTCCCTCGTCTCGCCGGAGACGACCTCTCGGGTGGCAACGAGCCAGAGCGGTAGCCAGACGATCAGCTCCAAAAGCGTGGAGGCGGAGCTACCCAGGAAAGCGGGCAGGCCTTGTTCTGTGCTCGGCGGCCGGAGCCATTGTTCGACAGCGATGCTGCAGGCCAGCGCGAGAGCGACCATCAGAGGATGGTGCAACAGGACGCGTCCGAAATCTCGCGTCGTCGCTATGATAATCGCGACGACGGGCAGCTTCATTGTGTCATTCTCTCCGCGCCAAAGTCTGGATCAGAGAGTCGATCTGTGACGAGAATGCAATCGTCGGCTGTGGAGATGGTCGCCGTGAAGGCCAAGTCGGCTTGCCTGTTGGCGTTCGTAACATTATATCATCGCGTATGGCCCACGCGCATGCTCATCACGTCTCCCACGCCATCCCCGAGAATCCGGGCTGGTCGCTGCTGCGCCTGTCGGCGCTGAGCCGGGTCGGGCTGGCCTGCGGGATCGCGGCGCTGCTCTGGGTTGCGACCCTCGTGGTGATCCTGTGAGCAAGACCGCTTCCGCCATCCGCCTCACCGATCTGACGCTCGGCTATGACCGTCATCCGGCGGTGCACCACCTCTCGGGCGAGATCGCCTCGGGCAGCCTGACCGCGATCGTCGGCCCCAACGGTGCCGGCAAGTCGACCCTGCTCAAGGGCATCGCCGGCGCGCTGTCGCCGCTCGACGGCAACATTGCCCTGGCTGCGGGCCGGCGGCTGGCCTATCTGCCCCAGCAGGCCGAACTCGACCGCTCCTTCCCGATCCATGTCTACGATCTCGTCGCGATGGGGCTGTGGAACAGCGCCGGCATCTTCGGGCGGATCGGGCGCGGCTCCGCCGCCAAGGTCGAGGCCGCGATCGCAGCCGTAGGCCTCGCCGGTTTCGAGCGCCGGCCGATCGGGGCGCTGTCAGGCGGGCAGATGCAGCGCGCGCTGTTCGCGCGTCTCCTACTGCAGGACGCCGACATCATCCTGCTCGACGAGCCCTTCACCGCCATCGATGCGCGCACCACGGCCGACCTTTTGGCGCTGGTCCAGCGCTGGCATGGCGAGAGCCGCACCGTGGTGGCCGTGCTGCACGACATCGAGACGGTGCGCCGCGCCTTCCCGCATACCTTGCTGCTGGCCCGCGAGACCGTCGCATGGGGCGAGACCGCCGACGTGCTGACGCCGGCCAATCTGCTGAAGGCGCGCCGCATGGTCGAGGCCTTCGACAGCCACGCCGCTCCGTGCGAGCGCGACGCCGCGTAATTTGACGATCCACCAGCCCTCATCCTGAGGAGCGCTCCGCAGGAGCGCGTCTCGAAGGATGCTCCAGATGTCTCCGGAGCCTCTTGGAGCATCCTTCGAGACGCCGCTGCGCGGCTCCTCAGAATGAGGGCTGTGGGAGGCTAACAGAATAGCGATGCCAGTGTTCTACGACCTCTTCATCGGCCCCTTCGCCGAATTCGATTTCATGCGCCGGGCGCTGGTCGGCATCGTCGCGCTGTCGGTGTCGGGCGCGCCGATCGGCGTCTTCCTGATGCTGCGGCGGATGAGCCTGACCGGCGATGCCATGGCCCATGCCATCCTGCCCGGCGCCGCGATCGGCTATCTCGTGGCGGGCTTCTCGCTGCCGGCGATGACTTTGGGCGGGCTCGCGGCCGGCTTCGCGGTGGCGTTGGCGGCAGGCGCGGTGGCACGGATCACGGTGATCAAGGAGGATGCGTCGCTCGCCGCCTTCTACCTGATCTCGCTGGCGCTCGGGGTCACCATCGTCTCGCTGCGCGGCTCGGCGGTGGATCTCTTCCATGTCCTGTTCGGCAATGTGCTGGCGCTCGACGACGATGTGCTGGTGCTGCTCTCGGGCGTCGCGACGCTCTCGCTGCTGACGCTGGCTGCGCTCTATCGGCCGCTGGTGATGGAATGCGTCGATCCCGGATTCCTGCGCTCGGTCAGCCGTTCGGGCGGCGTGGTGCACCTGACCTTCCTCGCTCTGGTCGTGCTCAATCTGGTCGCCGGCTTCCATGCGCTCGGCACGCTGCTGGCGGTCGGGCTGATGATGCTGCCGGCGGCGGCCGCGCGATTCTGGACCGCCGACATCACCCGGCTGATCCTGCTCGCCAGCGGCTTCGGCATGGTCGCCGGCTATGCCGGGCTGGTGGTGTCCTATTCCGCCGGCACCAATCTTCCGGCTGGGCCGGCGATCATCCTGGCGGCCGGGGCGCTTTATCTCGGCTCGCTCCTGATAGGCTCGCAGGGCGGATTGCTCAGACGCCTCTTGCCTCGGCCTCATCTCCAGCGTTAGTAATGTTATAGTGTTTCACTATTCGCTGGAGATCACCATGCCGAACCGTCGCGCCCTGATCGGGGCCATCGCTGCCGGGCTGCTCGTCACCGCCATGCCGCTGGCAGCCCGGGCCCAGGAGAAGCTGCCGGTCGTCGCCAGCTTCTCGATCCTCGGCGATTTTGTCCGCGAGGTCGGCGGCGAGCGCGTCAGCGTCACCACGCTGGTCGGCGCCAATGGCGACGCGCATGTCTATTCCCCGACGCCGGCCGATGCGAAGGCGATGGCGGCGGCGAAGCTGATCGTCGTCAACGGCCTGAAATTCGAGGGCTGGATGACCCGGCTGATCAAGTCCTCGGGCGCCAAGGCGACCGTCGCGACGGCGACGACCGGGGTTTCGCCGCTGAAGGGCGATGACGACCATGGCAAGGCCGGGCATGGCCACGACCATGACGTCGATCCCCATGCCTGGCAGAACGCCGCCAACGCCAAAGTCTACGTCGCCAATATCCGCGATGCGCTGGTGAAGGCCGATCCGGCCGGTCAAGCCGCCTATGAGGCCAATGCGACGCGGTATCTGGCGCAGCTCGATGCCGTCGATGGCGAGGTCAAGGCTGCGGTCGCGCGGATACCGGCCGACCGGCGCAAAGCGATCACCTCGCACGACGCCTTCGGCTATTTCGTCAAGGCCTATGGCATCGCCTTCATCGCGCCGCAGGGCGTCTCGACCGAGGCCGAGGCTTCGGCGAAGGACGTGGCGCGCATCATCCGGCAGGTGAAGGCGGAAAAGGTGCCCGCCGTCTTCCTCGAAAATGTCACCAATCCCCGCCTCGTCGAGCAGATCGCCCGGGAGAGCGGGGCGAAGATCGGCGGGCGGATCTATTCCGACGCGCTTTCCGACGCGTCGGGCCCGGCCGGGACTTACATCGCGATGATGAAACACAATATAAGCGAGATCGAAAAGGCGCTCGCCGCCGGCCCGGCCTGATGGCCGCGCCCCCGGCCGCCCCCGCCACGCATCAGGTCGAACCCATGTCCGAGAAAATTCCCGTCACGGTGCTCACAGGCTATCTGGGCGCCGGCAAGACCACGCTCCTGAACCGCATCCTCACCGAGGACCACGGCAAGAAATTTGCTGTCATCGTCAACGAGTTCGGCGAGGCCGGCATCGATGGCGACCTCGTCGTGGGTGCCGACGAAGAAATCTTCGAGATGAACAATGGCTGCATCTGCTGCACCGTGCGCGGCGATCTGATCCGCATTCTCGACGGGCTGATGAAGCGCAAGGGCAAGTTCGACGCGATCATCGTCGAGACGACGGGCCTTGCCGATCCCGCTCCCGTCGCCCAGACCTTCTTCGTCGATCAGGATGTCGGGGACGCGACCAAGCTCGATGCGGTCGTCACCGTGACCGACGCGAAGTGGCTGCTCGAGCGGCTCAAGGACGCGCCCGAGGCGAAGAACCAGATCGCCTTCGCCGACGTCATTGTGCTCAACAAGGTCGATCTCGTCAGCGCCGATGAGCTGGCCGGGGTCGAGGCCGCGATCCGCGCCATCAACCCCTATGCCAAGCTGCACAAGACGACGCGCTGCGACGTGCCGATCGACCAGCTGCTCGACCGCAACGCCTTCGACCTCGACCGCATCCTCGACATCGAGCCGGACTTCCTCGAATCCGGGCATCACCACCATCATTCCGAGGAGGTGCGTTCGATGTCGTTCACGATTCCCGGCGATGTCGATCCCGAGAAGTTCATGCCCTGGATCAACGACATCAGCCAGGCGCAGGGCCCCAATATCCTGCGCTCCAAGGGCATCCTCGCCTTCAAGGACGAGCCGCGCCGCTTCGTCTTCCAGGGCGTGCACATGATCCTCGACGGCGATCTCCAGCGCGACTGGAAGACCGACGAGGCCCGCTCCTCGCGGCTGGTCTTCATCGGGCGCGACCTCAACGAGAACGAGCTGCGCAAGGGTTTCGAGGCCTGCGCGGCGTAGTTGCGTGTCATGCTCGGGCTTGACCCGAGCATCTCCGGAACCAGCTATCTGGTCCAAGAGATTCTCGCTGGTTTACGAGATTCTCGGGTCTACGCTTCGCTGCGCCCGAGAATGACGGGGTGGTTCCCTTGATAAACAGGCTGCGCTAGACCCCGTCCATGAACACCACCACCGCCCCCATCTCGCTGCGCGAGCATGTCGTTCCCGTCGAGGCCGGCGCCCATGTCGTCGGCGCCCATTGGCTCAAGGCTACGCTGGTGCTCGCGCTTGCCGATGGGCGGGTGCTGCGCTGGACCGATGGCGTGGCCGACAGCGTCGAGGCGCATGCCGGCGGCATCCTGTCGGCTTGTGGCGATGGCGAGCGGCTGGTGACGGGCGGCGATGACGGGCGCGTGGTCGCGACCTCGGCCACCGGCGAGCCGACCGAGATCGCCCGCGATCCCAAGCGGCGCTGGATCGATGCGGTGACGCTGTCGGCCGGTGGAAGCATCGCCTGGAACACGGGCAAGACCGTCCATGCCCGCGACGACAAGGGCAAGATCAAGTCACATGATTTTGCCACCACGCCGCAGGGCCTGGTCTTCGCACCCAAGGGCTATCGGCTGGCGATCGGCCAGATGAACGGGGTGTCGCTCTGGTATCCGAATACCGAGGCCAAGCCCGACTTCCTGGAATGGAAGGGCTCGCATATCGATGTGGCCTGGTCGCCCGATGGGCGCTTCGTCGTCTCCTCGATGCAGGAGAATGCGTTGCATGGCTGGAAGCTCGGCGATAAGCCGACGCATATGCGGATGACCGGCTATCCGGCCAAGCCGCGTTCGCTGTCCTGGTCGCATGACGGGCTCTGGCTGGCGTCGAGCGGCGCCGATGCCGCGATCGTCTGGCCCTTCCAGGGCGAGGGACCGCAGGGCAAGGCGCCGCGCGAATGCGGCGCGCGCCACGCCAAGGTCACGCGCGTCGCTTTCCATCCCAAGGCGCTGGTGTTGGCGGTCGGCTATGATGATGGCTGCATCCTGATGATCCGCCTGACCGACGCATCCGAGCTGCTGGTGCGCCCGGCGCTGCGCGACAGCGGCATTACCGCCTTCGCCTGGGACAAGGGCGGCAAGCGCCTGGCCTTCGGCACGGAAGACGGCGCGGCCGGTGTGCTCACGCTGCCGGCGGCCTAGAGCGACGCCGATGCGCTTCGGCCTGTTCGGCAAAGGCGGGTCCGACAAGGCGCAGGCAATGGAACAGGCCGGGCGGATCAAGGCGCTGATGCGCGAGATGCTCGGTCTGCCCGACGCCGCCGCGATCGCGGTCAACGAGATCATCTGCGCCGACCCGGCCTGTCCGGGGACCGAGACGGTGATCCTCGTGATGAACCCCGGCGAGAAGACGAAGGCCTTCAAGCTGCAGATGGCGATGGCCGAGGCGACGCCGGAGGCGTTGCGGGACATGCTGAGCGCTGAAGGATTTTGACGCCGGTTCGACTGGAAATCTTGCTACCCCAAAACGCGGGTCATCCCGGACAAGCGGCGTTAGCGGCGCCGATCCGGGATCCATTCCTGAACTGTTCCGGAATGGATCCCGGGGCTCCCTGCGGTCGCCCGGGATGACGACGCGAGTGGACCAAGAATTCTAAGCTATCGTACGAATGAGCATTCTTTGTTCCGTTTCTGCCTCCTCTCAGCCGATCCTCATGCGCCGGGTCCGTTCGATCTCGCTTTTCCGCAGATTGACCGGGCGGGTCGCCTTGAAGCGCAGCACGCGCTTGGGGGCGGTCTGTTCGCCGAGGACATGCAGCGCGCCGACGGTGTCGCGCCGGCTCGGCGCATCCAGCGGGGCCTTGGCCAGGACCGCGCCGGCCGACATCAGGATGATCAGCGCCGTGATGAGGCTCTTGCGGAACATGGCGGCATCCCCGGTGGAGCGGCGAAACCGTTCCGCCGATGGATGCAAGCTGTAGGGAGGTGGCCGGGCGAGCGCTGTTCCCGCCGGAACAGGCGCTGGCGAAGACCCGGCGCGGCTGCTGACATATCCCTGGACGCCGCCCCTTAGTGTCCGGCAGCATCTTCCTCCGCTTCGACCAGCACAGGCTCGCTATGCCGCCCCGGACGCCCAGAACGCCCACGCTTGCGCCGCAAGAGGCCCGTCGTATCTGGCTAAATGCCCAGCGTCTGGACGTGGCCGAGCCCTTCGGCGCCGGGCCTGAAGCGACGAGGGCCGCGGTCGAGCATCTCGGCTATGTCCAGATCGACACGATCAACGTGATCGAGCGCTGCCACCACCACATCCTGTTCAGCCGCATCCCGAGCTATGAGCGGGCGCATCTGGCGCAGGCGCAGTCGGTCGAGAAGAGCGTCTTCGAATACTGGACCCATGCGCTGTCCTATGTGCCGACGCGCGACATCCGCCATTTCCTCGGGGCGATGAAGGCCCATCGCGAGGAGCCGAAGCGCTGGTCGGCGGTGGGCGGCCGCGAGGAAACCCGCAAGCTTTTACGCCGCATCCGGCGTGACGGCGCGCTGACCATCCGCGACATCGACACCGACGTGCTGGTCGAGAAGGCGCACCTTTGGGCCAGCAAGAAACCCTCGAAAGGTCTGCTGGAGCGGGCCTTCTACGATGGCGAGCTGGTGATCTCGGCGCGTTCGGGAATGCTCAAGACCTACGAGCTGTTCGATCGGCATTTCGGCTGGGAGAAGCGGCCGACACCGGCCTCCGAGCGGCAGGTCACGGCCTATCTGCTCGACCGCGCCTTGCGGTCGCAGGGCGTCGTCAGCCTGGATTCGATCTGCCATCTCGACGCACCCAGCAAGAAGGCTGTCGCGGAGCTGATCGCGGCGCGGGTCAAGCGGCGCGAGTTGATGCCGGTCAAGGTCGCCGAGTCGACGGTGCCGCACTGGATGCCGCGCGACAGCGCCGTAGCCGTGGACGCGCCTGAGCCGGGCCTCGTCCATATCCTTTCGCCTTTCGATCCACTGATCATCCAGCGCAAGCGGCTGAAGCTGTTCTTCGGCTACGCCCACGCCTTCGAGGCCTATCTGCCGAAGGAGAAGCGCATCTTCGGCTATTTCGGCCTGCCGGTCCTGATCGACGACGCGGTCGTCGCGGTGCTCGACCTGAAGACCGATCGCCAGGCCGGCAAGCTCCTGATCCAGCAATGGACATGGCTCGAAGGGCAGGAGAGCGCGGAAAGGAAAACCCGGATCGAGGCGGCGCTGGAGCGGTTCGAGCGGTTCCAGCTTGCCAATGGCCCGGTCGATGCCGGGGTTGAGCCGATTGAGGCGGAGCTTCTAGACGAGGCGCTGTGATCGCGCCGGCCTTCTGACGCGTTTCTGGCGAGCCGCCGCAAAATCGCCGATTTGCGAAGCGCCTTTGGCCCGGCCGAACGGCAAGCAGACGGGAGCCGTCCGGTGAAACCCAGCCCTTTTGCCATGATGTCCGCCATCGCGGTGGCGTCGCGCTGAATGCGGCGGGTCATGGCGCCGAGCGGGATGTCGCGATCCGCCTTGCCCGGCGCGGCGCTGTTGCATCTCCTGCTCCTGACGGCGCTTGGGCTGATCTCCATGCAGCCGCTGGTCGAGGTGCCGCCCTTTCCGGAGAGCCGCATCGACGTCGAGCTGCTGACGCCCGGCGCCTTCGATGCGATGACGCGGCCGAAGCCTGTCGAGGCGCCGCCGATCCCGCAGCCGGTCCAGCCGGCCCCTCCGTCTATACAGCAGGCCCCGGCGACCGCGCCGCCATCCGAGCCGGGTGGGATGATCCGGGCTAGCCGGATGATGGCAGCCGAGGCGCTCGCCAATCCGCTGAGCCGGCAAGCGCGCGAGATGCTGCCACATCTCGCGGCGGACGAGCGCATCGAGCAGCTTTGCGGGATCGAGGCGATGAGCCAGATCCACGCTTGGAGGGGCGAATTCGCGCCGGACCGGGTGACCGCCTATGCGCGGTCGGATGTCAGCCTGTCGGACCGGACGCTGCGGGCCGAGGGTGCGGTGTTTCGCAGCGGAAAGCGCTGGTATGATCTGCGCTTCAGCTGCGAATTCAGCCGGGATCGAAGCCGCGTGGTCGCGTTTGAATTCCGGGTCGGCGAGCCTGTGCCGCGCTCGCTATGGCGGGAGCTCAACCTGCCGGAGATCCATTAAGGCCGGCAGGGGGTGGCCTTACGCTCCCAGCAGATCGACCAGATGCGGGATCAGCGGTTCGTCGGCGGGCGGCATGGCAAGCTCCCGGAGCTTGCCGGGGCGGACCCATTTCAGCGCCTGCCCTTCGCGCGAGGTGACCGTGCCCTCCCAGCGCCGGCAGATATAGAGCGGCATCAGCAGGTGGAACTCGGGATAGGCGAAGCTGGCGAAGGTCAGCGGCGCCAGGCAGTCTTCCTTGACCGTGATGCCGAGCTCTTCCGCCAGTTCGCGGATCAGCGCCGGCTCGGGCCGCTCGCCGGGTTCGAGCTTGCCGCCGGGGAACTCCCACAGTCCCGCCAGCGCCTTGCCTTCCGGGCGTTGCGCGACGAGGACGCGGTTGTCGGCATCGATCAGGGCGCAGGCGACGACGAGGAGCAGCTTCACGAGGGTCGGGCTCAGGATCCGGAGAGGATGACGTGGATGGCTTGCGTCTCCTTACCCGTCACGGTGACGCTGTCATAGACCAGACCACCCTCGCGGAAGAGGGCGTCCTCGTCGCCCCAGATGATCTGGGTCGTCAGGAAATACTCGCCCGGAGCTACGTTCTCGAAGCCGAAGCGGCCGTTGGATTCGGCCTTGGTGGTGCGGGTGTATTCGGCATAGGCGGGGTCTGGATTGTCGTCGCGCGGATACTCGCGATGGGGAATGTATTTTCGGGTGCCGAAGAGATTGCGGAAGCGCTCGCGGGCATAGGCGGTGGCCGGAATCAGGCGCACGACCTCGCCTGCCGCATTCACGACGACGGCGCTCGGCTTGGTGCGGAAGGCGTGGCCGCTGATCGTCGTCGTGCCGGTCTTCTTGATGAAGGCCGCCTCTGCGACGGAGAATGCGACGGTCGCCGGCTTGCGCTCGACGCAGCCTGCCGCAACGATTGCCATGCCGGCAGCCAGCAGCCCGGCCGCAACGAACGCGATCCTCATCCCAGCCGTGCCCCCCGTGGCGCTGTCGTCACCATGAAGACGCCGATCAGGATGATGCAACCTGCCGCGACCTGCCGCAACTCCAGCGTTTCCCCCAGCACAACGACGCCCATCACCGCCGCCACGGCCGGGACGAGGTAGCCCACCATCGCTGCGCGCGTCGGCCCGGCGGCCCGGATCAGGCGCATGAACAGGGCCATCGGCACGGCCGTGCAAGCGATGCCGAGCATGAGCAGGGCGGCCCAGTGATCGACGAGCTTGAGGAGCGTGGCTGGACCAACGAAAACCAGCGTCAGGAGCAGGCCGCCGGCACCCGAGAAGACCTGCTGGCCGAGGGCGAGCCGCATCGGGTCGCCGGAGGCGGCGGGCACGGCCCGGACATAGATGTTGCCGGCGGCGTAGCTGATCATGGTTGCGACCATGGCGAGTACGCTCAGCGTCGTCGCGCCACCCTCGAACAGGCGCGGGCCGATCAGCAACGCGACGCCGGCCAGGCCGAGAAGGATGCCGCAGAGCCGGCGCCGGTCGAGACGCTCCTCGGCGAAGATCAGATGCGCGGAGAGGGCGGTGATCAGCGGCCCGCCCGCCTGGATCATCGCGGCAGGCCCGCTCGCCAACTGGATCAGCGCATAGGCGACGAGGATGTTGGGCAGCCAGCCATTGGTCACGCCGAGGATGAACCAATGCGTGATCTCGTCGCGCCGGGGTAGCGGGCTCTGGCCGTGCCAGCGCAGCCAGAGCGCGAGCGAGGCGGCGCCGAGCAGGCCTCGCCCCGCCGCGATGGCGAAAGGCGAGACCTGTCCGCTCATCAGCTTGATGAAAAGATAGCTCGAGCCCCAGAAGAAGGCGCAGACCAGCAGGTTTACGGCGATAAAGCCGCGGCTGGGCTCAAGCGCCGGCGAGCCCTCAGGAGCGATAGTCGCCATTGATCTCGACATAGGCCTTGGTCAGGTCGCAGGTCCAGACGACCGACTTGCCGCGGCCAATGCCGAGATCGGCGGTGATGACGATGTGCTCGCCCTTCATGTAGTCGGAGACGGCGGTCTCGTCATAAGAGGGCGCCCGGGCGCCCTGCTGCGCCACCATGATCGGTCCAAAGGAGATGTCGAGCGTATCGCGGTCGGCCGGCTCGCCGGCCTTGCCGACGGCCATGACGACGCGGCCCCAGTTGGCGTCCTCGCCGGCGATCGCCGTCTTGACCAGCGGCGAGTTGGCGATCGAGAGCGCGACCCGCTTGGCCGAGCGCGAGGAGGCGGCACCAGTGACCCGGACCTCGACGAATTTGCGGGCGCCTTCGCCATCCTTGCAGACGAGATGGGCGAGTTCGAGCAGGAGCGAATTTAGCGCGCGCTTGAAGCCCGAGAGGCGGGCATCGCCGATCTCGGTGATCGCGGGCACGCCGCGCGCTGCGGCCTTGCCCGTCGCGAACAGCATCAGCGTGTCGGAGGTCGAGGTGTCGCTGTCGACCGTGACCGCGTTGAAGGAGCCCTTCACGCCCTTCGAGAGCAGCGCCTGCAGCACGGGGGCGGCGATCGGGGCATCGGTGAAGACGAAGGAGAGCATCGTCGCCATGTCGGGCGCAATCATGCCGGCGCCCTTGGCGATGCCGGCCAGCACGACCTCATGGCCGTCAATCTTGGCCTTGCGCGTCAGGGCCTTGGGAAAAGTGTCGGTGGTCATGATGGCCTTGGCGGCGTCGATCCAGGGGCCATCAGCAACGCGTTTCGCGCAATCCTGCAGCACGCCCTCGAACTTGCTCGCGTCGAGCGGCTCCCCGATCACGCCGGTCGAGGCGATGAAGACCTCGTGAGGCTTGCAGCCGGCGGCCTTGGCGGCGATCTTCGCAGTCAGGGCAACCGAGTCGCGGCCTTTGACGCCGGTGAAGGCGTTGGCGTTGCCGGAGTTGACCACGACGGCCCTCGCCGAGCCCTGCTTCAGGTTCTCGCGGCACCAGTCAACCGGGGCGGAGGGGCATTTCGAGCGGGTGAAGACACCGGCAACCTGCGTGCCCTCGTCGAGCAGGGCCAGCCAGACATCGGTGCGGCCCTTGTACTTGATGCCGGCCTCGGCGGTGGCGAAGCGGACGCCCGGAACCGGCGGCACCTTGGGCTGGCGCTTGGGCGCGAGCGGGGAAACGGGGACATCCTTGCCGGCCATCGTGGCATCTCCTGTGCGGGAGGCCGGTGTGCCGCAGGGAGACTACGAAAACAAGAAGGTCGTTGCCTCGCCGGCACAGTTGCGGACGTTGAGCAATCCATAGCGCTCTGCTATATGTGGTCGGTGAAGATCATTCGCTACGGTCGCGAAGCTGCCAAAGCGTTGTCGCGGATGCCGCGCAACGTCGTTGCGACGATACGAGCGAAGATGGAGCAGTACGCTGCCGATCCCGGTTCCTTGGCCAACAACGTCAAGGCGCTGAGTGGGCAACCAGGGTTTCTGCGACTGCGGGTTGGCGACTGGCGTGTCATCTTTCACGAGGACGGAGCGGTGATTGCTGTGGTCCGCGTCGCGCCGCGCGGCTCCGCTTACGATTGAGGATCAAGGCCGATGAAGGATCAGATCGATTTGACGATCGACGGTGAACCTTACGTGGCGCTCGCACGCGGACGTTATGAGCAACTCGTCGAACTCGTCGAGGATGCCGCAGACGCGGCTGCCGTGGAACGCTTCAATGCACGTCTGGCGGCGGGCGAGGAGGAATTGTTGCCGTCCGAGATGGTCGATCGCATGCTCGCGGGCGAAAATCTCGTGCGGGTCTGGCGCGAGCATCGCGGCCTGACCGTCAGCGCGCTGGCCGAGAAGGCAGGGATCGCCCAGCCCTATCTGTCGCAGATCGAGACGGGCAAGCGCGAGGGCACGCTGCAGACGATGAAGAAGATCGCCGATGCACTGCGTGTGACGCTCGACGATCTCGTCTGAAACGAACAAGGCCCGTGCCGGGGCACGGGCCTTGAAAAAACGACAGCCTGCCGCCGCGATCAGGGCTTCTTCGGCTCGGCCGGCGCCGGAGCGGCGGTCGGCTGGTCGAGGCGCTCGACCTTGGCCTTCTCGCGCAGCGCGACGATCATGTCCTGCTGTGCCTTGCGCTCGAGATACTGGTCGATCTGCGGCTTGACCGTGGCGAAATCCGGCAGCGGCTTGTTGCGCTTGTCCTCGAGCTTGATGACGTGCCAGCCGAACTGGCTCTTCACGGGATCGGAGACCTGGCCCTTGTTCAGCTTGAAGGCGACCTCGGCGAATTCCGGCACCATGCGGTCTTTGGTGAACCAGCCGAGCGAGCCGCCCTCCTTGCCCGAGCCCGGATCCTTGGAGAGCTCGGCTGCGACCTTGGCGAAGTCCTCGCCCTTCTTCAGGCGCTCGGCAACGGCCTTGGCCTGGGCCTCGTCCTCGACGAGGATGTGCCGAGCATTGACCTCTTCCTCGGGCGCCATCGCCTTGGTGGTCTCGTCGTAGAGCCTCCTGGCGGCTTCCGGCGTCGCTGCCTTCTTGGCCTCGGCCGTCAGGTACTGGTCGAGCAGTACCTTCTCGCGGAAATAGGCGAGGCGGGCGGCGAAATCCGGGCTGTCGGCCGTCTTCGCGGCGATCGCGGCCTTGGCGCCGAGCTTGAGGTCGACGAGATAATTGACCACCTCGTCGCGCTTGCGCTCGTCGGGAAGCTGGGCCAGGCGCTCACCGAGATCTTCCGTCGCCAGCGCGATCTCGCGCTCGGTGATGTTCATGCCATCGACCCTGGCGATGACCTTGTCGGCCTGCGCAAAGACAGGCGAGGCAGCGACGAGCGCGAGCCCGAAGGACAGCGTGCCGAGACGAAACGACTTCATGGGGGATGCCCTTTACCGAAATAGAGCCGAAATCCTGTTCGCGGCTGCACTGCCAGTTGAACGCGGCAAAGGCAAGGCGCGCGGAGCACCTGCTACGCGGGGATCACGAAGCTTTGCTGAACGGGCGGCGCGGTGCGCCGCTGCGTTTCGCGTCTCTCGTCCAGGATGGCCTTGCAGGACGGTCTTGGAAGCGTCGCCGGGAAACCTTACATCCCGGCGAAATCCGGTTGTCTTGGGCGGCGCGCCCGGCGCGAGGCGCAAAACCGTCGCAAGGCAGCGCTGGACCCCGCACCCGCACGCGTCTAAACACGCGGTCGCATTGAGAATTCAGGTTTTCGGCTGCACGCGGGCAAGCGTCCGCGCGGCTCAAAGCCATACCACCGAAAGGCCCAACATGCTTGGCGCGCTCGCAAAGAAACTCTTCGGCTCGTCGAACGACCGGCGCGTCAAGGGCTATGGCCCTCGGGTCGCCGCGATCAACGCGCTGGAGAAAGAGGTCTCGGGCCTCAGCGACGAGGCTTTGCAGGCCCGCACGGTCGCGTTCCGGCAGCAGATCGCCGACGGCGCCAAGCTCGACGACCTGCTGGTTCCGGCCTTCGCTACGGTTCGCGAAGCGGCCAAGCGCGTGCTCGGCCAGCGTCCCTATGACGTCCAGCTGATCGGCGGCATGGTTCTTCATGAGGGCGCCATCGCCGAAATGAAGACCGGCGAGGGCAAGACACTGGTCGCGACCCTGCCGACCTATCTCAATGCGCTCGAGGGCAAGGGCGTCCATGTCGTCACGGTCAACGACTATCTCGCCCGCCGCGACGCCGAGTGGATGGCCAAGCTCTACAACTTCCTCGGACTGACCGTCGGCATCATCGTCCACGGCATCGACGACGAGGAGCGCCAGCGCGCCTATGCCTGCGACATCACCTACGGCACCAACAACGAATTCGGCTTCGACTATCTGCGCGACAACATGAAGTACGAGGTCGCGCAGATGAGCCAGCGCGGCCATCATTTCGCGATCGTGGACGAGGTCGATTCGATCCTGGTCGACGAGGCCCGCACGCCGCTGATCATCTCGGGCCCGCTCGACGACAAGTCCGACCTCTACGTCACGATCGACAAGATCCTGCCGGGCCTGGTGGCGGGTGACTTCGAGGTCGATGAGAAGCAGCGCACGGTCTCGCTGACCGAGGCCGGCAACGACCATATCGAAGAGCTGCTGCGGGAGGCTGGCCTGCTCAAGGAGGGCGACCTCTACGATGCCGCCAACGTCACGCTGGTCCACCACGTCAACCAGGCGCTGCGTGCGCATTCGCTGTTCACGCGCGACAAGGACTACATCGTCCGCGGCGATGAGGTCGTCATCATCGACGAGTTCACCGGCCGCATGATGCCGGGCCGGCGCTATTCGGAGGGCCTGCACCAGGCCCTGGAAGCCAAGGAACACGTCACCGTCCAGCCCGAGAACGCAACGCTGGCCTCGATCACTTTCCAGAATTATTTCCGGCTCTATTCCAAGCTCGCCGGCATGACCGGCACGGCCTCGACCGAGGCCGACGAATTCTTCGAGATCTACAAGCTCGAGGTCGTCGAGATCCCGACCAACCTGCCGGTCTCGCGCAAGGACGAGGATGACGAGGTCTACCGCACCTTCGAGGAGAAGGTCCGCGGCGTCATCCGCGAGATCAAGGAAGCCCAGAAGCTCGGCCAGCCGATGCTGGTCGGCACCACCTCGATCGAGCGCTCGGAACTCGTCGCCGAGATGCTGACAAAGGACGGCTTCCAGCAGATCGACTTCTCGGCGCCGAATGCGCTGGAGCCGATCTACGCCGCCGCCCGCCAGGGCAAGCCGTCGAACTATTTCGCCGTGCTGAATGCCCGCTTCCATGAGCAGGAGGCTTATATCGTGGCGCAGGCCGGGGCGCCCGGCGTCATCACCATCGCCACCAACATGGCCGGCCGCGGCACCGACATCCAGCTTGGCGGCAACGCCGAGATGCGCATCAAGCACGATCTCGGCGACATGCCCGAGGGCGAGGAGCGCACGCGGCGCGAGGCGGAAATCCGCGCCGAAGTCGTCGATTTCAAGCAGCGCGTGATCAAGGCCGGCGGGCTCTACATCGTCGGCACCGAGCGCCATGAGAGCCGACGCATCGACAACCAGCTGCGCGGCCGCGCGGGCCGCCAGGGCGATCCGGGCCGGTCCAAGTTCTTCCTGTCGCTGCAGGACGATCTGATGCGGATCTTCGGCTCCGATCGCATGGACGGGATGCTGACGAAGCTCGGCCTCAAGGAGGACGAGGCGATCGTCCATCCCTGGATCAACAAGGCGGTCGAGAAGGCGCAGGGCAAGGTCGAGGCGCGCAATTTCGACGTCCGCAAGAACATCCTGAAATACGACGACGTGATGAACTCCCAGCGCAAGGTCGTGTTCGAGCAGCGCCGCGACTTCATGCGCCAGGCGAGCGTGCGCGAGACGATCGACGACATGCGCCAGGGCGTCGCCGAGGACCTCGTCGCCCGCCATATCCCCGAGGAAGCCTATCCCGAGCAGTGGGATACCGCCGCCCTCAAGGAAGGCGTGATGCAGTTCCTCAATCTCGACCTGCCGATCGAGGAATGGGCGAAGGAAGAGGGCATCGCCGATGCCGAATTGCGCGAGCGTATCCGCAAGCTCGCCGACGAGGATTATGCCGCGCGCATCGAGCGCAACACCGACGAGGTGATGACCTATGTCGAGAAGCAGGTCCTGCTGCAGACGCTCGACACGCTCTGGCGCGAGCATCTGGTCACGCTCGACCATCTCAGGCAGGTCATTGGCTGGCGCGGCTATGCCCAGCGCGATCCGCTGCAGGAATACAAGCAGGAGGCCTTCGAGCTCTATGATTCCCTGACCGACCGCCTGCGCGAGCAGGTGACGGGCCATCTGATGCGCATCGAGATCCGCTTCGAGCAGCCGGAGGAGGCTGGCCCGCCGCCGCAGGACACGCTGCCGGCGCCCTTCGGCGACTACGGCTCGGGCGGCATGCAGTTCGCCGCGATCGAGGGCGATGTCGCCGTGCTCGACCGCAATCCCGACGACCCGTCGAGCTGGGGCAAGGTCGGCCGCAACGAGCCCTGCCCCTGCGGCTCCGGCAAGAAGTTCAAGCACTGCCACGGGCAGTACATCTGACGATCCCTATCGTCCGGGCACGGACGATAGGGATCGTCACGGAAAGCTGTGGAAGCGCGACGCGGAGGGCGTCGCGGCCCTGGCTAATGGAAGCGAGCGCGATCTATCCGTGACCCTCATCCTTGGGACATGGTCATGATCAGCCGCCTCGTATCACTCTGCTTCCTCGCTGCCGTCCTCGCCGGGTGCAACACCGTCCAGAATCCGCTTGCCCAGCAACAGGTCGAATCCCTTCGCCTCGCCGCTGTGAATGTCGATATCGGCGACGCGACGACCTTGTGGTGGGGCGACGGCGACCGCGCTTTCGCTCGCAGCAAGGGACTTTCGGAAAGCGACGCGGAGGAGCTCTCCAAGACACCCGAGGCGCGCGCCTTCGTCGCGAAGGCCGTCACGGCGAAGATCAGCGCGGCACTGGAGCAGACGCTCAAGCCGATCCTGGCAGGACAACGCCCCGCGAGGGTCGTCGTCCATCTCCGTCGGCTCTACATGGCCTCGGTCATCCAGCGTCTTGTGGTCGGCGGGCATCATGAATTGGTCGCGGATGTGACGCTGGTCGATGCCAAGACCGGCTCGACGATCCTGGCCTACCCGGAATTCCGGACAATCGCCCTGGCCGGCCAGGGCATCGGCGGCACCTTGGTCGATGCGGCCGTCATGGCGGATCCTATCGACCGGCTGACCCAGAATTTCGTGACCAGCTATCGCGATTGGTTGCTGCCGCAGCAGTCAAACTGATCCCGAGCCGGTCATACCCCCCGGCCTTCGTCGTATCGCTGCGGGGCTGGACGCTGGCGGGCGGTGGAGGGCACACTCAGGCTTAGCCCATCACGAGCGAGCCATGTCCGGATCAGCCAGCCATCCTGTCCCGAAGACCAGCGCCGGTCGCTTCTTCGAGGACTTCCATCTTGGCGATACGATCGTCCATGCGACGCCGCGCACGGTCACGTCGGGCGACGTTTCGCTCTACACCGCGCTCTATGGACCGCGTTTCGCAGTCCAGTCCTCGGATGCCTTCGCCAGGGCGATCGGCTATCCCGCCGCCCCGGTCGATGATCTGCTGGTCTTCCATATCGTCTTCGGCAAGACGGTGCCCGACGTCTCGATCAATGCCGTCGCCAATCTCGGCTATGCCGACGGGCGCTTCCTGAAGCCGGTCTTTCCGGGCGACACGCTCTCGACCATGTCGGAGGTGATCGGCCTGAAGCAGACCTCGGCCGGCGATGCGGGAATCGTCTATGTCCGCTCGGTCGGACGCAACCAGCAGGGCGAGATCGTGCTGAGCTATGCGCGCTGGGTGCTGGTGCGCAAGCGCCAGCCGGGCACGCCGGCCCATGCCGAACAGGTGCCGGACCTGCCCAAGGCGGTGCTGCCGGAGGAACTCGGCCAGGGTTGCCCCGCGCTTGATCTCACCGCCTATGACGATGCATTGGCCGGCTCGGCCTTCCGCTGGGGCGATTATGCGGTGGGCGAGCGCATCGACCATGTCGACGGCATGACGGTGGAAGAGGCCGAGCACCAGATCGCGACACGGCTCTATCAGAACACCGCCAAGGTGCATTTCGATGCCCATGGCGCGCGTGAGACCCGCTTCGGCAAGCGGCTGATCTATGGCGGCCATGTCATCAGCCTGGCGCGGGCCTTGTCCTTCAACGGGCTGGGCAACGCCTTCCACATCGCCGCGATCAATGGCGGGCGGCATGTCGCGCCGCTGTTTGCCGGCGACACGGTCTTCGCCTGGAGCGAGGTGCTGGAGGTGGCGGAACTGCCCGATCGCACGGATGTCGGGGCGTTGCGGCTGCGGCTGGTGGCGACCAAGAACCGCGCTTGCGCCGACCACCCGCTGAAATCGGGCGATCAGTACGCCGCCGACGTCATCCTCGATCTCGACTACTGGGCGCTGGTTCCGCGATAAGCAGGAGTTGGAGCCGGATCAAAATACAAAAAGCGGGTAGCCACTTTTCGCATCCGGTACCGGATTTCGCTAACGAATGACAGATTATGTTGTCTGTCACTTCACCGCGGCCATGTCGCATTGCAGCAGGGTTCCGGTTTCGTTACAGAGCCAGACACTCTAGAACGATCCCAAATGGATAAGGCCTGCTGCAGGGCCATCTGAGTCGGAGAACGATCTTGGCCGAGGTCAAACAGGCGGCGCGCCCGCTTTCGCCGCATCTGCAGATCTATCGCTGGTCCTGGACCATGGCGATGTCGATCGCGCATCGGGCCACCGGTTGCGCGCTCTATGGCGGCACTCTCCTGGTCGCGTTCTGGCTGGTTGCGGCCGCGTCGGGACCGGCGGCTTTCGAGACCGCACAGGCCATCGCCGGATCCTGGATCGGGCGGATCATCCTGTTCGGCTACAGCTTCGTCCTGCTGCACCACATGATGGGAGGCCTGCGCCACCTCGTCTGGGATACCGGCCGGGGCTACGACCCCACCACCCGGATGAACCTGGCAAAGTACAGCGTCGCGGTCTCCGGAGGGCTGACCCTGCTCCTCTGGGCCATCGTGCTCGCCACGCGCTGAGGAGCCACATCATGCTGTCCAAGTCGAACCTGCGCACTCCGCTTGCCCGCGTCCGTGGCCTCGGCTCGGCCAAATCCGGCACCGGGCATTTCTGGGTGCAGCGCCTGACGGCCGTCTCGAACGCCGTCCTGACCGTGGTCTTCCTCGGCGTGGTGATCTCGCTGGTCGGCAAGCCCTACCCGGCGGCGGTCGCGACGCTGTCTTATCCGCCGGTCTCGATCCTGATGCTGCTCTTCATCCTCTCGGCCACCGTGCATATGCGCATCGGCATGCAGGTGATCATCGAGGATTACGTGCATGGCCTCCTCAAGGTCATTGCCGTGATGGCCAATACCTTCTTTGCGATCGCGATCGGCGCGTCTTGCGTCTTCGCGGTGCTGAAGCTCTCTTTTGGAGGCTGATCCGATGGCGATCACCAAATCCCGTCCGGTCCCGGCCTATGCCGGCCAGGCCTATGCGATCACCGACCACACCTTCGACGTCGTCGTCGTCGGCGCGGGCGGTGCCGGCCTTCGCGCCACCGTCGGCTGTTCGCAGGCCGGCTTGCGCACCGCTTGCATCTCAAAAGTGTTCCCGACGCGCTCGCACACCGTCGCGGCCCAGGGCGGCGTCGCCGCCTCGCTCGGCAATATGGGCAAGGACACCTGGCAGTGGCACATGTTCGACACCGTCAAGGGGTCGGACTGGCTCGGCGATCAGGATGCGATCGAGTACCTCGTTCGCAACGCGCCAGCCGCCGTCTATGAGCTGGAGCATTGGGGCGTGCCGTTCTCGCGTACCGAGGATGGCAAGATCTACCAGCGCCCCTTCGGCGGCATGACCACCGAATTCGGCGAGGGTCCGCCGGCCCAACGCACCTGCGCGGCGGCCGACCGCACCGGCCACGCCATGCTGCACACGCTCTATGGCCAGGCGCTGCGCTACAACACCGAGTTCTTCATCGAATACTTCGCCATCGACCTGATCATGGACGAGGACGGGTATTGCCGCGGCGTGATCGCGCTCAAGCTCGATGACGGCACGCTGCACCGCTTCCGCTCGCAGCAGACGATCCTGGCGACGGGCGGCTATGGCCGCTCCTATTTCTCGGCGACCTCGGCCCATACCTGCACCGGCGATGGCGGCGGCATGGTGCTGCGCGCCGGCCTGCCGCTGCAGGACATGGAGTTCGTGCAGTTCCACCCCACCGGCATCTACGGCTCCGGCTGCCTGATCACGGAGGGCGCGCGCGGCGAGGGCGGCTACCTGACCAATTCCGAGGGCGAGCGCTTCATGGAGCGCTATGCTCCCTCAGCCAAGGACCTGGCCTCGCGCGACGTCGTCTCGCGCTCGATGACCATGGAAATCCGGGGCGGGCGCGGCGTCGGCAAGAACAAGGACCACATCTACCTCCACCTCGACCATCTCGACCCGAAGATCCTGCATGAGCGCCTGCCGGGCATCTCCGAGAGCGCCAAGATCTTCGCCGGCGTCGACGTGACCCGCGAGCCGATCCCGGTGTTGCCGACGGTGCATTACAACATGGGCGGCATCCCGACGAACTTCCACGGCGAGGTGCTGACCAAGGTCGACGGCAATCCCGACACCGTGGTGCCCGGCCTGATGGCGATCGGCGAGGCTGCCTGCGTCTCCGTGCATGGCGCCAACCGTCTCGGTTCGAACTCGCTGATCGATCTCGTGGTCTTCGGCCGCGCGGCCGGCCTGCGTTGCGCCGAAACGGTGACGGCGGGCGAGAAGCAGCCGGAACTGCCGAAGAACTCGGCCGACCTCTCGCTGACCCGCCTCGACAAGTATCGCAACGCCTCGGGCGGCACCCCGACGGCGGAGCTGCGCGGGCGCATGCAGCGGATCATGCAGGACAACTGCGCGGTCTACCGCACCGGCGAGACGCTGGAAGAGGGCCACAAGCTGATCCACCAGGTCTGGGATGGGCTGCCCGACATCGGCACGACCGATCGCTCGCTGATCTGGAACTCGGACCTGATCGAGACGCTCGAATTCGACAATCTGATCACCCAGGCGGTGGTGACGATGGACTCGGCGCTGCAGCGCCCGGAAAGCCGCGGCGCGCATGCCCGCGAGGACTATCCGAACCGCGACGACAAGGACTGGATGAAGCATACGCTCGCCTGGATCGACGACGAGCAGCGCACCGTCTCGCTCGATGACCGCCCGGTGCACACCTACACGCTTTCGAACGACATCGAGTACATCAAGCCCAAGGCGCGGGTGTATTGAGGACTGTTTGGTAAAATGGCCGAATTCAATCTCCCGCAGAACTCCCGCCTCGTCGCGGGCAAGACCTGGCCGAAGCCGGCTGGCGCCGCCAAGCTGACCGAGTTCAAGGTCTATCGCTGGAGCCCCGACGATACCGAGAATCCGCGCACCGACACCTATTTCGTCGACCGCGAGGATTGCGGGCCGATGGTTCTCGACGCGCTGATCTGGATCAAGTCCAAGATCGACCCGACGCTGACCTTCCGTCGCTCCTGCCGCGAGGGCATCTGCGGCTCCTGCGCCATGAACATGGACGGCAAGAACGGACTCGCCTGCACCACGGGCATCGACGAATGCGGCGGCAAGGGCAACAAGGTCGCGATCTATCCGCTGCCGCATATGCCTGTGATCAAGGACCTCGTGCCCGATTTGACGCGCTTCTACGCGCAGCACGCCTCGATCGAGCCCTGGCTCAAGACGACCACGCCGGCGCCTGAAAAGGAATGGGCGCAGGGGAAAGAGGACCGCGAGAAACTCGACGGTCTCTATGAGTGCATCCTTTGCGCTTGCTGCTCGACCTCCTGCCCGAGCTACTGGTGGAACGGCGACCGCTATCTCGGCCCCGCCGCGCTGCTGCAGGCCTATCGCTGGCTGATCGACTCGCGCGACGAGGCGACCGGCGAGCGGCTGGACGATCTCGAAGATCCGTTCCGGCTCTATCGCTGCCACACCATCATGAACTGCGCGAATGCCTGCCCGAAGGGTTTGAACCCGGCGAAGGCGATCGCGGAGGTGAAGAAGATGATGGTGACCCGCCAGCTCTGAGCCGGCCGGCATTCTCCCGTGCCAGTTTTGGTGCGGGTCATCCCGGGCGACCGCAGGGAGACCCGGGATCCATTCCGGAACCTCTCCAGCGAGCGCTCCGGAATGGATCCCGGATCGGCGCCGCTTTGCGGCTTGTCCGGGATGACGACGTGGTTCTACCGCGCGACGATCAGAGATACCGTCCCGGCGCGAAGGGCTTCGGGTCCGCTGGCGGCGTCTCGCCGCAGACCAGCGCCGCGATGATCTCGCCGGTGATCGGGCCGGTCGAGAAGCCGATATGCTGGTTGCCGAAGGCGAGCCAGAGGCCCGGATGGCGCGGGGCCTCGCCGATCATCGGCAGTGAGTCCGGCAGGGTCGGCCGCGCGCCGCGCCAAGTTTCGCCCTTGAATTCGGCCAGTGGGAAGGCCTCGCGCGCGCTCTTCGTGACCATGTCGATCTGGCGGTGGTTGTCGGGCGCGTCGCGGTCGCTGAGATCGACGCCGCTGGTGATGCGGTAGCCCTGCTCCATCGGCGCCATGAAATAGGCGGCGTCGACATCGTAGACCGGACGGGCCAGGGTCGCGCCCTTTTCCGCCTGGAGATGGCGGTGATAGCCGCGCTCGACATCGAGCTTGCTGTCGATGCCCAGAGGAGCCAGCAGATCCATGCTCCAGGGGCCAAGCGCGACGACGGCGATTTCGCCCTCGAAGCTGCCTTTCGCCGTTTGCGCCTGCCAGCCGGTAGCGGTGCGGGTCAGCTTTTCGACCTGCGCCTGTTCGATCCTGCCGCCGCCTTGCGCGAAGAGCTCGGCATAGGCCGCCGTGACGGCGCCCGGGGAATCTACCGATGCGTTTTCGAGGCAGAGCAGGCCGGCGTGGAAGATTGGGTTGAGCGCGGGCTCGACCGCGGAGATGCCCTGTCGGTCGAGCACCTGCGAGGCGATGCCGTGTTGCTTCAGGAAATCATGCTCGGCCTTGGCGGCTTCATGGCCGGCCTCGGTGCGCCAGACCTTGAGCGTGCCGGTCTCGCGCAGGCGATGCGAGATTCCGGCCTGCGCCATCAAGGCGCGATGGCGCTCGACCGTGCTGGCGGTCAGCGAATCCAGCGCGGCGATCCGAGCGGCGGCCGGCGCGGGGCGCGCTTCCCAAAGGAAACGCAGCAGCCAGCCGGGTCGCGTCAGCGCCCGCTTCCAGTTCAGGTTCAGCGCCGGATGGCGATTGCCGAGATAGCTCGTGAGCTTGCCGAACAGGCCGGGATTGTTGAGGGGCGCGATCGAGGAGCGGGCCAGCACCCCGGCATTGCCATAGGAGGTCTCGCGGCCGGGCTCGCGCCGGTCGATCAGGGTGACGTTGAAGCCGCGCTTCTGGAGCGAAAGCGCACAGGAGACGCCGACCATGCCGGCGCCGAGGACAATGGCTGTACGGGTCACGCGCTTGCTGCCTCGACGGGTGCCTTGAGCCAATGGTCGAGGAAGCGGTCGAGCCAGAGCCGGATCGCCGGGTCGTATTGATACCAGCCATCGAGATGCAGATGCCGGAGCTGGGCTCCGGGCATCAGGGTGCGCTCATGGCCGCGGATCGACCAGCGGCACATCATCGCCGGTGTGACCTCCGGGTGGAACTGGATGCCATAGCAGCGCGACTCGGCCTTGATCGCCTGCACCGGAAAATCGCCGCCGGTGGCAAGGCACTCGGCGCCCGTCGGGCAATCGAAGCCGTCGCGATGCCACTGGTAGACCGTGCCAGGCCAATCGAATCCGGCCTCGGCGGCATGGAGCCTGCCATGGTCGGTCTGGTCGAGCCTGTAGTAGCCGACCTCGGCGCGGCCCTCGCCATGGGTGTAGACGCGGGCGCCGAGATGCTTGGCCATCATCTGCGCGCCCAGGCAGATGCCGAGGAAGGGTGCGTCCTCCCTGAGGCAGGTGCCGATCCAGTCGATCTCGGTCTTGACGAAATCATCGGGGTCGTTGGCGCCCATCGGCCCGCCGAAGATCACGGCGCCAGCATGGTCCCGCATGGTTTGCGGCAGCGGGTCGCCATAGCGCGGCTTGCGGATGTCGAGCGTATGCCCGCGCGCCTGGAGCAGGCGGCCGACGCGTCCCGAGGTCGAATGCTCCTGATGCAGCACGATCAGCACGGGCTTGAGCGGCGGCAGCTTGAGCGCAGGACCGCGCGGCCGGGACGTTGCGCGAAGCTTGCGGATGGGAGGGGTCAAAAGCGCGTGGTCGTTCATCGCGAGATCAGGGTCGCCGGGGAGCGGTCTTGAAGGGGACATACGGAGCACGCGATGGCATGGCCTGAGAATGCGGTCGCAATACAGGTGAGGCAAGCAATTTATGGGCCGCAGCCGCATGGCGAGACCGCCTGGAGCGCATGCCGGATTGAGGCGCCGATCTGGTCGGCAACAATCCGGAAACCATCTTTCGGCAAGCTCTGCTTGACTTGGCCCGGGACTGCCGTCATGAGAATGAACGTTCATTCTCATCGTTGAAGGTTCTGCGTGCAGTCGTTCATCGCCCTTGACGCGCCCGAGCGCGCGCCGGCCGCCCCCGCCCCCGAGCGCGGCCCATCGGAGCGCCAGATCCGCATTCTGGACGCGGCCGAGCGCGTCTTCGCGCGCGCCGGTTTCCATGCCGCGACGATGCAGGACGTGGCTGCCGAGGCGGGCATGAGCCCGGGCAATCTCTACCGCTACTTCGCCTCGAAGGACGCGATCATCGCAGGGATGGCCGAGCGCGACCGCACGCTGATCGCTGCGGACTTTGCCGATCTCGATCCCGGCAAGGGCAATGTGCTCGACCAGCTCGAGACGCTCGGGCGCAAGCATCTCATCGAGGAGCCGCGCGAGAAGGCCATCATCTGCATGCAGATCTGGGCCGAGGCCGCCCGCAACCCGCAAATGGCTGAGATGTGCGCCTCGATCGACAGCACGGTGATCGGCGGACTCGCCTTCGCCATCGCCGGCGCCAAGGCCAGCGGCGAGCTGCCGGCCAATCTCGACGATGCCCGGTTCCTGCAGGCGATCTTCATGATGGCGGACGGCTTCTTCTGCCGCCGCGCCACCGATCCCGGCTTCGACGCCGTCATGGCGGCGGACACCCTGTTCAAGGCCATGCGTGGCCTGGCGCAGGTGCTGCTGCTGCCCGAATCCGAGGGCCCCACGCTGTGATCACCTCATCCTCTCCCACCCGCTCTTTCACCCGCGCCTCCACCCGGAAAGCCCGCTCGATGTCGCCTGTTCTCGCCGTTTCCCGCATCGTCGGCCTGTCGCTGCTGGCGCTCGCCGCCGGGCATGCCGGCGTGGTGCAGGCCCAGTCCCCCGCAGCAGCCTCCGTGCAGGGCGGGCCGGTGGCCGGCCCGTCCGTGACCGTGACCAAGGCGAAGATCTCGGAGATCGTCCAGAGCGTCGTGGTGTCCGGCTCGATGATCGCGCGCGACGAGGTTCAGGTGCAGCCCGAGGTCGATGGCCTGTCGATCGTCGCGATCCTGGCCGAGGAGGGCGATCGCGTCGCCGCCGGGCAGGTGCTGGCGCGGCTCTCGCGCACGACCCTGGAGGTCCAGAAGACCCAGAACGATGCGCAGATCGCGCGGGCCGATGCCGGCGTCGCCCAGGCCAATGCGCAAATCGCCGAGGCGCAGGCCAATCTTGTCGCCGCCAACAACAATTTCGACCGCACCAAGGCCCTGCGCAGCACCGGCAACGTCTCCAACGAGACCTATGACCAGCGCGACGCCGTCGCCCGGGCCGCCGAGGCCAAGCTCAACTCCTCGAAGCAGGCGCTGGCCATCGCGACCGCCGATCTCGCTTTGGCGAAGGCGCAGGGCCGCGATATCGAGGTCAGGCTCGCCCGCACCGAGATCAAGGCGCCCAAGGGCGGCATCGTCAGCCGCCGCACTGCCAGGCTCGGCGCGACCGCCGCCATGTCCGCGACCGAGCCGCTGTTCCGCATCATCGAGGACGGCGCAGTCGAGCTCGAGGCCGAGGTCGCCGAGGTCGAACTGCCGGGCATCAAGCTCGGGCAGCCGGTGGCGGTGATGTCGGCGGGCGCGACGCAGGCGCTGGCGGGCACGATCCGCCTGATCGCGCCCGAGGTCGACAAGGCCTCGCGGCTCGGTCGGGTACGGGTCGCTCTGATCGGCAACCCGCCGGTCGCGATCGGCTCGTTTGCGCGCGGCGTGATCGAGACCGGCCGCAAGACCAGCATCACCCTGCCGCTTTCGGCCATCACCTATGCCCGTTCGGGCGCGACCGTGCAGAGCGTCAGCGACGGCAAGGTGACGACCAAGACGGTCACGCTCGGGCTCACCGGGGCCGGCCGGGCCGAGATCGCCGCCGGGCTCACGGAAGGCGAAACGGTGGTGGCGCGCGCCGGCACCTTTGTCCGCGACGGCGACATCATCACGCCTGTCGCGACGAACTGACGGGGCACGACGTGGACATCAATTTCTCTGCCTGGTCGATCCGCAAGCCGGTTCCCGCGATCCTGCTCTTCGTGGTGCTCTGCGTGCTCGGGCTGCTCTCGTTCTCGAAGCTGCCGGTCACGCGCTTCCCCAATATCGACGTGCCGCTGGTCTCGGTCACGGTGACGCAGTCCGGTGCCGCACCGGCCGAGCTCGAAAGCCAGGTCTCGAAGCGTGTCGAGGATTCCGTCGCCAACATCACCGGCGTCAAGCATGTCGTCTCGACGCTGACCGACGGGTCCTCGGTGACGCTGATCGAGTTCCGGCTGGAGACCAACACCGACCGCGCCGTCAACGACGTCAAGGATGCTGTCGCCAAGATCCGCGCGGACCTGCCGCGCACGATCGACGAGCCGATCATCCAGCGCATCGATGTCGAGGGCCAGTCGATCCTGACCTATGGCGCCTCCTCGACCGGCATGACGCTGGAGCAGCTCTCCTGGCATGTCGACGATGTCGTCGCGCGCGAATTGCAGGGGCTGAAGGGCGTCGGCCGGGTCGAGCGCTATGGCGGTGTCGACCGCGAGATCCGGATCTCGCTCGATCCCGACCGGCTGCTGGCGCTCGGCACCACCGCCGGCGAGGTCAACCGCCAGATCCGCGCCACCAATGTCGATCTCGCAGGCGGGCGCGGCGAGGTCGGCGGCCAGGAGCAGGCGATCCGCACGCTTGCCGGAGCACGCACCGTCGCCGAACTCGCCGAGACCAAGATCACGCTGACCGGCGGCCGCGAGGTCCGCCTGAAGGAGCTCGGCCGCGTCGAGGACAGCAATTCGGAGCCGCGCGCCTTCGGCCGGCTGAACAAGCAGCCGGTCGTCACCTTCGCGGTCTTCCGCTCGAAGGGTTCGAGCGAACTTTCGGTCAAGGACGTCGTCGCGGCGCGGCTCGACGAGCTCAACAAGCGCTTCCCCGACATCGCACTCAAGCCGATCGACGACGCGGTCGCCTATACCTATGGCAACTACAAGGCCGCGATGGAGACGCTGCTGGAAGGGGCCGGCCTGGCCGTGCTCGTCGTCTTCCTGTTCCTGCGCAACTGGCGCGCGACGCTGATCACCGCGATTGCCCTGCCGCTCTCGGCCATCCCGACTTTTTGGGCGATGGAGCTGATGGGCTTCTCGCTCAACCTCGTCAGCCTGCTCGGCATCACGCTGGTCACCGGCATCCTGGTCGACGACGCCATCGTCGAGATCGAGAACATCGTCCGGCACATGAAGATGGGCAAATCGCCCTATCGCGCTGCGATGGAAGCAGCCGACGAGATCGGGCTCGCCGTCATCGCGATCACGCTGACCATCGTCGCGATCTTCGCGCCGGTCTCCTTCATGAGCGGCGTCGCCGGCCAGTATTTCCGCCAGTTCGGCCTGACGGTTGCGGTCGCGGTGCTGTTCTCGCTGCTCGTCGCGCGGCTGATCACGCCGATGATGGCGGCCTATCTGATGAAGCCGGTGAAGCATGACGACGCCAAGGATGGGCTGGTCATGCGGGCTTATGTCGGCATGCTGCGCGGCACGCTGGCGCGGCGCGATATCCCGCTCGTGCCGCGCTTCGACGGCACCGGCCGCTGGCGCAAGCTGCCCTTCAACACGGCCTATCTGACGCTGGTCTTTGGCTTCGGCTTCCTCTTCGCCTCGATCCAGGCGACCTCGCTCCTGCCGACTGGCTTCATTCCCGACGAGGACACCTCGCGCGTGGTGGCCTCGGTCGAGCTGCCGCCGGGCTCGACGCTGGAGGACACCCGCGTCACCACCGACCAGATCGTCGACCGGCTGCGCGAGATGCCCGAGGTCACCAATGTCTTCGTGCTCGGCGGCGCCTCGCCGACCGGCCAGCGCGAGGTGCGCCGCGCCGCCGTCACCATCCTGCTCAAGCCCAAGGCCGAGCGCGAGGCGCGGCAGAAGGATCTCAAGGTCGTCATCGCCGAGAAACTCGCCAGCGTGCCCGATGCCCGGGCCTGGTATGTCAACGAGCGCGGCGAGCGCGAGATGGCCTTCTCGATCATGTCCCGGGACGGCGAGGCGCTCGATGCCGCGGTGGCGAAGATCGAGGCGCGGATGCGCAAGGTCGACGGCTATCTCAACGTCGCGACCGCGGGCTCGCTCAGCCGGCCGGAACTCCGGGTGACGCCGAAGCTGGAGCAGGCCGCCAGTCTCGGTGTCACCGCGGAATCGATCTCGGAGGCGGTGCGCGTCGCCACCATCGGCGATGTCGGCGCCAATCTCGCCAAGTTCAACGCGGGCGACCGGCTGGTGCCGATCCGCGTTCAGCTCGACGAGGCCGCCCGCACCGATATCCGCAACATCGCGGCGTTGCGCGTCACCAACACGAACGGCGTCTCGATCCCACTCACCGCCGTCGCCGATATCGGCTTCGGCGAGGGGCCGAGCTCGATCGACCGCTATGACCGCGTCCGCCGGGCGCAGATCGGCGCCGATTTGAAGCGCGGCTTCGAGCTCGGCACGGCGCAGGAGACCTTCCAGCAGATCGTCAGGGATGTCGGGCTGCCGGAGGGCGTCTTCATCGCCGCGACCGGCGACGCCGAGATCCAGGGCGAGGTCGTGCAGGGCTTCATCACCGCGATGGCGACCGGGCTGATGCTGGTGCTCGCCGTGCTGATCCTGCTCTTCGGCTCGGTCTTCCAGCCGATCACGATCCTGCTCTCGCTGCCGCTCTCCTTCGGCGGCGTGGTCATCGCGCTGCTGGCGACTCACAACCCGGTCTCGATGCCGGTCTATATCGGCCTGCTCATGCTGATGGGCATCGTCACCAAGAACGCGATCATGCTGGTCGATTTCGCGGTCGAAGAAGAGGGCCGCGGCAAGGACCGCCGTACCGCCCTGCTCGAGGCCGGCCGCAAGCGCGCAAGGCCGATCGTGATGACGACGATCGCGATGGCGGCGGGCATGCTGCCATCCGCGTATGGCGTCGGCGATGGCGGCGAGTTCCGCGCGCCGATGGCGGTCGCGGTGATCGGCGGGCTGATCGTCTCGACGGTGCTCTCGCTCGTCTTCGTGCCGTCCTTCTACGCTGTGATGGACGATCTCTCGAAGGGCACGGGCTGGCTCTTCGGCCGCTTCTTCAGCAAGCCGGAAGACGAGAGCCAGTGGGAGACGATCCACGAGCATGACGGGCAGCCGACGCCGAAGGATGGCGCAACGCAGATGAAGCTGCCGCTGCCGCCGCCGCGCCTGGCGGCAGAGTGAGAGACCAAGAACTCACAAGGCCGGCCGGTGGCGCTACGAGCCGCCGCCGGGTGAGAAGAAGCAGAGCATCTCGCCGGCATCGTTGATGCAGAGATGCCATTTTCCATCCGGCGAGAGCCGCGCCTTCTGATGGGGGATTTCGAGGATGAGAGGCTCGCGGCGTTCCGTCGACCAGATCGGATGCTGTCCTGGCGCGACCGTGACGACAAAGCCTGACGGGATCTCCCTGACGGCGCGTGCGTCGATCTGGGCGCAATCGGCACCGGAACAGCATTCGAACGGATAATCCCAGCCGCTGGCGGTCTGATGCGAGCGCGTATCCGTCGCTGCGGCCGTCAACACCAGCGCGACAGCGATCGAGGCAAGAGGGCGCATTGGCCGGTCCTCGCGTCAAAACGCCCGGCCGAAGGCAGCGGACGAAGCGTCCTCAGGGCGGCGAGGCTTCCTTGCGTGGGGCGCGATCCTACTCCCGATCCGTGCAGGGTGACAGGGAGGTCGCGGTCACTGAGCCGGAGCGCGCTCTTTGACCCGGGGCTGCGGATGAGCGAGCGCCGCCGCCGCGGGGGGCGGCGGAGTGAAGGGCAACATCCGGGACCGCCGAGCCGTCCCGGATGCCGTCTGTTCAGAGTGCCAGTCCACAAGCCTGACGGATGGCGATCTGAACGGGTGATGGCGGCAAGGCCGGATCGAACTCACCCGCCGGGAACAGCAGCGGTTGCGCCATGAAGCGCGGCTGTTTTCCTCGGTGGGGCTGCGCGGCATGGACCAGGAACGGGTGGCACAGATAGACCGTGCCTGCAGCGCCCGTCGCCTGCTCGATCTCGCAGCCTGCCGTGGAGGCGTAACCATCGGCGGAGAGCTGCCTGAGCGTTGCGCCTGCCTCGCCATGGGGCAGCAACTCGCGCGCGATGGTCAGATGCGAGCCCTTGCGGATCCGCGTGGGCGCATCGTCGGTGCCGACATCCGAGAGCAGGAAGAGCATCAGCAAAGCCCGCCCGCTGCTTTTCAGATTGGCCCGCCATTCCATGAAATCGGGATTGTCGGTACCGAAACTGACATCGACATGCCAGCCGTCGTCGCCGGGAGCTTCCGTCGACGGAAAGCGGATCGGAAAGGTCCCCAGTCCCCGGGGCGCGAGCCAGCGGTCTTTCCCGACGAGCTGGTCGAAGGCCTTGTGCAGGGCCGGCGTATTAGCGGCCTGGATGAAGGGTGGCGAGGATTTCGAAGCAACCCGGACGACGGGTTTGGTCCAGCTTTCCGGCTGGCTCGGCGACAGGCCGATATCGGCCCACAACGCATCCCTGCAGTCCCGTGCAAGCGCGGCGCTGAAGGCGTTTTCGATCTTGACGAAGCCGTCGTCGATGAAGCTTCGGACCTGACCGCTGGTCAGGCCGACAGGATCGGCTTTGGGCATGACACATTCTCCATGCGGCTCTCGCATCGGCGGAGCCGTGTTGATCCAATCGGCGCGGGAGCGCCGGAACGACGTCGAGCCGTTCAGATCAGCGGGAAGAATGTGGACGTGAACATCATGGTTGGAATTTAGAGCGGGTGACGGGCGAGGGCAAGATCGTTCAGGCTGTGGTGGCAGCGGATTTCGCGTGCTGATGAACGCTCTCGAAAGCGACGGGTTGGCTCTTCGGCCGCTTCAGCAGGGCCAGGGATGAAGAGCCGGCGCGAGACGATTTCATCAGCACGACGCCCACCAGACGCCGGGTAAGGCGAGCCCCAGGGCGATGGGGGACGCTGCCGCCGCCGAGGTTGGCGGCGAAGTGCGGCCCGACGGCGCGGTACAAAATTGACGTCTCTAGGCGTTGATGCACAGCACAACAAATTCTGAGAGCGAATCCCACATTGATGTCATGTGTTGAGCCGATGGATTAAATTTCGGAGAGTGAACCCATCTATTCATGGTCGCTACGGAAAATAACTGATCTGCGTTTTGAAATTTCTTACATTCGTCGTGATATTTTCTGTCGATCTTCTTTTTCGCGAGGAGATCGGATACGACTTTTCCTGTGCGGTTCGACAAGCTATCGTTTTCATGGACCGTTGATAGGCCTGCTTTCGTCACGTAGTTGTCTAACGCTAATTCGACTAGAACACGGAACATCACAGCAATTGCATTCGGATGTTCTGCTAACTTGAGATGAAACTGAAGTTCCTCCCAAATCGCTTTGAGCCGCTGCTGCTCGCCCGACCATGTTACCGCATAGTGCAAATAGTTGGGGATCAGGGTCGTTCTTGGATCCGGCTTGGGCAGCGGTGAAGGCTTCGGTGGTGACACTGGAACTGGCGGTATGCTCGGCTTGCCCGCAGAGACTAGCTGCCCTGCTTTGGACAGCGCGTGCGCGACCGTTGGCAAAATGCCTTCCCTATCCAGCTGATCGAGGTAGTGGCGCTTGCCAGCTACATCCCAGATGTCGCCCAGAACGATTTTCTTGGTTGCGAGGTCATCGGCCACCCTGCAGAGCGCAGGTAAGACGACAGCTTCGTCATGTGTATATTCGAATTTTCCTCGCGCGACGCTGAAACCCAATCTGTTCCGATAGGCTTCGGACGATAGGAGGCGATTCATGTTGGAGCGTGGGATTTTCCGTCGTGCATCCCAGACGCGCGTCTCAACGAGCCGCTTCTCAATCTCATCTGCCACATGAAGGCCGCTGGCCTTGCCCGTCCGACCGACGAAATTCGCCTTCATACGATCGTCCCAAGTACTCTGGCCGACCCCGTTCAGAGTGCCTGTGTGGCGCCGATAAAGAATATCGTCTATCCGGTCGCGGTCATTTTCAATCTGGCAGGTAATGTTCTCAGGAAATTTGCCAACCCATTTTTGACGTAGATCAGCAAAGTATTTCTGAAGTTCGACTGTAGGAGCCCGACGTGGGCTTCCCAGCAGCTTTAGGCATGTAACGCGGCGATTTCCGTCAAAGACGAGAAATTTTCCATCTTCGGCCGATACTAGGGGTGGATCATAGACTCCAGCTTGAGTAACGATATCCTTGGCCAAATTTCGCATATGCTGTTCGCGATTATTAAAAAGCCAAGCGATCGCTGCTGTTTCGTTTTCCAACTCACCGTGACGATCATTTGCCCTGTTCACTAGCAGCGCTGATAATGGCAGCGAGCGAAATGCCATAATTTGCCTCCCGGGCATTCACGTCAATTTCTATAAATATTTAAATACAAAGATAAGCCTTATAATCTTACTCCTGCAAGCCAAACATTTCCATCGAGCGGTGTAAGCTCTCAATCCGCCAAGAATCTTTACGTAACCAAGAAGAATGGTGCCGCTCTGCGGCTTGTCCGGGATGACCGGGCGGTTCCTTGAAAGGCGCGCCCTCACAGCGACGGCGAGATCGTCGGGGTTCCGCCTGATGGCGTCGAGGGTTGCTGGTTGCGGCGGTTGAGCATTTCGCCGCGCGATTTGACGATCTGGGCCACGACGACGTCCTGGACGCTTTGCGCGGCGGCGCGGCGCACGGCTTCGCGGTCGACCGGCCGGCTGCCGTCGAGTTCGTGGATCTCGATGATCGCCTGGGCGAGCGCATCGACATCGGCCTTGCAGAAGATCATCGCGGCCTTGGCGACGACCTCGGCCTTCTCGTCGGTCGCCAGCATCGGGCCGCCCTCGCGGCCGATGCAGGTCAGCATGCGCGTGCGGATCAGATCGCGGGTCTTTTCCAGCACCGCTTTCTTCTCAGCCTTGGCCTGGGCATTGGCCCCCGTGTCGGCCTCGGGCGGGCGGGCGGCGTTCTGGCCGGCGGACGGGTTGACCGGCCCGCGGATGCTGGCGCTCTGCCTGGCGCATTCGACGAGGGCGGGCAGCATCTCCCCGGTCGAGGTCAGGGCAAAGGTCAGGCGCTGGTCGTTGGCGACGAGCTCGAGATAGCTGCCCTGCCGGAAGGCGTTGATGAGCTGCGAATTATCCGGCATCGCGATGGTCAGCAGGCTCGCGGTCTTGACATTCGCGGTGACGTCGACCCGCGAGCTGCGGTCGAAGACGAGCTGCAGCGCCAGCGTGCTGCCGGGCTTCAGCCGCCAGTTGGGGTGGGCGAAACCGATCAGCCATTTGAAGTCGGCGGTGATCGAGGTGAACATTCGCGTGCCGTTGCGATAGCCGGCATTGACGGCGCAATGCGAGAAGGCGCCGGTCGCGTCATGGGTGAAGGCGCCGCCGGACCAGTTGCCGACGACGATCTTGCCATAGGGGCCGGCCGCCTGCGCCGGGAGCGCCAGCAGCATCGTCAGAGCCAGGAGACGTCCAGGCAGCATGCTCACCTCGCCTGATGGGAGCGCCAAATGGGAGCACCAAGAATGCCGTCTGGCGTCGCCGATCGCAACCCGCCGCGCGCAGGACAAGCCCCATCCGGCTCGCGCCGCGGGGTTTCGGATCGCCTGCAACCCGAGAGGGGTGCGCGGAGCCGGGCGGCGGCGCGGACCAGACCGCGTGCCGATGTCGAGTGTCGATGTCGAGGTGTCGATGCGGCGGATCCTGCCGCCGTCCGGCTCCACGCGCGGTTCTCTGAGGGAGCGCTGGGCCGCAGCGGCTTGAGTGGAGCCGCCGTGATCGTCGCTCCTCCATGGCATCGGACCTGCGAGAGCCTGCCGCCATGAACACCGCCATTCCACCCGGCCGCACGACGCCTCGCGACAGCCCCCTTGGTCGGGCGGAACGGGCGGAGGATAGGCATGGGTTCGGAGCGCGGGGATAAGTCTCGGCGCTGTTCGTCATGCTCGGGCCTGCCCCGAGCATCCACGTCTTGGCCACTGCGCTCGACCAGTGAAGACGTGGATGGTCGCCACAAGGGCGACCATGACGAATGAGCCAACCCACTTACGCGGCGTTCGCCGCCTCGCGCCGCGCCACGGCCTCGCGATAGGCCGCCGTCAGCCCTGCCAGAACCGACACCTCCGGCGCGGGAGCGCCGAGATGCAGGGCGCGCAACTCCTGCATGAAGCCTTCCCAGAGCGGAGCGCCGCCCTGTTCCAGAAGCTCGGCGCGGATCGACATTTCCTCGGTGACCGGCAGGAAGCGGCGGCCCCAACTGCCCATCGCGGCGAAGACGGGCACGAGCGCGATGCCCATCTCGGTCAGGCTGTAGATGCCTTTCTGCTTGTGGCTGGCGTCGTCGGTGCGGGCCAACAGGCCCCTCTCGACCAGCCGCTTCAGCCGGTCGGCGAGGATGTTGCTGGCGATGCCCTCATCGGATTTCGTCAGCAATTCGCGGAAATGCCGGCGGTTGCCGAACATGATGTCGCGCAGGACGATCAGGCTCCAGCGATCGCCGAGGATTTCGAGCGTCAGATTGATCGGGCAGCCGGAACGGCCGGTCTCGCGCATGGCGGTCTCCAAAAACCACTTGCAATATAAGATCGGTTTCGCTACGAGACAACTGCTTGCAAATCGCAAGCGGTTTTGCGGCGCATGTATCGAGGGAGGTTAAGATGGCGAAGGTGATCGTCTGGAATCTGATGACGCTGGATGGGCTGTTCGAAGGGCCGACGAAGTGGGATCTCGCCTTCCACGGCGATGCCTGGTGCGACGAGCTCTCCGAGCTCAGCAAGACCTTCGGCGAGAAGGCGGGGCTGCTCGTCTTCGGCCGCGTCACCTATGAGGGGATGAAGGCCTACTGGACGTCGACGGAAGAGGAAGGCGAGACCAAGGTCTTCATGAACGCCCTGCCGAAGCTCGTCGCCTCGCGCAGCCTGACGGCGTCGGACTGGAACAACACGCAGGTCACGGCCGACATCGCCGGCGAGCTTGCGCGGCGCAAGGCTGAGGCGGGCAAGGACATCTATGTCTTCGGCAGCGCCGAGCTAACCGATTCGCTGCTGCGCGACGGGCTGGTCGACGAGATCATGCTCTGCATCGCGCCGGTTCTGCTCGGAGCGGGCACGCCCCTGTTCAAGCCGGGCTCGCCCAAGCGCAAGCTGTCGCTGACGCAGTCGCGCCCGCTGAGCAATGGCGCGGTGATCCTGACCTACGCCGTGGCGGCGTAGGTGTGGGCGGCGCGGCGCGTCAGCAGATCGAGGCGTCAGCCCTTGCGCACCATCAGCACGGCGGCGAGGATCGCGATGCCGCCGAAGGCCTGAACGGGAGAGGGCTGCTCGCCGAAGAGCGCCCAGGCCGAGAGCACGGCGACCATCGCCGGCCAGACCATGACCAGCGAGGCGGCGCTGGCGCCGTAATGGCCCAGCGCCAGCGTGATCAGGCCCTGGCCCATGGCATGCGAGACGAGGCCGAGCGCGATCACCGCGAGCCAACCGGTGAGGCTGGCCGGGATGATCGTCTCGCCGAGCGCGAAGGCCGTGACGAGGCAGAAGACGGCGCAGATCGCGCTCGAGATCAGGCTGAGCCGGCCGGCATCAGTGCGGTCACGGGCGCGGCGCACGGCCATGATATAGGCGGCATAGGAGAAGGCGGCGCCGATCGCGAGGCTATCGCCGAACAGGCCGCCGGGCGCGGGGGCAGCCGTGCCGGTGAATTTCGGCAGCACCAGCATCATCGCGCCGCCGACCGCCAGCGCCAGCGCACCGAGGATGCGCCGGCTCGGCCGCTCGGAGAAGAGCAGCCAGCCGCCGAGCACCACCACGACCGGCGAAAGATTGCCGAGCAGCGAGGCATTGGCGATGGTCGTGAAGCCGAGCGAGGCGTTGTAGAGCACGACGTCGACGCCGAAGGCGAGGCCGGCCAGCGCGATCGGCAACAGGGCGCCGGCGGTGGCTGCAGGGCGCCCCGGCCGGCGCTGCTCCAGCCCCATCCAGAGGCCGAGCACCGGCAGCGCGAAGGCCATGCGCCAGAAGCCGGCCGCGGCCGGGCCGACATCGGCGAAGCGCACGAACACGCCGGAAAAGCCGATGCAGGTCGCGCCCGCTAGCAGCGCAAGGAATATCGCGAGTGCAGGGGCGGTCGGGGCGGGCATGACGGCAGCGGGGGCGGACATGGCGACGGCTTTCGAGAGATTCTGATTATTGTTGGCCCGGTTTACGCCACTTCCTTCCATCGGAAAAACGGATTATTCTGATTTAACCATTCTTAAAAGCGATCGATGGAGATTGTGCCATGTCCGGGCATTTCGATCTGGCGGCGCTCGACATGCTGGTGGCGGTGGTCGAGAGTGGCGGCTTCACGGCGGCCGGGGCGCGGCTCGGCAGGACGCAATCGGCGATTTCGGTGCGGATCCAGGATCTGGAGGCGCAGCTCGGCCATAAGCTGCTGGAGCGCTCGCGCCGCGGCGTGGTGCCGACCCATGCCGGCGAGCGGCTGATCGCGCATGCGCGGCGGCTGCTGGCGATCCAGCGCGAGGCGCTCGACGATCTCGGTGGCAGCAGCGCCTCGGGGCGGCTACGCATCGGCATTCCCGACGATTATGTCGACGCCTTCCTGCGGCCGCTGATCGCGCGCTTCGCGGCCGAGCATCCCAAGGTGGAGCTCGAGCTGCATTGCGATTTGTCGAAGCGGATCGAGCCGGCCGTGGCGGCCGGCGAGTTCGATCTCGCCGTGGTGACGCAGGATCCCAGGCGCCCCGTCGGCGAGGTGATCCGGCGCGAGCCTGTGGTCTGGATCGCGGCGCGCGGACACCGGCCGGAATTGCAGGAGACGCTGCCGCTGGCGCTGTTCTCGGAAGGCTGCCGGGTGCGGCCGCGCCTGCTCGCCTGCCTCGCCGATGCGGAGAAGGATTATCGGCTGGTTTTTTCCTGCTCGCACACCTCCGGCATGCTCTCGGCGGTCGAGGCGGGGTTCTGCGTCACGGCGGTGACCGAGAGCGCGGTGCCGACGACAATGCGGCGGCTCGGCCCGGCGGAGGGCCTGCCGGCGCTGTTCGAGCTCTCCGTCGGGCTGATCATGGGGCCGCAGCCGGGGCTGGCTGCCCGCCGCTTCGCCGATGCGCTGCGCGAGGAGATGGCGGCGCCGAGGCTGGCGGCGTGAGACGCGCCGTCATTCTCGGGCGGAGCGCAGCGCAGACCCGAGAATCTCTGGCCCGAGATGCTCGGGTCTATGCCCGAGCATGACGCGCTCATTGCCCTTTCGCCCCGCGATCACTACTGAGAGCCCATGAAATTCCTCGACCAGGCCAAGATCTATGTGAAGGCGGGAGACGGCGGCGCCGGCTGCGTCTCCTTCCGCCGTGAAAAGTTCATCGAATTCGGCGGGCCCAATGGTGGCGACGGCGGACGCGGCGGCGATGTCATCATCGAATGCGTGCAGGGTCTCAATACCCTGATCGATTTCCGCTTCCAGCAGCATTTCAAGGCCAAGATCGGCGGACACGGCATGGGTGCCGACCGCCACGGCGCCAATGGCGAGACCAAGGTCCTGAAGGTGCCGCCGGGCACGCAGATCTTCGACGAGGATGGCGAGACGCTGGTCGCCGACCTGACGCAGGCCGGCCAGCGCTTCGTTTTGTGCAAGGGCGGCAATGGCGGCTTCGGCAATGCCTATTTCAAGACGGCGACCAACCAGGCGCCGCGCCATGCCAATCCCGGACTGATCGGCGAGGAACGCTGGGTCTGGCTGCGGCTGAAGCTGATCGCCGATGCCGGGCTGATCGGTTTGCCCAATGCCGGCAAGTCGACCTTCCTGGCGACCGTCACGGCGGCCAAGCCAAAGATCGCCGATTATCCCTTTACGACCCTGCATCCGGGGCTCGGCGTCGTGCGCGTCGATGCGCGCGAGATGGTGCTGGCGGATATTCCCGGCCTGATCGAGGGCGCCCATGAGGGGCACGGCCTCGGCGACCGGTTCCTGGGGCATGTCGAGCGTTGCCGCGTGCTGCTGCACCTCGTCGAGGGCACCAGCGAGCATGCCGGCAAGGCCTACAAGACCGTGCGCAAGGAACTCAGCCTCTATGGCGAGGGCCTCGACGAGAAGCCCGAGATCGTGGCGCTATCGAAGGTCGACGCGCTGTCGCCGGAGCTGCTCAAGGAGCAGGTCGCGCGGCTGAAGCGGGCCTGCAAGCGCATGCCGATCGTGCTGTCATCGGCCTCCGGCGAGGGCGTGGAATCGGCGCTGCGGGCGCTGTTCACTTATGTCGAGGACGCCCGCAAGGACGAGGCGCGCCAGAACGCGCCCGCCGAGGAGACCGGCTGGCGGCCGTAACCGCCAACCGGAGCATTGGTCAGCGCGTCGCGCGTCGCGTCGAGCGGACGACGCTCGGCGCTGCGATCGCGCCGGCGGCACCGCCGACGACCGCGCCAACCGGGCCGGCCACGATAGCCCCGGTTCCGGCGCCGGCTGCGGCACCGCCGATGCGCTGTTCCGTGGTGTTGCCGCAGGCGCCGAGCGCGATCGTGCAGGCGGCCAGCAGGCCCAAGGTCGACATCTTCATGGTGTTGAAATCCCCAGCGTTCGTGAGACAGGGAAACGCGCGGCGGGGAGCTTAAGTTCCGGGCCCCGATCGGCCCGATGACCGCTGCTTTGGAGAGCAATCCCGCTTTTCCTCGGCCTTGAGCGTCTTGCGCTCTTGCGATCTCAGGAAAAATCCGTATACAGCCGGCATCGCATCAGCCGCATCATTCGCGTGGTCGATGAGGGCCGGTTTCCGGCTCGCGTCGCTGGCTTCGTGTTTGGCAGGGCTTTCGTTTTTTGACCGGTTCGCCCTCGTGGCGCGGGTCGGTGGAGTTGAGACCATGAAGATCCGCAATTCGCTGAAGTCGCTGCGCGCCCGTCACCGCGACAACCAGCTCGTGCGCCGCAAGGGCCGCGTCTACATCATCAACAAGGTCCAGAAGCGCTTCAAGGCGCGCCAGGGCTGAGGTTGCGGCGGCCTGCGGGCCGCCTTCCTCGCTGGGGACAAGGACAGAGCGGGGCCCCCTCGGGTGCGCCCGCTTTTTTGCGTTGGCGGTCGCTGCTCCGTGAATTGACCTGCCGCCAAGCGCGGCTAAACTCGTGGGCATGATGATCGCACGCACGCTCTCCGCCACCCTCCTGCTGGCGCTGGCGGCTGTCGCCCCCTTCGCTTCCGTGCAGGCACAGGATGCCGCGCCGCAGCGTCCCGGCACGGTTGCGCCCACCGACAAGGACGACAATCCCACTGCACCGCCTGCCGCCCCGGTGCGCACGCCTGCCGCGACGCTGGAGAAGCTGTTCGAGCGGCTGGCCGCGGCCAAGACGCCGGAGGAGGCCAAGGGCATCGCCAATCTGATCCAGCGCCGCTGGTCGCGTTCGAATTCGCCCACCGCCGACCTGCTGATGACCCGCGCCCAGACGGCGATGAAGGCCAAGCAACTCGAACTCGCGATCGAACTGCTCGACCGTGTCATCAGCCTGGAGCCGGATTGGGCCGAGGCCTGGAACCAGCGCGCCAACGCCCTCTTCATCGCCGGCGATCCGATCCGCTCGATGCTCGACATCGGCGAGGCGCTGAAGCGCGAGCCGCGACATTATGGTGCGATGCTGGGGCTTGGCACCATCCTGCGCCAGCAGGGCGACGACAAGCGCGCCATGGTCGCCTATCGCCGGGCGCTTGAGGTCTATCCGCAGCTCGAGGCGATCAAGAGCGCCGTCGAGTCGCTGAAGATCGAAGTCGACGGCCGCGACGCCTGAGCGAATTGCCCCTCGCAGCCCTCATCCTGAGGAGCGAGTCCGCAGGGATCGCGTCTCGAAGGATGCTCGCCGAGGCTCCGGAGACATCTGGAGCATCCTTCGAGACGCTGCTGCGCAGCTCCTCAGGATGAGGGCTCAATGTCCAACACGGTCCCTAACATCTTCACAGATCCGAAACGGCGACGCCTGCGTATGCGGAGCATGCTGATCCGCTCCCTTGTCGTCATGTTCATCCTGGCCGTGGCCGGGATCATGTTCTGGTCCGAATGGCTCGGCACGCAGGCCGCGCGGGACTATCCGCCCAGGGGCAGCTTCGTCGCCGTCGCGGGCGGGCGGCTGCATTACCGCGAGAGCCTGCCGGCTCGCGAAGCGCGCGGCACCGTCGTGCTCATCCATGGCGCGTCCTCGGATCATGCCGACCTGCTGGCGACGCTGGGCCCTGATCTCGGCCACTACCGTGTCGTCGCAATCGACCGTCCGGGGCATGGCTGGAGCGACCGGATTGCAGGTGACGCCATGGCCGATCCGGTCCGGCAGGCCGCTGTCCTGATGGAGGGTCTCGACGCGATCGTGCCCGAGCGCTTCGTGCTGCTGGCGCATTCGCTGGCTGGGGCCGCCTCGACCCGGATCGCGCTCGACCGACCGGAGCGCCTGCGCGGGCTCGTTCTGCTCGGCGCCGTGACGCATCCCTGGCCCGGCGGCATCGCCTGGTATCACCACCTGACCGCCTGGCCGGTGATCGGGCCGGTCTTTGCCCGGCTGGTCGGCATTCCCGCCGCGCGCCTGTTGCTGGCAGCGGGGGCGGACAGCGTCTTCGCGCCGCGCCCGGTGACGCCGGGCTATCTGGAGACCGGCGAGATCGCGCTGCTGCTGCGGCCGGCGAGCTTCCGGGCCAATTCGCAGGACATCGCAGCGACCTTCGACTTCGTCAGCGCCCAGGTGCCGCGCTATCGCGATCTGAAGATGCCGGTGGTGGCGATCACGGGCGACAGCGACGCGATCGTTTCGCCCGTCATCCATTCGGCTACGATCGCAAGGCAGGCGCCGCAGGGCCGTTTCGTGCTGCTGCCGGGCGTCGGCCACATGCCGCACCATGCCGCGCCGGAGATCGTGGTCGAGGCGATCGACCAGATCGTCGGGCCGAGGTCGGGGCTGGCGCGGAATTGAGCGGCCGGCTGAACCTCACGCCTTCTCGACATGTTCCTTGGCGATGAAGGCGATGCGGACCATGTTGGTGGCGCCCGGCGTCCCGAAGGGCACGCCGGCGACCACGATGATGCGGTCCCCGAGCTTCGCGAAGTTCTCGCGCACGGCGAATTTGCAGGCGCGCGAAGCCATGTCGTCGATGTCGCTGGCGTCCTTCGTCACCACCGCATGCACGCCCCAGACGAGGGTGAGGCGGCGCGCCGTGGCGGCGTTGGGCGTGAGCGCGATGACGGTGGAGTTCGGCCGTTCGCGGGCGAGCCGGAAGGCCGTCGAGCCCGACGAGGTCCAGGCGGCGATGACCTTGAGGTTCAGCGCGTCGGCGACCTCGTGGGCCGCCTTGGCGATGGCATCGGCGCCCGTCGCCTCGGGTTCGGCGCGCTGCGCCTCCAGGATCGAGCGGTAGACCGATTCGCTTTCGACCTCCTCGGCGATGCGGTTCATCATCGCCACAGCCTCGATCGGGAACTGGCCGGCGGCGCTTTCGGCCGAGAGCATCACCGCGTCGGCGCCCTCGAAGACGGCGGTGGCGACGTCGGAGACCTCGGCCCGGGTCGGCACCGGGCTGGTGATCATGCTCTCCAGCATCTGCGTCGCGACGATGACGGGTTTGCCCTTGCGGCGGCACATCCGGGTGATGCGCTTCTGGGTGCCGGGCACCTTCTCCAGCGGCATCTCGACGCCGAGATCGCCCCGCGCCACCATGATCGAATCCGAGGCGTCGATGATTTCCTCCAGGCGCAGCAGCGCCTGCGGCTTCTCGATCTTGGCCATGGCCAGCGCCCGGCCCTGCACGATCTTTCTGAGATCGGCCATGTCCTCGGGCCGCTGCACGAAGGAGAGCGCGATCCAGTCGACGCCGGCTTCGGCGGCGGCCTCGGCGTCGGAACGGTCCTTCTCGGTCATGGCCGAGACGGCGATCGTCGTGTCGGGCAGGCTGACGCCCTTGCGCGAGGACAGCCGGCCGCCGACGACGACGCGCGTCACGGCCTGCGTCGGGCTCGCCTTCTCGACGACGAGCCTCAATTTGCCGTCGTCGAGGATGACGACATGGCCCGGTTCCAGCGCGGTCAGGATCTCGGGATGGGGCAGGTGGACGCGCTTCTGCGTGCCCGGCGCGGGATCGGAATCGAAGGTGAAACGGGCGCCGTTCTCCAGCGTCACCCCGCCATCGCCGCCAAAGGCGCCGACGCGCAGCTTGGGGCCCTGGAGATCGGCGAGGATGCCGACAGGGCGGCGGAACTGCGTCTCCAGCGCCCGCAGCATCGCGATCTTCTCGGGTAGCGTCTCGCGCTGGGTGTGGCTCATATTGATGCGGAAGACATCGACGCCGGCCGCAAACAGCTTCGCGCACATCTCGGGCGTGGCCGAGGCCGGCCCCAGCGTGGCGATGATCTTGATGCGGCGCTCACGCTTCATGTCGATGTCCCCTCAGGGCCGCGCCGGGGCGCTGCCGGTGGTGTCGGTGAGCTGGATCGTCCAGCTCTTCTGTTCGCCGGTATCGACCTCGAAGAAGCCGGCGCGGTCATAGCCGCGGGCCAGGCAGTCCTCGATCCCGCGAATCGTGAATTCCTTGTTCCGGGTACACATCACGGATTTGCCGGTCCACTCGCCGCCCCGGTCGTAATCGACGGCGTGGACATAGTAGAATCGCGCCGCCAGTGTGCCGCGGAGCAGCGTCTCGCAGGCGCGCGGGCCGATGTTCCACCAGCCCTCGGTGGTCCAGCCCTGGGCGTCGCGATAACCGATGGACACGCCGACGCGGCTGCCCGAGGTGTTGCACATGCGCAGATCGGCAAAGGCCGGGCTTGTGCCGAGCAGGCTTGCGCCGAGCAGGCCGGCCGCCAGCAGGGCCAGGCGAAGGATCGCGCTTCGGTTTCGGCTCATCTCTCGGATTCGATCAGAATTGGATTTGGTCAGGTTTGGGGCTCGATCAGAATGACGCGGCAGTCGTTGACGTTGGTCAGGGTTGGACCCGTCCGCAGCAGGTCGCCCAGCGGCTCGAAGAAGCCGGTCGAATCGTTGTCCGCGAGGGATCGGGCAGGATCAAGGCGTAGTTCGCCGGCGCGGGCCAGCGTCGTCTCGTCGATGATCGCGCCGGCGGGGTCGGTCGCCTCGCCGCCGCCGCCATCGGTGCCGTCGGTATCGCCCGAGAGCGCGACGATGCCGGGCTCGGCCTTAAGCGCGATGGCCAGCGCCAGCGCATATTCCTGGTTAGGCCCGCCACGGCCCTTGCCGCGCAATGTCACGGTGAATTCCCCGCCGGAGAGGATCGCGGCGCGCTTGCCCTGACGCTTCAGCGACAATGCGAGTTCGGCATGACGCGCGGCGACGTCGCGGGCCTCGCCCTCGAGATCGGGGCCGAGATCATGGACCTCGTAGCCGGCCTCTACGGCCGCGGCATGGGCGGCGGCGATGGCATCGGCGGGGCGGGCGATGATGCGGAAATCGGTCCGGGCGAAGGCGTCGTGGCCGGGCTTGGGCGTCTCGCTGGCGTCGTCGTCGAGCAGGGTCTTCGCAGCGGCAGGTAGATCGAGGCCGAAGCGTGCGACGATAGCGCGCGCCTGCTCCATGGTCGAGGGATCGGCGACGGTCGGGCCTGAGGCGATCGCGGTCGGCTCGTCATTGGGCACGTCGGAGATCGCCAGCGTCAGCAGCCGGGCGCGCGCGGCGGCGAGCGCAAGCCTGCCGCCCTTGATCCGCGACAGCCGCTTGCGGACGATGTTCATCTCGCCGATCGGCGCGCCCGAGCGCAGTAGCGCCTTGTTGACGGCCTGCTTCTCGGCGAGCGCGAGCGTGCCCGCCGGCGCGACCCAGTTGGCCGAGCCGCCGCCCGACAGCAGCACCAGCACGAAATCATCAGTGGTGGCCGAGGCGGCGAGCTCCAGCGCGCGGCTGGCGCTGTCGATGCTGCCCTGGTCCGGCACGGGATGGCCGGCCGCGACCATCGGGATATGGCGGGTCTTCGTCTCATAGCCGTGCCGCGCGACGGCGTGGCCGACGAGGCGCTCAGGGGGAAAACCTGCATCGAGGTAATGCGCCTCGGCCAGCGCGGTCATGCTGCCGGCGGCCTTGCCGGCGGCGAGCAGGATCAGGCGGCCGGTCGCAGAGGCTTGCGGCAGATGGGCGGGCAGGCAGCCGGCCGGATGGGCCCGCGCGACAGCCGCGTCGAAGATCACGCGGGCCTGCGCACGCATCCGCTCGGTCAGATCGCTGGATCGCTGCAAGGCCGCCCCGTTCCGCCCGTCTGCTCGCTTTAAGTCGATCGGATCGACTTTCGTTGCCGATTCTTTTAGGTCGCGGTGCGGCGAACGTCATCAGGCTTTTGTCGATATCATCGTACTTCTAGAGGCGCTGCATGATGAGCGATACTGCGGTGCCCATGCCGGCCGCCGCGCTTGCCCCCGGCGAGGTCGAGGTCGTCTCCGGCGATCCCGCGACCGGGATGCTGCTGCTCTGCGACCACGCCTCGAACGCGATCCCGCCCGAGCTCGAAGCGCTCGGGCTGCCGCCGGCCCAGCTCGAGCGCCACATTGCCTACGACATCGGCGCCGCCGAGATGACGCGCGCCATGGCGCGGGCGCTGGTGCGCCGGCCGTGCTGTCGAATTTTTCGCGGCTGCTGATCGACCCCAATCGCGGGCTGGACGACCCGACCCTGGTGATGCGCCTGTCGGACGGGGCGATCGTGCCGGGCAACCGCCATATCGACGCCACGGGGATCGCCGAGCGCGTGGCGCGCTACTACAAGCCCTATGACGTCGCGATCGACCTCGCCATCGAGGCCGCGCTGGCGGCCGGTCATCCGCCGGCGATCATCGCGCTGCACTCGTTCACGCCGTTCTGGAAGGGCGTCGCCCGGCCCTGGCATGTCGGCGTGCTCTGGGACTATGAGGGCCGGCTGGCGCGGCCGCTGATCGCCGCCCTGCAGCACGAGGGCGATCTCGTTGTCGGCGACAACGAGCCGTATCACGGTGGCCTGCCGGGAGACACGATCGATCGCCACGCGATCCGGCGCGGCCTGCTGGATGCGCTGATCGAGGTCCGGCAGGACCTGATAGCCAGCGATGCGACCGCGCGCGACTGGGGTGCGCGGCTGGCGCGCATCGTTGCGCCTTGCGTGTCGGCGCTACGCGCGGCGTAAGCGACGCGACTGTTGAGAGATCGCCGACCCGTCCCGGTTGCGGCTTGACGGCAGGGGCCGCGCGGTGCGAACCCTCCCGGCCAAATCTCTCCCCCCAATTTACGCATGCGTCGAGAAGGACATCAGATGGACGAACCGGTTCAGGGCGACCAGCTCAAGAGCATCGTGGAGCGCATCGAGCGTCTCGAGGAAGAGAAGAAGACCATCTCCGACGACATCAAGGAGGTCTATGCCGAGGCCAAGGGCAACGGCTACGACGTCAAGGTGCTGCGCAAGGTCATCGCCATCCGCAAGCGCGACGCCAATGAGCGCGCCGAGGAGGAGGCGATCCTGGACCTCTATCTGCAGGCGGTCGGCGAGAGCGCCTGAGGCCTTCTCTTCCGACCAACATTCCCCGCGCCGTCATTCCGGGCAAGCGAAGCGCAGACCCGGAATCCATCGAAGGGCGACGCGCTTTACGATGGATTCCGGATCGGCGCCGCTGCGCGGCTTGTCCGGAATGACGCGGAGGTTGTTGGTTTCGATATCAAAACGCCCGCTCCGGTTTTCCGGGCGGGCGTTTTTCGTTGGCCGTGAAGACTGGGATATCAGGCGACCTTGGCGAGCTCGGCCTGGGCGTCGTTGATCGCCTGCTGGCGCGCCTCCGGGCCGTAGCCGAGCTTTTCGGCGCGCACGAAGGTGACGTCGCTGATGCCGATGAAGCCGAGCAGGTTGCGCAGATGCGGCTCCTGCGAATCCAGCGGCTGGGCCGGGCCCGAGCTGTAAAGACCGCCGCGGCTTTCGACGACGATCGCGCGCTTGCCCTTGAGCAGGCCTTCCGGACCCGCTTCGCCGTATTTGAAGGTCACGCCGGCGCGCAGCACATGGTCGAACCAGGACTTCAGCGTCGAGGGGATGCCGAAATTGTACATCGGCGCGCCGATGACGAGGACGTCGGCCGCCTTGAGCTCCTCGACCAGCGCGTCCGAGAGCGCCTTCGCCTGCTTCTGGGCTTCGTTGGCGGGTTCGGCGCCGCGGATGGCGGCAGCGGAATCGACCGTCAGATGCGGAACCGGACTGGTGCCGAGATCGCGCTCGACGATCTTGAGCGCCGGGTTCTGGCCGCGCAGGCGGGTGACCGTCTCCTCGATGAGCTGCTTCGAGACGGAGGCCGCGCCCGAGGCGCTGCTGTTGAGGACGAGAAGGGTGGACATGTCTGGTTGATCCTGAAACCGGGGACGGGTTCGATGACCGGCAAGTTAAGGGTTCATGGATCGCAACGAAACGCCTATAAGGAGCACCAGACTGTTGCTTCAAGGGGAACGCGATGTCCGAGCTCGACGACATCCGCAGCTTCATCGCCGTGGCCGAAACCGGCGGTTTCGGGCGCGCGGCCCATCATCTCGGGCTGGCGAAATCCATCGTCAGCCGCCGGATCTCGCGGCTGGAAGCCGATCTCGGCACAAGGCTCCTGAGCCGGACCACGCGCGGGGTCGCTGCCACCGAAGCCGGCCTCGAATTCAAGGCGCGCGGCGAGCGCATCCTGGCCGATCTCGTCGCGGCTCGTGAATCGGTGGCGCAGGCCTCGGGTGTCTCGGGCCGCCTGCGTCTGTCGATGCCGCTGACCTTCGGCAACCGCCATGTCGCACCGATTCTGGGCGAGCTCGCCAGGCTTCATCCCCGGCTGGAGATCGATGTCGAGGCCAGCGACCGTTATGTCGACCTGATTGGCGAGCGTTTTGACGCGGCGATCCGGATCGGCACGCTGAAGGATTCAAGCCTTGTCGCGCGCCGGATCGCGCCGATCCATGGCGTCGTCCTGGCGAGTCCGGCCTATCTGGCGGAAAAGGGGCGGCCGGAGAGCCCGCCCGACCTCGCCGGGCATGAATGCCTGCTCTACACCGGCACCAATACGCCAGACTGGAACTTCAGGGTCGGCAAGCGCCGGGTGGCGGTCAGGCCGGCGGGGCGGCTGCGCTCCGACAGCGGCGACACGTTGCTGGCCTGGGCGAAGGCGGGGCTCGGCATCGTGCAACTGCCGACCTTCATCGCCAGCGATTCGATCCGGGACGGCTCGCTCGTGCCTGTTCTGTGGGAGTTCCCGATGCAGGAGCATGCGCTTTACGTGGTCAGGCCGCCGGGAGCCTATGTGCCGGGCAAGGTCAGGGTCCTGATCGACCTGCTGGTCGAGCGCTTCGGCGGCACGCCCTACTGGGATCCCTGCCAGATGGCGGCGCGCGAGCATGGCCTGACGCTGGGCTTCGTGCCGGGATTCGAGACTGAAATCGAGGCCCATCAGCCGGCGTGATCCCTGGCATCACGCGATTTGGCGTGGCTTTGCGCGCGGTTGCCGGCACTGTCTTCCGATCGCAATGGAGGTGACCGATGCTGCTCGTGGGAATGCTGGATAGCCCTTATGTCCGCCGCGCCGCGGTGACGGGCACGCTGCTCGGGCTCGATTTCGAGCACCGCTCGGTCTCGGTCTTCCGCCACATGGACGAGTTCCGCGCGATCAACCCGCTGATCAAGGCGCCGAGCCTGGTCGCGGACGACGGCACGGTGATCTCTGAGTCCCTGCTGATCATCCAGCATTTCGAGGATGTCGCTGGCCGTTCGCTACGCCCGGTCGAGGGCGGCGCGCGGGTGCGCGACCTCGCGCTGACCGGCATCGGCATCGTCGCAGCCGACAAGGCGGTCTCGGTCGAGTACGAGCGCAAGCGGCCGGAAGCCCAGCGTTACGCACCCTGGCAGGAGCGCATCGTCACGCAGCTCCATGTCGCGCTCGATCTGCTGGATGCGGCGGCGGTGCGCGGCGAGTTGACGGCAGGGCCGGAGCTTTTGCCCTGCGACATCGCGGCGGCTATCGCCTGGGGCTTCTGCCGCTTCGTGATTCCCGATTTCGTCCCGGAGGAGCGCTGGCCGGCGCTGGCGGCCCAGGCCAAGGCCTGCGAAGCGCTCGAGGTGTTCAAGGCCTGGCCGATCGACCGGGAATAGGTGGCCTAAACACACCCCAAAGCCGAGAGATTATTCGCGGCGCACAAAAATGCTGCACTTGCGAAGGCCGCGCATCTTGCAATCCAGCGCGGAGACGCCATTTTGCGGTCGAGTTAGGGAAGATTCGCCTCCTGGTCGGTAGCGCGCATTTGCGCGGTCAACAGGAGATGACAATTGGCTCGTTCAAAAAAGGCCGGCACAACGACCGGCCAAGGCGAAGTGCGCCGGCTCTGGCCCGCGGAGCGCGATCTTTTCAAGGCGCATCTGCTGAGACTCGACGCTGTCACCCGTCGCGAGCGCTTCGGTACGGCCGTCAATGACGATTTCCTCGAAAACTATGCCGTCACCACTTTCGGCGTCGGCGGGCTGGTCTATGCCTATATCGAGGACGGCGCGGTGCGCGGCGCCGCCGAACTGCGCGGGCTCGAGGACATCGTCGCGCAGACCGGCGAAGCGGCCTTCAGCGTCGAGCGGGACTGGCGTCGGCGCGGCATCGGCGGAACGCTGTTCGGCCGCCTGATCACAGCGGCGCGCAATCGCGGCATCCGCACGCTCTACATGACCTGCCTGCCCGAGAATGCCGCGATGCGGCGGCTGGCGCGCAAGTTCGAGGCCGATCTCGCCGGCGGCTATGCCGATGTCGAGGGCGTGATCGCGACCGGCGGCCCGACGCCCTTCACCGTCCTCGACGAGGCCTTCGACACGGCGAGGAGCTTCGCGTCGATGGCGCTTTCGCTGCAGCGCCGCTTCTGGCGGCCAGCGTTCTTCGGGCGGTCGCTGGGGGCGTGAGCGAGACCAGCGACCTTTGGAATACGCTGTTCCTGCCGAAAATGGCGCCGTCATCCTGGGCTTCGCGCAGCGAAGGCCGGGATCCATCATAGAGTGCAGTCGAGTCTTACGATGGATCCCGGAGCTGCGCCGCTTCGCGGCTTGTCCAGGATGACGCTGAGTTTCCGATCTAAAATGCGGAAACGCTCTACCGGTTGAGCGAGAGCGCGGCGCCGGATTTCGTCACGGCGCCGTCCATCGAACCGCCGCCGCTGGTGCGCAGCCGCGCCACCACGGTCCCACCCTGCTGGTAGAGATAGACTTCACCGTCGCGGTAATCCCAGGCGGTGACCTTCTGCAGGTCGCGATTGGCGCAGCCGGCGGCATTGGCGCGGTAGAGATCGAGCGCCGGCGCGCTCGACAGCTGGACGCGGCAGGAGCTGCCAGTCGCCTCCTTGGCGGTCCAGTTGCCGATGACACCGTCGCGGGAGGTGACGGCAGGACGTGCCGCATTGGATCCCGCGCCGAGCGTGGCAACGGGGCCGCCACCGCCGCGCAGTGTCGGGACGTCGGTGGCCTGTGGCGTTACGGGGGCGGGCGTCTGCTGCGGCATGCCCGGGGCGGCGGGGTTGTAATAGGGGTCTTGTGGCGGCGGCAGCCCGCCGGGCTGGGCCGAGGCGACCGGATAGCCGCCCTGTTGGGGATAGCCCCCCGACTGGGGATAGCCGCCCGGCGGCGGCAAGGGCTCGGAGGTCACCGGCGCGGAGCTGATCGGCGGCGCCGGTTGCAGTGTCGGCTGGCCATAGGCCTGCGTCGGTGCGGCCCCGCCGACGAAGCGCTGCGAGCCGGCGCAGGCCGTCAACGTCAGGAGCGAGAGCAGGCCGGCGGCCTTCAGGGTCATGGCCAGGGTCGCGGTGGTCGTGATCGCGGTCGTCTTGGTCATGTGGGGTCGGTTCCGATCGATCATGCGGTGCGGGCCGGAATCGGCCGAATGAGGGTTCAAGCCTAGACCAGCCCGGTGAACGTGACATGAGCATGATCCTGCTACGCGTCCATAGCGCAGCCGGTTTCGCTTGCGAACCCGGCGTGAACGATCTGGTTCCCGATGGGCCGGCGAGGCATAGTCGTGACGTTCTTCAGGAGATGCTCAGGACATGACGATGACGCCGCTCGCCCCGCCCTCGATCGCCAAGCCCTTCGCGCGCTACAGCCACGGTATCGCGGTGCCGGCGGGATACCGGCTCGTGGCCTGCTCGGGGCAGCTCGGCGTCGCCGCCGACGGCACGATCCCCGAGGATGCGCGCGCCCAGGCCGATCTCTGCTTCGCCAATATCGCTGCGATCCTCGCCGAGGCAGGGATGACGCTGTCGGATATCATCAGGATCAACGCCTATGTCACCGACCGAGCCTATATGAAGGCCTATATGGAAGCGCGCGACGCCCATGTCGCGACACCGCCGCCGGCCTCGACGCTGGTCATCGTCTCGGGCTTCACGCTGCCGGCGTTCAAGGTCGAGATCGAGGTGCTCGCGGCGGCGTTGTGACGGCAAGCCGGTCAGTCAGACAGTGAACCACCGCCGTCATCCCGGACGCAGCGCAGCGGAGCTCCGGGATCCATCATAGGGTACCGTCGCGTCCTATGATGGATCCCGGGGGAGGCCCGGGATGACACGGTGTTTCCGAGGCAGGATCAGCCCGGTCATCAGAAACCGATATCTCTCACCCCGCCTTACGCTTGTTCTGGCGGTTGGCGATGAGGTCGTCGACCACGGCCGGATCGGCCAGCGTCGAGGTATCACCGAGTGCGCCGAACTCGTCCTCGGCGATCTTGCGCAGGATGCGGCGCATGATCTTGCCGGAACGGGTCTTGGGCAGGCCCGGCGCGAACTGGATCAGATCGGGCGAGGCGATCGGGCCGATCTCCTTGCGGACATAGGCGACGAGATCCTTGCGCAACGCCTCGCTCGGCTCCTCGCCGGTCATCAGCGTGACATAGGCGTAGATGCCCTGGCCCTTAATGTCGTGCGGATAGCCGACGACCGCGGCTTCCGACACCGACGGATGCGCGACCAGCGCCGATTCGACCTCGGCCGTGCCCATGCGGTGGCCGGAGACGTTGATGACGTCGTCGACGCGGCCGGTGATCCAGTAATAGCCGTCGGCATCGCGCCGGCAGCCGTCGCCGGTGAAATACTTGTTCGGATAGGTCGCGAAATAGGTTTCCTCGAAGCGCTTGTGGTCGCCATAGACCGTGCGCATCTGGCCGGGCCAGCTCTCGGCGATGACGAGGTTGCCCTCGCAGGCGCCCTCCAGCACCTTGCCCTCGGCATCGACGATCTCAGGCTTGACCCCGAAGAAGGGCCGCGTCGCCGAGCCGGGCTTGAGCCGGGTCGCGCCCGGCAGCGGTGTGATCAGGATGCCGCCGGTCTCGGTCTGCCACCAGGTGTCGACGATCGGCGCGCGGCGCTCGCCGACGACGCGGTGATACCACTCCCAGGCTTCCGGATTGATCGGCTCGCCGACCGAGCCGAGCAGGCGCAGCGATTTGCGCCTGGTCTTCTTGACCGGGTCCTCGCCGGCGCCCATCAGCGAGCGGATCGCGGTCGGGGCGGTGTAGAAGGTGTTGACCTTGTGCTTGTCGATGACCTCCCAGAACCGCGAGATTGTCGGATAGGTCGGGATGCCCTCGAACATCAGCGTGGTCGCGCCATTGGCGAGCGGGCCATAGAGGATGTAGCTGTGGCCGGTCACCCAGCCGACATCCGCCGTGCACCAGTAGACGTCGCCGTCATGGTAATCGAAGACATATTGGTGGGTCATCGCGGTGTAGATGAGATAGCCGGCGGTGGTGTGCAACACGCCCTTGGGCTTGCCTGTCGAACCCGAGGTGTAGAGCAGGAAGAGCGGCTCCTCCGCCTTGAGCTCGGCCGGGGGGCAATGGCCCGAGGCCTTGGCAGCCTCGTCGTGATACCAGACGTCGCGGCCCGCCTTCATGGTGACGTGGCCACCGGTGCGCCTGACCACGATGACCGTGCCGATGCCGCCCTTGACCTTGTCGTCGGCCGCATCGACGTTCTTCTTCAGCGGCACGGCGCGGCCGCCGCGCAGGCCCTCATCGGCGGTGATGACGATCTTCGAATCGGAATCCTCGATGCGGCTCGCCAGCGAATCCGGCGAAAAGCCGCCGAACACCACCGAATGGATCGCGCCGATGCGTGCGCAGGCCAGCATCGCGTAGGCGGCTTCCGGAATCATCGGCATGTAGATGGTGACGCGGTCGCCCTTCTTGACGCCGTGGGCCTTGAGCACGTTCGCGAACTTGCAGACCTCGGTATAGAGCTGGCCGTAGGAGATTTTTTTCGACTCGGAGGGGTCGTCGCCCTCCCAGATGATCGCGGTCTGCTTGGCGCGGGTGGCGAGATGCCGGTCGATGCAGTTATAGGCGACGTTGGTGGTGCCGTCTTCGAACCACTTGATCGAGACCTTGCCCGGCTTGTAGCTGGCGTTGCGCACCTTGGTGTAGGGCTTGAACCAGTCGATCCGCTTGCCGTGCTCGCCCCAGAACTTATCCGGGTCCTTGATCGAGGCCGCATACATCTTCTTGTATTTGGCGTCGTTGGCCCAGGCCTTCTTGGCCCAGGCGGCGGGTACGTCATAGATCATCTCGGTCATGGCAGGCGTCTCCCCAGACTCGGGCCGTTCGCGTCGGTCCGTCAGCGTTGCGGTTCGGAGCCGGGTCGGTGCGATGGCACGCTCTTGTCCGCTTCCTTTGAATTGCGCGCATCATAGGGAGCAGGCGGGGCCGGGCCAAGCCGCGCGGCGTCGCACTTTCGTGGCAGAAACCCCTTGTTAGAGCGGGTTTGCGGGCAAACAATCCCCGGTGCGTCTTGTCCTATGGTAGCATGCGTCTGCTGGAGAGCGGCCATGCCGAAAAACATCTGCATCTTTTCGGACGGCACCGGCCAGGCCGGCGGTGCGAACCCGATCAACTGGACCAACATCTACCGCCTGTTCATGGCGACACGCGAGGTCGATCCCGGGGCGCAGATCTGCTTCTATGATCCGGGACTCGGCGCCGACCCGGACAGCGGCGAACGGCGCAGCCTGTTCCGTCGCATCAAGGACGCGCTCGCCCAGGCCACGGGCTACGGCATCACCGACAACATCATCGATTGCTACGCCGCGCTGCTCGTGAGCCATGAGCCGGGAGACCGCCTCTTCCTGTTCGGCTTTAGCCGAGGCGCCTACACCGTCCGCAGTCTTGGCGGCGTGCTCGGCCTTTGCGGCGTGCCGGCGGGCCTGCCGAAGGTCAGGCATTGGGACGATTTCGCCGCCGCACTCGTCGATCCCATCGTGCGCAAGCTCGCGGCACAGGCTGTCAGCGTCTACATGGTCAAGGATGCGGCCGAGCGGGCTCGCGCGGCTGAAGCCTTCCGGGGGGAGCACGGATCGAGCTCGAATCCGCCCTTCTTCGTCGGCGTCTGGGACACGGTCCGCGCGCTCGGCCTGCCGGCGATCGGCAGCCTGCCGGGGCGGCACAAATTCCATGATCCCGTCCTCAACCGCCAGGTCGCCCATGGTCGCCAGGCCCTGGCGATCGACGAGAATCGCGAGGTCTTCGCGCCCGAGCTCTGGGACGAGACGGAGGCACCGCCGGGCCAGATCAAGCAGCTCTGGTTCGCAGGCGTGCACACCGATATCGGCGGCGGATATGGCCTGCAGATGGGGTTGTCGGACCTGACCCTGTCGTGGATGATCGACGAGGCCCGCGCCACCGCGCATCCGCTGCTGGTCGAAACAGGCCTGCTCGCCGAATTGCGGCCGGATCCGCAGGGCCTGCAGCATGATGAGCGCGCGACCTCATGGCTGCCCTGGCGGGAGGGAACGCGCGAGCACTTTGTCGGGAACCGCTTCCAGCCGCTACCGGCGGCGATGGCGACGGCCGTCGAGCCGCGTCTCAAGGCAGCGGCGGTTCCGATCCTGACGACGACAGCGCCGTATCGGCCGCGCGCACTGCGCCTGCATCCGCCCTTTGCGTCCTATTACCGGACTTGAAACCCGGCAACGGTCGACCTCAAAGCCCGCCCATCTTGCAGACGAGGGCCCATTCGTCGTCGGCGACCGGCTGGACCGAGAGCCGAAACGAGGTGACCAGCGACATCTTTGCCAGCTTCGGCTCGGCCTTGACCTGCGCCAGCGTCACCGGCTTCGGCAGCGGCTTCACCGCCTTGAAATCGACCAGCACCCAGGGCTCGCCGGGAATCCAGTTATAGGCTTCCTTGATGACCTCGACGATGCCGACGACCTCGAGGCCCTCGTTGGAGTGGTAGAAGAAGACCTGTTCGCCGAGCTTCATCGCCATGAGCTGGAGTTTGGCGGTGTGGTTCTTGACGCCGTCCCAATGCGTGCCCTTGGAACCTGCCGCGACCTGCTGGTCCCAGGACCATTTCGAGGGTTCGGATTTGATCAGCCAGTGGGCCATGGGGATCTCGGTCGGTGCAGGGGGCGAAAGGTCGGATTCGTCGATAGCGAATTCGTGGTGAGCTGCCTACTGGCTATTCCTCGCCCGCTTCACGATCCGCCAACGGCACCGGCGGCTTCGAGGCCTCGGGACCCTGCTCGTTCCAGAAGCGCACCATCTCGCGCGTCAGCGAGGCGTAATCCTGCGGTTCGAGCTCGACCCGGACCTCGCCTTCGCCAAAGGGCAGGATCAGCACGAAGCGGTGAGTGCCCTCAGCGCGTCGGCGGCGGTGCTGGATCACCGGACCGGCTGGCACGCGCCCCGCCAGCGCCACCGGCATGCTTTCGGCGACGAGCTCCGAGCCCGTGGTCTTGCGGACCTCGGCAATGCCCTTCGCGACGCGCTTCGTCAGATCCGACCAGTCGCCTGCCATGCTCGATCTCCCTCTACAGTTCCGCGCGGAGCGGACGGGCGAGCAGGCCCGTGACCGCCTCGCGCACGCCGCTGGTGCCGGCGATGATGGCCGCGACGGCCTCGGCGATCGGCATCTCGATACCACGCGCCTGCGCCATCCGCGCCAATACCGAGGCGGTGAAGGCACCTTCCGCCAGCGCCCCGCCCGATGCCTCGGCGACGCTGCGTCCCTGTCCCAACGCCAGTCCGAAGGCGAAGTTGCGCGACTGGGCCGACGCGCAGCTCAGCACGACGTCGCCGAGCCCTGACAGCCCCATCAGGGTCTCGCCCTGCGCGCCATGGGCCTCGCCGAAGCGGCGCAGCTCGGCGAAGCCGCGGGCTACGAGCGCGGCGCGGGCGCTTTCGCCATAGCCGAGGCCGATGGCGATGCCGGCTGCAATGGCGAGGACGTTCTTGGCCGCGCCGCCGATCTCGACGCCGCGCGGATCGGCGCTGTGATAGATGCGGAAGGCGGGCGAACTCAGAGCCTCGGCCAAAGCCTGCGCCAGATCGGGATCCTCGGCTGCGAGCGTCACGGCGGTCGGCAGGCCGCGCCCGATATCGGCGGCGAAGCTCGGGCCGGAGAGAATGGCAGGCACCGAACCCGGCCAGGCCTGCGCGACGATCTGCGTGGCGAACAGGCCGGTCGTCTGCTCGATGCCCTTGGCCGCCGAGATGGCGGGCCGCCCGTCCGGCAGGGCCTGCGCCAGCGCATCGCAGACCTGTCGCAGGTTCTGCGTCGGCACGGTCACGAGAATGGCGTCGGCTGTGGCGAGCGCGCCGAGTTCGGTGGTTGCCGACACGCTTTCCGGCAGGGCGACGCCGGGCAGCCGCGGGGCGATCTGCGTCGCGTCAATGGCTGCGACCGTCGCCGCATCGCGCGCCCAGAGCAGCACCTGGCGCCCGGCCCGGGCGGCGGCGAGAGCCAAAGCTGCGCCATAGGCGCCGGCGCCAACGACGCCGATGGTGCGAAAATCGCCTGCGGTCGTCATTCCGCGACGCTGGTTGGGACGGGCTCCGCATCATGCGGCCGCAATTCGTCGAGCGGCCAGCGCGGGCGGGCAACCGCGCTCATGTCGTCGATCATGCCGAGCCGCAGCCGCTCGATGCCGGCCCAGGCTATCATGGCGCCGTTGTCGCCGCAGAGCGGCAGCGGCGGAGCCACCATCGGCAGGCCGGCCTCGGTCGCAAGCCGGGTCAGTCCGCGCCGGATCGGCTGGTTGGCAGCGACGCCACCGGCCACGACCAGCGTCGAGGGGCTGATGCCGGCGGCGGTGCAGGCACGCAGGCCGGCCCGCGTGCGGTCGACCAGCACATCGACGACCGCGGCCTGGAAGGAGGCGCAGAGATCCGCGACGTCGCGGTCGGAGAGCGGAGCGATGCGCTCCGCCACCAGTCGTACCGCCGTCTTGAGGCCCGACAGCGAGAAATCGGGATTGGGCCTGCCCTGCATCGGGCGGGGGAAATCGAAGCGTTCGGGATCGCCCTTCAGCGCCTCGCGCTCGACCGAGGGGCCGCCGGGATAGGGCAGACCCAGCATCTTGGCGATCTTGTCGAAGGCCTCGCCGACGGCGTCGTCGATGGTGCCACCCAGCTTGAGATAATCGCCGACGCCGCGCACAGCGAGAAGCTGCGTGTGTCCGCCCGAGACCAGCAGCAGCAGATAGGGGAAGGCGAGATCGTCGGTCAGCCGCGCCGTCAGGGCGTGGGCCTCGAGATGGTTGATCGCGATGAAGGGCCGGCCGGTGACCAGCGCGATCGCCTTGGCGGTGGTCAGGCCGACCATGACGCCGCCGACGAGGCCGGGGCCGGCTGCGGCCGCCACCGCGTCGATGTCGGCGGGCTTCATGCCGGCCGTCTCGAAGGCTCGCTCGACGATGCGGTCGATCGCCTCGACATGGGCGCGCGCGGCGATCTCAGGCACGACGCCGCCATAGGCCGCGTGCGCCGCGATCTGGCTCAGCACCTCGTTCGACAGGATCTTGACCTCGCCAGAGCGCTCGACCGACACGATCGCAGCCGCGGTCTCGTCACAAGTCGTCTCTATCCCCAAAACACGCATGATCGGTCGACAAGGTCTCGGCTGCGGGTGAAAGGGGCCAATGGCCGGCGGGAGACGGTCCAGCGCTGTCGCGCCGGGAATTCTCTCGTATAGTGCGCCGGCGCGCAGAAGGCCAAGGGCCTGAGCGATCCGTCTGCGTCCCGGCGTGCAAGATCGGGAGGATGCCGGGAACCGGCGCCCTCATCGGCGATTGGGACAGGGAGCGGCCTACGCGACCGGAGCCTTCGGCTGCGGCACCTCGGACGGCCCCCGGCTTGCGCGTTCCGGCAGCGCGCGGGATTGATGTGCATGCCCGGTTGAGACGAGAGGAGACCGCATGCGCATCTTCGTGTTCCGCCCTCCGGCCGAGGCGCAGCGCACTGCCGCCGCGATCCGCGCGCGTGGCCATGAGCCGATCGTGACACCGCTGTTTGCGGTCACGCGCCTGCCGGATCCGGCGCCTGAAGGGCCGTTCGCCGCGATCGTGCTGACCAGCGGCAACGCCGTGGCCACGCTCGCGGACCTTCCGCCGGCCTGGCGGGAGCTGCCGGTCTTCGCCGTCGGTGGGCGCACGGCCGCCAAGGTGCGCGAGGCCGGCTTCGAGGACGCACGCAGCGCCAACGGCAATCGCGACGATCTGATCGGCCTGATCCGCGACAATCTCGCGGCTCCGGCGCGGCTGTTGCTGATCGTCGCGCGCGATCGGCACGAGGATATCGATGGCAGGCTGACGGATGCGGGCTTCGAGGTTGCGATCTGGGAGGCCTATGCGGCGCAGGCCGTGTCGGTCTTCCCGGCGGAGGCGCAGGATGCCCTGCGTCAGGGCAGCGTCGACGGCGCCCTGCATTACTCGGCGCGCGGGGTGCGGACCTGCCTGGCGCTGGCGCGCGATGCCGGGGTCTTCGAGGCCTTGCTGGACGTGACCCATGTCGCGCTCTCGGCGGATGTGGCGGGTCCGCTGATCTCGGCAGGCGCGAGCACCGTGCTGGTGGCGGAGTATCCGGAGGAAGCCGCGCTGCTGGCGGCGCTGGACCAAGTGTCCGCTCGCAATCGTCGCGATGGGGATGTTACAGAGGGCGCGGTTGCGCCCGATGGCGTCGAGACGGACAAGGACGCGATGAACGATCCCGAGACGCCTACCAGCGGTGCTGGCAGCCCATCCGGAACCCGAGCGCGCGGCAAGTCCGGCCGGACGGCGCCGACGATCGAACTGACCGCGCAGGACACAAGCGCGCCCGCAGTTCCCCACGAAAAGGCCGATACCGCTGCCCCGTCGACCGCAGCCGAGATGGCCCCGGAGGCGGTCCTGCCGACCGAGGCGCTACCGCAGGAATTCTCAGCTGCGGCAAAAGCCGGCGCCGGATCCACCGCGTCTGGCGAAGAAGCAGCGGGCGCTGTGCCGCCGCATCTCGCGTCGGCGTCCTCTGTTCCCCCCGCCCGATCGCGCCTGCCGCTGCCGGCGCTCGCCTTGGCCGGTCTCGTCGGCGGCGTGGTCGGCGCCGGCCTCGTCATGCTGGCAATGAGCCAGGCGACGCCCGCCGTCACACCCGAACAGATTGCCGCGCTTCAGCGCCGCCTCGACACGCTGCAGAGCGCCGCGACCGATCTCGACCGCAAGACGACGGCTGCATCCGATGCCGCAGCGAAGGCGGGAGCGACGGCCCAGGCTGCTGCGACGCGCGCCAACGAGGTCGCCGGGACTCAGGCGCCCGAGGCCAGCGCCATCGCCGGGCTGAATGCCCAGGCGCAGCGGGCCGAGGCCGCCGCCAACGCCGTCGGGCAGCAGCTCGAACGGACCACCGCCCGCATCGGCACGGTCGAGACCCTGGCGAAGGCAGCTGCCGCGCCGAGCCCGCAGGCGCTGGCCGCCGCGCGCATCGTGCTGGCCGAGCGCGTTCAGTCCGCGCTCGCCTCGGGCGCGCCCTTCGCCAATGATGTCGCCGCGCTCGCCAAGGGTGGCGGTGCGCCCGAGCAACTCGCGGCGCTGAATGCTGTCGCGGCGTCGGGCGCGCCGACAAAGGACGCGCTGTTGTCGCAGCTGCGCACGCATCGGGCGATGTTTGCCCGCGAGCTCATGCCGGCTACAGCTGGTTGGCAGGATCGTCTGCTCGGGCTTGCCAGCCGCATCGTCAGCATCCGCCCGATCGGCGATACTGGCGCCAACGATCCCGCGACGCTGCCGATCCGGCTCGAAAACGCCATCGCCAAGGGTGACATCGTCGCGGCCGCCGGTTTATGGGCGCAACTGCCCGAGCCGGCGCGCCGCGCCAGCGCCGATTTCGGCGGCGCCCTGCAGAAGCGCGCGGCGGCGGATGCGGCGATCTCGAAAATCGCGCAGGATGCAGTGGCCGCGCTGGGCGTGGCCGGCTGACGGAGGATAGAGGTTCATGGTTCGCGTACTGCTCTATCTCGCCGTTTTCGCCGCGCTCGCCGTCGGTGCCGTCTGGCTCGCCGACCGGCCGGGTGAGGTCTCGGTGGTTTGGCAGGGCTGGCGGATCGACACGAGCGTCGCCATCGCCGCCATCGGCGTGGTCGTGCTCGCCATGCTGGCGATGCTCGCCTGGGGGCTGGTGCGTTTCGTCTTCGGCTTGCCGACCGCCTTCAGCTTCGCCTCGCGCGCCAGGCGCCGGGCGCGCGGTTTTGAGGCCGTCTCCCGCGGCATGGTCGCGATCGGCGCGGGCGATCCGATCGCCGCCGGGCGCCACGCCGTTGATGCGCGCCGCTTCGCCGGCGACGAGCCGCTGACGCTGCTGCTGGAGGCGCAGGCCGCCCAGCTCTCGGGCGACCGCGGGCGAGCGGAAGCCGCCTTCAAGACCATGCTCGACAAGCCGGAGACGCGCGTGCTCGGCCTGCGCGGGCTGTTCGTCGAAGCCAAACGCCGCGGCGACATGGCGGCCGCGCGGGCTTTCGCCGACGATGCCGTGCGGCGCTCGCCCTCGCTCGCCTGGGCCAATGACGCGCTGCTCGATTTCCACACCAGCGCCGGGGACTGGCAGGCGGCCCGCACCGCCGTCGAGCGCCGCGCGGCGCTGCGCCTCGCCGACAAGGCCGATGCCAGGCGCCAGCGCGCGGTGCTGCTCGCCGCCGAGGCGCTGGAGGCGCGCGGCAGCGAGCCGGAGAAGGCGCTGGCTGCGGCGCTGGAGGCGACCAAGCTCGCGCCCGGCCTGACGCCGGCTGCTGCTCTTGCCGGCCGGATGCTGGCCGAGCGCGGTGATGTCCGCAAGGCGGTCAAGCTGCTGGAGGCTGCCTGGAAGGAGGTCTCGCATCCCGATATCGCCGCCGCCTATCTCGATGTCCGTCCTGGCGACAGTGCGCAGGACCGGCTGGCGCGGGCGACGACGCTGGCGAAGCTGCGACCCTCCGATCCCGAAGGCGTGCTCGCGCTGGCGGGCGCGGCGATCCATGCATGCGACTTCCAGAAGGCCCGCGAGGCGCTGAAGCCGCTGCTCGCCGGCGGTGCCTCGGTGCGCGTCTGCCTGCTGATGGCGGAACTCGAGGAGGCCGAGCACGGTGCCGCCGGCCGCGTCCGCGAATGGCTGTCGCGCGCGACGCGCGCACCGCGAGACGCAGCCTGGGTTGCCGATGGGCTGGTTTCCGACAGCTGGATGCCGGTCTCGCCGATCTCGGGTCGGCTCGACGCCTTCGTCTGGACAGTGCCGCCGGCGACGCTCGGCAGCCATGCGCCTGGGCTCGACGACGTGCTCGCCGATATCGACGATTCGACGCCGCTGATCGAGGCAAGAGCCGAGCCGGTCGAGCCCGAGCCCATCGTCACGGTCGCGCCGCCGCCACCGCCGCCTTCTCCGCCTGCACCCGCTCCGGTCGTGGAACAGCCGAAGCAGGAGGTACAGGCTCCCGCACCGCCGCCGGAGCCAGCGCCGGTTGCCCCGCCCGTGCCTGCGCCAGCCGCCGAGGCAAAGCCGGAGCCGAAGAAGGCTGCGGAACCCGTCGCGGCGGCTGCGCTCGACGGGCGCCTCAAGCCGGTGATCTTCCCGGTCGCGCATGCTCCCGATGATCCGGGTCCCGATGAGGCGCCCCCAGCCGACGACAAGAAGGGCAAGTTCCGGCTGTTCGGCTGAGGCTGCGCGCTGGCCCCGACGCGAAAAGGCGTGCGGCTTGAGGCTGCCCGGCCTATAGCGTGCGTCATGACAGCCGAAACGAACCTTGAAGCGGCGCCGACAGACGCCGGAGCCACCCTGCATGTCGCGGCCGAACAGGCGGGCGAACGCCTCGACAAGGCGCTTGCCATGCTGGCGAGCGAGATTTCGCGGGCGCGGCTGCAGCAGGTCATCAAGGATGGCGGCGTGCGCCTCAACGGCGTCGTCGCGACCGATGGCAAGCGCAAGGTGGTCGAGGGCGACGAGATCGCGCTGGTCATTCCCGCCGCCCGCCCGCCCGATCCGGTGGGTCAGGATATCCCGCTCGATGTCGTCTATGAGGACGATTATCTCATCGTCATCGACAAGCAGGCTGGCCTCGTCGTCCATCCCGCCGGCGGGCATGAGGACGGCACGCTGGTCAATGCGCTGATCGCCCATTGCGGCGAGAGCCTGTCGGGCATCGGCGGGGTCCGCCGTCCCGGCATCGTGCATCGGCTCGACAAGGATACCAGCGGGCTGCTCGTCGTCGCCAAGACCGACAAGGCGCATCAGGGCCTGGCCAAGCAGTTCGCCGACCATGGCCGCACCGGGCCGCTGCAGCGAGCCTATCTCGCCATCGTCTGGGGCTTTCCGCGCCGCCCGCACGGGACGATCACGACGCAGATCGAGCGCTCGAACAAGAACCGCGAGAAGATGATGGTCGTCGGCGAGGATCGTGGGCGCGAGGCGATCACGCATTTCACCGTGATCGAGCGCTATCCGTCGCTGCTGAAAGGCAATGACGAGACCGAGCCGCTGGCGAGCCTGGTCGAATGCCGGCTGGAGACCGGGCGCACTCACCAGATCCGCGTGCATATGAGCCATCTCGGTCATCCGCTGCTTGGCGATACGCTCTACGGCTCGGGTTTTGCCACCAAATCGAGCCGCCTGCCCGAGGCGGCGCGCGACGCGCTGACCGCGCTCGGACGCCAGGCGCTGCATGCAGCCGTGCTCGGTTTCGAGCATCCGGTCACCGGTGAGGAGATGCTGTTTGAATCAGAGCCGCCGGCCGAGTTTGCAAATCTGCAAGCTGCGCTCGCGAGGCTGTGAGCCGATCTGGCCTTGCTGCCCACTTTCCGCCAAGCTGTCTTGGCATATAGTGATCGTCGGATGCGGATGGCCAAGGGGGCGCCGCACATGATGGGCTCGACCCAACCTTATGTATGGTTGCGGGATTGGGTTCAGTCATGACATCCGAACCTGCGCGAAGGTTGATCGCGCGGTGGGTTTGCCGCGAAGCGGGAGCCCGACAAGGAGTACGAGCATGGCGAGTGCCTCGCTGCCCGTCCTGTCCGCCGAGGGCGGACTTTCACGTTATCTCGACGAGATTCGCAAGTTCCCGATGCTGGAACCGAATCAGGAATTCATGCTGGCCAAGCGCTGGCGCGAGCATGGCGACCGCGAAGCGGCTCACAAGCTGGTCACCTCGCACTTACGGCTCGTCGCCAAGATCGCCATGGGCTATCGTGGCTATGGCCTGCCGATCGGCGAGGTCGTCTCCGAGGGCAATGTCGGCCTGATGCAGGCGGTCAAGCGCTTCGAGCCCGACAAGGGCTTCCGGCTCGCGACCTATGCGATGTGGTGGATCAAGGCCTCGATCCAGGAATACATCCTGCGGTCGTGGTCGCTGGTGAAGATGGGCACCACCGCCAACCAGAAGAAGCTGTTCTTCAACCTGCGCAAGGCCAAGAGCAAGATCTCGGCGCTGGGCGAGGGCGATCTGCGCCCCGAGCAGGTCAAGACCATCGCGACCAAGCTCGGCGTCAATGAGCAGGACGTGATCGACATGAACCGCCGCCTCGGCGGCGACGCATCGCTCAACACGCCGCTGCGCGAGGATGGCGAGGGCGAATGGCAGGACTGGCTCGTCGACGACAGCGAGAGCCAGGAGCGCCGCCTCGCCGATTCCGAAGAGGCCGACAACCGCCATTCGGCGCTGCGCGAGGCGCTCGACGTGCTGAACCCGCGCGAGCGGCGCATCTTCGAGGCGCGCCGCCTCGCCGACGATCCGATCACCCTGGAGCAGCTCTCCGAGGAGTTCGGGGTGTCGCGCGAGCGTGTCCGCCAGATCGAGGTGCGTGCCTTCGAGAAGGTGCAGGACGCGGTCAAGAAGGCGCTGACGCGGATCGAATCGCCGCGGGCGGCTTTGCCGGCCGCCTGACACGTTCGGCTCTGCAATCGAGATTCAGGGGCGCGGTTTCCGCGCCCCTTTTTGTTGGTCAGTACAGCGCCGGCAGTGGCTGGAGCGGCAGGCGGATCGGGCCGAGATAGACGCGGCCCTCGCGCAGCACGATAGGCGGCAAAGCGGTCAGGCCCGGCGCCACGCCTGGCAACTGCGCGCTCAGGCGTCCGCCGAGCAGGCCGCCCAGACTTGCCGCGATGCCGCCGACGGGAATGCCGGCGATCTGGCGGATGCCCGCGAGCGAAGCCTGGATCTGGCCGGCAGGACGGTGGGTCTGGTCGATCAGGAATTGGCCGGTTGCCTCGATGCGGGCGGGGCCCTTGATCGAGACCAGCCTGGTGAGTTCGATCTGGCCGGCCGCATTGCGCCAGGCTTCGAGTGCATCCGGGTTGAGACCGATCTTGAAGGCCTCGGCCTGCGTCAGCGTCGCCTGGATATCGACGTCGCCGGGTTCGGCTGTGCCCATCAGCGCGTCGAGCGCGGGCAGGACCGAGCCCTTGGCGGCGATGGCGAGATCGACAGCCTGATCGGTGGCCGGGCGGGTCGGGTTGCGGCGCAGATGCGCCTCCAGGGAGGTCGCCCGCCAGCTTTCGGGGCTGAGGCCCGGTGCGGTCAGACTGGCGCTGGGGCCGGCAACCACCAGAGAAAGCCGTTCGGGGTCGCCGGCATTATGGGTCAGGCTGGCCTCGAGCCGCGTCCAGGCGAGGTCGAGCTTGCGGCCCTCGGGCAGCGTCGCCTGCAATGGGCCGGTGATCTGGGCGATGACAAGGTTGGGCGTGTAGATCTGCCCAACGGCCAGCGCCGGGCCGGTCTGGACGCGCACCGTCTCGCCCCAGCGAGCCGATGACAGCGCCAGCGTGCCGCAGCGCAATTCGACGCGGAAGGGGAAGCCCCCGACGCTGCGGTCGGTACAGTCCCAGCTGCGGCCGAGCCCGGCTTCCTTGGCCAGCGCCGTATCGACGGCGTCGATGACGCGGCCGCGCACGACAAACCAGAAACCAGTCCAGGCGGCGGCTGCCAGAGCGAGCGCGATGAAGGGGGAATAGAGCCAGGCGCGGCTGCTGCGGCGACTGGGAGCGGTATCGGTCATGCGGTGGCGGTCCATTGCGCTGATGCAGGGAGATTGTTAGCTCCCGCTTGGGACGGACGCCAGCCGACCGTCGCGGGCAGCACCTGATATCAAGCAGGCCGGCAGGGCCAAATTATGGGACGCGCCAGGGATGAAGCAGGCAACGACATCCGATTTCGGCGCATCGGAGATCTGGGTCTTCGGCTATGGCTCGCTGATCTGGCGGCCCGGCTTTGCCTTTGAGGAGAGCGTGCCGGCGCGGCTGCACGGTTATCACCGCTCGCTGTGCATCTTCTCGCATGTCCATCGCGGCACGCCGGAGCGGCCCGGCCTGGTGCTCGGCCTCGATCGCGGCGGCGTCTGCCGGGGGCTCGCCTTTCGCGTCGCGGCGGAGCGAGCGCAGGAGACGGTGGATTATCTACGCGCCCGCGAGCAGGCGACGGCAGTCTATCTCGAACGCCACATGTCGGTGCGTCTGGAGGATGGTCGCAACGTCAAGGCGCTGGTCTATGTCGCCGACCGCCGGCACCTGCAATATGCCGGGCGTCTGCCGCGCGAGCAGCAGCTCGAACTGGTGCGCCATGGCCGGGGCAGTTCAGGCGAGAATCCCGACTATGTCCTGCTGACCGACGAGTCTCTGCGCAAGATGGGCATCTTCGACCCGGTTCTGGCCGGGCTCGCCCATGCGCTGGCGCCGGGCGCCGCTCCTCGCCCGAAGCTTTAAGGGCTCAAACCTCGGGCATCAGGTCGAGCAGCGCGGCGCGGCGGCTGATGCCGTCCTCGGCCAGGAGATGGACGTGGATCTCGCTGGCGCCGGCCAGCGCGACCGCCTGCTGCCAGCGGGTCAGCGCCGCCTCGATGCCGAAGGGGCCGCTGTCGCGGGCCGCCAGGATGCGCCGGTCGGCGGAGACCGCCAACAGGACCGCATCGGTGAAGCCGAGGGCGTGCCCGTCGCCGATCGCGAAGATCGAGGCGACATAGCGCTGGCCGGAGCGGCCGCGCCAGGCGGTGAAGCGGCGCTCGCCGAGGCCGGCCGTGCTGCGCATCGGCATCTCGCGGGCCGTCGGCGCTTCATCATGCTCGGCAAAAAGGTCCTCCGCGAAACGGCCCTGGGAGATCGGCGCCTGGGCGAAGAGATCGTTCTGGCGCCCGTCGGTGCGGCGCAGGTCGTGGTGGCGATAAGCGAGGGCAGCCATATCGTTCCTCCTTTGTTCTGAAAACAAAATGAGAACGAACGCGCTTCAAGTCAAGGTCTGTGAGCGACGGGGATCAGGCCTGCTGCCGTGGCGTGTCAGCAGTGTCGGCCAGCGGGTCCAGCCCGAGCCGGGCCAGTTCGGCGCGGCCCTGCATCAGCAGCCGCTCGCTGGTGGTCTCGATACGCTCCTGCAGCAGGGTCTGGAATACGGCCTTGCTCAGTCCGGGCGCGATTGGCGGCAGGATCTCGAGCCGGATCGTGCCGGGCCGGCGCAGGAATTTGCGGCGCGGCCAATAGAGGCCGGAATTCAGCGCGATCGGCACACAGGGCAGGTTCAGCTCGGCATAGAGATGGGCGACGCCGAACTTGTAGGCGGGCTCCGCGCCGGCCGGCCGGCGCGTGCCCTCCGGAAAGATCAGGAGCTGGCGGTGGTTGTCGCGAAGCTCGATCTTGGCGCGGCGCGTGACCTGGGCGAGCGCGCGCGCCTTGCCGCCGCGATCGACAGGGATCATCCTGAACTTGTAGAGGCACCAGCCGAAGAACGGGATCCAGGTCAGTTCGCGCTTCAGGATGAAGATCGGGTCCTTGAAGAGCATCATCAGCACGAAGGTTTCCCAGAAGGACTGGTGCTTCGCAGCGACGATGATGCCGCCCTGGGGAATGTTCTCGCGCCCGTTGATTTCGTATTTCGTCCCGGCGACGATCCGCATCAGCCAGAGCGCGGTCGTGGCCCAGCCGAACGTGACCGCGAGCAAAGCGCGGCGCGGCAGCAGCAGCGCGGGAAACGCCGCAAACACCAGCCAGAGGGCCAGGTTCACATAGAACAGGACGTTGAAGACGAGCGAGCGCAGGATCAGCATGGCGCGCAAAGACCTTGCCGCCCCGCTGCCGTCAAGCGCCGAGCGTGATGTCAGCCGTCCTGGCGGCCGTTTTTCAACTGGCTGCGTCTTTCCTGCTCGGGTCCCATGAGCTCGGCGGGCTTCTGCGAGATCGGCTTGCGGCCGCCGATGATGATCGAAAGCCGCGAGGTTTCGGGGTCGCTCTCGACCATGCCGCGCAGGCGGGCGGCGAGATATTTGCCGTATTCAGGCACCAGCACCTTGATGGTGCTCCAGCGGCTCCACCAGCCGCCGGTGTCGATCTGGTCGGTCACCACCGGATGCGGCACGAGACGAATGCCGGGCATGGCGTGGGCGAACTCGGCGATGGTACGTGGCATGTGGTAGTTCGAGGTCACCACCAGCAGCGAGCGGAAGCCATGCCGGCGCAGCCAGCGACGCGCCTCGATGGCGTTGCCGATGGTGTTGCGGGCGCGATAGTCGAGATCGACGCAGCAGGCGAGGAGCTCGCGTGCCGAGGGGTTGAGCTTGGCCAGCTCCTCGCGGCCGGTCTTCTCGTTGACGCCCGATATCAGCAGGCGCGAACCCCGATCGGCGCCGAGCAGGCCGATGGCGTCGCCGACGCGCTGCGAGCCGCCGGTGACCACGACGATGGCATCGGTGCGGGGTACCGCGACCGGTTCGCGGCCGACGATGCCGGACCCGAAGCGGATATATCCGAGGCCGAGCACGACGATGATCGCGCAGCACAGGACCAGTGCGGTCCAGAGCAGGACGCGCCAGACGCGCGGGCGTATGGCCGGCGCCGAGGTGGCGGGCGCCGACGTCTTGCCGCGCGCGGCATAGGCCAGTGGCTCCTGCCTCGTTCCGATCATCGCCATGACATCCGCAACCTAGAGCGGCAATCTGGCATAAGGACGGCAGGGCGCGGAGCTGCCCTGCCACAAAGGTTAAGCCGCTGCGGACCGTGCCGAGGCATCATGCCGCCCCCCAGGCCAGCACCCGCAGATGGTGCCGGACGGTGAAGCGCGAGACGAGCCCCGAGATCGCCGCCACCACCATCGCCACCAGAACGACCGCGACATAGCCGGACCAGCCGATCTCGAAAGCCCCGAACATCGCCTGGAGCTGCTCGCCCTCCGGAGCCGCGCTCCAGCGCGAGGAGAGAAAGCCCAGCGCGGCGATGACGACGATCGCGGCAAGCCCGCCGATGGCCCCGCCCCTGAGGCCGAGCCTGACGAAGCGGCTCTGGAATTCGCGCGCGATGAAGGCATCGTCCGCGCCGACGAGATGTAGGACCTCAACGCTGTCGCGGCTGCCGGCCATGGCGCCGCGCGTGGCGAAGGCGACTGCCAGCGCCGCCGCTGCCAGCACCAGCAGCACGATGGCCGTGCCGGAGAGAATGATGGTGCTCGCCATGGTCGAGAGCCTGCGGACCCAGAGGCGGTGATCGTCGAGGATGGCGGTTGGAACCTCGCGCCGCAACGCCGCTCCCAAAGCAGCAAGATCTGGGCCGGAACCGGATTTGAGCCTGAGCACGATCAGCCGGGGCACCGGCAGCTCGATCAGATCGAGCCCGGTGCCGAGCCAGGGTTCGAGGAGCTTGTCCGATTCAGCCCTCGGCACGGCGCGCACGGATTCAATCCCTTGCGTGGCCTGGGCCATCGCCACGGCGCGGCCGATGTCGGCCTCGATATCGCGGCGCGAATCGGGCCGGATCTGGATCGTCATTTCGTTGGCGACCGCGCCGCGCCACTGCTCGGAGGCGCGGGCGGCGAGCACGGCGGCGCCGGCGCTGAGCGCGGCGAGAAAGGTCAGGATCGCGATCACCGCCATCAGCGCGCGGCCGGCGACCGAATCGACCGGGACCAGCGGCTGCTCGCGCCGCAGATTGCTCGGCAGCGCCCGCTCCTGCGGCTCGTACTCGCGGCTGCCTGATTCTGACGTCGACATGGAATCAGGAATCGACATGGAGATGGCCGTCGGCAAGGACGAGGCGCGGCGCGTCGTAGAGCTCCATCAGGCCGAGATCATGGGTCGCGATGATGACGGCGGTGCCGAGCGACTGCAGCTCCATGAACAGGCGCAGCAGGCGTCTGCCGAGGCCTGGATCGACATTGCCGGTCGGCTCGTCGGCGAGCAGCAGTTCGGGCCGGCCGATCAGAGCACGCGCGATCGCGGCGCGCTGCTTCTCGCCGCCCGACAGCACGGGCGGTACGGCATGCATGCGCTCGCCCAGGCCGACCCAGCGCAGGAGCTCGACGACCTCAGCGCGGTAGCTCGTCTCCTCCTTGCCGAGCACGCGCAGAGGCAGCGAGACGTTCTCGTAGACGGTCAGGTGATCGAGCAGGCGGAAATCCTGGAAGACCACGCCCATGCGGCGGCGAAAGGCCGTCAGCGTCGCGGCATCGAGCCGCGAGACGTCCTGCCCGAACAGGTTGACGAGGCCGCGCGTCGGCTTCAGCGCCATCAGGATCAGGCGCATCAGGGTCGTCTTGCCGGCGCCGGACGGCCCGGTGAGATACTGGAACGAGCGCGGCGCGATGCTGAAGTTGATGTCCTTCAGCACCTCGGGGCCCATGCCATATCGCAGGCCGACATTTTCGAACCGAACCAATCCCGATGTCCCTGCACGCGCCTCGCGAATCCGATCATCCGCGAATCTCCGTTACCGATCCTACACCGCTTGCGCGGCCGATCGGAAAGCCGCCGCGAAGCGGAGCATGGCGCAGAGTTCTTCACGCGGCGTTAACCATAAACCCCGCCAATGAAGCAGGTGTCCGCGGCAGTGGGCGCCGGGGCTTGAACCGGCTGCCAGCTCGGTGGAAGGCTCAAGCCAAGACGCCCGCCAAGACGCCCGTTCCCGCGGGTCCCGATCCGCCACGCCAAGGAGCCTCCGGCGACCGCCATGCTCATCGTCTGCCCATCCTGTGCCAGCCGATATGAACTCGATGTGGCCAAGCTCGGTCCCGACGGCCGCAAGGTGCGTTGCGCGAGCTGCCAGACCCTGTGGCATGTCATGCCCGAGGAATTTCCGGACGCTCCGACCGCCGAAGAGACGCAGGCGCTGCTGAACGAGGAGCTGGCGCAGGCCGCGGCGATCGAGGCGCAGGTCTCGGCCCTTGCGGCCGAGCAGGGCGACGACACCGAGATCAATCAGGCGCCACCGCCGCGCAAGCGCCGGACCGGCCGCAAAGCCTTTTCGAAGGGCGGCAAGGCCTTGCTCGGCAGCGCTACCGTTCCCGCCATGCTGGCGCTCGCCGGGTTCGCCCTGCTCGGACTTCTGGTCTGGCAGCGCGACCGCGCCGTGCGCAGCGCGCCGCAACTCGCCGCTGTCTTCGAGACGCTGGGGTTGCCGGTCAATGTCCGCGGCCTGAAGTTGAGCTCGATCGAGAGCGGCCTGATCGAGGACGGCGCCGGTCGCTTTCTCGTGGTCGAGGGTGACGTGACCAACATCGCCCGGGGCAATACGACGGTGCCGCCGATCGAGGTCGCAGTGAAGGATGCTGCGGGACAAACGCTCTACACCTGGAAGACCGATCCACCGCGCGCTGAACTGGAGCCATCCGAGCTGATGCGCTTCCGCGCGAGGCTCGCGGCGCCGCCTGCGACCGGCCAGACCGTGCTGGTGCGCTTTGCCGCCTCAGTGCCGGTCAGCGCCGCCAGCACGCATTGACGCATTGCGCCTGACGTCGCAGAAGCCGCTTTCCGTATGCGGGCCTATCCAGTTCCCGTCAGGCGCTCTAAATCTGCTGACAGGGCGAACCCGCCGATGAACCGCGCCATGCCCGCTGGCTCTCGCAAGCCGGGCGGCGGCGTGCCGCGAAAGGACGACGAGACCATGCCGGAGCCACGGCGCATCAGGGTGCTTTACGACGAGGACGCGATCGCGCGCCGCAACGCCGAGATGGCGCAGGCCATCGCGGAGACCGCGCCTGCGGATCTGCTCGTGGTCGCCGTGCTCAAGGGCAGCTTCATGTTCGTCGCCGATTTGATCCGCGCCATGCACCGGGTCGGCATGACGCCGCAGGTCGAATTCGTGCATCTGTCGAGCTATCGCGCCGCGACCGTGTCGTCCGGCCAGGTCGAAATCCTGAGGGACGTGCAGAGCGATGTGCGCGGACGCGAGGTCCTGCTCGTCGACGACATCCTCGAATCGGGCCGCACCCTGACCTTCGCCAAGGATCTGCTGGCGGCGCGCGGAGCCTCCAAGGTCTCCACGGTCGTGCTGCTCGAGAAGCCGGGCAAGCGGGCGGTGAACCTGACGCCGGACTATGTCGGCTTCGAATGTCCGGATTATTTCGTTGTCGGCTACGGCATGGACGTTGCGCATGCCTACCGGCAACTGCCCTTCGTCGGCGTCATCGAGACGGCCGACCAGGCTGGCCTGCCCGGGATCTGAGCCGATGTCGCGCATTCTGGTCGTCGATGACGAGGAACCCCTGCGGACGCTGGTGGCGCGCGGGCTGGCGCTGGACGGGCATAGCTGCCTGACGGCCGCCGATGGGGCCGAGGCGCTCGACATGCTGATCGCCGAGGACGGCCGCTTCGACCTGCTGCTGACCGATATTCGCATGCCGCTGATGGACGGGATCGCGCTGGCGCTGGCCGCCAAGCAGACCTTTCCCGACCTGACGATCATGCTGATGACGGGTTATGCCGAGCAGCGCGAGCGCGCCCGCAGCCTCGAAGCGATCGTCTCTGAGGTGATGACCAAGCCCTTCACCATCGCCGATCTCAGGGAAACGGTGATGAAGGTGATTGAGCGCTCGATCGGCTGAGCCCAGGTGGCCGGTGTCAGCGGTTCAGCCACCAGATCGAGGCGTTGAGCAGGGTCGCGAACGAGACCCAGGCGAGATACGGCCAGAGTAGCCAGGCTGAAATTCGATCGATCCGGCCGAAGGCCGCGATCGTGGCGAGAATCATCGCCAGCAGCGGCAGGATGACGAGGATGCCGCCGAGCGGGTTGTTCAGCCCGAAGAAGACGCAGGACCAGAGCAGGTTGAGCGCGAGCTGGACGTGATAGGCGACGAGCGCGCCACGCTTCTCCAGCGGCTGGCGCAGGATGCGAAAGACGGCATAGGCCATCATTGCGAAAAGCGTCGTCCAGACCGGCGCGAAAATCCAGTTCGGCGGATTGAAAGGCGGTTTGGCGAGGCTCGCATACCAGCCGGGGATCTGCGGGACCGTGGCCGCGCTGCCCAGTAGCGATGCCGCGACGACGGGTAGAATTGCAATTGTCAGCGCCACCCAGAGCGAAGAGCGGCGTTCGGACGGCTGTTTCGGGAGTGTGTTCATGTTCTGAAGATGATGCCGGTGCGATTGGCCGGCAAGACTGGCAGGTGGTGCCTGCGTTGCGGGGCTCCGGACGAGAGGCCTTTCGGACATGGAACTTTTCCCGAGATCGGGGGACGACTTGAGTACGCCGGCCTTGGGCACGCGGCTCAGTTGCGCCGTCCAGGGCGGACCACCGCGGTGGCGCGCACCCGGCCATTCTGCCTTGGCCCGACCACCTCGCGCATGGCGACATAGGTGTAGAAGGACGAAACGTTCGGGTCGTCGTGAAAGATCTCGCGGGCGAAGGCCGCATAGGCTTCCATGCTCTCGACCTGAAGTTGGAGGACGAAATCGGCGCCTCCGGTGACATAGGACGCCTGCCGGATCTCGGCCCGCCCTCCGAGCTTGCGCGCGAATTCGTCGGCGAGCTGCGATCCCCGCACGAGCGAAACAAGCACATGGATCGTGACGGGTACGCCGAGCACCGCCGGGTTCACGATCGAGACATCGGCGGTGATGATCTTCTCGGCGCGCAACCGGCGCAGGCGGCGCAGCACCGCGCTTTGCGACAACCCGACTCGCTCCGCCAGGATGCGCGCGGGAGTCTGGTTGTCGCGCTGGACTTCCGCCAGCAGCGCATGATCGAAACGGTCGAGGGTGGCGATTTTCGTCACGTTAATTTTCTCCGTGGCGAAAATAGTCGCCTTCCGGTGAAAAACGCCAATTAAAATCGCTGCCCTTCGCTAGAGTGCGCAGGGTCGCTCGTGCAGGAGGTATGGCCGTACCCGGCAAGGACAATTTGGAGAGATCATGAGCAGCAAGAATTGGAGCCCGCGCAGCCTCGCCGCTCAGGCGATGGGCAAGATCGATCCGACGACCAAGGGCGTCGTGCCGCCGATCCATATCTCGACAACCTATATCCGCGACGAGGACAATGGCTATTCCGGCGGCTTCATCTATGGCCGGCCCGACAACGAGACGACGCGCGAGGCCGAGAGCGTGCTCGCCATGCTGGAGCAGGCCAAGGCCGGCGCGCTGCTGTTCGGCTCAGGGATGGCGGCGGCGACCGCCGTCTTCCAGGCGCTGTCGCCGGGCGACCATGTCGTCGCCTCCAAAGTGATGTACTGGGCCCTGCGCTCCTGGCTTCTCACCGAAGCAACGCGCTGGGGTCTGGTGATCGACTTCGTCGAGACCGACGATCTGACTGCGCTAGCTGCCGCGATGAAGCCCGGCCAGACCAAGCTGGTCTGGGCCGAGACGCCCTCAAACCCGCTCTGGACGATCACCGACATCGCCGGCGCCGCCGAGATCGCCCACAAGGCCGGCGCGAAGCTCGCGGTCGATTCGACCTGCGCCTCGCCGGTGCATACGCGCCCGCTGCTGCTCGGCGCCGACATCGTCATGCATGCCGCGACCAAGGTGCTGAACGGCCATTCCGACGTGGTCGCCGGTGCGCTTTGCGCCCGCGAGGACGACGAGTTCTGGAACCGCATCAAGACCGTGCGCAAGGGGCAGGGCGGGATTCTCGGGCCGTTCGAGGCCTATCTGCTGATGCGCGGCATGCGCACGCTCCATGTCCGGCAGGAGCGCCAGAGCGCCTCGGCGATGACGCTGGCGCAGCGCCTCTCGGCCCATCCGCTGGTGGCCCGTGTGCTCTATCCCGGCCTGCCGCAGCATCCCGGCCACGACATCGCGGCGCGCCAGATGGAAGGCGGTTTCGGCTTCATGCTGTCGGTGCAGGTCGTCGGCGGCGAGGCGGCGGCGGTGAAGGCGGCAGCCCATGTCGAACTCTACAAGCGCGCGACCTCGCTGGGCGGCGTCGAGAGCCTGATCGAGCATCGGGCCTCGATCGAGGGCGCCGGCTCGCCCTGTCCGCCGGATCTGCTGCGGCTCTCCACCGGCATCGAGGATATCGGGGACCTTTATGCCGATCTCGACCAGGCGCTGAAGGCGGGGCATGCATAGGGCATCAGGAACGTCATGCTCGGGCTTGACCCGAGCATCTCGGAAACCAGCTAGCTGGTCTTGAGATTCTCGGGTCTGCGCTTCGCTCCGCCCGAGAATGACGGCCCTAGGTCAAACCCAAATCCCCTTCGCCGCCGCCAGCAGCCGTGTGCGGTCGGCCAGCCCGGTGCGGCCGCCATTGATCAGCTTCGTCACCCGCGCGACGTCGTCGGCATCGGCGGCTGCGTTGATCTCGCGCTCGCGCCAATAGGCGAAGGCGATCGCCAGCGAGATCGCCGGTTCCATCGCGCGATCGGGGTCGGCTTCGAGATCGACGCCGATCAGCGCGCCGAAGCGACGGTAGTTGAAGCGGCCCGTCAGCTGGAAGATGCCGCGGCCATGATAGCGGGCGCCATCGCCCGGTGTGGTATTGCCGAGATCGCGGCGGCTGTCATAGCGCTTGAAATAGGTCGGGCCGCCATATTCCGTGAGCGTGCGGAAGCCGTCGCTCTCATGCGCCGCCTGGGCGAGGAAATGGCAGAGGCGCAGGCGCGTGGTGATGTCGTAGCGCGGAGCAAGCCGATCGAAGCTCTCCTCGATCGGCGCCATGATCGCGGGCTTGCCGGACGGCACCAGTCGCTTGAGGCGCGCTTCGGTTACGGCGAGTGGGCTTGGTGACGTGACGGGCGCTGCCGGCGCCCCGGTTCCGCGCATCGACATGGATGGCTCCTCCTGAAAAGGAGGCCATCATCGCGGCGGGCGGAGATGCGGGGATAAGCGCTGACGCCTGTCCCCGGTCTTTGGGCCGTTTCAGCCGCCGACGGCGGTGTATTGCGTCTCGATCGAGGAGGCGTGGGCCTCATGGTCGAAGCCGTAGATGTGGATCGAGATGGCGTCGCCGGTGCCGAGATTGCGCATGCGGTGGATGTTGGGGCCCGAGGGCAGCATGCAGGCGACGTAGCCGGCCTGGCGCTCCTGCTCCTCGGTCGGAACGGCGCGGGTCGCGTCGATGGCGCGATACCAGGTCTCAGTGATCGCGCCGGTGACCATGCCGAAACAGCAGGAGCAGTGATGGTCGTGGATGCAGGTGGTCGCGCCTTCCGCCCAGACGATCGCCCAGACGCTCACGGCGTCGTTGCCGGCGAGAAGGTTGCGGGTGTAGGCGCCGGGCTTGCGCTCCAGCGGCAGGCGCTGGACGAGATCGGGCATCGCGACGAGTTCGCGCAGGACGCTGCGGGCGGCGGCGAGATAATCGCGCGAGAGCGTGCCCTCATGCGTCCGCAGGCTGCGCAGGACGGCGCCGCGCCGCTCCTCGTTCAAATACCCCTGCATGCCATTCCCCGTCCCGATCATTCGACAGAACCAATGGTACAGGATGACGGCGAAAGCGGTTTGCGATCTCGCGGCGGAACCGGCGTGACGCGAAATCTGTTGCCAAGTTCGTCGAGAAAGTTAGAAAATTATCGCGCGCTTGCGTTGTCGTGCGCGTGATTGTTTTCGAATCGTGGGAGGCGTCATGGCCAAGCTCGACGCCTTCGATCTGCGTATCCTCGCCCGGCTGCAGGAGGATGCGAGCCTGCCGCTGGCGGAGCTGGCAGAGACGGTCGGGCTGTCGGCGACGCCGTGCTGGCGGCGGGTGCAGAAGCTCGAAGCGGCGGGTTATATCCGCAAGCGCGTCGCCCTGCTCGACCGGGCCAAGCTCCAGGCCGGCGTCACCGTGTTCATCGCGGTCAAGACGGCGCGCCACTCGATGGAGTGGCTCGAGCGCTTCCACGCCGCCGTGCATGATTTGCCGGAGATCGTCGATTTCTACCGGATGAGCGGCGAGATCGACTATCTGCTCAAGGCCTGCGTGTCGGACATCGCGGCCTATGACGCGCTCTACAAGAAGCTGATCTCGCGGATCGATCTCAACGACGTGACCTCGATGTTTGCGATGGAGGAATTGAAGTCCACCACCGCGATTCCGCTCGGCTTCGCGGAAATTTGAGAGGAGGCGGCCTGGAGCCGCATCGTCATTCCGGGCTCATCTCTTCGCGATGCCCGGAATGACGTTGAAAATGGCCTCAGAAGCGATAGGTGATGCCCGTGCCGATCAACCAGGGGTCGATCTTGACCTTACCTGAGATGAGGCCGTTGTTCACCTTGACCTTGGGTTCGAGGAAGATCTTCTTCACGTCGAAGTTGATACCCCAGTGCTTGTCGATCATGTAATCGACGCCGACCTGCAAGGCGAGGCCGAAGCTGTCCTTCAGGTCGAAGCTGGTGAAGCCGCCCTTGGCCTTCTCGTTGAAGAAGACGGTGTAGTTCACGCCGGCGCCGACATAAGGCTTGAAGGCGCCGAGACCGGTGAAGTGGTACTGCAGCATCAGGGTCGGCGGCAGCAGCCAGGCAGAACCGATGCGGGCGCCTGCGAGCGTGCCGGCGCCCTTCACATTATGCGGGGTCACGCCGAGGACGAGCTCGACGGCAATGTTCTGGGTGAAGAAGTAGCTGATGTCGAGTTCGGGGACGACGGAGTTCGAAATGTTCACGTCGCCGCCGACGATCGGCGCGCCGCCGAGCTTGAGCTTGGCGCTCTCCTGCGGGATGACGAAGAGGGCGCGGCCGCGGATCATCCACGGGCTCCACTGGGTCATGATCGGCGCAAGCGGCGCCGTCTTGGCAGACGGCAGGTCGGCGGCCTGTGCTGGCGTCAGGGCCGTGCCGGCAAGCAGCGCGGCGCAGACGGAAAGACGGATGGTGCGTGACATGGCGGAGCCCCCAAGGATCGAGAGCGCGATGCGCGAGGGCGCGCCCGCAGCTCATGTCCTCAACAGCCGCAATCGCGTCCGCACTGATTTGATCGAGATCAAACGTGACGGAGCCGGGGCCGACCTGTGCCATTCACGTCACAGTCGAATCGCCCCGCTCAGGCCTTGGCGACCTTCTGGTAGTCCTTGATGTCGGAGAAGGTGACCTCCGGTGCGCGCTCGGCGTCGTATTTTAGCGTAAACTGGCTGGAGGCCATGAAGACCGGGTCGCCGTCGAGGTCGTCGGCCATCGATGAGGGTTTGAGCCCGACGAATTTCTGCAAGGCGAGCTTGTCGTCGCTCGAGACCCAGCGCGCGATCGAGAACTGGCAGGGCTCGAAATCGACGGGGAGCGAATATTCGACGTCCATGCGCTCCTTGAGCACGTCGAGCTGCAGTGCGCCGACGACGCCGACGATGGCGGGCGCGCCGTCATGGGGCAGGAAGATCTGGACGACGCCTTCCTCGGCCATCTGCTGCAGCGCCTCGCGCAGTTTCTTGGCCTTCATCGCGTCCTTCAATTTGACGCGGCGCAGGATTTCCGGCGCGAAGCTCGGCACGCCCTTGAAGACTACGTCCTCGCCCTCTGTCAGCGTATCGCCGATGCGAAGCGTGCCGTGGTTGGGCAGGCCGACGATGTCGCCGGCAAAGGCTTCCTCGGCGATCGAGCGGTCGCGGGCGAAGAAGAACTGCGGCGCGTTCAGCGGCATCGGCTTGCCGGTGCGCACCAGCTTGGCCTTCATGCCGCGCGAAAGCTTGCCCGAGCAGACGCGCATGAAGGCGATGCGGTCGCGGTGGTTGGGGTCCATGTTTGCCTGGATCTTGAAGACGAAGCCGGTCATCTTCGGCTCGCCGGCCTCGATCGTGCGCTTGTCGGCGGTCTGGGCGCGCGGACTGGGCGCGAGGGCGCCCAGCGCATCGATCAGGTCGCGCACGCCGTAGTCGCGCAAAGCCGCGCCGAAATAGAGCGGCGTCAGATGACCCTCGCGGAAGGATTGCAGGTCGAAGGGCTTCAGCCCCTCGGCGGCGAGGAAGACCTCCTCGCGCCAGGTCTCGGCCGCGCCATGGGGGAGAAGTTCGTCGAAGAGCTTGTCGTCGGGGCCGGAGACGGCGAGATCCTGCGCGCTCTCGTCGCCCTTCTGGTTGCGGCGGAAGGTGTTGGCCTTGAGATCATAGGTGCCGACGAATTCGCGCCCGCGCCCGACCGGCCAGGTCATCGGCGCAACGTCGAGCGCCAGCGTCGTTTCGATCTCGTTGATCAGGTCGAACAGGTCGCGGGTCTCGCGGTCGACCTTGTTGATGAAGGTGACGATCGGGATGTCTCTGAGCCGGCAGACCTCGAAGAGCTTCTTGGTGCGCGCCTCGATGCCTTTGGCCGCGTCGATCACCATCACGGCCGAATCGACCGCCGTCAGGGTGCGGTAGGTGTCCTCGGAGAAATCCTCGTGGCCCGGCGTGTCCAACAGGTTGAAGACGTGGCCGCCATATTCGAAGGTCATCACGGAGGTGACGACCGAGATGCCGCGCTGGCGCTCGATCTTCATCCAGTCGGACGAGGTCTGGCGGCGGCCGGCCTTGGCGCGCACTTCGCCGGCGAGCTGAATCGCGCCGCCGAAATACAGCAGCTTCTCGGTCAGCGTGGTCTTGCCGGCGTCGGGATGCGAGATGATCGCGAAGGTGCGGCGGCGCGCATGCGGGGCGGCGGTCGCCGCGGACGCGTCGAGGGTCTGGCTGTCGGTCATGTCGGTGTGGGAGGTCATGGCGGTTGTGAGAACAGGATGAGGCCGGCGAAGTCAATCAGCCTGCCGGAATGCCCGGCAATTACGGCGGATTAATCATTCTCGTTCATCTTGCCGCTTGCAGGTTGCCTTGCGCGCCGGCCTTACGAGCGAAAGACAGCTTCCAGCGATGGCCGCCCTGCGCAGGATTTCCAGCCAGATCTTTGCCAGCGTGGCGTTCCTGGCGCTCGCTGCGGTCTTCACGATTCTCATCGGCGTCGAAACGCTCGGCCGCTACGCGGCGATGACCGACGAGATGCAGTCGGCCTCACGGCGCGTCCTGATGGCGGAGCGGCTGAATGGCACCGTCAACGCGGTGGTGATGGAGGCGCGCGGCATCTATATGAGCCGCGACCCCGCCGAGACGGAGGGGTTCGCCAGGAGACTGATGGACGACCTGGCGGATGTGCGCGAAATCCTCGAAATCTGGCGGCCGCTGGTCCCTGCCGATGAGACTGCGGCCTTCACGGCGATGGCGGAACAGGTCGAGGACTTCATTCGCTTCCGCCGGGAAACCGTGCGCCTGGCGCGCGAAGTCGGGCCGCAAGCCGCTGCCGAGCAGGGCAACAACGAGACGAATCGCAACAACCGCCGGGCTCTCGGTGAATCGCTGAAACAGATCGCCGCGAGCAACGACGTGGGCAGTCACGTCATCGACGGTCGCCTGGACAAGCTCCAGCAGGACAGCGCTCGCCAGCAGCTCGTCGGCGGCCTCGCCACGATGACCATCGGCCTCGCGATCACGCTCCTGATCGTGCATCGACGCGTGCTGAAGCCGCTGCGCCAGCTCTCGAACACCATGCGCCGCCTTGCGCAGGGCGAAGCCGTGGACATGATCGCCGCTGCTACGCGTTCCGACGAAATCGGCGACATGGCGCGGTCGGTGGAGGTCTTCCGGGACAATGCGCGGGCGCGCGAGGCACTCGAAGCCGACAAAGGCGCAGCCGAGTCGGCCCGGGCGCAACGCCAGGCCAGGCGAGAGCGGTTGATCGCCGATTTCAACGACAGGATCGATTCCGTCCTCCAAACGGTTCGCGCCAGCGCAAGCGAGATGGAGCAGACGGCGCGCAGCCTGAGCGGGGTCGCGACGACCGCGACGTCCCAGGCGAGCGAGGCGCGCGGAGCGGCTCTCGACGCCTCCGACAATGTCCGCGCCATTGCCGCCGCCTCGGAGGAGCTGTCTGAATCGATCGCTGACATCGCGGAACGAATCGGGGAGACCGACAGCGTCGTCAGGACCGCTGCAAGCGATGCGATTCGAGCCAGCGGCAACGTCGCCAATCTCTCGGAAGCAGCGAGCCGAATTGCCAAGGTCGTCGGCCTCATCCGCGACATCGCGGCGCAGACCAACCTGCTCGCGCTCAATGCGACGATCGAGGCCGCGCGTGCGGGCGAGGCCGGGCGCGGCTTCGCCGTGGTCGCTAGCGAGGTCAAGCTGCTGGCGAGCCGGACAGCCCAGGCGACCGACGAGATCGCGGAGCGGATCGCCGCCTTCGAGAGCGAGACGCAAGCGGCCGTGGTGGCGATCGAGACGATCGCCAGCGTCATGGGCAACGTCGCCCAGCACACGGTCGCCATCGCAGGCGCGACCGCCCAGCAGATGGTGGCGACCTCCGAGATCGCCAGCGGCGCCCAGTCGACCGCCTTCGGCACAGCCAGCGTCGCGCAGCAGATGGAGGATGTGACCTCGACATCGCGGGCGGCGATGCAGTCGGCGAACCAGGCCCTGTCGACCGCCGAGAACCTGGCGCGCGAGGCTCAGGTGCTGCGCGCCGCAGTGGGGACCTTTTTCGCCGATATGAAGGCGGCCTAGAGCCTCAGTTCTTGAGTCTGTAGCCGGTCCGGAAGATCCAGGCGACGGCGGCGATGCAGCCGGCGAGGAAGACCAGCGTCATGCCGAGGCTGACGGCGACGCCGACATCGGCCTTGCCGAAGAAGCTCCAGCGGAAGCCGCTGATCAGGTAGACGACCGGGTTGAACAACGCGACGGTGCGCCAGAGCGGCGGCAACATCTCGATCGAGTAGAACGAGCCGCCGAGGAAGGCGAGCGGCGTCACCACCAGCAGCGGGATGACCTGCAGCTTCTCGAAGCCGTCGGCCCAGATGCCGATGATGAAGCCGAACAGGCTGAAGGTGATGGCCGTCAGCACCAGGAACATCAGCATGAAGCCGGGATGCGCGATCCGCAGCGGCACGAAGAAGGTCGCCGTCAGGAGGATGATCAGGCCGAGCACGATCGATTTCGTAGCGGCGGCGCCGACATAGCCGATCACCACCTCCCACCAGGCAACGGGAGCGGACAGCAGTTCGTAGATCGTGCCGGTGAACTTCGGGAAATAGATCGCGAAGGAGGCGTTGGCGATGCTCTGGGTCAGCAGCGTCAGCATGATCAGGCCCGGCACGATGAAGGCGCCGTACTGAACATCGTCGATCGCCTGCATGCGCGAGCCGATGGCCGCGCCGAAGACGACGAAATAAAGCGAGGTCGAAAGCACCGGCGAGACCACGCTCTGCAACGGCGTGCGCAGTGTGCGGGCCATCTCGAAGCGGTAGATCGCCGCGATCGCCGGCCAGTTGATGCCGGGCGGGCTCGTATCGAGCGTTTTCATGAGCGATCCCTCACCAGGCTGACGAAGATGTCCTCGAGCGAACTCTGGCTCGTGCGCAGGTCGCTGAAGCGGATGCCGGCCTCGCTGAGGGCCTGAAGCAAGGTGGTGATGCCGGTGCGCTCAGCCTTGGTGTCGTAGGTGTAGACGAGTTCCTCGCCACCGGTTGCCAGTGCCAGATCGAAGGTCGAGAGGGCGGGAGGAAGCTCTGCCAGGGGCGCCTGCAGGCTCAGCGTGAGCTGCTTGCGGCCGAGCTTGCGCATCAGCTCGACCTTGTCCTCGACCAGGATGATCTCGCCCTTGCTGATCACGCCGACCCGGTCGGCCATCTCCTCGGCCTCCTCGATGTAATGCGTGGTCAGGATGATGGTGACGCCGTTGTCGCGCAGGCGGCGCACCATCTGCCACATGTCCTGCCGCAGCTCGACATCGACGCCGGCGGTCGGCTCGTCCAAGAAGAGGATGCGCGGCTCATGTGCCAGCGCCTTGGCGATCATGACGCGGCGTTTCATGCCGCCCGAGAGCGTGCGGATCTGGCTGTCGCGCTTGTCCCAGAGCGAGAGGTCCTTGAGCACCTGCTCGACCAGTGCTGGGTCCTTGCGCTTGCCGAAGAGGCCGCGGCTGAAGCCGACGGTGGCCCGCACCGTCTCGAAGGCGTCGGTGGTGAGTTCCTGCGGCACCAGCCCGATCGCGGCGCGGGCGGCGCGGTAATCGGTGACGATGTCGTGGCCGTCGGCCCGCACCGTGCCGGTCGTCGGATTGACCAGCCCGCAGATGATGCTGATCAGCGTGGTCTTGCCGGCGCCGTTTGGGCCGAGCAGCGCGAAGATCTCCCCCTTGCGGATGTCGAGATCGACCGACTTCAGTGCCTGGAAGCCCGAGGCGTAGGTCTTGGTGAGGCCGGACACCGAAATGATCGGCGAGGTCGCGGTCTGAGGGGTCGTGGTCTGAGACATGGGCGGCATATAGGGCAGTTCCGGTGACGTTGCGATGGCAGGCTGGCGCAATCCTGCGATGCGCTGTCGTGCGTTGGCAGGTTCTTGACCGCCCTTGCTGTCAGTCCGTGTCGGCAGCGCAGTGCGCCAAAACGAACATGGCCGGGACGAGCCCGGCCATGTCGACGATGCTGAGAAAGGGAAGGCTCAGCGCATGAAGAACCAAAGCAGAATGATGATCGGGATCGGAACGCCCAGAAGCCAGAGAGCAATCGAACGCATTGGTGCACCCCATTTTTCGGCATGTGACAAAGAGTGCCGTGGCAACGCGGCGCCGGCCGGAAAGGTTCCTGACCGGATCAGCGCAGCATGCGTCGGTGCTTGTCAGGCGCTGGGGTGCCAGAGCGGGCGGTAGCCGCAGGCGAGAGCCGCCAGCGTCGCGGGCGGCGTCAGCACCCTTGCCATGCCGAGGGGACGCTCCGCGCGCGCGACATAACCTGCCGGCGACCAGAGCAGCGCCTGTCCGCCCTTGAGCGCGAGGAAGCCCGGACCATCCTCGCGCAGGATCATGCTGCCATCGGGAAGATCCGTCACGGGCAGGAGGTGGAACCGCGCTGTGCGTCCGTCGCGCCGCTCGGCATCGAGGCGGCGGTCGATTTCCGGGAAGGAGGGCGTGGCGGCCAATCCGACCCCGCGCATCATCGCGGCGCGATAGGCCAGCGCGTCGCTGCGCCGGCATTCCATGCAGGGGCGGTGGCCGGCGGCCAGCGCCGTGACCTCGTCGCAGAAGAACAGTTCGGTGTAGCCGCGGCCCCAGACCTGCCTCTGCCTGCCCTTGAAGGCGAGCACACAGCAGATCCATTGCCGGCTCACATAAGTCCGCCGCGGCACCTCGCTGCTCTCTGGGTCATGGAAGCGCCCGCCGCGATTGCCGAAGAGCAGGCCGCGTGCCGGATCGGCGAAGAGGCGGCCGTCAGGCGCGACGCGATTTGGCAACGGCATGGCGGAAACCCTGCGGCACCTGACACGTTTCGACAGGCAGCGCGGTCCAGATTGTCTGGTGGGGCGCGTCCGGCCCGGCGATGGAGGATATCATGCTGACCTTCTACCACGCTCCGCAGTCACGGTCCTTCAGCATGCTGTGGCTGCTCGAGGAACTCGGCGAACCCTATGACATGCAGCTGGTCGATATCCGTCAGGAGGATGGGGCGCCCGAATCCTATCGCGCGATCCAGCCGCACAAGAAGGTGCCGGCCATCGTCCATGACGGCGTCATCGTCACGGAGCGGGCCGCGATCTCGCTTTATCTCGGCGACGCCTTCCCGCGTGCCGGGCTGGCGCCGGCCATCGGTTCGCCGGACCGGGCGGCCTATCTGACCGCGCTGGTCTATGCCGACGCCGTACTCGATCCCGTCATCGCGACCAAGGCGCTCGGTCTGTCCTACAAGCCGAGCAGTGTCTCCTTCGGCTCGCTCGACGATGCGGTCGCGCATCTGGAGAAGCGGCTGGCGCGCGGCCATGCCGCCGGCGAGCGCTTCACGGCGGCCGACACGCAGATCGGCACCGCCATCCACTACGGCATGAACCTGATCAAGGTGCTGCCGCGCCGACCGGTGTTCGAGGCCTATATGGAGCGCATGCTGACGCGCCCCGCCTTGCAGAGGACGCTGGCGAAGGAGGAGGAGCTGGCGAAGGGCGTCTGAGGACGTGCCTCAGACCTCCTTGAAGCCGTAATCGGGAATACCCTGTTCGTTGCCATAGTATTTGTAGGGCAGGAACTTGCCGGACATGCCGATCTTGACGCGATCGCCCTTCGGGTTCGGCTCGCGCTCGAACTCGATGTTGAAGTCGATCGCCGACATGATGCCGTCGCCGAACTCCTCCTCGATCAGCGCCTTCCAGGCGGGTCCGTTGACCATCACCATCTCGTAGAAGCGGTAGATCAGCGGGTCGGTCGGCGGCATCGGCGTGCCGGTGCCGCGATAGGGCACCTCGTTGAGCATGCGCTTCTCGTTCTCGGTCAGCCCGAACAGCGCCTGTGCCTTTTCTGCCAGTGGCTTGACCAGCTTCATCTGGCCGAGCAGGGCGCCGACGATCAGCACCTCGGACATGCCACCGATCTCGTCGGTGATGTGCTTCCAGCTCCAGCCCTTCTCGCGCTTGATGTCGAGGATCTTCTCGGTGAGCTCTTCGCGCTTCATGATGTGGTCTCCTCGCTGGGCGTCGATCCGCTCAGCAAGCCCCGTGCAAAGGGCGGACCAAGTCGCCAGGTCAGGACCGGGCTCGCGCAGCGGGTTTCACAGATCTTCCGATTGCCCTGCGGTTTCTGCGATCCCGTCAGGATCGTCTTAACGTTACGCCGAGGTAAGACCCACGGCGCAACGCATTTGAAGTATTTTCGGTGTCATCCAAAGGCCTGCGACACGTCTGTCGAAGATTTGCGGAAAAGCTCAAGCGCCGATGAATGCCTATATTCCCCTGATCCTGTTCACGGTGCTGACCAATGCCGCGGCGCAGCTGATGCTGAAGCGCGGCATGACCGGCGTGGGTGCGCTCGACGTCGCCGGCGACGGGCTGATCTCGACGGTTTTCAAGGTTGTCTTCAACCCGTTCGTCTTCGCGGGCCTGTGCACCTTCGTGATCAGCATGGCCTCGCATCTGATCGTGCTCTCGAAGGTTCAGATCTCCTACGCCTACCCCTTCCTGAGCCTCGCCTATGTCGTAGTCGCGGCCTACGCCTATTTCGTCTTCAACGAGGACATGAGTACGGCCCGGATCGCGGGCATCGGCTTCATCGTACTCGGCACCATCTTCATCGCACAAAGCTGAGGGACATCATGGATCTGCTCGTTCGTCTGTTCCTGCGTCTCGGCGCGCTGCTCGAGCCCAAGCCGGAGCTCGTTCCCATTCCCGTGCCGGCGCGCGACCAGCGGCCGCGTTTGCCCCATCAAGCCCTGCCCCGCTGAGCCGGAGAGACCGCTCGTGAAACACATCATCATCGGCGGCGACGGCTTCGTCGGCTCGCATTTGGCGGCTGATCTTTCGGCTATGGGCGAGGAGGTGCTGGTCGCCGACATCGTCAAGAGCGGCCATGCCCATTACGCCAAGGTGCCGTTCCACAAGATCGACGTGACAGATGCGGCCAGCGTCGCCGGCATCCCGCTCGACAAGGACGATCTCGTCTACAACCTCTCGGCCAAGATGTTGTCGCCGATCGTGACGCGGGCCGAGCGGCATGATTTCTTCTGGCCGGTGAACTATCACGGCACGCAGAACATCCTGAGCTGGATGGAGAAGGCGGGCGCCAACAAGCTCGTCCACTTCACCACGGACATGATCTACGGCCATTCGGTCACCGTCCCGCAGGACGAGGACCACCCGGCCCGGCCGCTCGGCGAATATGGCGAGAGCAAGCTCGCCACCGAGACGCTGGCCCAGACCTATCGCGACAAGGGCTTCCAGATTCCGATCTTCCGGCCGCGCCTGATCATCGGGCCGGGGCGCCTGGGCATCCTGGTCAAGCTGTTCAAGCTGATCGACATGAACCTGCCGGTGCCGATGATCGGGTCGGGCAAGAACCCCTACCAGTTCATCTCGGTGTTCGACTGCGCCAGCGCCTGCGTCGCGGCCTGGAAGGCGGGTTTCCCGAATTCGGCCTATAATCTCGGCTCGGATGACCCGCCGCCGGTCAGGAAGCTGCTCGGCGACCTGATCGCCCATGCCGGCTCGAAGTCGATCCTGCTGCCGACGCCGGCCTCGCTGGTGAAGCTGACGCTGAACGCGCTCGATGCGGTCAACATGCCGATCATGGACCCCGAGCAATACATGATCGCCGACGAGATCTGCATTCTCGACACCAGCAAGGCCAAGCGCGAACTCGGCTGGAAGCCGCTGCATCGCGACGAGGACATGCTGCTCGCCGCCTATACCGAATACCGCCGGGCGAAAGCGCCCTCCAACGAAGCCCCGAGGAGTGTCGCCGCATGAGCATGCCCGCTTACAAGACTGAGGACGCCGCGATGACCGCGCCGGCCCGGCCGAAGCTCTACAGCGTCGAGGATGCCAAGAACCTCGACGTGCAGACGGTGAAAGAGCTGTTCACCAGCCACATCAATCCCGGCCAGGTGCATTTCCTGAAACTGCTCGGCTTCGACAAGATCCTCGTCGATCGCGCGCAGGGCATGCACTACATCACCAGGGACGGCCGCAAGATCCTCGATTTCTTCGGGGGGTTCTGCTCGGTCGCGTTCGGTCACAACCACCCGCGCATCGTCGCGGCCCGGAAAAAGTTCCAGGACGAGAACCGCCATGAGATCTGCATGGCGTTCATGTCGCAATACGCCTCGGCGCTCGCCGCCAATCTCGCCGCGATCTCGCCCGGCGATCTCGACATGGTCTTTCTCGGCTCGACCGGCTCGGAGGCGATGGAGGCTGCGCTGAAGGTCGCCGAGCAGGCGCAGGGTCCGGCCAAGTCGAAGATCCTGCACGCCGCGAACTCGTTCCACGGCAAGACAAAGGGCGTGCTCTCGATCACGGATTCGACGCTCTACCAGTCGCAGTTCAAGCTGGTCGAGAACCGGGTCAAGGTGCCGTTCGGGGATATCGAGGCCGTGCGCCAGGCGCTCGAAAGCGACCCCGCGATCGGCATCGTCGTGATGGAGACCATCCAGGGTGGCGGCGGCATCGTCGAGGCGCCGCTCGGCTTCTGGCGCGAGTTGCGCGCGCTCTGCGACAAGCATGGCGTGCTCTGGGTTGCCGACGAGGTCCAGTGCGGGCTCGGGCGCACCGGCCAGTTCTTCGCCTTCGAGCGCGACGGCGTCGTGCCTGACGTGACTGCGCTGGCCAAGGCGCTCGGCGGCTCGAAGGCCGCGATGGGCGCGATGATCGCCCGGCGCGAAATCTACATGAAGGCCTATGGCAAGCCCAAGACCGCGCTGATCCATGCCCAGGCGACGTTCGGCGGCATGGGCGAGGCCTGCATCTCGGCGATCGAGGGGCTGAACGTGCTCTATGAGGAAGACCTCATGGGCAACGCCCAGCGCCAGGGCGACTATCTGATCAGCAGGCTGAACGAGCTCCGCGTCAAATATCCGAGCCTGCTGAAGGAAATCCGCGGGCGCGGCCTGATGATCGGCGTCGAGTTCAACGACATCAGCGAGACGATGCCGTTCGGCCTCAAGCACATGGTCGCGCTGCTCGACGACAAGCTGAAGGGGTCGCTCTGCGGCTTCGTCGGGGCGCTGCTCTTGAAGGAATACGACGTGCTCGTCGCCTTCACCGAATACAACCGCAACGTCATCCGCCTCGAGCCGCCGCTGATCGCGACCCGCGAGGATTGCGACACCTTCATCAATGCCTTCGACGATCTGCTCTCGCGCGGCATCACCCGCATCGTGACGGATTACCTGCGCAAGGTCGCGGTCGCGAAGGGCTGAGGCAGCTGCAAGACGTTCTGGAAAGGGCCGGTTCGCCGGCCCTTTTTCTTTGGAGAGTTGTGGAATGAGAAGCGGCTCCCCGGATGACCGGAGAGCCGTTCTGTGATCGATGGGTCTGCAAGCTCTTCCGGGGCGTGCGGCCCTGCGGGGTTCCTGGCCCCCCAGAGACGCGGGCCGCTCAGTAGTAGCCGCAGACGCGGCGGTAGCCGACGACCTCGCCGTAGCGATTGATGCGCTCGACCATCTCGCAGCTGCGGCCGCCATAATAGTAGCCGCCATAGGCCGGGCGGGAGGCGGAGGCAGCGATCAGACCGCCGACCGCGAGAGCCCCGATGATGCCCGCGCCGGCGCCATAGCCGTAACCGCGATGGCCCCAGTAGCGCGGACGCGCTTCGACGGAGGTGGCAGCTAGCGTGGTGGCGAGCGTGAGAGCGGCAAGGGTGGCGGTCGCGATTGTCTTGAAGCGGGTCATCGTCTTGATCTCCCAGAATGTCTTTGGAGCGAACCATTCGCCCTGCATGACCGTTGGTCGCGGCGGGCGGCGGAAAGGTTCAAGGCGATGCGAAGATTTTTTGTGGACCCCTCACAGCCCTCATCCTGAGGAGGCCGCGTCAGCGGCCGTCTCGAAGGATGCTCCAGCAGGCTCCGAGACCACTGAAGCATCCTTCGAGACGCACTCCTACGGAGCGCTCCTCAGGATGAGGGCTCGGGGGAAGGATGGCTTCGGAACGACGTCAGCCGGCGGTGACGCGACGCCAGAAGCTCGACGAAAATCCCGGGTCGATATGCGCGGCGAAATCGCGCCAGTGCGGGAACGAGGCCTCGAAGGTCGCCGGCGACATGCGGGCGTCCTTGTAGGGGTTCACCCGCCCGCCTGCAGCGAGCGTGATGGCATCGAGTTCAGCGAGCAGCGTGTCGGTGCGCGCGCCGCGATAGGGGAAGTCGAGCGTCAGGGTGGCGCCCGCCAGCGGGAAGGACATCATGCCGGGCGAGGGCACATCGCCGAAGAGCTTGAGCACGGTCAGGAACGAGGCCTCGCCAGAGGCAAGCGTCCGCCGCAGCATCGCCTCCACGGCATCGCGCGCGTGGGCCATCGGAATTGCGCATTGGAACTGGCGCAGGCCGTTTGGCCCATAGGCGCGGTTCCAGTTGCGGAGCCGGTCGAGCGGATAGAAGAACGGGCGATAGGCGATGCGCCGCGGCTCGGGCGAGCGCGGCTGCATCGCGCGGTAGAGCAGGTTGAAGGCGCGCAGCGTCAGGCCGTTGATCAGCGGGACGGGCGGCGTCAACGGAAAGGACAGGCTGCGGCGCGGGCGGCTCGGCGGCCGATGCGAGGCCGGTGCATGGTTGGCGCGGAAGAACACGCCGCGCCCGAAGTCGGCGCCCGATGCGAGCGCGTCGATCCAGGCGACGGTGTAGTCATGCGTCGCGTCGGATTCGGACGCGATGGCGAAGAAGCGGTCGAGCCCGTCGAAATGGATGGTTTGCTGCAGCATCTGCGCCGAGGCCACCGGCATCAGCTGCAGCGTCACCTGCGTGATCAGGCCGGTCAGGCCCATGCCGCCGATGGTGGCGGCGAAAAGCGCGCCGTTCATGTCGGGGGCGCAGGTCAGAACCTGGCCGTCCGAACGGGCGAGTTCGAAGGCGCGGACATGGCGGCCGAAGGTGCCGGCACGATGATGGTTCTTGCCGTGGACGTCGTTGGCGAGCGCGCCGCCGATGGTGACGAAGCAGGTTCCGGGCGTCACCGGGGGAAACCAGCCGGCCGGCACGACCAGCTTGAGCAGATCGTCGAGCAGGACGCCCGCCTCGCAGGTGACAAGCCCGCTCTCCCGGTCGAAAGCGAGGATGCGATCGAGGTGGCGCCCCAGGATCAGGCGGCCGCCATCGTTCAGGCAGGAATCGCCATAGGAGCGGCCATTGCCATAGGCGAGGACGGGCCCCCGTTGCGGCGCCGGCTCCGCCAGCCAGGCTTGCGGTGCGACGCTTTCGCTGCCGCGCGCGATCAGGCCGCCCCAGGAGCGTATGTCAGGCTCGGGGGAACTCACGGCAGCAATGTCGCCGCGATCATGATCAGGACGACGCTGGCTCCGGTGACCTGGCTGCGCCAGTCGCGGATCATGAAGATCAGCGGATCGTCGGGCATCTGGCCGCGCCGGGCCAGGAACCAGATCCGGGCCATCTGGTAGAGGATGATCGGGCAGACCAGCCAGATCAGCTCGGGATGACGGTAGAGTTCCTTGACCGCGGCGCTGTCGACATAGAGCGCCATGATCAGCGCGCAGGTGCAGCCCGAGGCCATGCCGAGCTGCGACAGCGCCTCGATGTCCTCGGCGTGGTAGCCGCGCCCCGCCTTCTTCAGGCCGGACTGGTCCTGGGTGAGGCGAAGCTCGGCATAGCGCTTCACCAGCGCCAGGCTCAGGAACAGGAACATCGAGAAGGCGAGCAGCCAGGACGAGATCGGGATCGCGGCGGCGGCATTGCCGGCGAGGATGCGCAGCGTATGCAGGGCGGCCAGCCCGAGCACATCGACCAGCAGCTTGCGCTTCAGCACGAACAGATAGGCCAGCGCCAGGACGAGATAGGCGCCGAGTGCCAGCACGAAGAGACGCGGCTGCGGCAGCAGCCAGGACAATGCGAAGGCGGCGGCCAGCAGCAACGGCACGGCGGCATAGGCCTGCCCCTCGGTGATCTCGCCGGCCGCCAGCGGGCGCTTGCATTTGGTCGGATGGCGCCGGTCGGCCTCCACATCGACGATGTCGTTGAGGAGATAGATCGACGACGCCATCAGGCTGAAGGCGACGAAGGCAACGATGCCATGATGGATGGCGGAGATGTCGAAGACGTCATGGTTGAGCAGGATCGGAATGAAAACCAGCCCGTTCTTGAGCCAGTGATGCGGCCGCATCGCCCTGATCATCGCGAATAAAGGCATGTCCCTGTCTCTTCTTCCCTTGCGCCGTTATTGCGTCCGGCCAGTCGATGACAAGGTCCCGACGAGCGCTTCAAGACAGCAAGCCGTTGTGGCTCCTGTCTTCCTCGCCGATAAATCCTAAACCCGGGTGGATATCGGGCGCATGGCGAGGTCATTCCGCAGCCATGATTAACAGCCGGCTGAAACCTCCTCTCTATTGCCAATCTGCAAACCGCGCCTGCGACGGCGCGCTTACAAGAACGCCCCGCCGCTGGGAGCGGCAGGGCGTCGATGTCGACAGGGGTGGGTAGTGGCTCAGGGAAGCCGGCGCGTCAGACCTTCGCCGAGCTCGCGGCGGCGTCGATATTGGCGACCAGTTCGGCATCGAGGCCGAGCGAGCCTGCGAGGCCGGCAAGGAAATCCCGCTCCTTGGGGGTATCGGGATTGATGGCGATCCGCGCTGCCGTGTAGATCTGCGCCGCGAGCTCGGGGCTTTCGGCGCCCTCGACCAGGGTCTCGACCGAGGCTGGGTTAGCCATCTCCCTGGCGAGCCATTCATTCGCCTCCGGATCGAAGCCGGCCTCGCGCAGGCCGCCCAGAATGGCGGCGCGCTCGTCGGCGTCGATCGCACCGTCCGCGGCGGCGGCGGCGATCATGGCGCGGATGAAGATGAGGGCCGTCGCCTCGCTGGCGGCTTCCGGCTCGAAGCCGGTGCCGGCGGGTGCGGGGAGGATCTCGGAGCTGTCGACATCGAGCATCGGCTTGCCGGACTGATAGTTCTGATAGGCTTTGTAGGCGAGCCCGCCGATCAGGGCCATGCCGCCGAGGCGGGCGGCGGAGCCGATGACGGCGCGGCCGGTGGACGAACCGAAGACGAGCGCGCCGAGACCGCCGAGCACCGCCGTCGCCATGGCCGGGTTCTTGTCGAACATCGCCTTGGCCTGGGCCAGAACATCCTGCGCCGAGCGCCCGCCGGTGACCTGTGTCACTGCATCGCCGGCCTTCTGCTGAACGCCGGTCTGGCGCGCGGCGTCGCTGACCCCTTGTGTCGCCTGCGTCAGGATCTGGCCCGCCATGCCCGCGAGCCCGCCAATGCCGCCGCCGCGCTGCACCTGTTCGGCCAGGCCCCCCAGAAGCGAGCCGAGACCGCCGGTCTGACCCTGGCCGCCTGGCTTGCCAGCCTGCGTGCCCGCGCTGACGAGGGCATCGAGAAGGGATTTGGCGTTGAACATCAGGCAATCCTCTTTGAACGCTGCCCCAGGGGGCTTATCGCATCTAGGAACGACCGCGCGAAATCGCCAGACAGAAAGCGCAGCGGTGGGCCCGACCATGGCGGATGCAAGGCGTCGGCCTCAGGGCTGGAGCTTGCGCAGCAGCAGTGGCGCGCCGACCGCGGGGTCCTTGCGCCACTGGCCGCTCTGGAAGACGAGTTCGACGCTGTGGCCTTTGCGCGCGAGGAGGGCGAGCCGGCCCGCCTCATAGCGCCAGCCGACGGGGTCGAAGATTGTCAGCCCCGTATCCTGGCAATGGCCCTCGAAGGCAGCAGGGGCGCGGGCTTGCACGCCGGCAGGAGCCGGCCCCAGGACGACGCGGCAGGTCTCGCGATTGGCCTGACGCATCACGGCGTAGCGGCCGGGCAGGCTTGCGGGCGAGGGTGCGCTGGCCTGGTCGACGACAGTCGGGCGCTGGGCAGCCGTGGCTGCGGCTTCCGCCCGACTGACGGCCGGGCGGCGGGCGGCACGTGGATGGGCCTTCGGATCGAGCCCGTAGTCCTTGCCGTCGGGTCCCTTGCCCTGAAGGCCGGCATCGCCGTTCTCGCGGAAGGCGATGACCGCCTTGCCGAGTGCGTCGTTGAGGCGCGGCGCTCCATCTGGTCCGACATTCCAGGAGGCGATGCCGTCGAGCACCGGCAAAGCGCGGCGGCAGGTCGCGGGGAAGCGCAACTGGCGGCCATGCGCCGCGTCCTCCGCTCCCAGCGTGATCGTGCATTTGCGCGAGGCGCCGATCTGCTCGAGATCCCAGGCGCCGAGCAGCGGGGCAATCGCCGGCGGCGCGTTGTCGGCGCCGCGCGGGATGGGCGCGGTCTGCGCCGATGCTGCCGCGTGAGCGACGAGCACGATGCTCCCCGCAAGCAGCAGGGACCGGTGCAGCGTCGCGCCGCGCAAGGCGCTCAGGCTTTCTTCCACGGCGTCTCGGCCACCGGCGTCAGCGGGCCCTTGCCGTCGAACCAGGACAAAAGGTTGTCGACGACGAGCTGGCCCATCTGCTCGCGGGTGTGGACCGAGGCCGAGCCGACATGGGGCAGCAGCACGGCATGCTCGATCGCGATCAACTCGGCGGGGACGCGCGGCTCGTCCTCGAAGACGTCGAGGCCCGCGGAGAGGATGGTCTTGTTCTGCAGCGCCTCGACCAGCGCCTTCTCGTCGATCACCGTGCCGCGGCCGACATTGACGACGATGCCGTTGGGACCGAGCGCCTTCAGGACCTCGGCATTGATGATGTGATGGGTCGAGGCGCCGCCCGGCGCGACCGAGATCAGCGTGTCGACATCCTGGGCCATCTCGACCAGCGAGGGATAGTAGCGATAGGGCACGTCGGCCTGGCGCGAGCGCCCATGATAGGAAATCGGCAGGCCGAAGGCCTCGACCCGGTGCGCCACGGCCTTGCCGATGCGGCCGAGGCCGACGATGCCGACCGTGCGCTTGCGCAGCGAGGTGGTCAGCGGATAGGGCGCCTTCAGCCACTTGCCCTCGCGCAGATAGCGATCGACCTGCGGCAGCTGCCGGACCGTGGCGATCAGCAGGCCGATGGCGAGGTCCGCGACCTCGTCGGTGAGCACGTCGGGCGTGTTGGAGACGACGAGGCCGCGACGGCCGGCCTCCGCCGCATCGACATTGTCGTAGCCGACGCCGAAATTCGCGATCATCTCGAGCTTCGGCAGCGCATCGAACAGCGTGCCGTCGATACGGATATGGCCGCCGCCAGCGATGCCGCGCACGCGTCCGGAGACCTCGCGAAGGAGGGCTGCCTTGTCCTCGGCCTTCCAGAGTTCGTGGACGGTGAAGTTGGTCTTCAGCTGGTCGGCCGCATAGGCGATCAGAGGGCCGGTCATCAGGATTTCAGTGGCGTTGGGCCGGGTCATGGCGAGCGTTTCCATAGGCTTCGGGTGATGGTCGGACGGCTTGATTCGACGAATATGAATCGATTAGATGTCGGATATGGCGGCTCGACGAAAGCCGCCGGCCCGCCGCGATCGATCGCCAGGCATCCCACCACGCCACGCGCCGCCGGAAAAGCGCTGATGGCGCATATATAGTATGACTTAATCACGCGGTTTTGTGGATCGTTGCCGAGGCGCCGGGCGTCAGGAAGGCAAGCGTGGTGTTCAGGCTGTCGATTACCAAAGCCGTCATCCGGGTCGATGCGAGGTCACCGTCGCGCTGGATGATCGCGTCCAGCACGCGTTCGTGATCGACCAGCGAGGCGATGAAGACGTCGCGGCCGTCGACCGATTTGAGCAGCAGGGACCATTGCACGGTGGCGGCGACTGCGCTCGCCAGGCATTGCAGGGCGGCATTGTGGGAGGCGGTGAAGACCGCCTCGTGGAAGGCGAGATCGGCGCGGATTGTCGTGTCGGCATAGGGCGCGTTGTCGGACATCCCGCGATAGGCCGCCTCGATCCGGGCGATGTCGGCCGGCGTGCGGCGCTGCGCTGCGAGCCTGGCCGCCGCGGGCTCGGCGAAACGGCGCAACTCGAAGAGATCGCGGATGAATTTCTCATTCGGGTCGGCCTCGAAGTGCCATGACAGGACATCGGGATCGAGCAGATTCCAGCTGTCGCGAGGGGCTGCCCGCGTGCCGCTCTTGGGCCTGGCTTCGACCAACCCCTTGGCGGTCAGAACCTTGACGGCCTCGCGATAGGCGGTGCGCGAGACCGAGATGTCGGAGCGCAGGTCGTCCTCGTTGGGGAGCAGCTCGCCGGCCTTGACCGCGCCTGTGATGATGGCGACCGCGAGCTTCTGGGCGACCTGGCCGAAGAGACGGTCGGGATTGAGGGTCGTCGGTCGCGAATAGTCGCGCACCCGCATCGTCTGGCGCCTCTCCCTTTGCGGCAGGTGCCGGTGAAGCCGGCGTTCCGCTGTGTCTCCGGCGCTTGACACGCCTGTCTATATCGTATGACTTTATCGCAGATGAAATCCGACGCAAGGCGCGGCGCTCTCCACTGAGGCGCGGTGCTTGTTGTCGGCAAAGCTTCATCGATCGGTCGCAACAGACCAATACACGATGCGATCCGGACTCTGCCTGAAGCGGCGGACCACCGGGTCCATGGGAAACGAAGATTAGGAGAGGGCCCACATGGCCTCAGTCCAGATTGCCGACGTGCGCAAGGCCTATGGCGCGACGCAGGTCATTCACGGTGTCGACATCGACATCGACGACGGCGAGTTCGTCATCCTGGTCGGGCCGTCGGGCTGCGGGAAATCGACGCTGCTGCGCATGATTGCCGGCCTCGAGAACATCTCCGGCGGCGAGATCCGGATCGGCCCGCGCGTCGTCAACGACGTGCCACCGAAGGAACGCGACATCGCGATGGTGTTCCAGAACTATGCGCTCTATCCGCATATGACGGTCGCCGACAACATGGCCTTCTCGATGAAGCTGCGGAAGGCGCCCAAGGCCGAGATCGACGAGCGCGTCGGCAAGGCCGCCGGCATCCTCGGCCTCGACAAGCTGCTCGACCGCTATCCGCGCCAGCTCTCCGGCGGCCAGCGCCAGCGCGTCGCCATGGGCCGTGCGATCGTGCGCGATCCGCAGGTCTTCCTGTTCGACGAGCCGCTCTCGAACCTCGACGCCAAGCTGCGCGTGCAGATGCGCACCGAGATCAAGGAGCTGCACCAGCGCCTCAAGACCACGACGGTCTATGTCACCCACGACCAGATCGAGGCCATGACCATGGCCGACAAGATCGTCGTGATGCATGACGGTATCGTCGAGCAGATGGGCGCGCCGCTCGAACTCTACGACCGGCCGGCCAATCTGTTCGTGGCGGCCTTCATCGGCTCGCCCTCGATGAATCTGCTGAAGGGTACGATCACCGCGGCCGGCTTCGAGACCGAAGGCGGCGTCGTCTGGCCGATCGGCGCGCACCCGGCTGATTCCAACGGCAGGGCCGCCGTGTTCGGCATCCGGCCGGAGCATATCCAGCTCGATGCGAACGGGCTCAAGGCCGAGGTCGTCGTCGTCGAGCCGATGGGCTCAGAGACGCAGGTCGTGGCCCGCTGCGGCGGTCAGACGCTGACCTGCGTGTTCCGCGAGCGCATCACCGCCAAGCCGGGCGAAACGATCACGATCACGCCCGATACCAATGTGACGCATCTGTTCGACGCGGCCACCGGTAAGCGGATCGATTGAGGCGAAGCGCCCCTGAACGCCGATGCCGCGCTTTTGCCGCGGGGGATCGGATCGCCGGGGAGACGAGAGCGACAGATGACGAGGCCCGCGCCATCCCCCGGACGGGATGGGCCTCGAAACCGAAAACCGGACAGTCCGGTTCAAGACGGCCGTGCAAGAGCCGACGAAACCAGAATCCCCAGGGAGGATTAAGATGGACCTGAATCGCAGATCACTGATCAAGGGCGGTGCCGCTCTCGGGCTAGGCGGCAGCACGAACCTGCTCGCCTATGCCAAGGCCTGGGCCCAAGCCTCGCCCTTCAAGGTCGAGCCCAACGCCAAGATCAACCTGATGCGCTGGAAGCGCTTCGTCGAAGCCGAAGACGTCGCGTTCATGCAACTCGTCGCCGCCTTCGAGGCCGCGACCGGCGCCAAGGTCAACGTCACCAACGAATCCTATGATGACCTGCAGCCGAAGGCATCGGTCGTGGCCAACACCGGCCAGGGTCTCGATCTGGTCTGGGGCCTGTATTCGCTGCCGCATCTGTTTCCGCAGAAGTGCATGGATCTCTCCGATGTCTCGAAATATCTCGGCGAGAAGCATGGCGGCTGGGCTCCGTCGGCGGAGCTCTACGGCAAGCTTGGCGGCAAGTGGATCGGCATTCCGATCGCCGCCAGCGGCGCGCTGATGAACTATCGTATCTCCTCGATGAACAAGGCCGGATTCAAGGAGTTCCCCAAGGACACCGCCGGCTTCCTCGAGCTGTGCAAGGCGCTGAAGGCCAACAACACGCCGGCCGGCATGGCCTTCGGCCACGCCTCGGGCGACGCCAATACCTGGATCCACTGGATGCTCTGGAGCCATGGCGGCAACCTCGTCGACAAGAACAACAAGGTCATCATCAACTCGCCGGAAACGGCGAAGGCGCTGGAATACAGCAAGGCGCTCTACGACACCTTCATCCCCGGCACGGCCTCGTGGAATGATTCCTCGAACAACAAGGCCTTCCTGGCCGGCGAACTGCACGCCACCGTCAACGGCATCTCGGTCTATGTCGCGGCCAAGAAAGAAAAGCCCGAGATGGCGGCCGACATGAACCATGCCTATATGCCGATCGGCCCCGTCGGCAAGCCGACTGAACTGCACCTGCCCTTCACGATGCTGGCTTTCCAGTTCACGAAGGTTCCCAATGCCTGCAAGGCGTTCATCGCCTTCATGCTGGACGCGCCGCAATACAATCCGTGGATCGGCGCGGCGCAGGGCTATCTGTCGCATTTCCTCGGCGAATACGACAAGAACCCGGTCTGGACCGCCGATCCGAAGACGACCCCGTTCGGCGACATTGCCAAGCGCACGCTGACCCCGGCGGGTCTGGGCACGCTGGGCGAGAACGCGGCGGCGGCCATCGCCGACTTCGTGGTTGTCGACATGTTCGCGAACTACGTCACGGGTCGCGAGGACATCAAGGGCGCCATGGCCGGCGCCGAGCGGCAGGCGAAGCGCATCTATCGCTGAGCCGCGACTTAAATGACGGGCGGTCCGCCTTGGCGGGCCGCCATTCGCATCTTTCTGGCGACACGACATCACCCGTCCGGCCCTGCGGCCGGAGCGTTCTCACGCATGACACCGGACCCGCGATGGCCAATTCCGCAGTCGAGATGCCGGCCCGCCTGACACAAGCCAGAAGCGAGCGCACGGCCTGGCAGAAACTGAAGGTGAGCCCTAACTGGCTCGGCTTCTGGTACATGGTGCCCGCCATGGGCATCCTGATCCTGTTCCTGGCCTACCCGCTGGGGCTGGGCGTCTGGCTGTCCTTCACTGACACCAAGATCGGGCGGGACGGCGTCTTCGTCGGGCTCGAGAACTATGAGTGGTTGGCCGAGGACAGCGTGTTCTGGACCTCGGTGTTCAACACGCTACTCTACACGACCGTCGCCAGCGCCGCGAAGTTCGTGATCGGACTCTATCTGGCGCTGCTGCTCAACAAGCACCTGCCGTTCAAGGCGATGATCCGCGCCCTCGTGCTGATCCCGTTCATCGTGCCGACCGTGCTGTCTGCGATCGCCTTCTGGTGGATCTACGACGCGCAGTTCTCGATCATCTCCTGGTCGCTGCGCCAGCTTGGCTGGATCGACCACAACATCAACTTCCTCGGCGACGTCTGGAACGCTCGCTGGTCGACGATCTTCGCCAATGTCTGGCGCGGCGTGCCGTTCATCGCGATCACGCTTCTGGCCGGGCTGCAGACGGTTTCGCCCTCGCTCTACGAGGCGGCGACGCTCGACGGCGCGACGCCCTGGCAGCGCTTCCGGCACATCACCTATCCGCTGCTGACGCCTATCATCGCGGTGGTGATGACCTTCTCGGTGCTGTTCACCTTCACCGACTTCCAGCTGATCTGGGCGCTGACGCGCGGCGGCCCGGTCAATGCGACCCATCTGATGGCGACGCTGTCCTATCAGCGCGCCATCATTGCCGGGCAGCTCGGCGAGGGCGCGGCGATCTCGACGGCGATGATCCCCTTCCTGCTCGCGGCGATCGGTATCGCCTGGTACGGGCTCCAGACACGCAAATGGCAGCAGGGCGGCAGCAATGACTAGCATCGATGCGGGCCAGGATAGCGCCGGCCGCCAGGCCATTGCCGGCAGCAATGCGACCCCCGACCATAGCGAGGGCATGGGCTATCTGGAGACGCTGCCCCGGCGCGTCGTGACGACCTATATCCCGCTGATCCTGATCCTGATCGTCCTGCTGTTTCCGTTCTACTGGATGGCGCTGACGGCGGTGAAACCCGACCACCAGCTCATCGAGATGGACAAGGTCAGTCCGTTCTGGACCTGGGAACCGACCTTCAAGCACATCCACAAATTGCTGTTCGAGAGCGACTATCCGCGCTGGCTCTGGAACACGATGTTCATCGCGACCTGCGCCACCTTCATCTCGTTGGTCGCAAGCGTGCTCGCCGCCTATGCGATCGTCCGCTTACGCTTCAAGGGCGCGGTCACGGTCGGGGCGCTGATCTTCCTGGCTTATCTGGTGCCGCCTTCGATCCTGTTCATCCCGCTGGCGACGGTGATCTACAAGGTCGGCCTTTTCGACACGCCGCTGGCGCTGATCCTGGTCTATCCGACCATCCTGATCCCGTTCTCGACCTGGCTGTTGATGGGGTATTTCAAGACGATTCCCTATGAACTCGAGGAATGCGCGCTGATCGACGGCGCGACGCGGGCGCAGATCCTGATCAAGATCATCCTGCCGTTGGCGGTGCCGGGCCTGATCTCGGCCTTCATCTTCTCCTTCACCCTCTGCTGGAACGAGTTCATCTACGCGCTGACCTTCCTGTCCTCGACGCAAAACAAGACGGTGCCGGTGGCGATCGTGAACGAGTTCGTCGATGGCGACATCTATCGCTGGGGTTCGCTGATGGCGGGTGCGCTCGCGGGTTCGCTGCCGCTGGTCATCCTCTACGCCTTCTTCGTCGAGCATTATGTGTCGGCAATGACGGGGGCGGTGAAGGAGTAAGGTCTGCCAGATCTGCGCCAACCGTTTCGATACATGCGCCGTCATCCCGGACCAGCAGCGTAGCCGCGCCGATCCGGGATCTATTCCTGATCCGTTCCGGAATGGATCCCGGCTCTCCGCTGCGCTTCGGCCGGGATGACGGCGGAGCTTGGAAAGCCAGCGAGATGCCGACCCAACCAACCTCCATCGCCTTCGTCGGGCTCGGCGCCATGGGCGCGCCGATGGCTGAGAACCTGGTCAAGCGCCAGTTCCGCGTCACCGGCTTCGACATGCGCGCGGCGGCGCGCGAGGCGCTGATCGCGGCCGGGGGGCATGGCGCCGACAGTGCGAAGGCTGCGGCGGAGGGCGCCGAGGTTCTGGTGCTGATGGTGGTCAATGCGGCGCAGGCTCGCTCGGTGCTGTTCGAAGCGAAGGCGCTCGACGCCCTGGCGCCCGGCGCGCTCGTGATCCTGATGGCGACCTGCCCGCCGGGCGAGGTCGAGGCCATCGCCGCCGAGGTGGCGAAGAGCCGGCGCCATCTCGTCGACGCGCCGGTCTCCGGCGGGGTCGTGGGCGCGCGGGGCGCGACCCTGACGATCATGGTCGGCGCGCCCCAACTAAGCTTCGACCGGGCGCGACCGGTGCTGGAGGCGCTCGGCGACAAGGTCTTCCATGTCGGCCAGACCCCCGGCCAGGGGGCGACCGTGAAGACGGTCAACCAGTTGCTCTGCGGCGTGCATATCGCGGTCGCGGCCGAGGCCTTGTCGCTGGCCGAGAAGGCCGGCATCGACGGCAAGCTTCTGTTCGAGATCATGGGCGGTTCGGCCGCCTCGTCCTGGATGCTCAAGGATCGCGGCCCGCGCATGCATGAGCCGGACCCGACTGTCGCGAGCGCGGTCGACATCTTCGTCAAGGATCTCGGCATCGTCCTGGATGCCGGGCGGGCCGCCAAGACCGCGCTGCCGCTGGCGGCTGCCGCTCACCAGATGTTCCTAGCCTCGTCCGGGCTCGGCCATGGCGGCCGTGACGATTCGCAGGTGGTGCGTGCCTATCGCGCCCTCAACGCCAAGCCCGCGAACGATGCCTGAAACGCGGTCTTACGCCTCAGCTCCGCAGCGGCGTAGTCGTGCCCCGGACGACAAGCTCCGGCTTGAGCAGCAGGCGGCGGGGCGGGGCGTCCGGCTCGGCAATGCGGCTGATCAGGAACTCGGCCGATGTGCGCCCCATTTCGTCCTGGAAATTGCGGACCGTCGTCAGGGCCGGATACCACTGCGCTGCTTCCTGGACGTCGTCGCAGCCGACGATCGAGAAATCGATGCCGGCCTCGCGCCCGCGATGGCGCAAACCCAGCATCGCCCCAAAAGCCGAGAGATCGTTCATGCAGACGGCTGCGGTGGGCGGGTCGGGCGCATCGAGCACGGTCTGGATTCCCTTCGAGCCGTTCTCGCGGGTGCCGTGACCGGGATAGACGAGGCTGGGATCGACCGCGATCCCGTAGCGGGTCAGGACTTCGCAATAGCCGCGATAACGGTTCGCGCCGGTCGAGATGCGCTGGTTCTGGCAGATGAAGGCGATGCGGCGGTGGCCGAGCCCGATCAGATGCTCCATCGCCAGGATGGTGCCGTGGCGGTCGTCGGAGCCGACGAAATCGAGGGTGTCCGTGACCTCGCGGGAGAGCTGGACGATGGGGACGCCGGCCGCGATCAGATGCGCAAAGGTTTCCTGCGTGCTGCCGCCCGCGGCGCACAGGATCATGCCGTCGGGCCGGTATTCCTTGAGCGTGCCCAGCACCCGGTCTTGCCGGGCGAGGTCCTCGCCATAGGTGCCGAGCAGGATCGAGCGGCCATTGGCCGTCGTGGTCTCCTCGATCGCGGCGAGGAGTTCGGCGAAATACGGGTTGGTGATGTCGTGGAAGCCAACGCCGAGGATGTTGGTGCGGTCGGTGCGGAGCGAGGCGGCGCTGCGATTGTAGCTGTAGCCCATCTCGCGGGCCATCTGCTGGACGCGGGCTCGCGTCGCCTCCGCCACCAGCGGGGAGCCACGCAACGCCAGCGAGACGGTCGCGGTCGAGACCGTCAGCCGGTCGGCGATGATCTGCAGCGTCACGCGCGCCCGGCTGCCCGGGGCGGCTTTCGGTGGCTTGACGGGAGAGCCGGCACCGAGGGGGCCGCTGCTGGTCATGACGCTCTTCTCCGGAGGCGGACACATGATCTGGCGACCAGCTCCCGGTCGGGCGTTCCGTCACATCGACACGTCATTCTCATATAAACAGGAGAAATTGAACATGACCGCAACCAAAGAATCCATTGGCTTCATCGGCGTCGGCCTGATGGGCCAGGGCATGGCGCAGAGCCTGCTCAACAAGGGCTTCGCGCTGACGGTGATGGGCCACCGCAACCGCAAGCCGGTCGAGGAGCTGGTAGCGGCCGGCGCGAAGGAGGCCAAGACCCCGAAGGAACTGGCGCAGAACGCGACGGTCATCTTCCTCTGTGTCACCGGCTCGGCCCAGGTCGAGGCGGTGGTCAACGGTCCCGACGGCATCATCGCGGGCGCCAAGCCCGGCACGGTCGTGGTCGACTGCTCGACCTCCGACCCGACGGTCACGGTCCGGATCGCGGGGGAGTTGGAGGCCAAGGGGCTGCATCTGGCCGATGCTCCGCTCGGCGGCACGCCGGCGCAGGCCGCGCTCGGGCAGTTGTCCGCCATGGTCGGCACGACGCCTGAGGTCTTCGCCCGGATCAAGCCGGCGATCGAGGCCTGGGCCCAGAAGGTCGTGCATCTCGGCCCGGTCGGCGACGGCCACAAGATGAAGCTGCTCAACAACTTCCTCTCGATGGGCTATGCGGCGATCTATTCCGAGGCGCTGGCGCTGGCCTCGAAGATCGGCATCACGCCTGAGACCTTCGACAGCGTGCTGCGCGGCAGCCGGATGGATTGCGGCTTCTACCAGACCTTCATGCAGTATGTGCTGGAGCGTGACCGCGACGCCCACAAGTTCACACTGGTCAACGGGCTGAAGGATGTGCGCTATCTCGAAAGCGTCGCCAATGCGGCTGGTGTCCCCAACCCGATCGGCAATGCGGTGAAGAACAGCTTCGCGACGGCCGTGGCCGCCGGCAAGGGCGATGATTACGTGCCGATGCTGTCGGACTGGGTGGCGTCGCAGAACGGCATATCGCTCGCGAAGAAGGGCTGAACGCCGCCCGCTCAGGGGCGGGCGAGCCGTTCGGCGAGGCTGTCGGAAAGGCCGGTGCTGGCGATCGGCGCCGGGAGCGCGAGATCGCCGGTCGCGGGTTTCTGTGGGGGATCGCGCAGCGCCGCCAGCACGGCCTGCATCCCTGCCTCGACCGAGCAGATTACGGGGATGTCGAGATGCGGCTGGATGCGAGCTGCAAGCCCCGCAAGCCCGGCTCCGCCGAGGATGACGGCGCCGGCGCCATCACGCTGCGCCGTCATCCGGCAGGCCTGTACCAGCAGGGCGATGGCATTGTCGGGATCGCGGGCGATGTCGGCGCCGGTGGGCGTCACGGTCTCGATCGCCGCGAGCCGGTCGCCCAGCCCCAGCATGGTGACGAATTCGCGCAGCATCGGCGCCCAGCGCTCGCCGCCGGTGACGATCGCGAAGCGCTCCGTCAGCACTGAGGCCGCAAGGCAACTGGCCTCGGCCATGCCGATCACCGGCACATCCGCGAGTTCCTTCAGCGCCAACAGGCCGGGATCGCCGAAGCAGGCGAGATAGACCGCGTCGCAATCTCCGCCATGCTCGGCATAGGCTTCGAGCGCGGCATGGCCGGCGATCGCCGCAGCGCTGCGACTGGCGATATAGCGCGCGCCGAAGCGCCCGGTGGCTGGGACAAGCGTCGCGCCTGCGGGCAGATGCGGCGCCAACACCCGCTCCATCAGGGCGGTCACCTCCGCCGTCGTGTTGGGATTGATCAGCAGGATGCGCAAGGACGGCCTCGGGGATGGCAATATCGGGCGGCCCGAAGACCAAGGCCTACTGTCGATCATGGAGGCGCGGCAAGGCAATGCTGGCGAAACACTCGTCACCCGATTTGATGACCATGTTGCATTGCAACAAAAGCCGCTATGGCTGCGTTCCTGAAGCGTGCTGGCGCCATTCCGGGCCGGCCGGCGCAGGAGTGCATCATGCCCAGCCTCTCCGAGACGATCGCCCGCCTGAGTGCTGCCAGGGGCATGGGCCGGCCCGCCGCCCGGCCATCCCGCCTGCGCGAACTGGCCGGGTTCGGATCCAATCCGGGAGCGCTCAAGGCCTATTATCATCTGCCCGATGGTCTGGCGCCGGGCGCTCCGCTGGTGGTGGTACTGCATGGCTGCACCCAGAATGCGGCCGATTACGGCCATGGCTCGGGCTGGTCGCAACTCGCCGACCGCCATGGCTTTGCGCTGCTGTATCCGGAGCAGCAGCGGGCGAATAATCCCAATCTCTGCTTCAACTGGTTCGCGCCGGGCGATATCCGCCGCGAGGCCGGCGAGGCGATGTCGATCGCGCAGATGGTCGGCCGCATGATCGAGACCCACGCGCTCGATCGCCGCCGGGTCTTCATCACCGGCCTGTCGGCCGGCGGCGCGATGGCGGCGGCGATGCTTGCGACCTATCCCGAGATATTCGCCGGCGGCGCGATCATCGCGGGACTGCCCTTCGGCTGCGCATCGACGGTCCCGGAGGCGCTCGAACGCATGCGCGGCCAGAGCCTGCCGCGAGAGGCGGCCTTGCAGAGCGCCGTTCGCGACGCGTCCGGTCATGCGGGGCCCTGGCCGACGCTCTCGGTCTGGCATGGCACGCAGGATCACACTGTCGTGCCCGCGAATAGCGAGGCGCTCCTGTCGCAATGGCGCGGCGTGCACGGGCTCGCGCCGGGACCGAGCGAAACGGCCGCTGTCGCCGGTCACACGAGGCGCGTCTGGCGCGACGCGGCGGGCGTGGCCAGGATCGAGACCTTCGCGATCGCCGGCATGGGTCATGGCACGCCGCTCGACGCCGGAGACGGCATCGGCGCACCCGGCGCCTTCATACTCAGCGCCGGCATCTCGTCGACCCGCCATATCGCGGCGTTCTGGCAGCTTGCCGAGCCAGTCGCGGCTGCCGCGCAGGACAATCTCTCGACCGAAGCGGCGACGGCTGCCGCGATGCGGCATCAGAACAGTGGCCTACGACCGGACGGCACGAAACCGGCGAAGTCGGGTCCGGCCAAAATCATCGAGGATGCGTTGAGAGCGGCGGGCCTGATGCGCTAGCGAATTCGCTCGCAGTCGAACCGAATGGTGCCCCTGGCCGGAATCGAACCAGCACTCCTTGCGGAACTCGATTTTGAGTCGAGCGCGTCTACCAATTCCGCCACAGGGGCCCCTTGCGGGCGGCCGGACTATAGCGATCGGCTGTGTTCGGTCAATCTGTCGCGGCGCAGCAAAAAGCACTGATGGCGGATAGACGGGTCCCGTCGCTGACGCTAGAGCAGCGGCATGATCAAGCGCCTCTACGAATGGACCATGTCGCTGGCCGCGCGGCCGAGGGCGGAGCTCTGGCTCGCTATCGTCGCCTTCGTCGAGAGCTCGTTCTTCCTGATCCCGGCCGATGTGCTGTTCGTGCCGATGGCGCTGGCGCGTCCCGTGCGGGCCTACCGCTTCGCACTGATCGCGACGGTGTTCTCGACGCTGGGCGGCATCGCCGGTTACGCGCTCGGCTACTACGCTTTCGATATCCTGGCGAAGCCGGTGCTGGCCTTTTACGGCAAGCTCGGCGCCTTCGAGGCGCTGCAGGCCTGCGTCCATGGCGACCAGCAATTGCTGCTGATGCTGCTGACCACCTCGGGGCTGGCGCATCTGCCGCCGATCAAGGTCGTGACCATCCTGGCCGGTGCCGTCCATATCGGGCTCGTCTTCTTCGTTCTGTCCTGCATCCTCGCGCGCGGCGCCCGCTTCTTCGCTCTCGCCTTCCTGCTGCGCCGCTATGGCGAGGCGATCCGGCATTTTATCGAGCGTCGCCTGAAAGTGATCGCGGTGGTAGCTGCGGCCGCGCTGATCCTGCTGTATTTCGGCCTCAAGCTGGTCGCAGGATCGGGCCAGCTTCTCTCCTGCTGAGCCGACAGCCATGACCAGTTCCACTTTTGACGCCGCGACCGATGGCGGCCGGACCCTGACGCGCCTTCGCCTCATCGGCGCGATCGGGCTTGGCAGCGCGGCGCTCATCGCCGGGGCCTGGTATTTCCAGATCGTGGTCGGGCTGGTGCCGTGCAAGCTCTGCCTGGAGCAGCGCCTGCCGCATTATGCCGCGATCGGATTGTCGCTGGCGGCGCTCGCCCTGGCCCGTTCAAGCCGGCTGCAGTGGCTGGTGCTGCTGGGGCTTGCTGCACTCATGGCCTGGAGCGCTTGGCTTGGTGCCTACCACGCGGGCGTCGAATGGGGCTGGTTCCTCGGCCCGAGCGATTGCGGCGGGGGCGTCGCCTCGGCGCCCGGCGTGCAGGATTTCATGAAGCAGCTCCAGACCACGCGGGTCGTCGCCTGCTCGGAGGCCGCCTGGCGCTTGCTGGGGCTGTCGCTGGCTGGCTGGAACGCGCTTGCCTCGCTCGGGCTGCTGGCGCTGTCCCTGCTCGGCCTGAGCCGCCGCGCATAACGCGGCGGGGCTCACGGCTCCAGTTCGGAATCCCAGTAGAGATAATCGAGCCAGCTTTCGTGCAGGTAGTTCGGCGGGAACAGCTTGCCGTTGCGGTGCAGGTCGTTGACCGTCGGGGCGTAGGCCTTCTGCATCGGGAACATGTCGACGGTCGCCGGCATCTTGTCGCCCTTGCGCAGATTGCAGGGCGAGCAGGCCGCGACGACGTTCTCCCAGGTCGTCATGCCGCCCTTGGAGCGCGGGATGACGTGGTCGAAGGTCAGTTCGTCGCGCGCGCTGCAATACTGGCAGGAGAAGCGGTCGCGCAGGAAGACATTGAAGCGGGTGAAGGCCGGCGTCCGGGAGGGCTTGATATAGGTCTTCAGCGAGACGACCGAGGGCAGCCGCATGTCGAAGCTGGGGCTGCGGACGACCGTGTCATATTCGGACACGATGTTCACGCGGTCCATGAAGACCGCCTTGATCGCATCCTGCCAGCTCCAGAGGGAGAGGGGATAGTAGCTCAAAGGCCGAAAATCGGCATTGAGGACCAGCGCCGGACAACCGTCCGGTGAGGCCATCGGATGCATCACATGCGCCGTCAAACCCGCCGCACCTCCGCTTCGTCGCCGGGACGAATCCCGCACGGAGATCAATGTAAGCGCGAGACGACAGGAATGTGAAGGGGATGCGGCGTTTGGGCGGTCGGGACCGGGGCGTGTGGCCCTTCCAGCCGCCGCTAAAACCACCTCGTCATCCCGGACAAGCCGCGTAGCGGCGCTGATCCGGGATCCATCATAGGGCGCGATAGCGCTTTACGATGGATTCCGGGTCTGCGCTTCGCTTGCCCGGAATGACGGAGCGTTTGCTGGATTGTCTGAGCCGTTAACTCAGCGCGTCGGAACCGGCTTCTCGCCGCGATAGTCGTAGAAGCCGCGCTTGGTCTTGCGGCCGAGCCAGCCTGCCTCGACATACTTCACCAGCAGCGGGCAGGGGCGGTACTTCGAGTCCGCCAGCCCGTCATGCAGCACCTGCATCACCGACAGGCAGGTGTCGAGGCCGATGAAGTCGGCCAGCTGGAGCGGGCCCATCGGGTGGTTGGCGCCGAGCTTCATCGCGGTGTCGATCGCCTCGACCGAGCCGACGCCCTCATAGAGCGTGTAGACGGCCTCGTTGATCATCGGCAGCAGGATACGGTTGACGATGAAGGCAGGGAAATCCTCGGAGACCGAGACGGTCTTGTGCAGCTTGCCGACGAACTCCCGGGCGAGCTCGAAGGTCTGGTCGTCGGTGGCGATGCCGCGGATCAGCTCGACGAGCTGCATCAGCGGGACGGGGTTCATGAAGTGGATGCCGATGAAGCGCTCGGGCCGGTCGGTCGCGGCGGCAAGTCGCGTGATCGAGATCGACGAGGTGTTCGAGGCCAGGATCGCGTCGGGCTTGATGTGCTGGCAGGCGGCGGTGAAGATCTTGCGCTTGGTCTCCTCGCTCTCGGTCGCGGCCTCGATGACGAGGTCGCAATCGGCGAGGCCTTCGAGGCCCGGTGCAGCGATGATCTTGGCCATGGCGTCGCGGCGGATCTCGTCGCCGATGGCGCCCTTGGCGACCTGGCGGGCCATGTTGCCGTCGATCGTCGCCAGCGCCGCCTTGATGCGATCCTCGGCGAGGTCATGCAGCCTGACCTCGAAGCCGGCGACCGCCGCCACATGGGCGATGCCGTTGCCCATCTGGCCCGCGCCGATGATGCCGATCGTCCTGATCGCCTGAGCCGACATGGTCTGTTCCATCTCCGGTGTCATCGTTCCTTTGTCGGAAGCGATGTGGGCCGCCGCGAACGGTAGCCCCTTTATATATCAATCAAAGGCGCGCAGTGCACCCAAGCCTACTTGCCGATTTTGGCGAGTTCGGCGTCGAGCTCGGGCAGGATGGTGAAGAGGTCGCCGACGAGGCCGTAATCGGCGACCTGGAAGATCGGCGCCTCCTCGTCCTTGTTGATCGCGACGATGACCTTCGAGTCCTTCATGCCGGCGAGATGCTGGATCGCGCCGGAGATGCCGACCGCGATGTAGAGATCCGGCGCCACGACCTTGCCGGTCTGGCCGACCTGCCAGTCATTGGGAGCATAGCCGGCATCGACCGCTGCGCGCGAGGCGCCCATGGCTGCGCCCAGCCGGTCGGCGACGGGCTCGATCACCTTGGTGAAGTTCTCCGACGAAGCCAGGGCACGGCCGCCCGAGATGATGATCTTGGCCGAGGCCAGTTCCGGACGGTCGGACTTGGCGACCTCTTCGCCCTTGAAGCTCGAGGTGCCGTCACTGCCGGCGGCTGCAGCCGTCTCGATCGGGGCGCTGGCGCTTCCGTCGCCGGTCGCGGCGAAGGAGGCGCCACGGACGGTGATGACCTTCTTGGCGTCGCTGGCCTGCACGGTCTGGATGGCGTTGCCGGCATATATCGGCCGCTCGAAGGTGTCGGGCGAGACGATCTTGGTGACCTCCGAGACCTGCATCACGTCGAGCAGGGCGGCGACGCGCGGCATGACGTTCTTGCCGGTGGTGGTGCCCGGCGCGACGATCGCGTCATAGGAGCCGGCGAGCGAGACGATCAGCGCGGCCAGCGGCTCGGCCAGGCGATGCTCGTAAGCCGCATCGTCGACCAGCAGCACCTTCTCGATGCCGTCGAGTTTGGCTGCAGCCTCGGCCACGGCCTTGGCGTTGTGGCCGGCGACAAGGACATGGACCGACGCGCCGAGTTCCTTGGCGGCGGTCAGGGCCTTGCGGGTCGCCTCGTTGAGGCTCTTGTTGTCGTGCTTGGCGAGAAGAAGCGTCGTCATGGTCTCACAGAACTCCCGCTTCGTTCTTCAGCTTGGATACCAGCTCGGCGACGGAGCCGACTTTGACGCCGGCGGAGCGGCCGGCGGGCTCGACGGTCTTGAGCACCTTCAGGCGCGGCGTGACGTCGACGCCGAGAGCCTCGGCCGAGGTCTCATCGAGCGGCTTCTTCTTGGCCTTCATGATGTTGGGCAGCGAGGCGTAGCGCGGCTCGTTCAGGCGCAGATCGGTGGTGACGATCGCGGGCAGCTTGAGCTGAACCGTCTGGAGGCCGCCATCGACCTCGCGGATGACATCGACCGAGCCGTCACCGACCGTGACCTTCGAGGCGAAGGTGCCCTGCGGCCAGCCGAGCAGGGCCGCCAGCATCTGGCCGGTCTGGTTGCAGTCGTCGTCGATCGCCTGCTTGCCGAGGATGACGAGCTCGGGGCTTTCCTGCTCGACCACCTTCTTGAGGAGCTTGGCGACGGCGAGCGGTTCGACCGTGCCATCGACCTTGACCAGGATGCCGCGGTCGGCGCCCATGGCGAGACCGGTGCGGATCGTCTCGGCGGCCTGGGCCGGGCCGATCGAGACCACGACCACCTCGGTCGCCTTGCCGGCTTCCCGAAGGCGGAGCGCCTCCTCGACGGCGATCTCATCAAAGGGATTCATCGACATCTTGACGTTGGCGAGCTCGACCCCGGAGCCGTCCGCCTTGACACGGATCTTCACGTTGTAATCGACAACCCGCTTCACGGGCACAAGGATCTTCATCGTCATCATCACCGTTCAGAGAAGAGGCTGTCTTTGCCGCACCCTTGGCCGCGCCGCGACCGGCGGCAGGATGGCGGCATCGCGGCTCTCGGCTGGAATGCGGAGGGACCGTAACGACGCCCGTTTGCGCTTGTCAACGCTGCGAACGACCCATTGGCGATGTGCAAACCGCACCCCTCACCCCCGTGCGACGCGCCCAAACAGCGTGACGCCGCGATGGATGAAGAGCGGCGTCAACGCCGCGCCGGTGCCGAGCCCGCCGAGATGCGCCCACCAGCCGACATGGCCCTGCGGATCGATCAGCGCCTGGACGAGCTGGAACAGGATCCAGAAGCCGATCGCATAGAGTGCGGTGATATGCAGCGGGATCCAGTTGAAGGCGAGGCCCCAGATCCGGACGCGCGGATAGAGCATCAGATAGGAGGCGATGACACCCGAGATCGCGCCGGATGCGCCGATCAGCGGCTGGTCCGAGGCCGGGTTCATCAGCGCATGCGCCAGCGAGCCGCCGAGCCCGCAGAGAAAGAAGAACAGCAGGAAGCGGGCATGGCCCATGGCATCCTCGACATTGTCGCCGAAGACCCAGAGGAACAGCATGTTGCCGAACAGATGCGCCAGGCTGACATGCAGCAGGACATTGCTGAACAGCGTCAGCCAGGGTGGGGCCTGCAGCAATTCGGGCGGCAACTGCGCCGCGCCGAAGAACACCGAGGGGATCAGCCCGAAGCCGGCTGCGACCGCGATCTGGCCTTCGGCATTCTGGCGCAGCGTCACCAGAAGGTAGGCGCAGATGCACAGGCAGACCAGTGCGTAGGTGACATAGGGCGCGCGCATGAAGCGCAGCGGCACACCGTCATGCAGGGGGATGAACATCGCGCGCCTAGCGATTCTGGCCGGGCACCCAGAGCACGTCGCCCCCGGCCCTGGCATTGAGGAAGCGGGAGGCGACGAAGAGGAAGTCCGAGAGCCGGTTGATGTAGTGCAGCGCCGGCTCGCCGACGATCTCACCTTCGGTCTGCGCCAGTTCCGTCATCAGCCGCTCGGCGCGGCGGCTCACCGTGCGGGCCAGATGCAGATATGTCGCGGCCGGCGTGCCGCCTGGCAGCACGAACGAGCGCAGCGGCGCCAGATCGGCGTTGAGCGCGTCGATATCGGCCTCGATCCGCGCGACCTGGGCGGCGACGATGCGCAGCGGCTCATAGGCCGGCGGCGTGCCGGTATCAGGGGTCGATAGGTCGGCGCCGAGATCGAACAAATCGTTGCTGATGCGGCCGAGCATCGCATCGACCCCGGCATCCTCGATAGCGGCATGAAGCCGGGCGATGCCGATGCAGGCATTGGTCTCGTCGATGGTGCCGTAGGCGGCGACGCGCAGGTCGAACTTGGCACGGCGCGGCCCGGTCGTGAGCCCGGTGGTACCGTCGTCGCCGGTGCGGGTGTAGATCTTGTTGAGCTTGACCATGACCGCGTTATAGCGCGGCGCGAGGCTGACGGAAGCCTCCCGCAGCCCTCATCCTGAGGAGCCGCGCAGCGGCGTCTCGAAGGATGGTTCAAAGGGCACTGGAACATCCTTCGAGACGCAGCCTGACGGCTGCTCCTCAGGATGAGGGCTGAACTTGCTCGTCTCTAGAAAGTATAGCCGAGCTTTGCGCCGACATTGGCCGGACCGCGCGGGTTGCCGCGATCGGCGCAGCCGGCGGTGCTGAAATGCTCCAGCGTGGCGACCAGGCTCCAGCGGTCGTTGAGGCGCACGCCGAGCGCCGCGGCCTCGCGCGTGCCACTGTTGCAGCCGAGATTGAGACGATTTTCGGGGATGATCGCTCCGGTCTTGCCGTCGTTGAGGGCGGCGCCGAGGCTCGCCTCGACGAAGACGGCTTTGGTCAGATCGACCGTCCAGGTCGCGCCGGCATAGGCATAGCGCGTGCCGTTGAAGTTCGCGCTCGAGCCGATATGGAAGCGCGGGACGAAGGCGTTGGCGAAGCGGTCGGTCAGGGTGAGTGGGCGCGGCGTCACGATCTCGCCGCTGAAGTTGAGGAGCCCGCCTTCGCGCCCGCCGGGATTGGAGACGGCGGCGCCGATGCGCGCTTCCCAGGACAGTGCAGGGGAGGGTTCGGTGGCGGGAGCGTAGCTCGAGACTCCGGCCGGGAGGGTCTGTGCCTGCGCCGCCAGAGGCGAGGCCGTCAGAAAACCGGCGAGGAGGAGCAACGCGACGCGAACCATGGGCAGAGTGTTCTTCTTGTCGGCAAGGCGGAGATTAAGGAAGCACAGAGACTCGTGTCGGGAATATGGCGGGATTGCGGCGACGGGTCCTTGGTTGCGGGGGCAAGCAAAAATAAGTTGATTTGAATCAATATGTTGAACGATTCATGGGGATGAATGGCATGTTCGCGGATGGCCGCATGCCCTGTTGATGAAGCCTAAAGCGGCTCAGCCGCTGCGCCACCACATCACGCCGAGAATAAGCAGGATCGCGACGAATTGCAGGATCACCCGCAGGCGCATCAGCCTCTGCGAGGTGTTGGCGCTGCCGCCGCGCAACATGTTCGCCAGCCCGAGCAGGAGAACCACAGCAACGGCGCCGAGCGCGAGTGGGACGATTGAACCGGAGAGTGTCATCCGACTGCACATAAGCCGCAGCCGGCGGCTTGACCAGCCAGCCGCCGCGCCAGTGACGCTCGGCCGCAGCCGCGCCCATGAGCCTCAGCGGTAGCGTCGCTGCACGATCAGATGCGCCGCGACGGTCAGGACAATGGTCGCCGTCATCAGGATGAAGGAGATCGCGCCGCCGAAGGGCCAGTTGTTCTGCTGGGCGAACTGACCATAGACCAGCGGCCCCATCATCTGGAATTTCGGGCCGCCGAGCAGGACCGGCGTGGCATAGGCGTTCATCGCCAGGATGAAGGTCAGGATCGTGCCCGCCAGGATGCCGGGCAAAGCGAGCGGCCAGAGCACGCGCCGAAACATCGCGGCAGGCCCGGCGCCGAGGCTGAAGGCGGCCTCCTCGACATTACGCGGAATGCCCTCGATCACGCTCTGCAGCGTCAGGACCATGAAGGGCAGGTTGACCGCGATGATGCCGATCAGCACGGCGTTCTCGGTGTACATGATCTCCAGTGGCTGATCGATGACGCCGAGGCCCATCAGCGAGGCGTTGAGCGCGCCCCTGCTGCCGAAGGCGGTCATCCAGCCGGCCGCGCGCACGGCGTTGCCGACGAAGAGCGGCAGCACCACCGAAATGATCAACAGGTTCTTGAAACGGCTCTGGGTGCGGGCCAGCACATAGGCCAGCGGGAAACCCATGATCAGGCAGGCCACCGTGCAGATGACGGCGACCTTCACCGTGCGGGCCAGCACATTGAGGTAATAGGCGTCGGTGAAGAACTTGACGTAGTTCTCGATCGTCAGCCCATCGACCATGAACTGGCCGGGAATGAACTGGTTCAGCGAATAGCGGAACAGGATCGCGATCGGGCCAAGCAGCCCGATTGCGACGAAGAGCGTCGCCGGCATGACGAGCAGGCCGGCAAGGCCGGTGCGCGCGCCGGCGACGGGCTCGGGCGCGGTGCTCATGGCAGGGCTCCGCCGTCATGGTCGGCCTTGTGCCGACCATCCACGTCTTGAACGCCTGCCGGGGCAGGCAGCGAGATTTGGATCGGCCGAGCCCGACCGCCGGAAATGGTGCGCTTTCCATCCGCGTCGCAAGACGTGGATGGTCGGGACAAGCCCGACCATGACGGGAGAGGGAAAACGCTCATGACGGCAGGGTTCGATCGCGATTGCATCAGGACTTGAAGACCTTGTCCCACCACTCCTTCATCGCCGAGTCGTTCTTGGCGAGGAAGCCGTAGTCGAGGTCGCGGAGCTTCTTCTCTTCCTCCGGCGTGAAGCCGATGCGCTTCTGCAGGTCGGGAGCCACATTCAGGCCGGTGACGGTGCCGTTATAGCCCATGTCGACCGCGAAGGCCTCCTGCGGCGCCTTTTCCAGCATCGCGTTCATATAGGCGTAGGCGTTGTCCTTGTTGGGCGCGTTCTTCTGGATCGCGAAGCCCGAGACATAGGCCGGGATGCCCTCGACCGGCGAGATCGCCTCGCAGGGGATGCCGGCGTTCTGCCACTGGACGACGCGGGCCTTCCAGATCGCGCTGATGCCGATCTCCTCGTTTTTCATCGCGGCAGCGAAGGCCTCGTTGGTCGGGTAGACGCGGGCGCCGGCCTTCTTCACGGCCATCAGGATCTCCTTGGCCTTGTCGAGGTCGTTCATGTCCTTGCCGCCGGTCGCCGCCATCGAGGCCGCGATCATGATCGACTGGTACTGGATGTCGATAAAGCCGATCTTGTTGCCGTGCTTGGGGTCGAGCCAGTCCTTGAAGCCGGTCGGGGCAGGGCTGATGATCTTGGGATTGTAGATCACCACATTGCCCGAATAGATGTGCCCGACGCCGTATGGGTATTTCATCGCCGGCAGCAGGTTCTTGGCGTTCGGGATCTTCGAATAGTCGAGCGCCTCGATGACGCCGGCCTCGTTCATCTCGTACATGTTGGCGGCGGAGAGGCCCTGGATGTCGACCGTGCCGCGCGGCAGGCGGCGTTCAGCGACCATCTTGGCGCGGCGCGGGGCGTCGCCGGCCTGGTCCTGCACCACTTCCATGCCCTTGGGCTTAAGGATCGGGTCCTCGATGTTCTTGGTCAGCAGGCGGGCATAGTCGCCGCCCCAGGTGCCGACCACGACCTTGCCGGCCGCCTGGGCAAGCGCCGGGGTGCCGAGCGTCGAGGCGAGCGCGGCGGCGCCGGCGCCCTTGAGCAGATCGCGTCTGTCGAATGTGGTCATGGTTGAAAACTCCCCTGTTGGACGCCTGTCGAAGCCTGGATCAGGCCTCGCGCGGATAAACGAGCCCGGCGTCTTCGGCCCAGCCTATGGTGATGGTCTCGCCCGGCTTCGGCTCGGCGATGCCAGCCTTGTTCGGGATCTGCAGCAGCATCCGGTCACTTCCGGAGAGGCTGACATCGATGTCGAGGATCGCGCCGAGATAGGAGGCGTGCTCGACACGAGCCTGGAAGTGGTTGTGCAGGCCTTGCGCCTCGCCGGCGACCGCGATCCGCTCCGGCCGCAAGGCCAGCGTCGCAGCCCCGGTGCCGATTGCGGCCGCGCAGCCGATCTCGACCCCACCCTTGGTGCGGAAGCGGCCGGGCGCCGTGATCTCGCCGTCGAGGAAGGCGCTGCGGCCGATGAAGCCGGCGACGAAGCGGTCGGCTGGTTTCTCGTAGAGCTCGCGCTGGGTGCCGATCTGGCGGACCTTGCCCTTCTCCATCACCACCAGCCGGTCGGCCATGGTGAGCGCCTCTTCCTGATCATGCGTCACCATGATCGTGGTCAGGCCGAGCTTGCGCTGCAGGTCGCGGATCTCGACGCGGACCTCCTGGCGCAGCTTGGCGTCGAGGTTGGAGAGCGGCTCGTCGAGCAGGAGCACGTCCGGCTCCATGGCGAGCGCACGCGCCAGCGCGACACGCTGCTGCTGGCCGCCTGAGAGCTGGCGCGGATAGCGCTCGTCGAAGCCCGTGAGCTGGACGAGACGCAGCGCCTCGGCGACGCGTGGTGCCCGGTCGGCCGGCGAGATCTTGCGCATCTCCAGGCCGAAGGCGACGTTTTCGGCCACGGTCATGTGGGGGAACAGCGCATAGCTCTGGAACACCAGGCCGCAATTGCGCTTCCAGGGCGGGAGGGTGGTGACGCTGCGCTCGCCGATGGCAATAGTGCCGGCGCTGGGGGCGATGAAGCCCGCGACCATGCGCAAGGTCGTGGTCTTGCCGCAGCCGGATGGGCCGAGCAGCACCAGGAACTCACCATCGGCGATGTCGATGGTGACGTCGTCGACGACGGTCAGGTCGCCATAGGTCTTGCGCAGATGTTCGATCGAAAGCCGTGCCATTGCGTCAGACCACCCGGCTCAATTTGACGTAGCGATCGGTGACGATCATCGCCACGGCGATCAGGACGATCTGGATCAGGGATGCGGCTGCCACGGTCGGATCGATCTTCCATTCGAGATATTGCAGGATGGCGATCGGCAGGGTGGTGCGCCCCGGCCCGACCAGGAACAGGCTCATCTCCAGATTGCCGAAGGAGGTGACGAAGCCGAAGAGGCCGGCCGCGACGATGCCGGGCCTGATGCTCGGCAGGGTCACCCGCCGGAAGGTGGTGAAGGGGCCGGCGCCGAGATTCTGCGCGGCCTCCTCGATGGTGCGATCGAAGCCGACGAGGCTCGCCGTGACCAAGCGTACGACCCAGGGAATGACGACGAGCGTATGCGCGCCGATCAATCCGCCCTGCGAGCCCATCACCGGCAGGCCGGTCGCGATCTCCGTCTCGATCTGGAAGACGTAGATCGCGGTGCCCAGCACGATGCCCGGCATCACCAGCGGCAGCAGCAGGAGTGTGTTGAAGAGGGGGCCGAGCACGATGCGGTGGCGGACCAGCGCAAGGCTTGCGGGAACACCGACAAGGAGGCCGAGCAGCGTCGCGGCCACGCCGACCTGGAGGCTGAGCAGGAAGCCGTTGATGAAGGGCTGGTTGTTGGCGGCTGCCGTGAACCACTTCACCGAATAGCCCTCTGGCGGGAAGGAGGGGATCTCCTGCCGGAAGAAGGCGAGCCAGGTGACGAAGACCAGCGGCAGCAGGATGTAGAGCAGCGCGAGACCGGCGGCGCCGTTGAGCGCGAGGCGGCCCAGGCTCAGGCGGGAAGAGGCGCTCATGCCCGTTCCTCGCCAACGCCCGGAAACACGCTGTCATCCCGGCCGGTGCGAAGCGGAGCGCGGGGATCCATCACAGGCTGTTGTCGAGCCCTACGATGGATCCCGGAGCTGCGCCTCTGCGCGGCTTGTCCAGGATGACGGTGTGGCTTCATACGCATTCAATCTGCTCTCACTGCAGCGTGTTCTTGTGGAACACGCCGCCCTTCATGATCAATGGCAGACGCGCGCCCTGGTCCTGCAGCAGGGCCAAATCTTCGAGCGGATTGCCATCGACCAGGATCATATCCGCGAACGCCCCAGCACGCAGCGTGCCAAGTTTGCCTTCCATGCGCAGGAGCTGGGCTCCGACGGTGGTCGCCGAGCGGATGATCTCGATCGGCGAGAGCACCTCGCGGCGCAACAGGAACTCGCGCGACTGGTCGATTTGGAGCTGGCCGAGCAGGTCCGAGCCATAGGCGACGGGTACGCCGGCGCGCTTGCAGATTTCGAGCGAGCGCAGGCCGCCATCGATGACGAGGTCGTTCTTGGCGAGCATGTCGCCATCCATGCCGAATTCGGCGGCACGTTCCTTCATCGCGTAATAGGCGACGAGATTGGCGGTCAGGAACATGCCCTTCTCGGCCATCAGCTTGGCCGAGGCGTCGTCGATCAGGTTGCCGTGCTCGATGGCGCGCACGCCGCAATTGGCGGCACGGGTGATCGCTTCGGGCGTATAGGCGTGGGCGCAGACATAGCGGCCGAAGGCGGCTGCCTCCTCGACGGCGGTGCGGACCTCGTCGAGGCTGAACTGGAGCGAATCGAGCGGGTCGTAGGGTGAAGCGACGCCGCCCGACATCATGATCTTGATGTGGTCGGCGCCGAGCCGCATCTGCTCGCGCACGGATTTCCGCACCGAGGAGACTCCGTCCGACTGGTTCATGGTATACGCCATGGCATTGCAGCACTGGCAGCGCGTGCCAAAATCGGTGCGCCGGCGCGGATCGCTGTGGCCGCCGGTCGGGCCGATCGCCTGGCCGGCGATGAACAGGCGCGGCGCCGCGACATGGTGCTTGTCGACCGCCTCCTTGATGCCCCAGTCGGCGCCGCCGGTGTCGCGCACCGTGGTGAAGCCGCGGTCGATCATGCCCTTCATCAGCCCGATGGCCCGCGCCGTCATCAGGGTGAGCGGCATGCTCTCCATGTTGCGGATCACGACCTCGGAGAGGAAGACATGGACATGGCTGTCGATCAGGCCGGGCATCAGCGTTCGCCCGCCGCAATCGATCACGTCGGCGTCGGCCACCTTGATCGGCTTGTCGGAAAGTTCGCGAATCGTCTCGCCTTCGACCAGCAATTCATAGCCGGCGCGGACCTCGCCATGGTCGGGCTCGAGCAGGACAAAATTCTTGAAATGCAGCGCGGTCATGGCAGGCGTCTCCTTAGCAGGGCGCGCAACCGCGCATTCCGTCTCCCGGTCGCTGATATACTGGAAAGAATATCCCGGCTTGTCCATCGCTCAGTCCCGAATGGGACGATCAGGAGCGTGGCGCCTAGCTGGTCACGGCCGCATTCTGCGCCAGCAGGCGGCCGCGGATCGGCATGGAGAGATCGTCGGCAAGCGCGCGGCTGATCGCCGGCAGGCCGTCGAGCAGGCTCGGCACGAAGGCTTGCGAGGGTGGCATGCGCCGGGGCAGGGCGTGCAGGGCTGCCGCCATGACCAGCGGGTCGCGCTCGCCCTCGCCGTTCTCCGAAGGGTCGTGCAGGACGTCGATCAGCTTGAGCTGGTCCGCCCGCTCGGCCCGGATCGCCTGTTCGAGCCTGGGCTTGACGCGTGGCACGATCAGCGCCGGTTTGTCGAAGGAGAGCACCTCGCAGAACGTGTTGTAGCCGCCCATTGCCACGACGCAGTGGGCCCGGTTCATCAGCAGTTCGAGGCGCGGTTCGAAACCGAGGCTCTCCAGCTTGGGGATGCGGGCGATGCGCTCGGCGAAGTCCTTGCGGCGTTCGCGCGACATGAACGGCCCGAACACGATCAGGGCCGGCAAGGCGATGCTCGGATCGGCCTCATAGGCCGAGATCACCCAGTCGATCACGCCGGCGCCGTCGCCGCCGCCGCCCGGCGTCACCAGGATGAAGGGACCCTTGGTGATGCGCGGATAGCGGTTGGGCGGCATCGGGCTCGGGACCGCGCGCTTGAGATAGCCGGTGTAGCGGATCTTGTGGGCGAAGAGATGCTGGTTGGGCAGGCCGGCGAGCGGCTGGTAGATGCTCTCCAGCCCATAGACGAAGATGTCGTCATAGATCTGCTCGAGCGCTTCCAGGGCACCGCTGTGGCGCCATTCCTCGTGCAGCTTGACCGGCTCGTCGAGCACGTCACGCAGGCCAAGCACGATGCGGGCGCCGCGCCGGCGCAGGATGTCGAGCGCCGGTACGAGTTCGCCGCGCAGGCCGACCGGCTCCTTGTCGACGATGACGACGTCGGGATCGAAGGAGAGCACCACCTGCTTGATGATGTCGGTGCGCAGGCGGATCGTGTCGTTCAGGTCGAGATTGAGGTGATGCGGGCCGTAGCGGCCGTCGCTCTGCTTCTCGATGCCGGGGATGCGGACATAGTCGACGCCGTCGCCGAACTGGAAGCTCGAGATCACCGACGAACCGGATACGATGATCACTGATATATGAGGAAAGCTGGCGACGAGCGAGTTCGCGATGGCGCGGCAGCGCCGGATATGGCCGAGGCCGAAGGTGTCGTGGCTGTAGATCAGGACGCGCGGCGCATGGGGGCTGCGCGGCGCGCGCTCGGCACCTGCGAGATCGACGACATTGAAAGGCATATCCGCGTCGCCCCCCGCAGATAGGTCAGACGACCTCATGCCGAGGACGAACGCACCTGAGAATACGCGACAGGCTTATAGCGCGAGGCGTAGTCCGAACCAAGCCCGCTCACGCCGTGGTGACATCACGGGCAGACGTAGCCGCCACCGTCCGGCAGGCAGCGATTGCCGTTGGGCAGCACGAGCGCGCCGCGCGCGTCTCGCGTGACCTGCTCGCCATTGGGAAGCAGGAATCCGCCAGCGGCGTTCCGGGTCGAGCGCGAACCGTCGGGCAGGGTCACCTCATTGCCGACGATTGTGATGCGCTTGGCCGGCGAGGCGCGGGGTGTTTCGGGCGCGCGGGGCGCTTCCTCGATCCGCGTCAACCGGGAGGAGGTGCAGCCCGCCAGCATTGCAGCGACGGCGATGGCGGGGATCAGCGTTTTCATAGGCGGACAACGTCGCGGCATGGGGCTGGTTCCTTCGATCGTAGACCGGGCGGGTCAGGCGGCAAGAGGGATGAAGCGGGCTTCCTGATCTTGAGCAAGCCTTCCTAAACGAAACCGGCGGCCCGGGGGAAGCCACCAGACCACGGGGAGCTATACGGCGATGGCGATCTCGAACAGTAAGCGAGGATCGGTCGGGAGCACCGCGGGATGCCGGGTCGCGAGCGACAAGAAGGCATCGACGAAGGTCCAGGCGGTCGCGTCATGGTCGCGGTGGTGCATCAAGATACCGAAGGATTCGTCGTCCTGAAGCGGTTCCGCACGCCTCGCCGCGAGCAGCCGACAGGTTTCCGCGATCAGCTCGTCCGGCTGCCGGCCGGTCCGGCTGTCCCAATCCATGATGTCGAGATCGGTGTTGCCGAGCAGAGGGCCGCCTCCGGGTCCCAATCTGAAGCCGCGAAAGCACGAGAGGCCCGAGAAGCCCAGCTCCGGCAGCAGGGCGGCATGGCCTTGGTCGATCCGGTTCCAGGGTGGAACGAAGACGGGCAAAGCGGCCGCGCCGAAGAGGTCGTCGAAGCGGTTGCGGCCCTGGGCGATCTCAGCGCGGATCGCATCGGCTGGGCGCAGGGTGCCGAATTCGGACTTCTTCGTGCCTTCCAGAGCGTGGTTGTGGTGCCGGCAGCCATGCTGGCAGGGCAGCAGCGCGGGCATTTCCTGCAGCGCGCTCGCAAGGGTCGGTTCCGCCAGCATCGGGATGACCGCGAGCAGGACGGGCAGACCGAAGCGCTCGCCGAGACCTGCGAGCCGGTCGAGCGCAGGACTGGGCGCAATCGCGTCGTCGTCGCGCAGCCAGAGCCGGATCTGCCGGCCGGCCTCGCCCCAGCGGTCGAGCTCGGCCTGGAGGGGTTGCCAGATGTCGCCGTCCGTTGCGCCGCTCATCGCGCTTCCACCCGCGGGGATCGGGAGCGTGCGGCACGATTGGCGACCGCGACAGCCAGACCGCGCTCAAGGATCGTCGCGGCCTGTGCCGGGTTGCGCTCGCCGAGCGCGAAGCGGCGTGCGGCCGTGCCCATCGTACTCCGCAAGGCTACATCGTCGAGCAGGCGCCGCAGTGCTGCGGCGAGCGCTGCCTCGTCGCCCTCCGGTGCGAGTAGGGCCGTCTCGCCGCTCCGGACGGTGGCGGAGACGCCGCCGCTGTCGAAGGCGACGATCGGCAGGCCGACGGCCTGGGCCTCCAGATAGACCAGGCCGTAGGCCTCGCGGACGCCGGGCCAGATGAAGATGTCATGGGCGGTCATCTCGGCGACGACGCGGTCATGGGGCATGGCGCCTCGCCACTGGATTCGGCCCGCTGGCAGACTGCCGAAGGCTTGCTCGATCTCGGAGCGCTTTCGGCCGTCACCGATGATGGTGAGGGTCCAGGGCCGGTCGGCGACGCGGCCGAGGACGCGGGCGAGCGACAGATAGCTGTTCTGCTTGGTGCCCTCGCGCATCATCGCGACGGTGACGAGACGCGGCACGGCCGCGTCGCCGGCATGCATCACGGGCTCGTTCCCGAAGGCGATGAAGGGCGGCAGTTCGAGCAGCGCGGTGTGGGCTGAGCGCCAGGGCTCGAGGCCCTGGCGGTCGCGATCGGTGAAATGCAGATGCAGGTCGGCTGCGCTCAGACCTGCGCGAACGATCTTGGTATGAGCTGCCCACTCGCCGCTGGCACGGCGCTCTGCATCGCTCGCTTCGGCCACGACATAGGGGATGCGGAGTTGCGCGACGATCGCCGGCCCGAGCAGGTCGGGCGCCTTGTAGTAGTTGTGATAGGTGAACCAGAGCTCGGGCGGCGGAGCGCCGTCCCGCCAGTGCGCCAGCATCGCTTCCGCGCGGGCTGTGGCCGCATGTTGATGCCGGGTGAGCCTGTCGGATTCGGCGGTCGGCATGAAGTCGCGTGCAGCCAGCACAGGTTCGACGACGTGGCCGAGCCCCTCCAGCACGGCGACGAGCTGGCGCGCCATGCGGCGGTCGCCCGAGATGGCGCCGTCGTCATAGACGTTGAGCGGGGTGTGGAAGGCGATGCGCAAGAGAGGTCAGGCTCGGATTGTCGGCCGCGTCCTCAGCGATACGGATCGGCCGCGTCGCGCAGGCCGTCGCCGAGGAAATTGAAGGCCAGGATGATCAGGATCACCGGCACGACCGGATAAAGCAGCCAGGGATAGAGCGCCACCACATTGATGTTCTGCGCCTCGTTCAGCATCACGCCCCAGCTGGTGATCGGCGGCCTCAGCCCCAGCCCCAGGAAGCTCAGCGCGGTCTCGCCGAGGATGGTCTTGGGGATGGTGATCGTCGCCGAGGCGATGAGATGGCTCATGAAGCCCGGGATCAGGTGCAGGCCGATGATGCGGGCCGGCCTCGCGCCCATCAATTGGGCGGCGACGACATAATCCTCCTCGCGCAACGACAGCAGCTTCGAGCGCACGGCGCGCGCCAGGCCGGTCCAGTCCATCAGCCCGAGGATGACGGTGATGCCGAAATAGACCAGCAGCGGGCTCCAGGAGGGCGGCATGATCGAGGCCAGCGCCAGCCAGAGCGGGATGTGCGGCAGCGACTGCACGATTTCGATCAGCCGCTGCACGACGAGATCGACCTTGCCGCCGTAATAGCCGGCGATCCCACCGATGATAACGCCGAGCACGAAGGAGACACCGACGCCGAGCAGGCCGATCGAGAGCGAAATGCGCCCGCCATAGAGAATGCGCGAGAGCATATCGCGGCCGAGACGGTCCGTGCCGAGCAGGAAGAGCGTGCCGTCCTTGGGCGGGCAGACGAAATGCAGGTTGCCGGGGATCATGCTCCAGAACACGTAATCGTCGCTGCGGCAGAAAAACCGCAGCGGCTGCGGTCGCGCCCGGTCGATATCGTATTCGCGCTTCAGGTTCTCCATGTTGAGGCGCTGAACGTAAGGATAGACGAAGGGACCGATGAAGCTGCCGTCGTGGAAAAGACGGATCTCCTGCCGGGGCGCGCGGATGAAGTCGGTGTTGCGCGTCGTGTAGTGATAGGGCGCGAGGAACTCGGCGAAGGCGGCCATGGCATAGATCACCAGGATGACGACGCCCGAGATCACCGCCAGCCTGTGGCGGCGGAACTTCCACCACATCAATTGCCATTGCGAGGCGAGATAGACGCGCTCCTGCTCGCGCGTCATCACCTCGACGGCGTTGGGCTCGAACGGAGCGGTCGAGGCCGTGTGCGGCAGGGGCGCGCCTTCCGGCGGCAATGCCGATGTCGGGAGGGTCGGTGCGGACGCCTGGCTCACTTGGTCGCCGCTCCCTGCAGGCGGATGCGCGGATCGAGGATCGCCAGCGCGATGTCCGAGATCAGCACGCCGATCACGGTCAGGAAGGAGAGGAACATCAGGAAGGAGCCGGCGAGATACATATCCTGGCTCTGCAAAGCGCGGATCAAGAGCGGCCCGGTCGTCTGCAGCGAGAGCACGATCGCGACGATTTCGGCGCCGGAGACGATCGAGGGCAGGATGTCGCCGATGTCCGAGACGAAAAAGTTCAGCGACATCCGCAGCGGGTATTTGCGCAGCGCCTTGCCCGGGGGCAGGCCCTTGGCGCGGGCGGTGACGTAGTACTGTTTCTGGAGCTCGTCGAGCAGGTTGGCGCGGACCGAGCGGATCATGCCAGCCGTGCCGCCGGCGCCGATGATGATGACGGGTATCCAGAGATGCTCCAGCACGGAGGCAGCTTTGGCCCAGCTCATCGGCTGGTTGAGATATTGCGGATCGACGAGCCCGCCGATCGAGGTGCCGAACCAGACATTGGCGGCGTACATGAAGACCAGCGCCAGCAGGAAATGCGGCACGGCGAGCCCGATCAGGCCGATGAAGGTCAGGCCGTAATCGCCCCAGCTATACTGGTGCGTCGCCGAATAGATCCCGATCGGGAAGGCAACGATCCAGGTGAAGATGATCGTGACGAAGGAGACGATCATGGTCAGCATCAACCGGTCGCCGACGATCTCCCTCACCGGGCGCTGATACTCGAAGGAGTAGCCCATATCGCCCTGGAGCAGGCCTGCAACCCACCAGAAGTAGCGCTCGGTCACCGGTCGGTCGAAGCCGTATTCCTTCTTCAGGAATTCGATGCGCGAGAGATCGGCCTTCTCGCCTTGGGCCTGCATCTCGGCCGACAGCGTCTCGAAATAGTCGCCTTCGGGCAGGTTGATCACGGTGAAGATCAGCGCGCTGGTGATCAGCAGCGTCGGGATCATCACCAGGATGCGCTTGAGAATGTATTTCAGCAGCACGGGTCAGCTCTTTGCCATAGGTCAGCTCTTGGCCTTGTCGAGGCTGGCGGTTTTCTGCGTGTCGAACCAGAAGGTATCGGGCATGTAGCGACCGAAGAAGGCCCCGGGCTCGAAGCTGTAGAGCCCTTTTTGCGGCACGTTGCGTAGATTGCGCGAGACGACGACAGGCTGCAGCGTGCCGTTGACGACGCCGATCGCGAAGATCTGCTCGGCGTTGATCTCGAGCATCCGCTGCCAGATCCGCTTGCGCTGATCCTGCGTCGCGCTGGCGCGCCAGTCATTATAGAGCGCGACCAGCTCGCGGACCTCGGGCACATCGGGCGCCTCGCCCTCACGACCACCGCTTTCGAGGAACTGGCCCCAGCGCGGCCAGTTGAACTGGGCCGAACTGGTCGGCGCCAGCGCATCCGGCTCCATGTCGGCCGAGACCAGCCCGTTATCCATGCCGGCCCAGGCCGACATGATGGTCTGGCCGGCAACGATGCGGCGACGGAAGACGTCGCGCTGGGTCGATCGCGGATAGATCTTGATGCCGACGGCGTAGAGATCCTGCTTGATCAGGTCGAGGATGTCGGTCTCCTCGGTGCTCTCGCCTGCGGTCTCGATGGTGAATTCGAGCCTGCGCCCGTCCGGCAGCAGACGGATGCCGTCACCTGCGCGCTTGGTCAGGCCGGCCTCGTCGAGGAGGCGGGCGGCGAGCGCGGGATCGTGCTGTATCCACATCTGCGCGTAGCCGGCATTGTAGAGCGGGCTTTCGGGCAAGGCGGTGTTGCCGCTCTCCTGGGCGAGTCCGAAGAAGATGACCTTGTTGATGTCGTTGCGGTTGATCGCGACCGAGAGCGCACGGCGGTAGCGCACGTCGCGATTAAGGTCGCGCCAGACGGGGTCGATCGCGTTCATGTTGGGCATCAGCGCGAAATAGGAACCCTCCGCCCGCTTCCAGAGCCGGACGTCGAAGTTCATCCGCTTCGAGGCGTCCTTGAGGAAGGTGTAGTTGTCGAAGCGCAGATAGCGCGCCTGCAGATCGGCGTCGCCGGCGGCGGCCTTGGCGGGGATGAGTGAGTTCGTGCCGACCGTCAGCGTGACCTCGTCGACATAGGGCAACTGCCGGCCGTTCTGGTCGATGCGGTGAAAATAGGGGTTGCGCTGGAAGGTGAACTGCTCGGCCGGCAGCGGCGTGATGTTGCGCCAGGGGTCGAGCGTCGGGAGCTCGGGATTCTCGGGGCGGTACATCCGCGAGAGACGCTCATGCAGCGCACCCCAGTCACGCACGCGGGCCTGCTTGACGCGCGAATTCAGGATTGCCGCGTCGGCGTGGTCGATGTGGAACTGCTTCAGATAGCCTGCGGGCATGCAGATATAGGTCGATTGCGCGCCTGCGAGCGAGGGCAGGAAAATCGGATTCGGCTTGGCCCAGCTGTAACGGACCTCGGTCGGGCTCAGCACCTCGAAGACCGGCGGCTCGCCGCCCGCCAGCAGCGCCTGCGGCAGGCCGCCCGGCGAGAGCCGCTTGTTGTTGGCGACATGCTTCCACCAGTAGCGGAAGTCCTCGGCGGTGAAGGGCGAGCCGTCCGACCAGCGATGACCCGGCCGCAGCCGCAGCGTGAAGATGCGGCCCTCCTGGACCTCGTAGCTCTCCAGAACGTCCGGGGCGATCTCGAGGTTCTCGTCGTAGCCGACGAGCCGCGTATAGCCGTAGAGCGTCATCATGCGGATGTCGCGTTGGTCGCCCATCAGCATGCGCATCGTGCCGCCATGGCGACCGGGCTCGCGACCTTCGCCGGAGATGTCGACGACACGCGGCGCTGAGGGCACGCGCTGCGCGACCGGCGGCAGCGTGCCGGCCGTGACCTGCGCCGCGAAGAAGGGGCTGTCGATCAGTTCGGCCGGCTTTCCGGTCGCGGCCCGGGCCAGCCGGGGCAGGCCCGCTGCGGCCAGGGCGGCCGAGCCGAGCAGCAGCGCACCACGGCGCGTCGGGCGATCAGGGCGTCGCGCGCTCATCAGGCCATCTCCCTGATATCGGCACCGGGGCGGGCAAGGACGAAATGCCCCTCGCCGAGCGCCAGATGGGTCAACGCCTCGCCCTCGGGATCGCGCCGGAAGGCCGGCGCCCAATGGGAGGCATCGGAGGCGCCGCCCGGGGCCGCGAGCTTGAAGTCGAGCTTGCGGTCTAGATCGGCGAAGGGCACGGATTTGAGCAGCGCCCTCGTGTAGGGATGCATCGGCCGGCTGAACAGCGCATGGCGCGGCGCGATCTCGACGATGCGGCCATTGGCCATCACCGCGATCCGGTCGGCCATGTAGTTCACCACGGCGAGGTTGTGCGAGATGAACAGGAAGGTCAGGCCGCGCTCGGCCTGCAGGTCCTTGAGCAGGTTGAGGATCTGCGCCTGCACGGAGACATCGAGCGCCGAGACCGGCTCGTCGCAGATGATCAGATCGGGATCGAGCGCGAGCGCCCGGGCGATGCCGATGCGCTGGCGCTGGCCACCGGAGAAGGAGTGCGGATAGCGGTTGAGGAAGCGGACATCGAGCCCGACATCCTCCATCAGCGCCTTCACCCGCGCGGTCTGCTCGCCGCCGCTGCCCTTGTCGTGGATCGCCAGCGGCTCGCGCAGGATGTTCATCACGGTCATGCGCGGCGAAAGCGAGGAAACCGGATCCTGGAAGATCATCTGGACACGCGGGCGGAAGGCACGCAGGTCCTCGCCCTCCAGACCAAGCACGTCGATCTGTGCGCGGCCGTCGTCGAAGCTGATCGTGCCGGCATCGGGCGTGACGGCGCGCATCACGATCTTGCTGACGGTGGTCTTGCCGCAGCCGCTTTCGCCGACCAGGCCGAGGCATTCGCCGCGCTGGATGTCGAAGCTGACATCGTCGACCGCAAGCACCGTGTGCTGCGTGCCCTTGCCAAAGAAGCTGCGCGAGCCCGTGGTGTAGGCCTTGCGCAGGCCGTGCACGCTGAGCAGCGGGGCGGCTTCGCCGGAGGGCTTAACGGTTTCGGCAGGACGCGGCGCTGCCGGCGGGCGCGGCCTGGCCTCACGCAGGGCGACCAGCCGCTCGCCCTCTTCCATGTCGAAATGCGGCGAGGCCTTGAGCAGGGCCTTGAGATAGGGGTGGCGCGGGCGGCGGAAGATGTCCTCGACCGGGCCGCTCTCCATGATCTCGCCGTGGTAGATCACCACGACCTCGTCGGCCATGTTGGCGACGACGCCGAGGTCGTGGGTGATCAGCAGGATCGCCATGCCCATCTCGGCCTGGAGATCGCGCATCAGGTCGAGCACCTGGGCCTGGATGGTGACGTCGAGCGCGGTCGTCGGCTCATCGGCGATCAGCAGGGCCGGCTGGCAGATCAGGGCCATGGCGAGCATGGCGCGCTGGCGCAGGCCGCCCGAAAGCTCGAAGGAATAGAGCCCGAAGGCACGGGCCGGATCCTTGAAGCCGACGCGCTTGAGCATCGCCTCGATCAGTGCGCGCGCTTCCGGTTTGGGCGTCGGCCGGTGCAGCTGCAGCGCTTCCTCGATCTGGTTGCCGATGGTGTGGACCGGCGAGAGTGAAGACATCGGCTCCTGGAAGATCATGCCGATGCGCCCGCCACGCAGCGAACGGATCTCCTTGCCTTCGGCCGGCAGGCTGGCGATGTCGATCGGGTTTTCAGGCGCCAGCGGGTCGCGGAACAGGATCTCACCGCCTGTGATCGCGCCGGCGCGCGGCAGCAGACCCATGATCGCCTGTGAGATCACGGATTTGCCGGATCCGGACTCGCCGACGAGCGCGACGGTTTTGCCGGCGGGAACGCGCAGGCTCACGCCCTTCACGACATCGCGGGCGAGCCCGTGAATGGTGAAGCCAAGATGCAGGTCGCTGATCCGCAGGATGTCCATGAACCGATGTCGCCGGATGGCCTCGTGTACGTGTCCGAAGAAGACAACGTCACTAGACGTGGAAAGTGCCGTCTTGCCAATGGCTTTCGACCGGTCTCGTCACTCGGGCGGACATTGCCCGGCGCGGATGACATCGGCGCAACGGGGGCCGCGCCGGAAATCGCCGTAGCTGACGCTCCAGGGACGATGGCCGGGGGTGCGATAGGGGCCGAACTTGAAATACTGATTCCGGTCGAGGCCCGGTCCGCGATGGCCGATATGGCCCCTGACGGTGGCGATACGGACGCCGTCGGCGATGATCTCGACATGGCCGTCGCCGTCGGGGCCGGGCTGAGAGCGGATGACGAAATCGATCCAGCCCTGCTGGGCGGATGGCAGATCGGCATGGCGGGTCACCGTGATGCCGGGCGCGCAGCTGTCGAAATAGGCGGGATAGTTCGCTGGCGACGCGCCACTCTCGATCGCGACGAGGGCCCGCGTCTGGCCCACGGTCGGCCGGCTCAGAACCCGCGCCTCGCCCTCACGGCAACCCTCGGGCCGTTGCGGACCGCCGACGGGGAAGGATTCGATCAGGTCGGTCTCGACCGTGACGCCGAGCCGCCCGCCATAGAGACGCAGCGCCAGGAAGGGCGAATAGTCGCCATCCGCATCGGGCAGAATCTCGCGTTTCCACTGCGCCATGACGTAGCGCCCGTCATCCTGGGGCAGCGGATCCTCAAGATGCATTGAAAAGCCGTACCAGACCGGCTTGTCATAGGGCGCCAGCACGGTGGGGCGCTCCCAGACCTCGGCCCTTTCGCTACAGGTCTCGCCGGGCGAGCGGCAGGAGGGAACGACGGTGAGCGTCAAGGCGCTCCGCTCGTTCGCGACATGCTGTTGCTGGAAATCAAGCCGTCCGGCGCGCTGCTCGGGATTGTCCTTGTAGAAGAGGCCACCTCCCGGTGCGAACTGCCCACCCTGGAAGCTGTCCCGCAGCACGAGACGGGAGGGGTCGGCCGGAAGTTCGGCCCAGGCTGGCAGGAATGATGGCAGGCACAAGGCCAGGAGGGACAAGGCTGCCGTCGTGCGGACGCCCCGCAGGAGCGTATGGAGCCGGGCCGAGAGGGGCTGTTCCATCACTGGATCCGGCGCCCCATCGCGCCCTCCATGGCCATGATCGAACCAGGGTTGCCGGGGCGGAACAAGCGCATCCTGCCGTCGTCCTTTCGCGATCCTTCGCCTGCGCCACGTTGCGCTTGGCGCGAAGCTGACACACATATGGTGACAGCAGGTCAAGAGACGGGCGCGCTCCCTGGCGCGCCGGACAGGATTCCCGTTGGAGACCAACCTCTTCCGTTATGTCTGGGAGAAGAGCCGCGGCGAGCAGATCATCGTCCTGCTGATCATCCTTGCCTCGATCCCGTTCTACTGGGCCTCGTTCGACGTACCGAAGCGGATCGTCAATGACGCGATCCAGGGCGGTGCGTTCAAGAACGGCAAGACCAGCGCCACGCTGCTGGATTTCACGCTGCATCTGCCGTCCTTCCTGGGCGGCGCCAGCTTCAAGCTGTTCGAGGGTTTCGAGGTCGGCCAGCTTGGCCTGCTGCTGGGCCTGAGCGGCTATTTCCTGTTCCTGGTGCTGATCAACGGCGCGTTCAAATACGTCATCAATGTCCAAAAGGGCATTCTCGGCGAGCGCATGCTCAGGCGCATGCGCTACGACCTGTTCAGCCAGCTGATGCGCTTCCGTCCGGAGGACATCCGTGCGGTCAAGCCGGCCGAAGTCGCCAGCATGATCAAGGACGAGGTCGAGCCGATCGGCGGCTTCGTCGGCGATGCCTTCATCCAGCCGGTCTTCCTGCTCAGCCAGGCTCTCACCGCGCTGGTCTTCATCATGGCCCAAAGCGTCTGGCTCGGCTCGATCGCGCTCCTGATCGTGCTGGCCCAGGCGATCATCATCCCGATCCTGCGCCGGGAGCAGCTCCGGCTCGGGCGCGAACGGCAGATCGCCTCGCGCCAGCTCGCCGGCCGCATCGGCGAGATCGTCGATGCCGGGCCGACGATCCAGGGCCATGGTGCGACGACCTATGTGCAGTCGGACATCGCCGGGCGGCTGGGGCGGCTCTTCGACATCCGTTATGCGCTCTACAAGCGGAAATTCGCGGTCAAGTTCCTCAACAACCTGCTGGCCCAGATCACGCCGTTCTTCTTCTATGCGATCGGCGGCTTCTTCGCCTTGCAGGGTCGGCTCGACATCGGCCAGCTTGTTGCCGTCATCGCCGCCTATCGCGACCTGCCGCCGCCGATCAAGGAACTGATCGACTGGGACCAGCAGCGCAACGACGTGACGATCAAATACGAGCAGGTGATCGCCCAGTTCAACGCCGACGAGACCGTGGAGCTCGACGAGGCCGACGGTGTCATCCGCCTGCCCGAGACCGGCGAGATCAGGCTCGACGGCGTGCAGATGCTGGACAATCGCGGCCAGCCGCTGCTGACGCCGCTCTCGGTGCGGATTCCGCGGCCTGGCACAGTTGCCGTGATCGGCCCCCATGGCGGCGCGATCGATGTGTTCGGACGCATCCTGGGCCGGCAGACGATGAGCTATTCCGGCCGTGTCATCATCGACGGCGCGCCCTTGTCGCGCATGTCGGTCGAGCGGGCGAGCCATCTGATCGGCTATGCCGGCAGCGAGACCGAGATCATCGCCGGCACGATCCGCGACAACATCCTGCTGCCGCTGAAGCGGCGCAGGCCGAGCCTCAAGCCCACCGGCAAGGTGACGCCGAGCGAGCACCGCCGCTTCGTCGAGGCGATCCGCTCCGGCAATACGCCATTGCCGTTCGAGGCGGACTGGACCGACTACGAGGGCGCGGGCGTCGCCGACGAGGCTGCGCTGGCGGCCCGCGTCAGGGTCGTGCTCGATGTGCTCGGCTGTGCAGAGGACGTCTACGAACTCGGCCTCGACGGCAAGGTGACGGCATCGCTGCGGCCCGAGGCCAAGGCGCAGATCGTCGAGGCGCGGCGGGCCGTGGCCGAGGAACTCGGCCGCAGCAAGCTCGCGGGGCTGATCACGCCCTTCGACCCGGAGAGCTACAATGCCAATGCCACGATCGCCGAGAACCTGATCTTCGGCGCCCGCATCGGGCTGCGCTTCGCCAATGAGACGCTGCTGTTCGAGCCCTATGCGTATGCGATCCTCAAGGCGGAATCGCTGATCGAGCCGCTGGTCGATGTCGGCTCGCGCATCGCCGCGACCGTGGTCGAAATCTTCGCCGGTTTGCCGCAGGGGCACGCGCTGTTCGAGCGCTACTCCTTCGCGTCGGGCCTAGACCTGGACAGGCTCGGCGAACTCGCTGTGCTGCTCAACAAGCACGACATGCGCATGCCCCTCGACGCTGTGGCGGAGCGCGACTTGGTCGCGCTGGCGCTGGGCTATATCGAGCCCAAGCACCGGCTCAATCTGCTCGACGAGCGCCTGCAGCGGCGCATTCTGCGGGCGCGCCAGAGCTTCAAGGCGCATCTGCCGGCGGATGCCGTCGAGGATGTCCATTTCTACGACCCCGACACGGTGATGCTCGGCGCCAGCCTGCGCGACAACCTGATGTTCGGGCGCATCGGCCACGGCATAGCCGATGCCAATCGGAAGGTCGCGGCGATCGTGCGCAAGGCGCTGGCGCGGGCGGGACTCGATGGCGAGCTCTACCGGATAGGGCTCAACACCGATTGCGGCATCCGGGGGCGGTTCCTGCCGACCCGGCTGAAGCTTGCCGTGCCGCTGGCGCAGGCCCTGATCAAGGCGCCGCAGGTTGCCGTGCTGGATGTCGGCACCTTTCTGGCGACGTCGGCCGAGCCTGACCAGGTCCTTGCCCGGCTGCGCGAACATTGCGCCAGCATGACACTGTTCCTTCTTGTAGGGGATGCTAGTCTCGTCGATGGCATTCCGCTGCGGATCGTCTTCAACGGCCCTTCCGGGACGATCGAGAGCGAAGACGGCGAAAATGCTGGTGACGCCGCCATTGCCCCTTCGCGACGGCGCAACGGCGTCGAGCAGATGGAGGCGCGACCATGACACTCGAAGCAGACATCTCTTGCCTGGGCCGTCTTCCCCTGTTCAAGTCGCTGCCGCCGCCGCGGCTCAAGCTCGTCGCGCTGATGGGCGAGAAGCTTCGCTTCGAAGCCGGCGCCCAGATCGCCGCGGAAGGCGAGAAGCCCGAGGGCATCTATGTGGTCCTGCAAGGCGAGGTCGAGATCGCGAATGAGCGCTCCGATGGACAGGGCCCGCGGTTTCAGCTCAATTCGGGTAGCCTGATCGGCGACGTGCCGCTGCTGTCAGGGCAAAGCTACGTCGGCTCGATAACGGCCAAAAGCGCGGTCAGCGCGTTGCTGCTGCCGAAGGATCTGTTCTTCGAGCTGCTCGAGACGATCCCGGATTTCAGCCTGGCGCTGACGCGGGACCTGGCGTCGCGGCTATATCGGCTGGCGGATTTCACGCTTCACGCAGAGAAGGTTCACTGACGATGCAGGTGCCGGCATGAGCCTGCAGCAGACGGCCGGCGCGCGACGTCCCGGCATGGGTTCGGGCATGGGCTCCGGCATGGACCAGGTGTCGTCGTGGAGTCGCGACATCCGCTTCGCGTCGGGCATGGTGTTGCTGTTCTTCGCGACGACGCATTTCCTCAACCATGCCGCCGGCATCGCCGGTGTCGCAGCGATGGAACAGGCGCAGGAGTGGCGCTACTGGCTGTGGCATTCCTGGATCGGGACGGTCGCGCTCTATGGCTCGCTGATTGTGCATCCGTTCTTCGCGCTGGTGCGCGTCGCGCAGCGCCGCACCTTCAAGATGCCGGCGCGCGAGATGCTGCAGATCGCGCTCGGCCTGGCGATCCCGCTCTTCCTGATCGACCACATCGTCGGAACGCGGGTGATGGGCACCTTCTTCAATCTCGACGAGAGCTACCACGCCGTGCTGCGGCGGCTCTGGCCGGGTCTTGCCGTCACGCAATCCGTGCTGCTGCTGCTGGTCTGGGTGCATGGCATCATCGGCCTGCATTTCACGCTGCGCTCGCGCGACGGCTACCAGCGCTGGCGCGACCCCTTCCTGCTGGCCGCGATCCTGATCCCGATCCTGGCGCTGATCGGCTTTGCCGTGGCGGGGCGCGAAGCCGGCCAGATGGCGATGGAGACGGAGGTCACAACCGACGCGCAGATCATCATGTTCAACCAGAACGTGACTTGGGCGAAGTCGGTGTTCTACGGTCTCGTCGGCTGTTTCGTCGGCTTCGTCGGCATCCGCGAGGTGAGGGTCCGCACCACCCGGCAGATCACGGTCCGCTTCGTCGGCCATGGCGTGCGCAAGCTCGCGCCGGGGCTGACGGTGCTCGAGATGTTCCGGCGCTTCGGCATTCCCCATGCCGCCCTCTGCGGCGGCCGGGCGCGCTGTGCCACCTGCCGCGTGCTGGTGCTGGACGGGGGCGATTCGCTGCCGGCGCCCGGCATGAACGAGGCCAAGCTGCTGCGCCGGATCTCGGCGCCGGAGCGGGTTCGCCTCGCCTGCCAGATCCGGCCGCGCCACGATTTGCAGGTCCAGATCTTGCTGGCGTCGCGCCTCAAGGCGGCGACGCCCGGCGACTTCCAGCCTGATGCCAGCGTCGGCAAGCGCGGCCTGACGGTGGTGGTGGCCGATCTGCGCGCCTTTTCGGACCTGTCGGAGCGACAGCTCCCGCAGGAACTGATCGGACTGCTCAACCGCTTCTTCGACGAAATGGCGCAGGCGATCGCGGCCCATGGCGGTCGCATCGACGCCTTCTATGGCGACGGCTTCATGGCCGTGTTCGGGCTGGAAGGCACGCCGGCCAAGGCGGCCCAGACGGCGATCAGTTCGGCTGGCGACATCGTGCGCGCGGTTGAGGCGCTGAACCGCGAGTTCGGCGCGGCGCTGCCGTTGCCACTGCGCATCGGCATCGGCATCCATAGCGGCCAGGCGATCACGGGTGCCGTCGAGAACGACAGCATCGGCCGGCGCGAGATCACGGTGGGCGAGACTGTGGCGGTGGCAAGCCAGCTCGAATCCGCGACGCGCCGGGTGCTGGCCGATATTCTGGTGTCCGAAGAGACGATCCGGGCGAGCGGACGCAGCTATCGCGGCACGACTCTTCTCAAGATCGCGATCCGGGGCCGCGAGAAGCCGCTGAGCGCTTACGGCTTCGCCAGCGCGCCCGAAGTCGCCGCGCATGATGACGAGCCGGAAGCCGTGCCCGCGCCCGATGCAGCGGTGCCGGCAAGTGCGGCCGAAACGAATGTGGGGGTCGTCGAGGGCGCCGACGGCGTCGTGCTCGTCGCGGCACCGCCGGAAGCTGCCGCGGAGGTCGTGGCGGTTGAAGAGGCTGCCGTGCCGGACGAGCTGCCCGCTGCAAAGACCCGACGGTCACCGCGCCGGAAGGCAACGAAGACGTCCGGCATCCCCGACCGGGACGGGCCGTAAAACTCAGGCCGGGCCGAAGACGAGGACGCGCCTGCGGTCGAAGCCCGCGGCGCGCAAGGCGTCGTCATTGATCGTCAGGGCGAGATCGATGGTCGGGGGCGCCGGCCGGGTCGCGGTCAGCGCGCCGATCTGCCCCTGCGCCCGCTCGAGATCGAGCGTGTAGTCGATGACCAGCACCTCGGCGCCGGCCGCGAGCGCGAGCAGTTCCGGCGGGGTTGCGCTGCGCCGGCCGAAGGGCTTGAGCGACAATCCCAGCAGCACCAGCGCATAGGGCGCGGATGGCGCGATCTCGACCTCCTGCAGCTTGGCGGCGAGATGGCGTACGCAGCAGGGCGCGTTGTTCAGCATCGTCGCGGAGAAGTCGGGAATCTTCGGGTCGATGACCGTGACCGTTTCCGGACGGTGGGTCAGGAAGCTCGTGATCGGCAGGCCGGCACCGCCGATCTCGACGATATGGGCGCAAGACCGGACCGCATGCGCTGCGAGGACTTGTCGGAGCGCGGCTGCGGGGCTGGAGAGATGCGGCAGGAGAGTGCCCGAAGGCGCCGCTGCTGCGTCGCTGGCCTTTGCTGCGGCGCTTGCATATGGTCCCGCCACTTTCATTCCACTTTCATTCCACTTTCCCGCATCCCGCCATCCCGACACGGCATGACACGCGACACGCCTCCCGACGCCTTCTATGACATTCTGCGCGGCGTCGCAGCCCTCACCGGCAACAGCGTGGTGGCCGATCTCGCGCGCCTCGTCGCAGACGAGATGCCGCCCGATCTCTGGATCGCCTTCAACCACAAGCAGATCGGCTCGAAACGCTGGCTGGCCGATGCGCTGGCCGAGGTTTTGCCGCAACCTGAGGGGCCGGTCTGGGTGCTGGGCGCCTGGTACGGCGTGCTTGGCGCATTGCTGCTCGCCGATGAGCGATTGACGATCCCCGCGGTCGTCAGCGTCGATCTTGATCCGGGTTGCGCTGATGTCGCCGAGCGGCTGAATCGCCGCCATGTCGCGACAGGGCGCTTCCGGGCCGTGACCGCCGACATGATGGCGCTGGACTTCGTGGCCCAGAACCCCGCGCCTGGCCTCGTCATCAATACGAGCTGCGAGCATCTGGCCGATGTGCCGGGCTGGCTCGCGACATTGCCGCCTGGCCTGCCGCTGCTGCTGCAGTCGAACGATTATGTCCGCGAACCCGACCATCGCAGCTGCGTCGCCTCGCTCGACGCCTTCAAGGCGCAGGCCGGCTTGTCGGAGACGCTGTTCGCCGGGTCGCTGCCGACGAAGAACTACACCCGCTTCATGCTGATCGGCCGGCGATGAAGCCTCCCCGCATCGCGATCGCGATGAAGGGCTATCCGCGTCTGTCGGAGACCTTCATCGCGCAGGAACTGCTCGGGCTGCAGCAGCGCGACCTGCCCTTCGCGATCTGGTCGCTGCGCCGGCCGACCGATGTGGCGCGGCATCTGATGCATAACCAGATCACGGCGCCGGTGAGCTATCTGCCGGAATATCTGCACGAGGAGCCCGGCCGGGTGTTGCGCGGCGTGCTGCGGGCGCTGCTGCGGCCAGGCTTCGCGCGCCTGCTCGCAGTCTTCCTGCGCGACCTCGGCCGCGACGCGACCCGCAACCGACTGCGCCGCTTCGGCCAGGCCTGCGTGATGGCGCGCGAGCTGCCGGCCGGGATCACGCATCTGCATGTGCATTACCTGCACACACCGGCCTCGGTGATCCGTTATGCGGCGCTGCTGCGGGGCCTGAGCTGGTCGTTCTCGGCCCATGCCAAGGACATCTGGACGACGCCGGACTGGGAGAAGCGCGAAAAGATTGCATCGGCCGACTGGGGTGTGACCTGCACCCGCGATGGCCACCGCGAACTCGCGCGCCTCGCCGACCGGGCCGACAAGGTCGATCTCGTCTATCACGGGCTTGATCTCAGCCGTTTTCCGTCGCCGCCCGCCCGCCCGGCGCGCGACGGCGGCGATGCAGGCGATCCGGTGCGCTTCGTCACCATCGGCCGGGCCGTCGAGAAGAAGGGTTTTGACGATTTGCTGTCGGCGCTGGCGAAGCTCCCTCCCAATCTGCACTGGCGTCTGACCCATATCGGCGGCGGCGAGAGGCTGAAGGCCTTGCAGGCGCAGGCCCAATCTCTGGGTCTGGCTGAGCGCGTCACATGGGCGGGAGCGAAGGCGCAAACCGAGGTCATCGTCGCGTTGCGCGAAGCCGATCTGTTCGTGCTGCCGTCGAGGCAGGCCGGTGACGGCGATCGCGACGGGCTGCCCAATGTCGTGATGGAGGCGGCGAGCCAGGGCTTGCCGATCGTCGCCACTGATTTCGCCGGCATCCCCGAATTCGTGCGCGAGGGCGTCGAAGGGCTGCTGGTTCCGTCCGGCGATGTCGATGCGCTGGCGCTGGCGCTGGCCGATCTCACCCGTGCGCCGAAGCGACGCGCGGCGCTGGGGCATGCCGCCCATCAGCGGCTGACCGGGGCGTTCTCGGCGGCCGCCGGGCTCGACCTGATCGCTGCAAAACTGCGCGCGTCAGGCGAGATGCCATGAGCGGGACGGTCCTGATCGCGGTGACGCATCTGCTCGGCAGCGGGCATCTGGTGCGGGCGGGGCATCTTGCCCGGGCTTTGGCGGAGAGCGGATTTCGCGTCACGTTGGCTAGCGGAGGCATGCCCTTGCGGGCGATGGTGGCCGAGCCCTTCGACTTCGTGCAACTGCCGCCGGTCAAGGTCGAGGGTGTCGATTTCCGCAATCTGCTCGACGAGGAAGGCCGGCCGATCGAAGCGGGCCGCCTTGAAATCCGGCAAGCGCAGCTCACGGAGCTTGCCGCTACGCTCAAACCCGAGGTCGTCGTCACCGAGCATTTTCCGTTCGGGCGGCGGCAATTGGCCGACGAGTTCCTTGGCCTGATCGCGGCAGCAAAGGCGGCCAACCCGCGCGTTCTGGTGCTGTCCTCGGTACGCGACGTGCTGGTGACGCCTCGTCCCGACAGGATTGCGGAGGCGCATCGGCGCCTCGCCGAACATTTCGACGGCGTGCTGGTCCATGGCGATGCGGCATTCCTGCCGCTGGAAGCGTCCTGGCCGGTCGCGCCGGAGCTTGCAAAGCGATTGCACTATACGGGCTATTTAGCCGCGCCTGTGACGCAGGTTGTCGCGACAGGCGCGGGGAACCCTCTCCCGGAGGGAGAGGGCAGGGGGAGGGGTCGGCCGTTGGACGCCTCGGCTGAGACCTCACCGCAGTCGCCGTTGGGGCGTTGCCTCGCTGGTCCAGGGGCCGGTACCTCACCCCTGCCCCTCTCCTTACAGGAGAGGGGCTCCCCGCGCCCGGCCGGTATGGGTGATGCGTTAGGCGAAATTCTCGTCTCCGGCGGTGGGTCTGGCGCGGCGTTGCCGCTCTTTCGGCTCTGCATCGAGGCCGCGCGCCTCGACACCTCCCAGCCCTGGCGCATTCTCGTCGGTCGCGGCCTGTCCGAGTCCGATTTCGCCGCCCTGCGGCAATCGGCCTCGCACAACGTCACCGTCGAGCGGGCGCGTCCGGACTTCCCGGATCTGCTTGCGGCCTGCGCGCTGTCGATCAGTCAGGCCGGCTACAACACCGTGCTCGATCTGCTCGCGGCGGCGTGTCCTGCCATCGTCGTTCCATTCGACGACGGGGCGGAGACCGAGCAGGCGGTGCGCGCCGAGGCGATGGAACGGGCAGGCCTGGCGCGTTGCCTGCGGCTTTCCGGGGCAGATGCCGCCACGCCTGCCGCCTTTGCCGCCGCGGTCGAGTCGGCGCTGACCGGCGGCCGCCCCGGGACCCCGGCGATCGATCGCGACGGGGCCGGGAGGGTCGCGGGTATTGTGACGCGGCTGCTGGTGGAGCGGGGCTAGGCATGTCTCTTGCGAACAGCAGCCTTGGCGCTTTGCGAATTGCCGATGCCGGGCTTTGCCTCTAATTAGGATGGCATTGCCTCCCTCCTCGGTCGGCGTTGGGACAACCGGTCATTTCCCGGCCATGGTCCCACGCCCGGAGACTTGATGATGACAACGACGACTGCCGCCGGCCTGCCCGACATGAAGCTGTCGGTGCGCCAGACATTCGGGATCGATTCCGATCTGGAGGTGCCGGCCTATTCCAAGACCGAGGCGCATGTGCCGGATTTCGACCCGGATTACCGCTTCGACCGCGACACCACCATCGCGATCCTGGCCGGCTTCGCGCATAACCGTCGCGTCATGATCTCGGGCTATCACGGCACCGGCAAGTCGACCCATATCGAGCAGGTCGCAGCGCGTCTCAACTGGCCCTGCGTCCGCGTCAACCTCGACAGCCACGTCTCCCGCCTCGATCTCGTCGGCAAGGACGCGATCGTGCTGAAGGAAGGCAAGCAGATCACCGAATTCCAGGACGGCATCCTGCCCTGGGCGCTGCAGAACAATATCGCGCTGGTCTTCGACGAGTACGATGCCGGCCGCCCCGATGTGATGTTCGTGATCCAGCGCGTGCTCGAGCAGTCCGGCAAGCTGACGCTGCTCGACCAGAAGCGCGTCATCCGCCCGCATGCTGCCTTCCGGCTGTTTGCCACCGCCAACACGGTCGGCCTCGGCGACACCTCGGGCCTCTATCACGGCACGCAGCAGATCAATCAGGGCCAGATGGACCGCTGGTCGATCGTGACCACGCTGAACTATCTGCCGCATGACAACGAGGTCGAGATCGTGCTGGCGAAGTCGAAACACTTCCAGGGCACGCCCGAAGGCCGCAGCGTCATCGACAAGATGGTCCGCGTCGCCGATCTGACCCGCAACGCCTTCATGAACGGCGACCTCTCCACCGTGATGAGCCCGCGTACCGTCATCACCTGGGCCGAGAACGCCGCGATCTTCGGCGATATCGGCTTCGCCTTCCGGGTGACGTTCCTGAACAAGTGCGACGAGATGGAGCGCACGCTGGTGGCCGAGTTCTTCCAGCGCTCCTTCGGCAAGGAACTGCCGGAGAGCGCGGCGAATGTGGTCCTGAGCTGACGGTCATCCCGGCTATGGCGACCCTCCAGCGCGAGAGCGATATCGCGGCGACGAGGGAAGCCGTGGTGGCTGGCCTCAGCGCCTACAACGCGGCCGTGGTCGGCGCGCGCAACAGCGCGCCTCTGGCACTCAGCCTGCGCGACGATGCCGGCAGGATAGTCGGCGGTCTGATCGGGGAGCTGAAATGGGAATGGCTCCACATCGACCTGCTCTGGATCGATGAGATCCATCGCGGGGCGGGACATGGCGAGGCCCTCGTCGCGATGGCCGAGAAGGCTGCGCGCGACCACGGCGCGCGTGGCGTCTATCTGAGTACGATGAGCCTTCAGGCGCCGAATTTCTATCCGAAGCTGGGCTATCGCCAGTATGGCGTAATGGAGGATTATCCCGTCGCAGGCCATCGGATCCACCATTTCGCGAAAGCGCTATGAGCATTCCTTCCGCCATCAACCTCGAGCCAGGGCAAGTGTGGGCCTATTGCGGCGCTGATGCAGGTTCGCGGGTCACAATCGGCCGGATCGATGTCGAGGGCGACGATGCCGTGATCTCAGTTGCCGTCGGCGCTTCTCGATCCCGGTCAGAAGCAGCATCGGCGGGACTGGCGGGCATCGCTCACCTGCCGATCTGGCGGGATGCATTGCTGCGATCTCTTCGAGAGCACTGCGGTTATGGAGCCCTCCCAGATCAGTTCAATGAGGGGTACCTGCTTTGGCGGGATCTTTATGCTGTTAGCCGCGCAGGCGCGTTCGATATCGATCTCGCGAAGGCCGTAGAGTTTGTCCGAGACGTGAAGCAAACCGGAGCGCCGCGTTCGCTATGACCCTTTCAAACCGCAAGCCCGGCCAGTCCAAGGAAGCGCCAGCAGAGCCGCTGAAGCGCGCCATTTCGCAGACGATGAAGGCGATCGCCCGCAAGCCGGAGATGGAGATCGTCTTCGCGGCTGACAAACCTTCGCTCGTCGGCGACCGCGCTCGCCTGCCGGAGCCGCCGCGCAAGCTGACGCTCGAGGATGTCGCGATCCTGCGCGGCCATTCCGATTCGATGGCGCTGCGGCTCGCCTGCCACGATGCGAGCGTGCATCGCCGGGCCGCGCCCGAGGGCGATGCGGCCCGTGCCGTGTTCGACGCGGTCGAGCAGGCCCGCGTCGAATGCGTCGGCTCGCGGCGGATGGCGGGCATGGCCGGCAACATCACCGCCATGCTGGAAGACCGCTATCATCGCGGCGGGCGCTATGAGGAGATCACCGATCGGGCGGACGCCCCGCTGGAGGATGCGCTGGCGCTGATGGTGCGCGAGCGGCTGACCGGCCTGAAGCCGCCCAAGGCGGCGCAGAAGCTGGTCGATCTCTGGCGCGAGCAGATCGAGGACAAGGCCGGTGCCGATCTCGACCGTCTCTCGAAAGCTGTCGAGGACCAGCGCGCCTTCGCCCGCACGGTGCGCGACATGCTGGCCTCGCTCGACATGGCCGAGCAGACCTCGCAGGGCGACGAATCGGACGAGGACGAGGACAATCAAGACCAATCCTCCGACGAACAGCAGCAGCAGGATGGCGAAGCCGAGCAGGAAAGCGCCGGCGAGCGCTCCGAGGTCGAGGTCTCCGACGACGCCACCGAGGAGTTGCAGGAGGGCGCGAGCGAGGCCTCCGACGCGCCGTCCGGCGACTGGGACGACGAGGACGAGAATTCGGATGCCGAGGAGGCCGGTGAGGCGCCGCGTCCGCGCGACGGCAAGCAGAACGACCGCCCGCAGACCGACTACAAGCCCTATACCCAGAAGTTCGACGAGGTCGTCACGGCCGAGGAGCTGTGCGACGCCGAGGAGCTGACGCGCTTACGCGCCTATCTCGACAAGCAGCTCGCGCATTTGCAGGGCGTGGTGGCCCGCCTAGCCAACCGCCTGCAGCGGCGGCTGATGGCGCAGCAGAATCGCTCCTGGCAGTTCGACCTGGAGGAGGGCGCGCTCGACCCCGCCCGCCTGCCGCGCATCATCATCGACCCCTACCAGCCGCTTTCCTTCCGGCAGGAATCGGATGTCAAATTCCGCGACACCGTGGTGACCCTGCTGATCGACAATTCCGGCTCGATGCGTGGCCGGCCGATTACGGTCGCCGCCACCTGCGCCGACATCCTGGCCCGGACGCTGGAGCGCTGTGGCGTCAAGGTCGAGCTGCTCGGCTTCACCACGCGGGCCTGGAAGGGCGGGCTTTCGCGCGAGAGCTGGCTGCAATCGGGCAAGCCGGCCAATCCCGGCCGCCTCAACGATCTTCGCCACATCATCTACAAGGCCGCTGACGCTCCCTGGCGCAGGGCGCGGAAAAATCTCGGGCTGATGATGCGCGAGGGGCTGCTCAAGGAGAACATCGACGGCGAGGCGCTCGACTGGGCCCATAAGCGCATCCTGGCCCGGCCGGAGCAGCGCAAGATCCTGATGGTGATCTCGGATGGCGCGCCGGTCGACGATTCGACGCTGTCGGTCAATGCCGGCAACTATCTCGAGCGGCATCTGCGCCATATCATCGCCGAGATCGAGACGCGCTCGCCGGTCGAGCTGATCGCGATCGGCATCGGCCATGACGTCACCCGCTATTACCGCCGCGCCGTCACCATCGTCGATGCCGAGGAACTCGGCGGCGTGATGACGGAAAAGCTCGCCGAGCTGTTCGAGGACGATCCGCGGTTGAACGCCAAGTCGTCGGGCGGGGCGCGACGTCGGCAGTGAAACTTGCCTGCCACATCCATGGGTCTGGCGCGGGGAACCCTCTCCCGGAGGGAGAGGGTAGGGTGAGGGGTCGGCCGTTGGACGTCTTGGCGGAAACCTCACCCCTGCCGCCGCTTAGGACTGGCAGGCCACTGGTCCAGGGGCCTTCACCTCACCCCTGCCCCTCTCCTTACAGGAGAGGGGTTCCCCGCGCAGGCTTGGCAGCAGGCGCATTGTTCTGATGCGCCTGACTCGCCGCTCTACGTTGGCTGGACTCGGTGCGCTCGCCGTTGCATCGGAAGCCCGCGCCCAGGCGCTTGAAGGCGGTCCCGTCACCGTTTCGGCGCGGCCGATCGCTGCTTTCGAGCCGCGCAGCCCGGAGAAGACCCGCTTCGGCAAGCTTGCGTTCCGGAGCGGCCTCGTGCTCAGCGGCGATCATTCGCGCTTCGGCGGGTTCTCAGGGCTCTGGCGCGGTGGCGTAAGCGGCAGCGATCTCGTCGCCGTCACCGATAACGGCTTCTGGCTGACGGCCAGGGTTACCATGCGGGACGGCAGGCTGACCGGGTTCGACCGGGCGGAGCTCGCACCAATCCTCGGCGTGTCGGGCAGGCCGCTGCACCGCTCGCGCTATTACGATACCGAGAGCCTCTGCCTCGCTGAGGGCGTCGCCTATCTCGGCGTCGAGCGGACGCATGACGTGCTGCGCTTCGACTGGGCTGGCGAGGGCGTCATGGCGCGGGCCCGGATCGTGCCGGTGCCGCGCGAGGTCAAGCGCCTGCCGAACAATCGCGGGCTGGAGGCGATCGGCGTTGTGCCGGCGGGCCAGCCGCTGGCGGGCGCGATCGTCGCGATTTCGGAGCGCTCGGGCGCCGATGACGAACCGACGCTGGGCGTCATTCTCGGCCGGCAACCCGGCCTGTTCCAGGTGATCAGGCATGATGGCTACGACATCACCGATCTTGCCTTCCTGCCCGACGGCGACCTGCTGCTTTTGGAGCGCTGGTATCGCCCGCTGCGCGGCGTCGGCATGCGAATCCGCCGCGTGCCGGGGCTAAGCCTGAAAGCCGGCGCGCTGCTCGACGGTCCCGTCCTGATCGAGGCCGATCTCGGCCAGGAGATCGATAACATGGAGGGGCTTTCCGTCCATCACGATCAGGGGAAGACCGTGCTGACGCTGATCTCAGACGATAATTTCTCGTTCCTGCAGCGGACGGTGATGCTGGAATTCGTAATGGCTTGAGGGCTCGGTTTCCCTTCTCCCCTCGCGGGAGAAGGTGGCGCGCAGCGCCGGATGAGGGGGCGCCGTGCCCTCTCTGGTTGTCCCTGTGACGTGGCTGAGGCGGAAAGCTCACGGCGCCCCCTCATCCGTCAGCGCTTCGCGCTGCCACCTTCTCCCGCGAGGGGAGAAGGGCAAGCACAACGAAAAAAGCGGCCTTTCGGCCGCTTCATTTCCGTCGCAGAGAGGCGGCCCCGCTCAGGCGGTGGCGAGCTTCTTCTCGATGTCGCGCTTCAGCGTCAGGGCGCCGGTCGACAGGTCGGCGGCCGGGGCCTTAACCAGGAAGGCGTCGAGGCCGCCGCGATGATCGACCGTGCGCAGCGCATTGGCCGAGATCCGCAGCCGCACGGAGCGACCGAGCGCATCCGACTGCAGCGTAACGTTGACCAGGTTCGGGCGGAACACGGTCTTCGTCTTGTGGTTAGAGTGGCTGACGAGGTGGCCGGTCTGGGTGGCTTTCCCGGTCAGTTCGCAACGGCGCGCCATGGTGTCGTTCCCTAAATCCAACCGGCTGGCTCAAACAAAAATGCCGACACGCGACGTGCCGGACATGAGCACCGGAAGTCAAATTGAAGTCGCGGTTCCATAGCCAAGCCCGGCGGGCGCGTCAAGGAAAAGTCATGCGAACGCGATCAGTATCGCTCCTGTGATGACGGCGGCGCAAGGCGGATCGCTTTGCTGCTCGCCAAGACCGGCGAAAGAGGCCACGATTCGGACCGATTCGCAGTGTCATGTCCCGATGATCGCCAAAGCCCGGAGAAAGTGGATGAAGCCCGCCATCGCATCGTCCCTGGCCGGGCTCCTCACGCTGGGCTTGGCTTGCGCCATGAGCCTGCCGGCCTCGGCCGCTTCGCTCGACGCCCGCTACGACGTCTCCCTGCTCGGGCTGACGCTGGGCACCGCCAGCCTCAGCGGCGGCATCGACGGTTCCAGCTACAAGCTCGACGTCGCCGCCAAGCTGACCGGTCTGGTCGGCGGCTTCACCGGCGGGCGCGGGTCGGGCGCGGCCAGCGGCAGCCTCAGTGGCGGCAAACTGTCTCCGGCGAGCTTCGCGGTCAGTTCTGCCAGCTCCAGCGAAAGCCGCACCGTGCGGATGGCGCTCGACGCCAACAGCGTCGCCGCCGTCGAGATCGAGCCGCCGATCGACTCCAAGCCCGACCGCGTGCCGCTCAACGATGGCCACAAGCGCAACATCGTCGACCCGCTCAGCGCTTTCCTGATGCCGGTCGTCGGCAAGAACCTGGCGAGCGCCTGCAACCGCACGCTGCCGATTTTCGACGGCGCGGCGCGCTACGACATCAAGCTCACCGCCGCGGGCACCCGCGAGGTCAAGCTCGACGGCTATAGTGGGCCGGTCGCGGTCTGCCAGGTGCGCTATGTCCCGATCGCGGGCCACCGCGCGCTGCGGCCCAGCACCAAGTTCATGATCGAGAACAAGGACATCACCACCTGGCTCGCGCCGGTGGCAGGCACCAACCTGATGGTTCCCGTGCGCGTCTCGGTCAAGACGATGATCGGCACGGCCGTGCTCGAAGCCTCGAGCTTCAAGGTCGATCCGGGCGTGACCGCGAGTGCGGCGAAGCCGAACTGAGCGGAGAGCGTCATGCTCGGGCTTGACCCGAGCATCTCATGCCGAATGAGGCGGCTGAGGTTCGTTCTGCCTGAGATTCTCGGGTCTTCGCTTCGCTCCACCCGAGAATGACGACTTTCTTCAGTGAGCGCTCGACCGCGAGAACAGGTTGATCACGAGCACCCCGGCGACGATCAGCGCCATGCCGATGATCGCAGGCATATCGAGCTTCTGTCCGAACAGCACGCGCGCGATCACGCTGATCATGACGATTCCGACGCCCGACCAGATCGCATAGGCGACACCCACCGGAATCGTCCGCAAGGTCAGCGTCAGGAAGTAGAAGGCGCTGAGGAAGGCGGCGAGCATGATCACCGTCGGCACAGGCCGCGTGAATTCCTCCGACGCCTTAAGGGCCGAAGTGCCGATGACCTCGCTGACGATCGCCGCCGCGAGATAGAGATAGCTCGCGCTGATGGTGATGCCTGCGAAGTTCACGTGGTTGGGCTCATGCTGCTTTGGCGCTCGCCAGGAACGCCCCCATCCGCTCCAGCGCGCGCTCGATGTTCTCAAGCGAGTTGGCGTAGGAGAGGCGAATGTAACCCTCGCCATGGACGCCGAAATCCGGCCCGCCGATGGTGGCGACGCCGGCATCTTCCAGCAGCGCCGAGGCGAGCTTCTTGGCCTTCCAGCCGGTCTGCGAGACGTTCGGGAAGGCGTAGAAGGCGCCCTTGGGGACGATGCAGGAGATGCCGGGCAGGGCGTTCAGCCCCTTGACCACGGCCTTCCGGCGCCGGTCGAACTCGGCCAGCATGGTCGCGACCGCGTCCTGCGGACCGGTCAGGGCGGCGAGCCCCGCCCACTGCGCGGGCGCGTTGACGCAGGAATGCGAGTTCACCGCGAGCTTGCGGGCGTTGTCGTAGAGGGGCTTGGGCCAGATCGACCAGCCCATGCGCCAGCCGGTCATGGCGTAGGTCTTGGACCAGCCATTGAGCAGGATCAGCCGGTCGCGAATCTCGGGATAGGACAGCAGGCAGACATGCTGCTCGCCGTCATAGAGCATCTGGTCGTAGATCTCGTCGGACATGATCGCCACGTCCGGGAACTTCGCCAGGCCGGCGACGAGCTTGTCGATCTCGGCCTTGGGCGTGACGCCGCCCGTCGGGTTGGCCGGCGAGTTGATGATAAGCAGCCGTGTCTTCGGGGTGATCAGCGCCAGCGTCTCGTCCGCCGAGAAGGCGAAGCCGTTCTCCTCGCGGATCGGCACCGGAATCGGCGTAGCCCCGGTGTATTCGATCATCGAGCGGTAGATCGGGAAGCCGGGGTCGGGATAGAGGATCTCCGCGCCGGGCTCGCCGAACATCAGGATCGCCATGAACATCGTGACCTTGCCGCCGGGCACGATCATGACGCTTTCGGGCGAGACATCGACGTTGAAGCGCCTGTGCAGATCGGCCGAAACCGCCTCGCGCAGCGGCAGGATGCCATTGGCCGGGGTGTAGCCGTGATGGCCGTCGCGCAGCGCCTTCACTGCCGCCTCGACGATATGCTCGGGGGTCGGGAAGTCCGGCTGGCCGATGCCGAGATTGATGATGTCGCGACCCTGGCGCTGCAATTCGGTGGCGCGCGCCAGCACGGCGAAGGCGTTTTCCTCGCCGATCCGGGCGAAGGAGGGGACGACATGGAGCGTCATGGCGGCGTTTCCCTGGGCATGGTCGTTTCGGGCGAGGCCCGCTTGTGCCGGGCTCTTGCCGCTGTCTTGGCCGAAAAACGAGGAGCGATGCAAGCCCGAGCGCTGCGCCGCCGGAAGGGAGATGATGCAGCCGGCTTGCATAATTAGTATGACTATCTCGCGTTTGCGGGCTTGCCCCGGCAGGACCGATCGGCATGATGGCGTGATTACAATCGTTTGAAGATTAAGACCGCGTTTGAAGAACGATCCGGAAAGCGGCCGTCAGCGCCGCGTCCGCGCGAGAGGAAAGACCAGGATGGCCAAAGCCCCGGAAAGCAACGTGCCGCGCCAGGACCGGCCGGTGGCGACCACGAAGAAGAAGGCGCCGCGCCGCATCAAGCCCGAGCAGTTGCGCTCGAAGGCCTGGTTCGACAATCCCGCCAATGCCGACATGACCGCGCTCTATATCGAGCGCACGATGAATTTCGGCCTGTCGCGCGACGAACTGCAATCGGGCCGCCCCATCATCGGCATCGCCCAGACCGGCTCCGACATCGCGCCTTGCAACCGCCACCATATAGAGCTGGCCCATCGCGTCCGCGACGGCATCCGCGAGCGTGGCGGCGTGCCCTTCGAGTTCCCGATCCATCCGATCCAGGAAACCTGCAAGCGCCCGACCGCGAGCCTCGACCGCAACCTGCAATATCTCTCGCTGGTCGAGATCCTCTACGGCTATCCGCTCGACGGCGTGGTGCTGACGACGGGCTGCGACAAGACCACACCGGCGCAGCTGATGGCGGCGGCGACCGTCGACATCCCGGCGATCGCACTGCCGGGCGGGCCGATGCTGAACGGCAATTTCCGCGGCGAGCGCACCGGCTCGGGCACGATCGTCTGGAAGGCGCGCCAGATGATGGCGGCCGGCGAGATCGACTATAAGGGCTTCGTCGATCTGGTCGCCTCGTCGGCGCCCTCGGCCGGGCACTGCAACACCATGGGCACGGCGACGACGATGAACTCGATCGCCGAGGCGCTGGGCATGACACTGCCGGGTGCGGCCGCGATCCCGGCGCCGTATCGCGACCGCTACGAGATGGCCTATCTGACCGGCCTGCGCATCGTCGACATGGTCTGGGAGAACCTGATCCCGTCGAAGATCATGACGCGCGCGGCCTTCGAGAACGCGATCGTGGTCAATTCGGCCATCGGCGGCTCGACCAATGCGCCGATCTCGGTCAACGCCATCGCCAAGCATATCGGCGTGCCCCTCGACAACGAGGACTGGACGAATGTTGGCTACGACATCCCGCTGCTGGTCAATCTCCAGCCGGCCGGCGAATATCTCGGCGAGGATTACTACCGTGCCGGCGGCGTGCCGGCTGTGGTCGCGGAGCTCGTCGCCAAGGGCAAGATCAAGCCGGCAATCACCGCCAATGGCCGGACGCTGGCCGAGAATTGCGAGGGCTTCTTCGCCGAGGACCGCAACGTCATCAAGGCCTATGACGCGCCGATGAAGGCGCAGTCGGGCTTCCTCAACCTTTCCGGCAACCTGTTTGATTCCGCGATCATGAAGACGAGCGTGATCACGCCGGAATTCCGCAAGCGCTATCTCGAGAACCCGAAGGATTTGAACGCCTTCGAGGGCAAGGCGATCGTCTTCGACGGTCCGGAGGATTATCACCACCGCATCGACGATCCCGCGCTCGCCATCGACGAGCATTCGATCCTGTTCATCCGCGGCGTCGGTCCGGTCGGTTATCCCGGCGCTGCCGAGGTGGTGAACATGCGGCCGCCGGATTACCTGATCAAGAAGGGCGTCAATGCGCTCGCCTGCGTCGGCGATGGGCGCCAGTCGGGCACCTCGGGGTCGCCCTCGATCCTGAACGCCTCGCCGGAAGCGGCGACCGGCGGGGGCTTAGCCTTGCTCAAGACGGGCGACAAGGTCCGCATCGACCTGAACAAGCGCTCGGCCAACATGCTGATCTCCGACACGGAGCTGGAGGAGCGGCGCGCGGCGCTGAAGGCGGCCGGCGGCTACAAATACCCCAGGAGCCAGACGCCCTGGCAGGAGATCCAGCGCAAGATCGTCGGCGAGCTGTCCGAGGGCATGGTGTTGAAGCCGGCGGTCAAGTACCAGAAGATCCACAAGAAGTTCGGCATACCGCGCGACAATCACTAGGGTTCGTCGCGCTCGTCGCCGCTGGCCGTTATTGCGAGCGAAGCAATCCAGCTCTACGCACCCCTGGATTGCCTCGTCGGCCTCGCCCCCTCGCAATGACGGCAAAAGGTGCGGGAGCTCCTCATGCTGCTCACGCTCCGGCAGATTGAAGTCTTCCGCGCCGTCATGCGCGCCCGCAGCATGATCGGTGCGGCGCGGGAACTCGGCATCGCGCAGCCGACCGTGACCAAGACCGTGCGGCGGATCGAGGATGTCTGCGCCTTCGCGCTGTTCGACCGCCATGGAGGGCGCCTGACGCCGACCGCCGAGGCGCATCGCCTGCTCGGCGAGGTCGATCTCGCTTTCGACCAGCTCGAGGGTGCGCTGGCCCGGGCGCTGCGGCTGGCTCGGGCCGACACCGGTTCTCTCAGGCTGGGCGCTTCGCCCAGCGTCGGGCGCGTGCTGATCCCAAGAGCGGGAGCGGCGCTGCTGAAGCAGCATCCCGGCCTCAGCCTGCATCTGGACATCCTCTCGGTCAGCCAGGTGATGGACTACCTGCTGTCGGGGCAGGGTGAGAGCGCTGTCACGCTGTTCCCGATTCTGCATGCCGGCATCCGCAGCGTCGCGCTCGGCAGTGCGCCTGCCGTCGCGGTCTGCCCGCGCGATTGGCCGTTGGCGGCGCAGCCGCGCCTTGTGCCTGCGGCGCTGGCGGATGTACCGCTGATCGTGTTCGAGCCGCAATCGGTCCATGGCCAGGTCGTCGACGCGGTCCTGCGCGATGGCGGCGTCGTACCCAACCGCACCCATGTCGCGCGCTTTGCCGAAACCGCGATCGGCCTGGCCGAGGCGGGCCTGGGGCTCGCCATCGTCGATCGCTTCAGCGCGCTTGCCGCTGATCGCGACCGCGTCGCGCTGCTGCCGCTCGATCACCCGGCCGGATACGAGGTCTTCCTGCATCGCCATGTCGAGCGGGCGCGCAGCCGCCTGCTCCAGCATTTCGAGATCGCCCTGCGGGCCGAGATCGCGGCGGTCGGGTCTGGTCTATAGCCTGACGCTATGGTTGAGCGCAGAATTCGCCGTTGCTGCGTCCCCAGATTGGTGGCCTTGTGCGGTGACAAGAACAATCCGGGAGGAACGACCATGCGCGCTTTTGGGGCAGACAACCCCTCGCAACCTGCCACGCTTAGCCGCCGTGATGTGGTGTCAAGCGCGCTTGCCCTGCTGGCCGCAACCGCTGCTGGCCCGGCGTCGGCGCAGGCCTATCCGGTGCGGGCGATGCAGATCATCGTGCCGTTCGCAGCCGGCGGTGGTGTCGATGTCGTGACCCGCGTCGTGGCGGAGGCCGCAGGCACGATCCTGAAGCAGCGTTTCGTCATCGAGAACCGGGGTGGGGCGGCGACCATGCTCGGCTCGCAGGCTGTCGCCAAGGCCGAGCCCGACGGTTACACGCTGCTCGCCGCGCCGACGACGATGGTGATCAACCCGGCTCTGAAGGCCGCTGTGCCGTTCGACTGGGAGAAGGATTTCGTGCCGGTCGCGATGATTGCGAAGCTGCCCTTCGTCGTCGTCGCGGGGAAGGCCTATCCGGCGAGCACGATGAAGGAGCTGGAAGCGGTCGGAAAGACGGCCAAGGACCCGATCACTTTCGGCTCGGGGGGCGCAGGCACGGTCGCCCATCTCGCCGGCGAGTTCTTCGGCATCGTTTCGGGCGCGAAAGTCCAGCATGTGGCCTATCGCGGCGAGGCTCCGGCCCTGACGGACGCGATCAGCGGCAATATCAGCGTGATGTTCTGCACGCTCGCGAGCGCGTCCGGGCACATCAAGGGCGGCACCATGAAAGCTCTGGGCGTCACCACCGCCAAGCGCGCGGCGCTGCTGCCGGAGGTGCCGACCGTCGCCGAGCAGGGTTATGCCGGCTACGATCTCTCGGCCTGGGTGGCGCTGGTCGCGCCACGGGGCACGCCTCCCGCCGTCGTCGACGTGCTGAACGCTGCGATCAACGCCGCGCTGGCCCAGCCCGAGATCAATGCGCGCCTGATCGAAATCGGCTCCGAGCCAGCGCCAGGCAGCGCCGCCGAACTCGGCGCCTTCATGGCGAAGGACGCGAAAATTTGGGCCGAGGTGGTCAAGACCGCGTCGATCAAGGTGGAATAACCGGGGCCGACCATGCTTGCGCTCCGCAAATTTGCGCCGGAACCCGGCATCCGCCTCGACGAGGTCGACGAGCCGGGAAAGCCCGGTCCAGGCGAAGTGCTGCTTTCGGTTAGCGCGGCCGGGATCTGCGGGACGGACCTGCACATCGCCGACTGGACGGCGGGGTACGAGGCGATGGCGGCCACCATGCCGGTGACGCTGGGGCATGAATTCGCCGGCCATGCCGTTCAGGTCGGGGCGGGCGTCGCGGCACCAACGGTCGGAAGCCGCGTCGTCGTCCGTCCCTCCGTCGTCTGCGGGCGCTGCGAGGACTGCCGGTCCGGCCGCAGCCAGGATTGCACCCACCGAACCGGCATCGGCATCGGCCGAGATGGCGGCTTCGCAGCGCGCGTGCTCGTGCCGGCCGAGAACTGCATCGCCTTGCCCGACGGGCTTGACGATGCGCTGGCCGCGCTGACGGAACCGATGACGGTTTCAGCCGAGGCCGTCGATACGGCCGAGGTCAAGCCGGGGGATACGGTTCTTGTCATTGGGCCAGGCACGATCGGCCAGGGCGCGGCCCTGTTCGCGCAGGCGGCCGGCGCGGCCCGCATCGTCGTGGCCGGTCGCGACGACCCAGCGCGGCTGGCGACACTGGCCGCGCTGGGCTTCCCGGACGGCATCGACAGCGCCGGTATGAGCCTGCGTTCGGCGCTGGAGCGGGCGGGCCTGCCGACCTCCTATGATGTCATCATCGAGGCTGCCGGCGTGCCGGCTGTGGTGCCGGAGGCACTGGATCTGCTCGCTTTGCGCGGCGTGCTGACGATCTGCGGCATCCATGCGAAGCCGGCCTCGATCGACCTCACCCGGCTGGTGCGCCGGCACCAGCAGATTCGCGGTAGCTACCGCGCGCCCCTGGCGACCTGGCCGCGCGTGATCGCGTTCCTCGCCGCTGATCCGCAACGCATGAGGCGGCTGATCAGCGAGCAGGCCCCACTGTCGGACGCGGTCGCAGCGTTCGCGCGGGCCAAGAGCCGCGCTGCCTCGAAGATCATGCTGCTGCCATGACCAGCGCAGGGGTCGCGCAGGGCGTCTGGCGTGGCGGGGCTTTCCTCGCGGTCGCCAACGGCGTCAATCCTGCCAGCCTCCGGGAGTACGAGGCCTGGCACAGTTTCGAGCATGTGCCGGAACGGCTGACCATGCCGGGCTTCCTCGCGGGCAAGCGCTATGTCGCCGGGCGTGGCGCAGCGACCCGCTACCTCACCATCTATGATCTCGACGATTCCTCGGCCGTCGAGAGCACGGCTTACAAACATCTGCTCGCCCACCCGACGCCTGCCTCGCTGGCCATGCGGCCGGCCATGACCGATTTTCGACGTGGGCTCTATCGCCATGGCGGGCAGTCGGGCTCGGGTCTTGCCCGCCATCTTGGCTGGCTGACCTGGCGTGGTGCCCTGCCGGACGGGCTGCTTGGTCTCGCCGGTCGGGATCCGATCGTCTCGGTCAGGCTCGGGACCAGCATCGCCATGGCTCCGCACCCTGCCTTTCCCGCCAACCCCGGCGACGGCGGCGAGGCGCATCACATCGCTCTGCTCGGCGGTACCGAGCGCCGCGCGCTGGACCGCGCTCTCAAACGGATCGCCAGGGCGCCTGAGGTTGTCGGGAACGTCATCGAACAATCAGTGTTCGACCTCATCCTGGCCTATTGATAGGTCCTTCATACCGCGTGCGCATTGGCGTGGTGCAATCGCGCCGGCATTTCGGGGCTGACAAAAGCAAGTCGCGCGGACAGTATGGCGCCCCGTTGCAACCGGCTCATCTGAAACGATTTAAAATGGCCTCATCTCCTCAGGTCGATGCTTTCCGGGTGCTGCACGAGGCCGGCTGCTTCGTGATGCCGAATCCGTGGGATGTCGGTTCCGCGCGCTGGCTGCGCGGGCAGGGCTTCAAGGCGCTGGCCTCGACCAGCGCCGGCTTCGCCTTCACGCAGGCACGCGCCGACCAGGATGTGCCGCGTGACATGATGCTGGCCCATCTGGCCGATCTGGTGAAGGCGGTGCCGGATCTGCCCGTCAATGCCGATTTCGAGAACGGCTATGCCGATACCCCAGACGGCGTCGGCGCCAATGTGAAGCTGTGCATCGCGACAGGCGTCGCGGGGCTGTCGATCGAGGATGCGACGGGGCGTAGCGAGGAGCCGCTTTATCCGTTCGAACTGGCGGTCGAGCGCGTCAAGGCGGCGCGCAAGGCGATCGACGAGACCGGCTCCGGCGTCCTGCTGACGGCGCGGGCCGAGTGCTTCCTGACCGGTCATCCCGATGCGCTGAACGAGTCGGCGCGGCGCATCGCCGCCTATGCCGAGGCTGGGGCGGACGTGCTCTATGCGCCGGGCCCGAAAACGCGCGAGCAGATCGCCACTATCGTCGCAGCGGCCGGCGGCAAGCCCGTCAACGCGCTGGTCTATGGCGATTTCGGGCTGACAGTGTCCGATATCGCTGCGCTCGGGGTGCGTCGGATCTCGATCGGCGGCGCGCTGGCGCGAGCGGCCTGGGCTGCCTTCATCGAGGCGACGCGGCTGATCGCCGAGGAGGGCAGCTTCCACGGATTTGCCGGCAACGGCCCGTCCTCGCCGCTGAACCCGTTCTTCACCGAAGACCTGAAGGCGCGCTCGTGAGCGGGACGCTGCTGATCGCGCCGGCATGGCTCGGCCTGAGCGGGCTGTGGACGCTCGATGCCAAGGGCCGGCGGAAAGCCGTCGATGCCGAGGATCTCGACCTTTCGGACGACCTCGCCGACCGGCTGGAGGCCTGGATGGACGCGTTCGACGCGATCTACGAGGAAGAGCAGGAGGCGCGCTCGCGTTTTCCCAGCGAGGCGGAGCAGCGCGCCTGGGAAGCCGAGGGGCAGGCGATCGCCGCTGCCGTCGCAGCAGAACTCGGTCCGGACTGGACGGTTTCGACCGATCTGACCGGCTGGCAGGAGATGACCAAGCCATGACTTCCGTTCCGGCGGACACCGCCGCCAACCCGCTGCTCGATGGCTGGACGGCGCCACCCTTCCCGCCGGCGCGCGTGCTCGAAGGGCGCTACTGCCGGCTGGAGCCGATCGACCCGGCCCGGCATCTCGACGATATCTGGGCGGTGAATGCCGGCCATGACCAGATCTGGCAGTGGATGCCGGCCCATCCGCCGCAGACACGCGAGGCCTATGGCGAATTGCTGGCGGTGATGGCGGCCAAGGCCGGCATCGTGCCCTTCGCGATCATCGACAAGGCTGACGGCAAGGCCAAGGGGCATCTCTGGCTGATGGAAATCCGGCCCGAGCATGGCGTCTTCGAGGTCGGCTACATCACCTATTCGCCGGTGCTGCAGAGGACGCGGGTGGCAACCGAAGCGATCTATCTGTGCGGCGATTACGGCTTCTCGCTCGGCTATCGCCGCTTCGAGTGGAAGTGCAACAATCTCAACGAGCCGTCCAAGCGCGCCGCTCTGCGCTTCGGCTTCCAGTTTGAAGGCCTGTTCCGCCAGCATCAGGTGGTGAAGGGCCGCAACCGCGACACGGCCTGGTTCTCGATCCTCGATAGCGAATGGGCAGCACGTGCGGAGGCGTTCCGCACTTGGCTCGCGCCCGAGAATTTCGATGCGGAGGGCCGGCAGAAGACCGCGCTCGCGGCGCAAGCCGGAGTGGCTTGAGGTGGATCTCCGGCGCGCGACGCTTGCAGATGTTCCAGCGATCGTCGCGCTGACCGAGGCCGCCTATCGACCCAATGAGTCGATCATCGGCGTGCCATCGCTGCCGCGCCTGGCCGATTATGCGCAGGTGCTGGCCGAGCACGAGGTCTGGCTTTCAGAGGCTGACGGCAGGCTAGAAGCCGCCCTCGTCCTTGAAACCAAGGACAAGCAGTTCATTCTCTGGAGCATTGCAGTAGCGCCCGACGCCGCTGGCAAGCGCCTGGGCACGAGGCTGATGAGCTTCGCCGAGGAGCGCGCTTCCGGGCTCGGCTATGCCGCCATCCATCTCTACACGCACGCCAAACTGGTCGATCGCATCGGCTGGTATGAACGCCTCGGCTACCAGATCACGCATCATGAGGATCTGCCGGACCGCCGGCTCGCCCATATGCGCAAATCGCTTGCGACCGACACGACACTCCGGAAACCGACATAAGGTAAGGCAAGAGACCATGGCAGGACGTTTGAAGGGCAAGGTTGCGGTCGTCACCGCGGCAGGACAGGGCATCGGTCGCGCGATCGCGGAGGCTTTCGTCGCCGAGGGCGCCACCGTCTGGGCGACCGACAAGGATGTCGCGCTGCTGGAAGGCATTCCCAAGGCGAAGAAGCGCAAGCTCGATGTGCTCTCGAACAAGGCGGTCGAGGCCTTCGCGGCGAAGGTCGGCCAGATCGACATCCTCGTTAACGCCGCCGGCTTCGTCCATCACGGCACGGTGCTCGATACCGACGACAAGGCCTGGGACTTCTCCTTCGACCTCAACGTCACCTCGATGCACCGCACGATCAAGGCGTTCCTGCCGGGCATGCTGGCCAAGGGCGCGGGCTCGATCGTCAACATCGCCTCGGGCGCCGGCTCAGTGCGCGGCATCCCGAACCGCTACGCCTATGGCACGACCAAGGCCGCGGTGATCGGCCTGACCAAGGCCGTCGCGGCCGACTTCATCAAGAAGGGCGTCCGCGCCAACGCGATCTGCCCCGGCACGATCCAGTCGCCCTCGCTCGACCAGCGCATCAAGGACCTCGCCACGGCGACGAAGACGACCGAAGCCGCGGCGCGGCAGGCCTTCATCGACCGCCAGCCGATGGGCCGGCTCGGCACGGCCGAGGAAATCGCCTGGCTCGCCGTCTATCTGGGTTCCGACGAAGCCAGCTACACCACCGGCCAGATCCATCTCGCCGATGGCGGTTTTGCTCTCTGAGCACAAGAAAAATGGGAGGAAGCCCAATGCATATTCTCGTTCTCGGCGGCGCCGGCATGGCCGGCCGCAAATTCATCGAGCGGCTGGCGCGTGACGGCCAACTCGGCGGTAAGACCATCGCCAAAGTTACGGCACAGGACGTGGTCGCTGCACAGGCTCCGGCCGGGGCGTCCTTCGCCTTTGAAACTGTGGTGTCCGATGTCTCGGTGCCGGGCCAGGCCGAGGCGCTGATCGCCTCGCGGCCGGAGCTGATCGTGCATCTCGCCGCTGTGGTCTCGGGCGAGGCCGAGGCCGATTTCGAGAAGGGCTACAAGATCAATCTCGACGGCACGCGCTATCTCTTCGAGGCGATCCGGCTGGCGGGCGATTCATACAAGCCGCGCCTCGTCTTCACCTCCTCGGTCGCGGTGTTCGGCGCGCCGTTCCACGAGAAGATCGAGGACGAGTTCTTCACGACGCCACTGACCAGCTACGGCACGCAGAAGGCGATCTGCGAATTGCTGCTCTCCGACTATACGCGGCGCGGCTTCTTCGACGGCATCAGCATCCGCTTCCCGACGATCTGCGTGCGGCCCGGCACGCCGAACAAGGCAGCCTCGGGCTTCTTCTCCAACATCATCCGCGAGCCGCTGAATGGCATCGACGCCGTGCTGCCGGTGTCCGAGCAGGTGCGCCACTGGCACGCTTCGCCGCGCTCGGCGGTGAATTTCCTGATCCGGGCATCGACTATGGATCTCAATGAGGTCGGTCCGCGCCGCGCGCTGACCATGCCGGGCTATTCCTGCACGGTCGCCGAGCAGATCGAGGCGCTGCGGAAGGTCGCGGGCGAGGGCGTCGTCGCCCGGATCAAGCGCGTGCCCGATCCGGTGATCGACAGGATCGTCGCGGGCTGGCCGCAGAACTTCAACGCGGCGCGCGCGACGGCGCTCGGCTTTACCTCGGAGGCAAGCTTCGAAGAGATCATCCGCGTCCATATCGAGGACGAACTGGGCGGCAACTTCGTGAAGTGAGGTTTAGGCTCGTCATGCTCGGGCTTGACCCGAGCATCTCCGGGTAGAGATTCTCGGGTCGGCGCAAGCGCCGCCCGAGAATGACGTCAGCATCACGCCGGGCAGGGTTCGCCCGGCGTATCCATCAGATCGGCGGCCTCTATCTCGGGGGCAGCGTCGGGCGCATGCGTCCAGCCGCTCGCCCCCCAGTGCTTCAGCGCGGACCAGGTCGAGCGGTCGAGCCGGTACTGCTCGCAGGGGAACAGCCCGCCGCGCGCGGGCAGCGACTTGAGGAACGAGCCCTCGGCGCGGAAGCCGGACTTCTCCAGCACACGCCGCGAAGCCGGGTTGATGACGCGCGTATCGGCCTCGATCGCCGGCATCTCGACAAGCGAGAACAGCGTGTCGATCAGGGCCTGCACGGCTTCCGTGGCATAGCCCTTGTTCCAGTGCGGCGTGCCGAGCCAGTAGCCGATGAAGGGCACGCCCGTCGCCTGCTTGTGCGCGCCGATCATGCCGATCAGCTCGTTGGGCTTCGAGCGCGGGGTGATCGCCAGCACCAGATGCTCACCCAGCGCATTGCCCTTGCGCATGGCGAAGATGAAGGGCTCGACCGCATCCACCGGATAGGGATGCGGAATCGAGGCCGTCATCTCGGCCACGGCTTTCTCCCCGGCCTGGCGCAGGATGGCGGAAGCGTCCGCCATGCGGGGCCAGCGCAGCCAGAGACGGCGCGTCTCGAGCCGGAAGACATCGTCGCGGGTCAATTCGGGGAACATGGGTCTCTCCGTCGGCGCAAACGAAAAAAGGGAGGCGGGATTTCGTCCCATCTCCCTTTCGCTGACCTTGGGTGACCCTGTAGAGGGCTGGACCCCTGATCCGTTCCGGTTCGATGGAACCGGCGGATCAGGACATTCCCTATCCGCCGTTTACTCTGCGGCCTGTTGGGCCGGGACTACGTTCACGAAAGCTCGGCCGAGTTTCGTGGTGAATCGGACGCGGCCGGCCGTCGTCGCAAAGAGGGTATGGTCTTTGCCCATGCCGACATTGGCGCCGGGATGCCAGGTGGTCCCACGCTGCCGAATGATGATGTTGCCCGGAATCACGGCCTGGTCGCCGAACTTCTTGACCCCGAGGCGCCTGCCTGCGGAGTCACGACCGTTGCGGGATGAGCCGCCTGCCTTTTTGTGAGCCATAACGCCCTACCTCAAAACTGATGTGTGTTCTCTAACCCGAATCGGCGGCAAAAGCCAGCCGGTCCGGGCGCGAAAGACGAAGACGGACTGACGGGGTGCGTCAGTAGTCCTCGCCGGAAGCCTGCTCGGCCTGGTCGGCCTTTGCCCGCGGGGGCTTGCCGGCCAGGAGTTCCTTGGCCTGCTCGACCCATTCCTCGCGGGTGGCGCGGCCGCGAAGCTTGAGCTCCTCGTCCCATTTGGCGATGTCGGCCTCGCTCCAGGACGCGATGTCGTTCCAGGAGGTGATGCCGGCGGCGCGCAGCTTCTTCTCGATGGTCGGGCCGACGCCCGAGATCAGCGAGAGGTTGGACGCGTCGAGCGCCTCGGCGGCAGCCGCAGCCTTGGCAGCCTTCGGAGCGGCCTTCGCGGTGGCCTTGCCGTTGGTCTCGGAGGACGCGGCCTTCAGCGCGACCGGGGATGCCTCACCCTTCTTCATCTCCGGCTTCTTGCCGCCGGTGAGAATGTCGGTGATGCGAATGACGGTCAGCTCGGCGCGGAAGCCGCGCTTGCGCTTCGAATTCTGGCGGCGGCGCTTCTTGAAGGCGATGACCTTCTCGCCACGGGCCTGCTCGACGATCTCGGCGGCAACCGTGATCTCGGAGAGCGCCTTGGCGTCCAGCGTGGTCTTCTCGCCATCGGTCAGCATCAGCACGGTTCCGAAGGCGACGGTGTCGCCCGGATTGCCTTCGATCTTGGCGGTGGTGATGCGGTCGTTGGCAGTAACGCGGAATTGCTTTCCGCCGGTCTTGATGACTGCGAACATTTTATCCTCCATGTTCGGCCCTGCCCTGTCATGGCCTCCGGGGAGGGCATGCGGGACAGCTTTTTGGCAGTCGTTGCGGGTCGGGTTCGCTCTTGCCGGCCTCAGCTCGCGAAACCGCGAAACCATGAGGCCAAAAGAGATCAGGCGCGGGTTTCCCCACGCCGGATGAGGCTCGATAGTCGCATGACCGGTCGAGGTCAAGGGAAAGCGTGCGCGCCCGCCCGAAATATGACGGGTGCAAGACGTGTCGCGAGACTTGTTGCGACCGGAGACTTGTTTTGGCCGAACGCCGCGTGTAGTACCAGCCCGCTTCGACCGAAGGCGACCGCGGACAGGTGGCAGAGTGGTTGAATGCACCGCACTCGAAATGCGGCATACCCGCAAGGGTATCGGGGGTTCAAATCCCTCCCTGTCCGCCACTTCCCCTATCTTGCGCCGATTTGCTTCGCTCAGGCTCCGATGGAGCGGCCTGAGCGGCCGGTGACGTCAGACCTTCGGCGGCAGCGATCCGCGATCGAAGACGGGGACTGTGTCGGCCTGGCCTTCGGGGCGTTGACCCGTCGGAATATCCTCGGCCGCGTGACGCACCGCCTCTTCGGACTCCGTCAGGCCGTCGGCCGTATCGTTGGCATCGCTGCCTTCGTCGTGAACATTGGTCTGCAGGCTGGTCTGATGACTTGCGGCGGAGCCCTCTGTTTCGGCGATGCGACGCCCGTCGTCCTCGACGAGCAGAGCGGGGTTTTCGCGGGTCCTATCCATGTGAGATCTCCCTGGATGGGTGACTGCCCCGGCTCAGTGCGCGGGTACGTCGCTGGCCGGCGTGCCGGATTCGGCGCCGTGCTCGTGCTCCCATGCACGAACCGCGGCGACGAGACCCGCTGCCTCGATCGTTTCTGGCGTGCCGGCCGGCAGGACGCTGGCGGCGCGGATTTTTGCCAGCGCTTCCTGATACTCGTCCTCGCTGGCGATCACGACGAGAGGCGCGTCCTGCGGAAGTTCCATGTTTCGTTTCCTTGGCGGGTTTGCTTCGACAACGCGCGTCGCACCCGCAATGTTTCATCGGCGAGCTTTGGCCATGCCCGCGGCGCGGGCGGCCATTCTTGACATCGCCGCATGCGCGCCGTCATGCTGATGGCGTTCCCAGGGGGGCCTCGCTAGGAGGCTGAGATTCCGCCGGTTCGGGCCCAATCCGGACGACGCGGTGACCCTCCGAACCTGATCCGGTTCATACCGGCGTAGGGATGCGGGACATCGGGCGGACAGCCGCCCCTTTTCCAAACTCGCGCCGAAGGCCGGATTCTCAGGCCCCGTGCAAGGCATGTCGCCGGACCATGGGTGCCTTCCGGGAAGGCGTGGTTGGACCGTGACGGAAGCTGAGATCATCGAGGCGTTGCTCGCCTTCATCGACCGGGACGGGGCGACCGAAGCGGAATTCGAGCGCGTGGCGCTCGACGTCTTCGCCTATCAGTTCGCCAACAACCAGCCCTATCGACGCTTCGCCATCCAGCGGGCGCGCACCACGCTGACGGTCCGCCACTGGCGCGACATTCCCGCCGTGCCGATCACCGCCTTCAAGGACCTGACGCTGAGCTGCAGTCCGCCGGAGAGGGCGCAGCGCGTCTTCATGACGAGCGGCACGACGCAAGGGGGCGTCCGGGGCTGCAGCTATCACCCGATGCTTTCCGTCTACGACCGCTCGATGCTGGTGAATTTCCGCGCGCGCTTGATGAAAGGGCTGGAGCGGATCGAGATGGGCATCCTCTTCCCCGACGAGGAGGCGATGCCGAACTCGTCTCTGGCGCATTATCTGGCGCTGGCGAAGCGGGAGTGCGGAACAGCGGCCAGCGAAGGCTTCATCGGGGCGGATGGTCTCGACCTGGCCCGGCTGATCGCGGCGCTGGAGCGGGCGCAGGCCTCGGGGCAGCCCTATGCGCTGCTCGGCGCGAGCTACAGCTTCGTGCATCTGCTCGATGCGCTGGCGGCGGAAGGGCGGCGCTTTGCCCTGCCCGAGGGAAGCCGCATCCTCGATACCGGCGGATTCAAGGGGCAGTCGCGCGAGATGGGCGCCGATGCGTTCTATGATGCGCTCTCGGACGCGCTCGGCGTGCCGCGCAGCGCCTGCATCAACATGTACGGCATGACCGAGCTCAGCACGCAGTTCTACGATGACGGCAATGCGACCTGCCCGCCGGTGAAGTCCGGGCCGCACTGGATCCGCAGCCGGGTCGTCGATCCCGTGAGCGGGCGGGACCTGCCCGAGGGTTCGACGGGTGTGCTGGTGCATCACGACCTCGCTCATTTCAACTGCGTCTCGGCGATCCTGACCGAGGATGCCGGCATCATGGTCGAAGGCGGCTTCAGGCTGCTGGGCCGCGTCGACGGCGCCGATTCCAAGGGCTGTTCGCTCGCGGTCGCCGAGTTCCTGAAGGCGGCGCGGGGTTAGCCGTGACCGAGTTCGCCGGGCATCTGCCGGGATTGTCGACCGAGGAGGTCGAATGGCGCGTGCTCGACTTCGCCGCCTGGGGCGAGAGCGTGCAGGTCTCCGTGCCGGTGCTCAGCGAGGCGCAGAGCCTCGCGCTCGCCGCGCGCGTCCGTGAGAATGCGCGCGCCTATCTGAAGACGCGTTCCGTCGCGCAGATCGTCGCGACCCTCGACAAGGCGGTGGCGCGGCTGCTCGACCGCGACGATCCGTGGCGGCGCAAAGCCGAGGCGCTGCTGCCGATCGTGACCGGGTACGATGCCGAGACGGTGCGACTCGGACTGTCCGGCTATCTCAGGACGTTCAGGGCGCCGCAATTGCAGCGCTTTCTTGCCGAGGATTTCGCCAATCCCGCTGTGCTCGATGCCTTCCAGCCTGCGATGAAGGGCGGCTTCACGCGCGCCCATGGGCCGGAGCTGCTGTTGCATGTCTGGGCCGGCAATGTGCCGGGGTTGCCGCTGTGGAGCCTGATCTCGGGGCTGCTGGTCAAGGCGGGAACGGTCGGCAAGGTCGCCAGCGCCGAGCCGCTGCTGGCCGGTTGGTTCGCCAGGGTTCTGGGCGAGATCGACCCGAGGATGGGCGAGTGCCTCGCGATCGTCTGGTGGAAGGGCGGGGACGCGGACAGCGAACAGGTTTGGCTGGATCAGGCGGATACGGTCGTCGCCTTCGGCGGCAATGCGGCCCTGACGGCGATCCGGGATCGCGCGCCGGTGACGGCACGCTTCTTAGCCCATGGCCACAAGATCGGCTTCGGGCTGGTCTCGGCGGCAGCGCTCGACACGCGCCGGGCCGGGCCATTGGCGCGGCTCGTCGCCCATGACGTGATGCGTTACGAGCAGCAGGGCTGCTACGCGCCGCAGATGCTGTTCGTCGAACGCGGCGGCAAGATTTCACCGCGCGATTTCGCCGAGCAGGTCTCGCGGGAGCTGGCGGGCTTTGCGCGCCGGCATCCGCGCCGGGCGCTGTCGGTGGCGGAGGCGGCGGGCGTCGCTTCCTGGCGGAATGCCGAGGAGATGCGCGCCTTCGACGGGGAGGGGCGGGTCGTGCTCGGTGATGCCGCCGATCCCTGGAGCGTCGTCCTGGTCGAAGAGGCCGAGCCGCTGGCGCCGAGCGGGCTGAACCGGACGCTGAAGATCGTCGCCGTGGACAGGCTGGACGACGTCATCCCGCTGATCGCGCCGTTTCGGGCCTTTCTGCAGAGCGCGGCGGTCGCGGCTACGCCCGAGGAGCTGTTCCGGATTGCGGCCCTGCTGGGCGAGGCCGGCGTAACCCGCATCTGCGCCTTCGGGCGGATGACGGCTCCCGAAGCGGGTTGGCACAATGACGGACGCTTCAACCTGCTCGACCTCGTGACGATCACCGAGATTGAGCAGTCGGCCGAACTCGCCGCCGAAGGTTTCGCCGATTATGTCGATTGAGCCGGCGACGGATGGCTTCGTCGCCATCGACGGGGCGAGCTTTCGCTATGGCACGGAGCCGCCGATCGTCGATCGCGTCGACTGGGCGATCCCGCGCGGCGCCTTCCATTGCCTGGTCGGCCGGAGCGGCAGCGGCAAGACCACACTGCTCAAGCTCGCGGCGGGGCTGCTGGCGCCGGACCGGGGCAGCGTGCGCATCGACGGCTCGGCGCTGACCGGGCCGGGTTCGCGCATCGGCTTCGTCTTCCAGCAGCCGACGCTGCTCGACTGGCTGAGCGTCCTCGACAATGTACTGCTGCCGGTGTCGCTGAAGCGTCGCCCGGCCGCGCAGGATCGCGACGAGGCCCGCGCCCTGCTGGAACGGGTCGGGCTCGGCGCCTTTGGCGAGCGGCATCCCGGCCAGCTTTCGGGCGGCCAGCAGAGCCGGGTCGCCGTCGCGCGCGCGCTGATCACGCAACCGGATCTGCTGCTGCTCGACGAGCCCTTCGCCGCGCTCGATGCGCTGACGCGGGAGGAACTGCAGGACGACCTGCTGGCGCTCTGCGCGCTGCATGCGACGACCGTGCTGTTCGTCACCCATGACATCACGGAGGCCGTCTATCTCGCCGATCGCGTCGCGATCATGGCGGCGAGCCGGCTGCATCACGACATGCCGATCGACCTGCCGCGTCCGCGCCGGCGCGAGATGCGATACGGACAGCCCTTCAACGCGCTCTGCCGGGCGTTGCGGCAGGCGATGGACGAAGCGCCATGACGGCCCGCCTCGCCTCGGCGTTCTTGCTGCTCGTCCTGCTCGCTGCATGGGAAGCCTGGTGCCGGCTCGGCGGCGTGCCGGCGCTGATCGTGCCAGCGCCGTCGGCCGTCTTCGCGACCTTGTGGAGCGAGATTGCGACCGGTCGCCTCTGGCCGCATCTGCGGATCACCGCGACCGAAATGGCGCTGGGGCTGGCGCTCGGCTGCGCCGTCGGGCTCGGCATCGGCATCCTGCTGGCGGAGGCCGGCTTCCTGCGCCGGCTGCTGCACCCCTACATCGTCGCGAGCCAGGTCGTGCCCAAGCTCGCGCTTGGGCCGCTCTTCATCGTATGGTTCGGCTTCGGCATGACGCCGACGGTGGTGATCACCGCGCTGATCTGCTTCTTCCCGCTGATGGAGAACACGCTGACGGGGCTCGCCCAGGTCGATCCGGCGCGGCGCGAACTCTTCCGCATGCTCGGCGCGAGCCGGCTCCAGACGCTGCTGCGGCTGAAGCTGCCGAGCGCCTTGCCGGTGATCCTCGCCGGGCTTCGCGTCGCCGTCGTATTGGCGCTGGTGGGAGCCGTCGTCGGGGAGTTCATCGGCGGCCGGGCCGGACTCGGAGCCTCGATCATCGCCGCCCAAAGCGTGATGGATTCGAGCCTGATGTTTGCGCTCTTCATCGTGATCACGCTGCTCGGCATGGTCTTCTACCAGGCGGCGCTCCTGACCGAGCGGCTGCTGCTGCGCCACCATCTGAAAGGATAGGCCGATGTTCCACAGTTCACGCCGCGACCTGCTCGCGCTGCTTGGCGCCGTCTCGATCGGGGTGACCGGCATCTCCTCCAGCCACGCCCAAACCCTCGACAAGGTCACGGTCGCGGGCTGGAGCCAGCCGATCAGCGAGATCACCAATCTGCTGGCCGAACCGGACAAGGGCTTCTTCAAGGCCAAGGGCATCGATCTCGGTTATGTGCCCGGCACCGGCGGCGGCTCGGCGATCCAGACCATGCTGACCGGCCAGGCCGACATCGCCTTCACCGATCCGGCCGCGCTCTATCTCGCGCTCGACAAGGGCGAGAAGCTGGTCGCGATCTACAATATCTATCCGCAGAATGTCTTCAACGTCGTCGCGCCCAAGGCCAACGGCATCAGGGGCCCGGCCGATCTCAAGGGCAAGCGCATCGGCGTCTACAGCCTGTCGAGCGGTACGCGGCAAAACCTGCAGGTGCTGCTGAACCAGGTCGGGCTGACAGAGACCGACGTGACGATCGAGGTCACCGGGCTGCTCAACTTTGCGCCGCTGATCCAGGGGCAGGTCGACGCCACCGCCGCGACCGATACCGGGCTGCTGGTGGCGAAGTCGAAGGGGCTGGCCGATTTCAACGTCATCGAGGTTAAGGATCATCTCAACCTGCCGAGCGACATCTTCGTCGTGACGCAGGCGACCTATGAGGCGAAGAAGCCGTTGCTGAAGCGCTTCCTCGAAGCCTATCGCGACAGCGCCTCCTGGATGATTGCCAAGCCGGAGGAAGCGGCCAAGGTCGCAGTGACGCGGGCGATCAATGGCCGCGACGAGGCGCTCAATCTCGAGATCATCAAGCTGCGCAACATCTCGACGGTGTCGCCGACGACGGCCGCGAAGGGGCTCGGCCATTTCGACCCGGAGCTGATGCAGAAGGGCGCCGATACCTTCCACACGCTCGGACTGATCGGGAAGTCGATCGATATCGCGCAGGTCGTGAAGTCGGATCTGATCCCTTGAGGCAATGCCGATGAAATTCCGCGACAAAACCATCCTCGTTACGGGGGCGAGCCGGGGCATCGGCGCCGCGCTCGCAAAAGCTTTTGCGGCCGAGGGCGGGCTGGTGATCGTGAACTACCGGCGCAGTGAGGCGGCGGCGCAGGCGGTCGTTGAGGCCTGCCGCGCGGCGGGCGGGCAGGCGCTGGCGATCGCGGCCGACGTGACCGTGCCCGAAGAGGTCGCGGCGATGGTCGCTGTTATCGGCGAGGAGGCCGGGCGGATCGACGCCGTCGTCAACAACGCGTTTGCGCCTTATGTCTTCGACCCGGACGACCGGGCGCGCTTCTGGGAGACGCCGTGGTCGGCCTATCAGGCGCAGGTGGATGGCGCGCTGAAGGCAACCTATCATGTCTGCCAGGCCGTGCTGCCCTTGATGCGGCAGCGGGGCAGGGGCGCGATCGTCAACATGGCGAGCGACCTCGTGGCGCGCCCGAGCATCGCCTATCACGACTACACCACCGCCAAGGCCGCGCTGATCGGCTTCAGCCGCAATCTGGCGACGGAACTCGGACCGCTCGGCATTAGGGTGAATTGCGTCGCGCCGGGACTGGTCTATCCGACCGATGCCAGCCGGGGGACACGCGAGGCGGTGAAGGACATGCTGATCGCGCAGACACCGCTCGGACGCATCGCGACGCCGGAGGATGTGGCGGGGCCGGTGCTGTTCCTGGCCTCCGACTGGAGCGGCTTCGTCACCGGCCAGACGCTGCATGTCGATGGCGGGCTGGTGATGAGCTGACGATAATTCGGTTCGGAACCACGCCGTCATTCCGGACAAGCGGCGAAGCCGCGCCGCTCCGGAATCCATCGAAGGGCGTTGAACTCTACGATGGATTCCGGGTCTGCGCTTCGCTTGCCCGGAATGACGGCGTGGTTCTCGCTTCCAAGTACGGCGGCGTTCAGCGTGCTCAGGCCTTCTTTGTCGTGCTCGCCGGCGCATCGCGGATCGCGCGCCAGATCCGGGCGGGGGTGGCCGGCATGTCGAGATGGGTGACGCCGAGCGGGCGCAGCGCGTCGAGCACGGCGTTCATCACCGTCTGCGGCGCGCCGATGCAGCCGGCCTGGCCGGAGCCCTTGACGCCGAGCGGGTTGGCCTTGGTCGGCACCTCGACCATGGCGAGATCGAAGAACGGAATGTCGTCGGCGCGGGGCATGGCATAGTCCATGAAGGTCGCGCTGAGGAGCTGGCCTGAATCGGGATCGTAGATCGCTTCCTCCAACAACGCCTGGCCGATGCCCTGCGCCAGCCCGCCATGGACCTGGGATTCGGTCAGCAGTGGATTGACCAGCGTGCCGTAATCGTCGACCGCGACATAGCGCTCCAGCGAGATCGCGCCGGTCTCGGGATCGATCTCGACCTCCGCGACCTGCGCCCCGTTGGGAAAGGTGATGACGTCGCAGACATTGTTGCCATGGCTTTCCAGCCCCGAGCCGGTGCTGTCGAGCACATGCCGTGCCACCGCAAACAGGTCGATCTCGCGGCGCAGCCCGTCCGGCCCAGCCGCCGTATGGAAGCGGCCGTTCTCGAAGGTGAGTGCGTCGGCCCCGACCTGTAGCAACTGCGCCGCGATCGGCTGTGCCTTCGCGATCAGGTCGTCGGCCGCCATCACCAGCGCGGTGCCGCCGAGATGCAGCGAGCGGGCGCCGCCATGGCCGCCGCCACGCGGGACGCGGGTGGTGTCGGCCTGGACGAGATTGAAGGTCTCGACCGGCAGCCCAAGCTTCGCGGCCGCGACCTGGGCGAAGGAGGTCTCGTGACCCTGGCCGTTGGACTGCGTGCCGACCGCCATGTCGATGGTGCCGTCCTCGCGCATGCGCAGCCAGGCCTCCTCATTGGGCTGGCCGCGCGACGTTTCGAGGAAGCAGCCGATGCCGAAACCGCGCAGCTTGCCGCGCTTCTTCGCCGCGCGCTTACGGGCGGGAAAGCCCGCCCGGTCTGCGGCCAGCAGCACCTGGTCGAGATTCTCCGCGAAGGTGCCACAGTCGATCGTCGTGCCGAAGGCGGAGCGGTGGGGGAATGTGCGGATGAAGTTGCGCTGGCGTAGTTCGGCCGGGTCGATGCGGATCTGGTGAGCCGCTTTCTCGATCAGGCGTTCGATCAGATAGTTCGCCTCGGGCTTGCCGGCGCCGCGATAGGCGTCGATCGGGGCGGTGTTGGTGAAGACGCCGCGCACATCCATCGTCATCGCCGGGATATCGTAGAGCCCGCCCATGGCGGCGGCGGGCGCATTGGTCGAGCTGCCCGGTCCCAGCGAGGAGACATAGGCGCCGAGATTGCCGATCGTCTCGACGGCGAGCGCGAGAAAGCGCCCCTTCCGGTCGAGCGCGAGTTTCGCCGTGCTGACATTGTCGCGGCTGTGAATACCGCCGGTGAAATCCTCGATGCGCTCGGCGCTCCAGCGCACCGGCCGGCCGAGCTTGCGCGCGGCCCAGAGCACCAGCGCATGTTCGGGATAGGTGACGTTCTTCATGCCGAAGCCGCCGCCGACATCGGGGCAGGAGACCTGGACCTTGTCGAGCGGCAGGCCGAAGACGCCCTCCGCCAGCTCGCGGCGGATGGCGTGGACCGAGGCGCCGCTGATTTCGAGATGATAGACGCCGGTTTCCGGATCGAAATGCCCGACCGCGATGCGCGGTTCGAGCGCGGCGGCGACGATGCGGTTGTTGACGAGGTCGCAGGTGACGACATGCGCCGCCTCGGCGAAAGCCTTCGCGACCGGGGCCGCATCGCCGCGATGGAAGCGATAGGAGAGATTGCCCGGCGCCTCCGGCCAGATCTGCGCCGCATCCGGCTCGGGCGCGCTGCGCAGCTCGGTGACCGAGGGCAGGATGTCGTAATCGACGACGATATGCTCGCAGGCCTCGCGTGCCAGCGCCGCACTGTCGGCGACGACGAAAGCAACGGGATCGCCGACATGGCGGACGCGCTCATGGGCTAGGGGCAGGCGCGGCGGTACGATCAAGGGATCAACGGTCGCGACGACGATGTAGGACGGCAGCGGACCCAGTCCGTCGAGATCGGCTGAGGTGTACACGCCGTGCACGCCTGGCAAGGCTGCGGCGGCTGCCGTATCGATCGAGACGATCGTGGCATGGGCATGCGGCGAGCGCAGCACGGCGGCGAAGAGTTCGTCCGTCACAGGCCGGTCGTCGAGATAGTCGCCCTGGCCGGTCAGGAAGCGCTGGTCCTCGCGGCGGCGGAGCGAGCGGGGATCGTCGGGTGGCGATGTGAGCCGGGGGGAATGCAAAGCGGTCAGGCCGTCACTCATATCGATTCATTCTCACCTGAGGGCCTTGCGGGATGTCGTTGCCGAAGCAAGCGCGGGTGAAGCGCATCGCTGGTCAGCCCGTGGTGTGTTGCATAGCGCATGCCGATGCCGGCGGGCATCACGGATCACGACAGACCACTGAGACGGCCGGTGTTTCCGAGCGAGACTTATGCCGCGAAGTCCCATGGATTAACGACCGTCAGGCCGATGCCGGCAAAATCGGCGACATTGCGCGTGGCGATGGCGGCGCCGCGCGACAGGGCAATCGCCGCGATCTGTGCATCGAACTGGCTGATCGGTCGGCCGGCTTGCCGACGAGCGGCGGCGATGCTTGCATAGATATCGGCGGCCTGCGGATCGAAGGACAGGACGCGATCTTCGAAATCCTCCGCGAATATGGGCCGGATCGCCGCCTCAAGGTCGGTCCGGCGCTTTCCGTCCGGGAGAAGGCGGAGCCCGTAAAGAATCTCCGCCTGCGTGATCGCCGTCGTGAAAATCGATGCCGGTGGTTGTGCGGCCAGCCATGCTTCGACGGACGCGTTCGGCGCCGGTGTCAGCATTTCGGATATCACATTGGTATCGAGGACGATCATCCGCCGAAATCGATCGGTTCGCGGATCGGCTCGCGAGGCGGCAGGTCCAGCTTCACGCCGCCGGTCTGCGAGATGCGCGCGCGGATCGTCGCGGCCAGATTGCGCGAGGGGCGCTTTTCGGTCGAGAGCGCCGCGCGCAGAATGTCGCGGGCCTCGTCTTCCATGGAGCGACCATGGGAAGCCGCGCGCATTCGCAGGCGTGTCTTCAACTGGTCATCGATGTTGCGGATCGTCATGCTCGCCATCGCCGCGCTCCGTCATCATTGATGGCAAATTAAGCAGTGATTGCATTCGAGGCAAGCGACGACTCCACCTGCCCGCTTCGCGTCATATTCAGGCCTGGCCTGCGAGATAGCAGGCGAGGCCGGCGGTCGAGGAATCATGCGTATCCGCGGGCGCCTTGCCCTCGATCACCGGGAGCAGGGCGGTGGCGAGCTCCTTGCCGAGCTCGACGCCCCATTGGTCGAAGGCGTTGATGCCCCAGACCGCGGCCTCGACGAAGACGCGGTGCTCGTAGAGCGCGATGATGCGGCCGAGCGTGAACGGGTCGAGCTTGCGATAGGCGATCGTCACCGAGGGACGGTTCCCGGGGAAGACCTTGTGGGGGGCGAGCGCTTCGATCGCATTGGGCGCCATGCCCTGTTTGGCGAGGATTTCGCGCGCCTCCTCCAGCGTGCGGCCCTTCATCAGGGCCTCGCTTTGGGCAAGGCAGTTGGCCAGCAGTAGCCGGTGATGCTGTGTCAGTTCCGGCTCATGACCCTGCGCCGCGACGAGGAACTCGCAAGGGATGGTGTCGGTGCCCTGATGAATGAGTTGGTAGAAGGCGTGCTGGCCGTTGGTGCCGGGCTCGCCCCAGACCAGCGGGCCGGTCGGCTGCGTCACCGGAGAGCCGTCCTTGCGGACGCGCTTGCCGTTCGATTCCATGTCGAGCTGCTGCAGATAGGCCGGCAGGCGCAGCAGGCGCTGATCATAGGGCAGGACGGCGCGGGCACCGTGGCCGCAGACATCGCGATGCCAGATGCCGACGAGACCCAGCAGAACGGGCAGGTTCTTGGCTAGCGGCGCAGTGCGGAAATGCTCATCCATCGCATGGGCGCCGGCGAGGAAGGCGCGGAAATGCTCCGCGCCGATCGCGATCATCACCGGCAGGCCGATCGCCGACCAGACCGAATAGCGCCCGCCGACCCAGTCCCAGAAGCCGAAGATGCGGTCCGACGCGATGCCGAAGGCGCCGACCTTGTCGAGCGCGGTCGAGACCGCGGCGAAATGGCTGGCGACCGCTGCCTCGCCGAGCGCACCGGCGATCCAGCGCCGTGCCGTCGCGGCATTGGTCATGGTCTCGACGGTGGTGAAGGTCTTGGAGGCGACGATCAGCAGGGTGCGCGCCGGATCGAGCGTCTTCAGCGTGTCGGCGATATGGGCGCCGTCGACATTGGAGACGTAGTGCAGCCGGGGGCCATCGTGATAGGGCGCCAGCGCCAGCGTCGCCATGACGGGGCCGAGATCGGAGCCGCCGATGCCGATATTGACGACGTCGGTGAAGGGGGCGCCGTCAGACGCCGCGATCGTACCGCTGCGGACGCCCTCGGCGAAGGTCGAGAGCCTGTCCAGCGTGGCGTGGACCTCCGGCATCACATCGGCGCCATCGACCATGACGTGGCTACCGGCGGGTGCGCGGAGTGCAGTGTGGAGCACGGCGCGGTTCTCGGTGGTGTTGATCGCCTCGCCCGCGAACATGGCGTCGCGCTTGCCGGCGACATCGGCGGCGTCCGCCAGCTTGAGCAGCAGCGCCAGCGTCTCGGCCGTGACGGCGGTCTTGGAACAGTCGAGCAGCAGATCGTCGAGCTTCGCCGAAAAGGTACTGAAGCGCGCGGTATCCTCGGCGAAGAGACTGCGCAGGTGGCGCGTTTTCGTCGCAGCGCGATGGTCGGCGAGCTGCGCCCAAATCTCATCCTGCACGATGAAGCTCCGTTCGATGCGTTGGGCCGCTGGCGCGGCCGCTGCGGCAACCCGTCGGGCGGGCGCCGGTTCCAAGTCGGTTGGCGAAGGGTGGTCCGGCGGGCGGCGCGAATCAACCCCGCTCCGCGACTCAGGCGACGCTCAGGCCCTCGACGCCATGCTTGGCGATCAGTTCGGCGACCAGACCGGAGGCCTTCGCCGTCTCGACGAAGCGGGTGAGCCAGGCCAAGGCGGCATCGGTCTGCGCATCCCCATTTCGGGCGACGCCGATGGCCTGTTGCACCGTCATGAAGCGGCCATCGAGGATGCGGGCGCCGGGCAGTTGCGCGACATCGGAGATCAATCGCGCGCGCAGGCCGGCGAGCGCGTCCAGCTTCCTGTCGCGAAAATCGGCCAGCGTCTCGTCCATGGTGGCGGTGCGGACGAGTTCGGCGCGGCTGATGTTACGGTCGAGCCAGAGGCCATAGGCGGTTTTCGCGGTCACCGCGATCCGCACGCCGGGCGCATCGACATCGGCCACGCTGATCAGCGGCGATCCGGCGGGTACGAGATAGGTCGCCTCGATTGCGGCATAGGCTGGCGTGAAGGCGATCGTCTCGGCGCGCTGGGGTTCGGCGCCGATCAGGCCGATGTCCCATTCGTCGCGCATCGCCGCGTCGGCCAGCAGGGCGGGGGAGGCGTAAGGAACATAGCGCAAGGCCACGCCGAGCCGGTCGGCGATCGCGCGCGCCAGATCGGGCGAGACGCCGGCGGGGCCGCCATCGTGCGTGCGGGCGGAGACCAGCAGGAAGTTCGAGAGGTTGATGCCGGCGCGCAGCGTGCCGCCCGGTGCGAGGCGCTCGCGCAAGGCCGGCGAGACCGGTTCGAGATCGTCAGACCGCATGTCGGCTTCCCTGGTGACGCGCCCTGGATCAGGCCTTGGCGAAGGGCGCAAACAGCGCCGCGACTTCGCGATAGACGTCCCGCTTGAAGGGGATGATCAGCGTTGGCGTCGCGTCGAGGCGTTCCCAGCGCCAGGCGTCGAATTCGGCCTTGTGACCGCCGGCCGGCGTTTCGATGTCGATCTCGCTGTCGGGACCGGTCAGGCGGAAGGCGAACCATTTCTGCGCCTGCCCGCGCCAGCGGCCCTTCCAGGCCTCCTTGCCGATATCGTCGGGCAAATCATAGGCGAGCCAGCCCGGTGCCTCTGCCAGCAGGGCAACGGAGGTGACGTTCGTTTCCTCCTGCAGCTCGCGCGTGGCGGCCTGGAGAGGCGTCTCGCCCTTGTCGATGCCGCCTTGGGGCATCTGCCAGGTGTGCTGATCGTCGACATGCTCGCGCTGGGACCTGTTGGCGCGCCGACCGATGAAGACGCGGCCCTGCGCATTGAACAGCGCCAGCCCGACGCAGGGGCGGTAGCCCTCCGGCGCCATGTCGGTCATCAGCGTTTCGGTCATCGTAGCGATCCGGTGGTTTTCGGGCTGCGCAGGCCGCGGGCCGCGCTCATCGGCACGATCATGAGGCCCTTGCCTTCGAGCGATTGCGCCCAGCGCGTGATCCGCTCGATTGAAACGGGTAAGGCGCTGGCGCTCGCCACCACCACGCCCTGCTCGCGCGCCATGGCCTCCAGTGTCGCCAATTCCTTGTCGATGGCGTCGGGGCGGGCGACGCTGTCAAGGACGCGATCGACCTTCATCGCCGGGATTTGCGCGCGGCTGGCCGACGAAGCGAGCAGGCTGCGCGAGGACGAGCCATCATCGACCACCATCAGCCCGCGGCCGGCGAGTTCGCGCAGGATCGGGGAGAGCGCGGCCTCGTCGGAGGTCAGGCGCCCGCCGAGGAAATTGACGATGCCGACATAGCCGGTGAAGCGGCCGAGCGCCCAGTTCAGCCGGTCGATATTCTCAGCCGATTTCGGGCCGGTCAGCAGGGTGTGGGGGCCGGGGTCGTTGTCGGGATAATCGAACGGCTCCATCGGCAGCTGGAGGAAGACCTCGTGGCCTTCGCCGCGCGCACGCTGGACGGTGCGTTCCAGCTCGGCCCCATAGGGGGCGAAGGCGAGCGACACGGCGCCGGGAAGCCGCGTGATCGCATCGGCGGTGCCGCTCTGGCTGATGCCGAGGCCGCCGACCAGGATGGCGATGCGCCCTGCGATCTTGCCGGCGGGTGCGGGACCGGCCGGGCGGGCATAGATTTGCGCCGGCGTCGATCCGTCGGGGCCGAGCTTGGGCAGCAGCCCGTAGCGGGTGCGCTCGACCAGCCGGCTGTCGGGGGCCGGCGCCAGCCTGACCGTGGCTTCGCTGTCGGGGATGGTGATGACGATGGCGCCCGGCGCCTCTGCGCCGGGGCGCACGACATTGACGCCGGATTCGTTTTCGAGCTGCCGGGCGCTCGACTGGCCGCGCGCGACCTGCGTGGTGTCGGGTTGGGCCGTGCCTGGCTGGGAGGTCGTCGGCGCGGACTGGACTGGGGCGGCGCGCTTCTCGATCTGGGCGATCACCATCGGTTCGCCGCCATCGGGATCGCGGCGAATGGCGACAATCAGGGCGATCGATGCCCAAACCAGACCGACCACGCCTGCAAGCGACAGGGCGAGCCAGCGGCCCCATGGCTTGCCAGGGGGCGCGGCATGATCCTGGCCCAGCGGCCGGTTGAGCTCAGTGAGCGGCATTTCGGCCAAGCGAAGCTGTCCTCAGCTTGCGAAGCGGACCCGAATCAGTGGCCGCAAAGCGAGACTCTGCCAGATTTGGATGGAATCAGACAGAGTTCGCTGCGGTGTCGCCGTTGCTCTTCGCCTGCCCGTCAAACGGCAGACTTCAGCCAGGTCTGGGCTCAGTTCGGCTTCGGCGCTTCGGTCGCGGGCGCGGCGGCGTCCTTCTTGACGCCGCGGATCTGGTTCAGCGCCGCGATCAACTGGGTGTCCTTGGCCGGATCGCTGGGGACATAGGAGCCCGAGCCCGACTGTTCGTCCTTGCCGTCGCCCGTCTTGAGGTGCCCCTTGAGCGAGGCCTCGCCCTTGTTCTCGGCGAGCTTGTCCTTGAGCTCGGGCGGGATGTCCTGGACGACCTCGACGTCGGGCGTGATGCCCTTGGCCTGGATCGACGAGCCCGACGGCGTGTAGTAGCGCGCCGTCGTCAGGCGCAGGCCACCATTGCCGGCGAGCGGGATCACGGTCTGGACCGAGCCCTTGCCGAAGGAGCGCGTGCCCATGATGGTCGCGCGCTTGTGGTCCTGCAGGGCGCCGGCGACGATCTCCGCGGCAGAGGCCGACGAGCCGTTGATCAACACCACGACCGGCTTGCCCTTGGTCAGGTCGCCCGCCTTGGCGTTGAAGACCTGTGTCTCCTCGGCATTACGGCCGCGCGTCGAGACGATCTTGCCGCGTTCGAGGAAGGCGTCGGAGACCAGCACGGACTGGTCGAGACGGCCGCCGCGATTGTTGCGGAGATCGATGACGTAGCCCTTGATCTTGTCGATGCCGATATCGGCATTGACCTTCTCGATGCCCTTGCGCAGGCCCTCATAGGTCTGCTCGCTGAAGGTGCCGATGCGGACATAGCCGACATCGCCTTCGACGCGCTCCTCAACCGCCGGCACGACGATCGTGGTGCGGGTCAAGGTGAATTCGAGCGGCTCGGGCTTGCCCGGGCGGTCGATCTTGAGCTTGACCTGGGTGTTGATGATGCCGCGCATCTTCTCGACCGCCTGGGTCAGGGAGAGGCCCTTCACCTCCTGGCCGTCGATCTGGCTGATGATGTCGTTGGTCAGGATGCCGGCCTTGGAGGCGGGCGTGTCGCGGATCGGCTTGGCGACCTTGAGGACGCCGTCATCCATCGTGACCTCGATGCCGAGGCCGCCAAACTGGCCACGCATGTCGGTGTCCATGTCGCGGAAGGACTTGGCATCGAGATAGGAGGAATGCGGATCGAGCGAGGAGACCATGCCGTTGATGGCGGCCTCGATCAGCTTCTGCTCGTCGGGCTTCTCGACATAGTCGGTGCGGATCTTCTCGAAGATGTCACCGAACAGGTTCAGGCTGCGATAAACCTCGGCCGAGGCCGCGACCGCGCTGGTGGAGGTCAGCAGGCGCGTCTGCGTGACCATGCCGGTCAGGCCCGCGCCGAGAACGGCTCCGGCGAAAACGAGAGAGACCTTGCGCATCATCCGCGAACCTTTTCGCCAAGCGGTTTCGTCCACCACGGCCCCGGATCGACCGAGACGCCGTCTTTTCTGAACTCGATATACAGAACCGGCTGGCCGGTTCCCGAACCTATGATCGTTGCAGCAGCTTCGGACGTTTCGCCCATAACCGCAACCGGTTCTCCCGCGAGGACGAACTGGTTCAGCGCGACATCGATCCGCTGCATGCCGGCTAGCAATAGATAATACCCCCCGCCGGCATTCAGGATCAAGAGTTGGCCGAATGAGCGGAAGGGACCTGCATAAACCACCCAAGCGTCCGAAGGCGCCGAAACTAGGGCGCCCGGACGCGTCTCCATGGAAATTCCGCGGGTGGAGCCACCGGCGCCGTCCGAATCACCGAAGCCACGCAATTGTGATCCTGCCACAGGCAGGGGTAGCAAGCCCCTGGCTTCCGCGAAGGCGATCTTCGGGGCGAGCCGCGCCGGATCCTTGAAGGCGAGTGCCGCCATGCGCTGGCGCTGCTCGCGGGTCTCGGCTTCGAGGGACTGGCGGGCGGCGTCGGCTGCACGGTTGGCGACCGAGATTTCCTTCTCCATCCGCTCGACGAAATCGCGCAGGCTGCGGGCCTGGGCGGCGAGTGCACTGTCCTGGCCGCGCTGGGTTTCGGCATCCTTGGTCGCGCTGGTCTCCCGGTCGCGCCTTGCCTCGACCAGGGAGGCGAGTCGTTGGCGTTCGCCGGCGAGCTGCTCCATCTCGGTCGCGATGGCCCTGCGCTCCTTGCCGATGCTCTCGCGCAGGCGGACGAGTTCGCCGAGATCGGTGCCGAGCACCTCGATCTCCTGGCGCAGATCGGGAACCACAGCACCGAGCAGCATCGAGGCCCGCACCGCTTCGAGAATATCCTCGGGGCGTACCAGCACGGCCGGCGGCGGGCGGCGGCCGATGCGCTGCAGGGCGGCCAGCACCTCGCCGATCAGGCCGCGCCGGCCGTCGAGGGAGCGACGGATGGCCGCCTCGCTCGATTGCAGAAGCGCGAGGCGCTGTTCGAGGGCACTGACGCGCTGCTCGGCGGCTTGCGTCCGGGCGGTGGTATCGAGCAGGGCCTTGTTGAGCGCGGCGCGGTCGGCACGGATGCCGGCGATCTCAGCCTCCAGCTTTGCGCGCGCCTCGGCATTCCCCGCCAGACGCTGCTCGATCGCCTTCAGTTCGGCCTCGCGGGCCTGCTTCTCAACGAGCTTCTGCATCGCCTCGCGAGACAGTGCGTCGGGGTCGGGCGCCTGGGACTGGGCCGATGCAGGAGAGCAGGTGAAGGACAAGATCAGGACAAGGAGAAGCCGGCGGGCCAACGTCTCTGCTGAGGTCTTGCCGCGAATCAGGGGCCGGAACTGGCTCATGAGCGATGATAAGGGTGTCCGGCCAGGATCGTCATCGTCCGATAGAGCTGCTCGAGTACGAGCACCCGCACGATCTGGTGCGGGATGGTCAGCGCACCGAAGGCGAGCGTCAGTCCGGCCGCGTCGCGGATCTCGTCGGCGAGCCCGTCGGCACCGCCGATGACGAAGCTGGCGCAAGCCGTGCCAGCGTCCCGGGCGGCAGCGATGCGGGCCGAGAAGGCCTCGCTGTCCTGGCTTCTGCCGCGCTCGTCAAGCGCGATCACGAGACCCGGCACAAGCTTTGCCGTAATGGCCGCGGCCTCGTCGCGCTTGCGTTCGTCGGGCCTGCGGCCGCGGCTTTCGGGGAGTTCGATGATCTCGGGGCCGCTCAGCCCGAGCCCGCGCCCCAGCGTAGCGGCGCGCTCGCGATAGCGCTCGCAGAGTTCCCGCTCCGGCCCGTCCTTGAGACGGCCGACGGCGATCAAAGCCAGGCGCATTGCGCGCGATCAGCGTTAGCTGACGAGGCGCTCATTGGGCCGGTCGGCGCCCCACATCTTCTCGAGATTGTAGAACTGGCGCACTTCCGGGCGGAAGATGTGGACGATGATGTCACCGGTGTCGATCAACACCCAGTCGCAAGCAGGCATGCCCTCGACTTTCGGGGTCTGCAGGCCCGAAGCCTTGAGCGCCTCGACCAGCGAATCGGCGATGGAGGCGACATGCCGATTCACCCGGCCCGTCGCGATGATCATCGCGTCCGCCAGGGAGGTCTTGCCAACCAGGTCGATGACAGTGATGTCTTCGGCCTTCATGTCTTCGAGAACGTGCAGCGCGAGGGCTACGCTATCGGCGGAGGGGTTCTCCGGCACAGCGGCCTGGGGAAGCGGCTTGGGCTCGGCTTCGCCAAGGGTTGAACGGTTCAGTTCCGTATCCTCACATGTCCGACGCGCTCAGGGCGCGACCCGGTAAAAATACGCCGGATCGGGCCAAAATTCAATCGTGCTGCGCCTGTTCGCGCAACATTGTCGAAGACAGCTCCGAGCGGCGGCCATGCAGGAAGATCCAGGCCGGTGCCTTCGCATCGGCGAGCGCGGCTCCCTGGCTCTCGGAAATCCGCCAGCGCGACAACCAGTTGGCGGCCGGCGAGGCGACGGATGAGTGGGTCGAGCCCGGCCGGTCGATCACCGCAATCGGCATCATCCGGGCGATGGCGCGCCATTCGTTCCAGCGGTGGAAATTCTTGAGGTTGTCCGAACCCATGATCCAGACGAAATTGACGCCGGGGCAGCGCCGCTTCAGCGCACGCAGGGTGTCGGCGGTGTAGCGGGTGCGCAGCATCGCCTCGATGCCGGTGACATGGATGCGCGAATGGTCGGCGAGCTTGCGGCTGAAGCGCACCCGTTGCGCCAGCGCTGGCAGGGCGGCGTTGTCCTTCAGCGGATTGCCGGGCGTCACCAGCCACCAGACCCGGTCGAGCTGGAGCCGGCGCAGCGCCGTCAGGCTCGCCATGCGGTGGCCGTCATGGGCGGGGTTGAAGGTGCCGCCGAACAGGCCGATGCGCAGGCCCGGTGCATGCGGCGGCAGACGCAGGTGCTCGTTGGTCACGGAAAGAGGGCGCGTCGCCTCGCTATCATGGGTCACCGTATCTTTGGTCACGGCCGGATCTGGCCGCTGCCATGGACGCGGTATTTGAAGGAGCAGAGCTGCTCGACGCCGACCGGCCCGCGCGCATGCATGCGGCCCGTGGCGATGCCGATCTCGGCGCCGAAGCCGAATTCGCCGCCATCGGCGAATTGCGTCGAGGCGTTGTGCAGCACGATCGCCGAGTCTACCTCCGCCAGGAAGCGCGCGGCAGCGGCTGCGTCGTCGGTGACGATCGCGTCGGTGTGGTGCGAGCCGTAGCGCTCGACATGGTCGATCGCGGCGTCGAGCCCGGCGACGACCTTCACAGCGATGATCCGGTCGAGATATTCGGTCGCCCAGTCGGCCTCGGTCGCGGGCGTCACGCGTGCATCGAGCGCTTGCGTCGCGGCGTCGCCGCGCACCGCGCAGCCCGCATCGAGCAGCGCCGCGACGAGCGGCTGGAGATGGGTTGCGGCGCAGGCCTCGTCGACCAGCAGCGTCTCGGCGGCGCCGCAGACGCCAATACGCCTGAGCTTGGCGTTGAGGACGATCTCGCGGGCCATGGCGAGATCAGCTGCGGTGTGGACATAGACATGGCAGTTGCCGTCGAGATGGGCGAAGACCGGCACGCGGGCATCGCTCTGGACGCGGGCAACCAGGCTCTTGCCGCCGCGCGGCACGACGACGTCGACGGTGCCGTCGAGGCCTTTCAGGATCTCACCGACAGCGGAGCGATCCCGCGTCGGGACGAGCTGGATCGCGTCGCCGGGCAGGCCCGCGGCATCCAGACCCTGGCGCAAGGCGGCGGCGATCTCAGTCGCGGTGCGGAAGCTGTCGGAGCCGGCGCGCAGGATCGCGGCGTTGCCGCTCTTGAGACAGAGCGCGCCGGCATCGGCCGTGACATTCGGGCGGCTCTCGAAGATCACCGCGATGACGCCGAGCGGGGTGGCGACGCGCTCGAAGCGCAGGCCGTTGGGCTGCGTCCAGGAGGCGAGCACTTTGCCGAGCGGGTCGGCCAGATCGGCGACGCCGGCGACGGCCTCCGCGACGCCGTCGAGCCGGCCGGCGTCGAGCAGCAGACGGTCGATGAAGGCAGCATTCTGGCCATTGGCCCGCGCTTCGGCCAAATCCTGCGCATTGGCGGCGAGGATCGATGCGGCGCGGTCTCGCAAAGCGGCGGCCATGGCCCGCAATGCTGCATTGCGCTGGCTATCGGGGGCGAGCGCAATGCGGCGCGCAGCGCAACGGGCACGCCGGCCGAGCGCCAGCATCAGCGCGGCGACGTCGCCTGTCGCATCGTCTTTGCCCGTCATCCCGCCGTTCCGGGCCGCGTCGTCGTTCGCGACCACGCGGAGAGCGTTTTCGCTCGTCATTTCCACCCTGCCAAAAGCCATTGCGGTGCAACCCTAGAACATGATGCCGAAAAGTGGGAACCGGTTTTCGGACGACATCATGTTCTAACTCTTTGATGAGAGACGGATTCAGATTTCGACGCCGAGCGCCATGTCGTCCCGATGGATCATCTCGGCACGGCCGGCATAGCCCAGGATCGCCTCGATGTCGCGCGACGCCTTGCCGAGCACGAGCGCAGCCTCGCTTGCATCATAGGCGACGAGCCCGCGCCCGAGCACGCGGCCTTCGGCATCGCGGATCAGCACGGCGTCGCCACGGGCGAACTCACCCTCGATGCGGCTGACGCCGACCGGCAGCAGGCTGGCGCCGCCGCGCAGCGCGCGCGCCGCGCCGGCGTCGACATGTAGCGTGCCGCGCGGTTCGAGCGAGCCGGCGATCCAGGTCTTGCGCGCGGTCGCGGGGGTCGAGGCCGTGAGGAACCAGGTACAACGCGCACCTGCAACGATCGCCTCGAGCGGGTTCTTCGGCCGTCCGTCGGCGATCAGCATATGGGTGCCGCCGGCGGCTGCGATCTTGCCGGCCTCGATCTTGGTGCGCATGCCGCCGCGCGACAGCTCGGAAGCCGCGCCGCCGGCCATCGCGTCGATCTCCGGCGTGATGCGCTCGACCAGCGGGATGTGCCGGGCATCGGGGTCGGTGGCGGGCGGGGCGGTATAGAGACCGTCGATGTCGGAGAACAGCACCAGCAGATCGGCGCCGGCCATGGTGGCGACGCGGGCCGCGAGGCGATCATTGTCGCCATAGCGGATCTCGGTGGTGGCGACGGTGTCGTTCTCGTTGATGACGGGAATGGCGCGCAGGTCGAGCAGGCGTCCGAGCGTGGCGCGCGCATTCAGATAGCGCCGGCGCTCCTCGGTGTCGGCCAGCGTCAGCAGGATCTGGCCGGCCGTCAGGCCATGGGCGCCGAGCGCCTCGGACCAGGTTCGCGCCAGAGCGATCTGGCCGACGGCGGCGGCGGCCTGGCTTTCCTCGAGGCGCAGCGCACCCGAAGGCAGTCCCAGAACGGTTCGGCCGAGCGCGATCGCGCCCGAGGACACGACCAGCACATCGGCGCCGCGCTGATGCAGTTCGGCGATGTCCTCGGCGAGTGCCGCAAGCCAGGCCTGGCGCAGGCGGCCGCGGTCGCGATCGACGAGCAGGCTCGACCCGACCTTGACGACGATGCGGCGGAACTGGTTCAGCGACGGCGTCTGCACGGGAAGGAACCGGTCGGGGTTGATGATAGGTATAAGCTGCCTGTTGGCGAAAAGTGCGCCGTTGTAAAGCGCCTGGACCGGGGGGAGGGCACGCGATCAGCGCATTCGCGCGACAGTTGCATTGACAATGAGGTTTCAAGCGCCCATATGAGCCCAGTCGATATTTAGGCCGAACGACGTGGCCCCGCGCATGAGAATGCGCCTGCTGACGACCTTCCTGCTCAAATTCGAAAAATCGGCACGTGAGTTCTTTCACGTGCTTCAACATATGCTGAGAAAGGGTTCGTCATGAGCGCCGGCACAGTTAAGTGGTTCAATTCTACCAAGGGTTTCGGTTTCATCCAGCCGGATGATGGCGGCCAGGACGTGTTCGTCCACATCAGCGCCGTCGAGCGCGCCGGCATGCGCGATCTCAGGGAAGGTCAGAAGATCTCCTATGAGCTGACGCAGGACAAGCGCTCGGGCAAGATGTCGGCCGATCAGCTTCGCGCCGAGTGAGACGACAAGCCGCGTCAGCGGGCCAGGAGATCAGGAAGGGCGACCACGGATGTACTGGCGCCCGCCATTTCCAAGCCTAGATGATGCGGCATGACGAAGGGTCGGGGACCAATGCCCGGCCCTTTTTTCATCCTCCAACCGCAGGAGTGAGACATGCAGGTTCTCGTTCGCGACAACAATGTCGACCAGGCCCTCCGGGTCCTGAAGAAGAAGATGCAGCGCGAAGGCGTGTTTCGCGAGATGAAGCGCCGTTCGGCTTATGAGAAGCCGTCCGAGAAGCGCGTCCGTGAGAAGGCCGATGCCATCCGCCGCGCCCGCAAGGTCGCCCGCAAGCAGATGCAGCGCGAAGGCCTGATCGCCGCGCCGAAGCCCAAGCCGAAGCCGGTCCGCGCTGGAAGCGCACCTGCGCCGCGCTGATTTCAATACCATTCGGGCGCATTTTGGATTATTGCGCCCTCGCGGGCCGCAAAGCGCCCGTGACAACCCGAGAGAAGGCCAGCCTTGAAGAACCCGACCGACCGCAGCTTCACTGATCGTCAGGCCAATTCCGCGGCCGCCAAGAAGGCGCTCCTCGAGCGTTTCAAGGCACGGCCCGGTCCGGATGACCCGATCATGCAGCAGCGACGCGCGGAACGCGAAGCCGTCGCGGTTGCCCGCGCCGAGCGCGAGGCCGAGAAGGCCGCTGCCCGCGTCGAGCAGGAACGCCTCGATGAGATCGAGCGCCTGCGCCTCGTAGAGGAAGAGCGTATCGCCGAAATCGCGCGTGAGGTCGCCCGCAAGGCCGAACAGGCCAAGCGCGACGCCGAGCGCCCGCGCAAGGTTCTGCTTGAGGCCGTGCAGTACGCGCAGATGCGCGCTGCCGGCAAGGGCGGTCGCCGCTAGACAATTTCGACGCCGGGCACGATCGTTCCCGGCGTTCCGCTGACGGGGTTTCGCATGCACGCCTTTGGCTGCAGGATGCTCTGCAGTCGATGATTCCGGCCCAGGCAGATGCCCCGTGAGGCGTGTGTCGTGGCTGGCGTGACACGTCTCCCTTGAGGAGCTGGGTCGCTCCGGGCTGTTCGGCCTGGACCGTGAACCCACCTCCCGCCGCAAATCCGGAGCGAGCCGCCATGGCGACGCGAGGACTCTCCGCCGACGAGATCAAGCGTCGCGCCCAGCTCGCCTTCGACAAGGCCGATGCGCGCAAGCAGGAAGCCTCGCGCGCGATGGAAGCCGAGCAGCTCGAGCGTGATGCCGTGCTGCAGAAGACCGTGCGCCTGAAGGCGCTGCGCCTCGCCAAGGAATCGGCTGACGCGGAGACCGCGGCCATCGTCGCAGCCGAGCAGGCCCGCGCCAAGGCCGAGATCGCCGAGGCGAAAGCCGCGGCCAAGACGGCAAAGACCGCCGCTGCGGTCAAGAAGGCTGCGAAGGCCAAGGCGAAGAAGCCGGTCGCCTGAGCGTCCCGGCTCCCGCATCGAACTGTGGGCGGCCAGTCACCTGCCCAACTGCCATGCGCGGCCGCTTTTTCCGCGTGGCTCTCGCCGCTGGCGATCCCTCCTCCTCAAAACCATGTCGTTGTCGCCACATCCTCGCGTGCGGCGGGAACACGCGCACGATCCTTGCGGATGTCGCGCGACGCCTGGCTGTCGGCTGGTTGGCCTGAATCCGGCTTGAAACGGCTGATTCAAGCCCTTCCCGTCGCGCACGCTTCGCGGAACCGCACATTCCCACGCACGCTACGTCACTTCCGGTTGACCACGGCTGTCGATTACCTATGGAGAATTGCGGCGGCCCGATTAATCTCTCCGCCGATTGAACCATTTCCTTGCTCGCCGCGACCAACCCTTGCGAGCCGGATGTCAGGCCTCGAGGGCAATGCATACGGAATCGGACGAAGAACTCGTCAAGCGGATCGCTAGCGCGGACCGGCTCGCAATGAAGGTGCTGTTTTCGCGGCATCAAACGCGAGTCTATCGTTTCGCGCTGCGCCTCTTGCGCGACGAGACGATGGCGGAGGATGTGACCGGTGACGTCTTCATGGATCTGTGGCGTCAGGCCGACCGTTTCGAGGCACGTTCCTCGGTCACGACCTGGCTGCTCACCATCGCGCGCAACAAGTCCTATTCGGCCTTGCGCAAACGCCGCGACGCCGCTCTCGACGACGACTTCGCCGAGAGCATCGAGGATGATGCCGACGATCCGGAGATCGTGCTGCAAAAGCAGGACAAGGGTCTCGCGATCCGCGCCTGCCTCAACCAGCTTTCGCGAGAGCATCGCGAGGTCATCGATCTCGTCTATTATCACGAAGGTTCCGTCGAGGAGGTCGCGAAAATCGTCGGCATTCCCGAGAACACCGTCAAGACACGCCTGTTTCATGCCCGCAAGAAGCTGGGCGAACTGCTTAAAACCGCCGGTATCGACCGGGGCTGGCCCTGAGGCCGGCCCGGCCCCGGACCGGGACCATCACGATCTGCCGATGCCTTCTTGCCATCAACCGAGCCGTCTTCAGCCAGCGAGCGATTTGGGAGCTCAGTCATGACCGACACCATCGCGACCGATCCGAAGCGCTCGGAGCTCGAGGAGCTTCTGCCGTTCTACGCCAATGGCCGGATCTCGGCGGCCGACAAGGCCCGTATCGAGACGGCGCTGGCCGCTGATCCGGAGCTCGCCCAGCGACTCGACATCATCCGTGACGACATGGCCGAGACGACGCTGCTCAATGAGAGCCTCGGCGCGCCCTCGCCGCGTGTCCTCGACCGGCTGATGGCGGGCATGGATGCCGAGCCGCGCCAGCTCGGCCTTCTCGCGACTGCCAAGGGCGGCTTTGTCAGTGGAGGTTTCCTGGCCTGGCTCGGCAATCTGCTCGCCGCGCAGCCGCCGCGTCGGCTTGCCTATGCGGGGGCTGCGGCCTGCGCCCTGATCGCGATCCAGGGCCTTGCACTGACCAGCTTCGCCTTGCGGGAAACCACCGGCTACGAGACGGCGTCGGCTCCGTCGCTCTCCTCCGAACGCTATGTGCTGCTGAGCTTCGCCTCGGATGCCAGGGCCGGCGACATCGCCTCGTTCTTCAAGCGCTTCGACGCCTCCGTGGTCGATGGCCCCCGCGCCAACGGCTTCTTCAAGGTTCGCGTCGGTGACGCCTCGCTGACGCAAGCGCAGGTCGACGCGATCGCGGCGCGGATGAAATCGGAAGCGGCCATCGTCAGATTCGTCGCGCCGGCGCCCTGAGGCCACATTCGCGGTGACAGCCATGGACGCGGCGACGGATCGGCGCCATTCTGATATTCCGTGGCTGCACCAGCGTGCATCGGGAGAGCGCATCATGACGTTGCCCCGCCTTCAGCATCATCGCGCCGGCCCGGTCCTGCGGTTGGCCGGCGCTGGCAGTCTTGCCCTCATGCTCGCTCTCGGCGCGGCGCCGGCGCTCGCGCAGCAGCCGACAGTCGGTACGCCTGCGGTCGGGCAGGCTGATCGTTCCATGCGGGTTGCGCCACGTCCATCCCGCACGGTCGTTCCCGCGGCGAGCGAGACCCGCTTCGTGCCCGACGAGATCCTGTTCGAACTCGCTCCGAACGCGCTGGCCGAGACCGTGCTGCGGCGCTACGGAGCAACCCTGATCACCAGCCGCCGCGTCGAGCTTGCCGGCACCACGATCATCCGGGCGCGGCTCGAGGCCGGGCGGGACCTGCGCGCCGTGCTGGTGCAGATGGCCGATGACATCGCCATCGCGGGGGCGCAGCCGAATTTCCTCTATGAACTCCAGCAGGAGATGGCCCGGCCGGTCAGCACGACGGCTTCGGGCGGTGTTCCGACGCTCAGGTTGTCCGATCCGGCCGCGGCAAGAGCCACACCCGTACCACGCCGCGAGCTGCCGACGCAGTATGTTGTCGACAAACTGCGCCTGCTCGATGTGCACAAGCTGGCGCGCGGCGCGACGATTCGGGTCGCCGTGATCGATTCAGGCGTCGATATCGGCCATCCCGAGTTGCGCGGCGCGATCGCCGGGCATTTCGATTCGCTTTCCGAGGAGTTCGTCCCCCACGCCCATGGCACGGCCATGGCGGCGGCAATGGTCGCGCAGGGCCAGCTGCAAGGCATCGCGCCGGCCTCGCGGCTCCTGGTGGCACGGGCCTTTTCGGGGCGCGCCAGTTCGGCCTCGGCCAGCGGCACCAGCCTGCACATCCTGGCCGCGATCGAATGGGCGGTCAGCCAGGGCGCCCGCGTGATCAATCTCAGCTTCGCCGGTCCGGAGGATCGCATGCTCTCGCGCGGTCTCGCCGCGGTTGCGGCGAAGGGCGTGATCGCCGTCGCCGCAGCCGGCAATGGCGGGCCCACTGCCGCACCGCTTTTCCCGGGGGCAGACCCGAGCGTGATCGCCGTCACGGCGACCGATGCCGACGACAGGATCTTTCCGCGCGCCAATCGCGGGTCCTATATCGCGGTGGCCGCGCCGGGCGTCGATGTGCTCGCGGCCGAGCCGCAGGGGCGCTATGCCTTCTCGTCCGGCACTTCGATTGCCGCCGCTCATGTCTCCGGGCTGGTCGCACTGGTGCTGGAGAAGCGTCCGGACCTCGATCTCGAAGGCGTCCGCCGGCTGCTGACGGAAAGCGCGGTCGATCTCGGCTCGAAGGGGCGGGACCCGGTCTATGGCGCGGGCCGCATCGATGCGGCCGCGGCGCTGGCGCGAGCCCTGCCGCTGACCGCCTCACGGCCCTAGGGGCCTACGCCGTCGCCTTGGCGTTGCCGGCCAGGCGCTGTGCCGGCTCGTACTGCCCCTCCAGCCGGTTGGCGTGGCGATGCAGCAGCCGCCAGCCGCCTTCCTCGAAGCGGAAGACATGGGTGACGCGGTTGGTCCATTGCGTCAGCTGCTCCGTGCCGGGCAGGATCACGTCGAAGGTCTCGATGTCGGTGGTGTAGGCGAGTTCGGTCCCGACGATCGTCGTGACGTTCTCATGGCTGACGGTGCCGCCCCTGAACTGCTGCGCCGCCCAGTCCCAGCGCCGCGAAATATCCTCCCAGCCTTTCTCATAGCCGCCCCAGCCATACATGCTGGTCGCATCGTCCGCGTGGGAATAGAACGCCTTGATCGGCCCGACATCGCCATTGGCGACATGGGCGAGCGCCTCGCGCAGCGTCGCCAAGGCCGCTGGGAACGCTTCCGCCGCCGGCAGTTTCGATGATCCGTCCATGCCTACCTCCGTGAAGCTGAGAGGCTAGCATGCCGGCGGCCCGGTCGATCAACGCCTGTATGCGCGGGTTTCCATGCGTTGGCCGCTTGACCTTCCGCGCCGCATCGGACTGATGTCGCGCCATGGCCCGCCCGAGACTTCTTTTCGTTGCGACCGAAGACTGGTTCTTCGCCTCGCATTTCCTGCCGATGGTGCGGGCCGCGCGCGAACTCGATTTCGAGGTCACGGTGATCGCGCGCGAACGGCAGCATCGCCGCATCATCGAGGCGACGGGTGCGCGGCTGATCGCGCTGGAGGCGGAGCGCCGCAGCCTCGATCCGCGCGCGCTGTATCGCCAGGTCGTGACGCTGAGGCGGCTGATCGAGGCCGAGCGGCCGCATATCCTGCATTGCATCGCGCTGAAGCCGATCGCGCTTGCGGGTCTCGCTGGCCGGCTCGCTGGCATCGAGCGGCGGGTCTATGCGCTGACGGGCCTGGGCTTCCTTGGTGCGCGGCAGGGCTTTGTCGCGGGGGCCGCGCGGCTGGCGGCGACCCTCTGGCTGCGCGGCGCGATCGACGGCCCGCAGGTGCGATTCCTGTTCGAGAATCCAGACGATCCGGTGACGCTCGGGCTTGATCCCACGGATACGGCCAAGGTCGCGATCGTCGGCGGAGCCGGTGTCGATCCGCTGATCCTGATGCCGGAGCCGATGCCGGCGACGCCGCCGCTCAAGGTCGCGCTGGTGGCGCGCATGCTCTGGTCGAAGGGCGTCGATCTCGCGGTCGAGGCCATCAGGCTGGCGCAGGCCGAGGGCGCGCGGGTCGAGCTGACTATTCATGGCGCGCCCGACCCGTCCAACCCCAAGGCAATCCCCGAGGATACCCTGAAGCAGTGGGCGTCGCGGCCGGGCATCACCTGGGCCGGGCCGACGCGCGATATCGAGGGTGTTTGGCGAAACCATCATCTCTGCATCCTGCCCTCGCGTGGCGGCGAGGGACTGCCGCGCACCATCTTGGAGGCGGCGTCCTGTGGACGCCCGATCCTGACGACGGACGTACCGGGCTGCCGCAGCTTCGTGCGCGACGGCCAGGACGGCATGGTGGTTCCGGTCGACGATGCCGCGGCATTGGCGCGGGCGCTGATCGTCTTTGCGCGCGCACCGGCGCTGGCCGAGCGGATGGGCGCCAGCGCCAGGGCTCGGCTGATCGACGGCCATACCGAGCGCGACGTGATGAACGCCGTCAAAGGCTTGTACCGGTCCATGCTCAGCCGTCCGACCACGGATGTCGCGGCGTGAGCGGACTGGTCGCGGAGCTCGACCGGCGCGGCTTTATCTTGGAGCACACCCAGCTTCTGCCAGTGCCGCATGCGCCCGAGATCAGCGTGCATGTCGCGCAGGAGGCGACCGAACTCTGGCAGAAGACCGAGGACGAACTGGCGACAATCGGGCTGCCGCCGCCGTTCTGGGCCTTCGCCTGGGCGGGTGGGCAGGCGCTCGCGCGCTACCTGCTCGATGCGCCAGAGACCGTGCGCGGGCTGCGCGTGCTCGATTTCGCCAGCGGTTCGGGGCTCGTCGCCATCGCGGCAATGAAGGCCGGTGCGGCTTCCGTCGAAGCCTGTGACATCGACGCTTTCGCGGCTGAGGCGATCGCGCTGAACGCGGCCGCCAATGGTGTGCAGGTCACGGTTCGCCTCGCCGATCTCGTCGGCCGCGACGAGGGCTGGGACGTCGTCTGCGCCGGGGACGTCTGCTACGAGCGGACGATGGCGGAAAGCGTGATCGCCTGGCTGAGCGAGCTCTCGGGCCGGGGAACGCAGGTGCTGATCGGCGATCCCGGCCGCAGCTACCTGCCGAAGGACAAGCTCGACAGGCTGGCTTCCTATGAGGTGCCGGTGACGCGCTCGCTGGAGGATGCCGAGATCAAGCAGAGTTGCGTCTGGCGGCTGACGCCATAGACGAGGCTGTGGCTTCAGCCGGTCTCAGCATCAGGCTGCGCGGCGGGCAGCGGGAATCGTTGCAACACGGCTATCCTGCGTTCGGAAGGTCGCGATCAGCCCATTGAGCTGCGCGATCTGGTCGAGCAGCGTGCGGGCGGAGGCGGCGCTCTGCTCTGCCAGTGCCGCATTCTGCTGGGTGATCTCGTCCATGTGGCTGACTGTTTGACTCATCTCGTCGATGCCGTTGGCCTGTTCGGTGGAGGCGCTGGCGATTTCCTCGACGGTGGTGGAAACCGCGGCCGAGGCATCGACGATCTGTTCCAGGGTGTCGCCGGCCAGCCGAACGAGCTTGACGCCTTCCGTCACCTCCGCGTCGGAGGATGCGATCAGCCCCGTGATGTCCTTGGCCGCGTCCGAGGAACGCTGCGCGAGCGCGCGGACTTCCGCCGCGACGACTGCGAAGCCGCGCCCGGCATCGCCGGCGCGGGCGGCCTCGACGGCTGCATTCAGTGCCAGCAGATTGGTCTGGAAGGCGATGCCGTCGATGACGCCGGTGATCTCGGAGATCTTCTTCGAGGCTTCCTCGATGCGCGCCATGGCTTCGGTCGCATCCTTGACGATGGTGCCGCCGGTGCGGGCGATCCGGGTTGCGTCGTCGGCAAGAGCCACGGAGCGGCGCGAGGCCTGGGCCGAGGTCTTGACCGATGCGGCCAGCTGCTCGGTCGTGGCGGCGCTTTCCTCGAGCGCCGAGGCCTGCTGCTCGGTGCGCAAGGACAGGTCGTCGGCACCGGAGTTGATTTCCTGTGAAGAGGCGGCGATGGCGGCAGAGCTCGTCTTGATGGTCGCGACCATCTGCTCGAGGCGGTCCATGGCATCGTTGAAATTGTCGCGGATCAAGCCGTATTCCTGCGGAATATCCTGGCCGATGCGGAAGGTCAGGTCGCCCTTGGCGAGCGCGGCCATGCCTTCACTGACATAGCCAACGGCCTTTTCGCGTTCGCTGGCCAGCGCCCGCTCGACGGCTTTCGCCTGATCTTCGATCTTGAGGCGGGCGGCTTCCGACGCCTGGAGATAGACCGAAATGGCATAGTCCATGTCGAGCAGCGCCGCCTTGACGATCGCGCTGATCTCGGCGGCGCGATCGGCTGCCCCATCGACCTTTCCGCCAAAGCGATGCTTGGGCCAGCGGGCCGCGAGTACATCGGTGATGATCTTCTCGAGGATCAGGGCATAGCCGCCGATATACCATCGCGGCTCCAGCCCGATGCGGGCATGGATCTCTCCGACCGTTGTGACGGCGGCGACATAGTCCTGATCGAATTGGCCCCTCGCGATGCGGTCCCAATGCGAGGACTGGCGCCGCTTCGCGGAATCGATGTGTTGCTCGCTGCTGAAGAAGCGCCGTGTTTCCGGGCAGTTCCTGAGCTGCGTGTAAAAGGCTTCGAGCGCGCCAGGCAGGGCAGCGACGACGTCGCCATGGATGCCATTGATCCGTTCGAGCGCCCGTGCATCGAGCTGCATGAATGACCGGCGGCTGTCGAGGTGATCCGAAGACGACATGTGAGGCTCCAAGGCCCGCAACGCCGAACTTGGGCGCCGGAACCGATAAGGCGCCTGTTTGGTTAACTTCCAATGAATACGACAGTTGCTTCGTGTGAAATAAACACGGGATGGTTGTGCGTTGCACACTCGACGGCTGTCGGGTCAAGCCTCCGTCTCATGGCGCTCAAGAAAAGCCTCGACGGAGAGCGCACGGAAATCCTCCAGCGCGGCGCGCAGGCGGTCATGCTCCCAGTCCCACCAGGCCAGCGCGAGGAGCCGTTCGGCAATGTCTTCCGAGAAGCGGCGGCGGATCGGCCGGGCCGGGTTGCCGCCGACAATGGTGTAGGGCGCGACGTCCTTGGTGACGACCGTGCCGCCGGCCACGACCGCACCGGTGCCGATGCTGCGGCCGGGCAGGATGATCGCACCATGGCCGATCCAGACATCATGGCCGATGATAACGGGGGTCGAGCGTCGCCAGTCGAAGAAGGCGGCATCATCCTCCGCGTCAGTGAAATAGGCGCTGGCGCGATAGGTGAAATGCGATTGGCTGGCGCGCTGCATCGGGTGGTTGCCGGGGTTGATCCGGGTCATTGCCGCGATCGAGCAGAACTTGCCGATGGTCGTGTAGATGATGTTGGAATCGTTCACGACATAGGAGTAGTCGCCCATCGTCGACTCGATGAAGGAGGTTCGCGCGCCGATCTCGGTGTAGCGCCCCAGCGTGGCATCCCGCACGTTCGCCGTCGGATGGATCGCAGGCTGAAGGCCCAGATTCTTGGACGCCATGTCGTTGTCTCCGAGGTCTCGCGCGGTTGCGTGGCTCAGCGGCCGAGCACGAAGCTGTCGAGCAGGTGGAAGCGGCCCTCGCGGTCGGGCTGCCTGAACAGGGCAAGCCGGTCGATCGCGACGGGTTCGACCGGGACGGCGGCGGCATAGGTGGTGGCGAGGGCCGCGGCGGTGCCGGCGACATCGTCCGGCGGCAACGAGCCGGTCAGCGTCATGTGGAAGCGAAAGGCGTCGCCGACATACGGATAGCCATAGGCTTCGAGATAGGCGCGCTGCGCCGGGGTCAGCGGGCTTGCCAGCCTGCGCGCCAGATCGGCCGCACCCAGCGGCGCCCGGAAGGGCTCGAAGACCTGGACCATGTCGAAGGCGAGCTTCTGCAGGGCCGGGCTCGGCTCCGCCGGCGTCAGCGCAATGAAGCGGCCGAGAGCGGTGACGGTCAGGCCGGCGAGCGGCACGGGCGCGAGGCCGGCCGCGATCTGATGGGCGAAGGCGCGCAACTGGCCCTCGCTGCGGCCGTTGGCCAGGCTGAAGGGCGCCTTCAGCGTGGCGTGGAAGCCGTAGCGGCGCGGCTCGGCGGTGGCTTGCGGCCAACCGTCTGCATCGCAGCCGGAGGGGACCGCGAAGGCGACATCCTGCGCCGTGAAGGCGTCATAGCCCAGCGTCGCGCAGCCGAAGCGCCAGAGCGGGCTGTCGGAGGCGGGCGCGTAATAGAGGGCGTAGCGCGGTGTGCTCAAAAGGCGCGCGCCCCTTGCGACCAGACGGCGGCGAGGACCGGCGTCGGGCCCAACACCTTGAACCGGACCAGATCGGCGCGCAGGCCGGTGCGCAGATGGCCGCGATCCTTCAGCCCGAGGATATCCGCCACCTTCCAGGTCACCATACCCATCGCGTCGGGCAGCCCGAGACCGTGATCGGCATGCAGCTTCAGGACCGCCTGGAGCAGGCTGGCGGGCACGTAGTCCGAGGAGAGTCCGTCGAGCAGGCCCTTCTCTGCCAGTTCCGACACCGACACGCCGCCCGAATGCGAACCGCCGCGCACGACATTGGGCGCGCCTGCGACGGTGGCGAGCCCACGCTGCTTGGCGGCCTGGGCGGCTTCGACCGTGGTCGGAAATTCGGAGATCACGGCGCCGGACGCAATGCCCTCCTCGACATGCTCGACCGTGGTGTCGTCATGGGTCGCGATCGGGATGCCGCGCGCGCGGAACAGCTCGACGACGGCGCTCCAGTTGCGGCCGACATTGGCGGCGCCCTCCTGCTGGCGCACGACGACGTCTTCCTCGAACTCGGCCACGCTCTTGCCGTTGCCGACCGCATAGGTCTTGAGGTGTTCGAGATTGCGCCACTGGCGCTGGCCCGGCGTGTGGTCCATCAGCGAGACGAGCTGGACCAGTTCGTCGTTCTGGTAGGGTTCGATATCCGCCAGAAGGTCCGGGCTGGTCAGTTCGCAGCGCATATGGATGCGGTGGTCGATGCGGAAGACGCCCTCGCGCCGCCCCTCGGCCAGCGCCAGCATAACGTCGGCGAAGATGTCCTTGCGGTAGTCCTTGGCCGAAAAGGGCGTGCCGGCGCAGATCGCGTCATAGACCGTGGTGACGCCGGCTGCCGCCATCTGGGCGTCATGGACCAGCGCGGCCGCCAGCCCGTTCGGCCAGAAGACCTTGGGCCGCGGCATGAAGTGCTTTTCCATATTGTCGGTGTGCATCTCGACAAGGCCCGGCGCGACATAGTCGCCGCCGGCGTCGATGGCGCCGGGCAGGGACGACAAGCCCTGATCGACGGCGGTGATGCCGGTCTCGTCGAAGGCGATCGTCCCGGTGACGATCTCGTCTTCGAGGATCAGCCGGGCATTGGTCAGAACGGTCTGCATCAGGCGGCCTTCCGGAAATCGGTGATGTCGAGATAGCGGGTCGCGACCGTCTCGCGCACGGCCTCGTCGTGGAAGATTCCGACGATGGCGGAGCCTTTAGCACGGGCCTCGGCGATCAGCTCGACCACGACGTCGCGGTTGGCGGCGTCGAGCGAGGCGGTCGGCTCGTCGATCAGCATGATCGCCGAGGGATCGACGAAGGAGCGGGCGATGTTGACGCGCTGCTGCTCGCCGCCCGAGAAGGTCGCGGGTGCGAGGTTCCAGAGCCGCTGCGGCAGGTTGAGGCGGGCGAGCATCGCCTTCGCCCGCTCGCTGGCGTCCTCCGGCGTGGCGCCGCGCGCCAGCAGCGGGTCGCGCACGATGTCGAGCGCGCTGACGCGCGGGATGACGCGCAGGAACTGCGAGACGAAACCGAGCGTGCGGCGGCGGATGTCGAGCACGGTACGCGGCACAGCTGCGACGATGTCGACGGGCTTACCGCCATGGGTGATGTGGATGGTGCCCGAGGTCGGCCGGTAATTGCCGTAGAGGATGCGCAGGAGGCTGGACTTGCCGGCGCCGGAGGCGCCCGCAAGCACCAGGGCCTCGCCGGCCTCGACCGAGAAATTGACGTCGCCGAAGACGGGCAGCCGGACGCCGCCCTGATTGTGCAGGGTGAAGGCCTTGGCGACGTTCTCAACGCGAATCATCGTGGTCATGGGATCAGTGCCTTGTCCGGGCGCGGTGACGCGGGTGTGACGGGGAGGGGCGGCGCGACCGCCTGCCAAGCAGAAGCGCGTCCAAGAACGACGCGGTCCACCTCATGCCCGGGCCTCTGCCGGGAACCGTCCGCCTTGTCGGGTGCGGAGGGGGCGGGGCCGGAAAAGCCCGACCAGGGAGGGTGGACGAAGCCGCTCATACGCTGAGCACCGCGGATGTCAGCAGCTGCGTATAGGCGTGATGCGGGTCGTCCAGCACCTGGTCGGTCAGGCCCTGCTCGACGACATGGCCGTCCTTCATCACCATCAGCCGGTCGGTGAGAAGGCGCGCCACCGCGAGATCATGCGTGACGATGATCGCGGCGAGGCCGAGATCGCGCACCAGCACGCGCAGCAGGTCGAGCAGCTTGGCCTGGACCGAGACGTCCAGTCCGCCGGTCGGTTCGTCCATGAAGACGAGGCGCGGCTCCGAGACCAGCACGCGGGCGATCTGCAGACGCTGCTGCATGCCGCCGGAGAACTGGCGCGGCCGGTCGTCGATGCGCGAGCCCGAGATCTCGACGCGGGAAAGCCAGTCGAGGGCGCGCTCGCGGATCTGGCCGTAATGCCGGTCGCCGCGATCCATCAGGCGCTCGCCGACATTGCCGCCGGCCGAGACGTCCATGCGCAGGCCGTCGCGCGGGTTCTGGTGGACGATGCCCCATGCGGTGCGCATCAATCTGCGGCGCTCCTGCTCGGGCACGGAGTAGATGTCGAGCGGGGTGTCGAGGCCGCGGAACAGCACCTCGCCCGCATCGGGCTGGTCGATACCGGCGAGGCAGCGCAACAGCGTCGATTTGCCCGAGCCGGATTCGCCGACGATGCCGAGCACCTCACCCGGCCAGAGGTCGAAGGAGACGTCCTTGCAGCCGACGCGCTCGCCATAGAAGCGCGAAACGCCGGCGACGGAGAGCAGCGGGGCGGGATCGAGCGCGGTGTCGGGGAGAGAGGCGTGGACGGTCATGACTTGCTCTCCTCGACCAGCCCGCTTGCCGTGGCGTCGCCGAGCATCGTGCCGCGATGGCCATCGGCCCGCCGCGTCTCGCAATGATGGCTGTCGGAGCAGACGAACATGCGCGAGCCCTGGTCGTCGATCACGACCTCATCGAGATAGGAGTCGCTCGCGGCGCAGAGCGCGCAGGGCTGCGTCCAGCTCTGGATGCGGAAGGGATGGTCCTCGAAATCGAGGCTTCTCACGCTGGTATGCGGGGGCAGGGCGTAGATGCGCTTTTCGCGGCCGGCACCGAAGAGCTGCAGCGCCGGCGACATGTGCATCTTGGGATTGTCGAATTTCGGGATGGGCGAGGGCGCCATGATGTAGCGGCCATTGATCATCACCGGGTAGTCATAGGTCGTCGTCACCTCGCCGAAGCGGGCGATGTTCTCGTAGAGCTTGACCTGCATCAGCCCGTATTCGGCCCAGGCGTGCATCTTGCGGGTTTCGGCCTCGCGCGGCTCAAGCTTGCGCAGCGGCTCCGGCTGCGGGACCTGGTAGACCATGATCTGGCCGGCCGTCAGCGGCGCCTCGGGGATGCGGTGGCGGGTCTGGATGATCGTCGCCTGTTCCGTCGCCTCGGTGGTGCGGGCGTCGGCCGTCTTCTCGAAGAAGCGGCGGATCGAGACGGCGTTGGTAGTGTCGTCGGCGCCCTGGTCGATGACCTTGAGCGTGTCGTCGGGCCCGATGATCGCCGCCGTGACCTGGATGCCGCCGGTGCCCCAGCCGCGGGCCAGTGGCATTTCGCGCGAGCCGAACGGCACCTGATAGCCGGGCACCGCGACAGCCTTGAGCAGGGCGCGACGGATCATCCGCTTCGTCTGCTCGTCGAGATAGGCGTAATTGTAGGCGGGGCGGGTGCTATCGACAGAATGAGTGTCGTCGCCCGGCAGTGCCTGATGCATGGTCATTCCGCGGCCTCCGGCAGGACTTCGTTTTCACCGGCAAGGCGCTGTTCGCGTTCGGCCCGGATGCGGCGGATCAGTTCGAGCTCGCCCTGGAAATCGACGTAGTGCGGCAGCTTCAGGTGCTCGACGAAGCCGGCCGCCTCGACATTGTCGGAGTGGTAGAGCACGAACTCGTCCTGCTGCGCCGGGTATTCAGCCGCCTCGCCGAATTCGCGACATTTCAGAGCCCGGTCGACCAGCGACATCGACATCGCCTTGCGCTCGCTATGGCCGAAGCTCAGGCCGTAGCCGCGCGTGAACTGCGGTGCGACATCCTTGGAGCCGGCAAATTGGTTGACCATTTGGCATTCCGTCAGGGTGATGTCGCCGAGATCGACCGCAAAGCCGAGCTCCTCGGGCACGAATTCGACCGAGACCTCACCGACGCGGATTTCGCCGACGAAGGGGTGGTTGCCGCCGAAACCGCGCTGGACGGAATAGCCAAGCCCGAGCAGGAAGCCCTCGTCGCCGCGCGCCATTGCCTGGAGGCGGACATCGCGATCGGCGGGGAAGGAGACCGGCTCGCGGGTCAGGTCGAAGGGGCGGGGGTCGCCCACGGGTGGTGTCTCGGGCTCCATCAGGCCTTCGGCGCCGAGGATATCGGGCACGCGGGGCATGTGGGTGTCGAGGGGCGCGACGTCATGCTCGGGCTTGACCCGAGCATCTCCGGCAGAATGAGGCGCTGTCGAGGGGCGCCCTTCGCGGCCCGAGATGGTCGGGTCAAGCCCGACCATGACGCTCTTGGCATCGTCCATCAGCGCGAAATCGAACAGCCGGTGGGTGTAGTCATAGGTCGGGCCGAGCACCTGTCCGCCGGGCAGATCCTTGTAGGTCGCCGAGACGCGGCGGCGGATCGCCATCCGGGCTGTATCGACCGGCTCCGACGAGCCGAAGCGCGGCAGCGTCGTGCGGTAGGCGCGCATCAGGAAGGCGGCTTCGATGACATCGCCTTGCGCCTGTTTCAGCGCCAGCGCGGCAAGATCGGCGTCGTAGAGCGAGCCCTCGTTCATGACACGGGCACAGGAGAGGCCCTGCTGTTCGCGGATCTGCGCGACCGAGATTTCGGGCACGGCCTCGTCGCCGCGCCGCGCTTCGGCGACCAGATCATGCGTGGCGAGGATCGCGGCCTCGCCGCCCTTGACCGCGACATACATCAGTAGACCTCCCCGATCCGCGTGGAGCGCGGCAGGCCGAAGACGGCATCCGCATGGCTGAGCAGGAGATCGATCCCAAGCGGATAGGCGTCGTTGTTGGCGGCGACCTCGGCCCAGAAACCGGCGCGCGGGCCGGCGGGCGCGATCACGCGGGAGGTGGCGATGCCCGGCCCCGTCAGCGTCACCGCCTCGCCGCCTTCGAGCGCGGTGCATTGCACGATCAGCGTCGTCGAGCGGTCGGGGAACTGGTCACTGCCGCTGTCGAAGGCTGACAAAGCGGGTTCCGGAGAGCCGGCGTCGATGACGGCGAAGGCGGCCCTGGCGGGATCGGAGACCAGCGCGGCGCTGCAATGGAAGCGCAGCCAAGCGCCGGCTGCGCCGTCGCGCAGCGCGGCGGGCAGCCAGATCAGGGTCTCGTAATCGGCGAGCGTCAGCAGCGCGGTGGCGGTCGCGGCATGCAGGCCCTTGGGCGGCACGACCGCGCCACTGACGACATGGCGCGTGCCGGGCTCGGCGAGAGCCGCCAGAAGCGCGCGGAAGGCGCCCTGCGACTGGAAGACCGGGTCGGAGAAGCCCGGGCCGATCAGCGTGTCGGTTGCCATCACGCGCCCCTGACCAGAGTGAAGAAATCGACCTTGGTCGCGGCGGCCTTGCGCGAGGCGAGGACCCGCGCCGCGCTCTGGCGATCAGCAAGGGCGTCGACGGCGCGATGCAGCGCGGCGCCGGGCGCCTCGGCCTGCAGCCTGGCGTCGAGAACGGCGGCGAGGCGCGCCTTGCGGCCATCGCGGCCCAGCGCATAGGAGAAGCCCATGGCGCCGTCGTCGAGGCGCACGATGCAGCGGGTCACGGTCGCCTCGCCCAGATTGAAGCGGCGGCCGGCGCCGCCGGCGCGGCCCTCGACCATCACGGTGCCGGTCTCCGGCGCCTTGAGGATGTCGTGGCGCGGAAGGTCGGGGCCGATGAGTTCCGCGATCTCGGCGCGCGAGGCGCGGGCGAGCACCGCCATCCAGCGCTGCCTTTGCGTTGTCTCGCTTTTCTGCGCGGTGTCTGTCGTCATCGTCATCCGCCGTCTGGTCGTTCGCTAATGTCTAGACTATGATAGGCCTGCTGTGAGGAAAGGTCTATACATTTTGCATGAAACTTTGATGACTGCGGAAGAGGCTCCCGCCGATGCCGGCACGGTCTGGCGCCGGATCGCAGACGACCTCGCCAGCGCGATCGGCAAGGGCGACTACGCCGCGGGCGACACGCTGCCGGCCGCGACCGCGCTGGCGGAGCACTATGGCGTGCATCGCCACACGGTGCGGCAGGCCTTCCGGCATCTCGCCGAGCAGGGGCTGGTGACGGTCTCGCGCGGACGCGGCACGCAGGTCAGCGAAAGGCGGGTGCCCTATCCGATCGGCCGGCGGGTCAGCATGCGCGCCAATCTCGGCCGGATCGGCATCGTCGGGTCGAGCACGGTCCTGTCGCAGGAGCAGATCATCGGTGAACCCGAGACCTGCGAGGTGCTCGGACTGGAGCCTGGCGCGGCGCTGTGGCGGCTCGAGGGATTGAGCCTCGCCGATGGAACGCCGATGGGCACGGGCACGCATTGGCTTTCAGTGGACCGCTTCCCCGCCTTCGACGAAGCCTATCGCGCGGCGGAGGGCTCGATGACGGCGGCGCTGAAGGTCTGCGGCGTCACCGATTACGTGCGCCTCTCGACGCGCCTCACCGCCCGCCTCGCCAGCGAGCGTGAGGCGGTGCTGCTGCGGATCGAGCCCGGTGCGCCGGTGATGGTGTCGGTGGCGGTCGATGCGCTGCCGGACCTGACCCCCATTCACCTCGTCACCAGCGTCTTTGCCGGCGAGCGCATGGAGATGTTGGTCGAGCCGTTCAGCGAGGAGACACGCTAGCTCGTGATGTCGGCGCAGCTTGTGCCGGCGAGGCTTCGGCGCGATGCTTCGGACGGGAACACGCGACATCAAGATCGCGCGGAAACCGATCCGAGGAGAATGCTGTCATGAATCCTGTCATCGGGCTGCTGCGCGCGGCCGTTCTCATTGCGTCCTGCGGCATCGCGAACCTCGCGCTGGCGGCGGATTACCCCGGGCCCAAGCGCGGCGTCTGGGTTGCCAAGGATTTCCGCTTCAGCACCGGCGAGACGTTTCCGGAGCTGAAGCTCGGCTATGCCACGGTCGGCGAGCCGACGGGCGAGCCGGTGGTGATCCTGCACGGCACGGCGGGCTCGGCCGCCAGCATGCTGACGCCGATCTTTGCCGGCGAGCTGTTCGGGGCGGGCCAGCCGCTCGATGCCAGCAAATACTACATCATCATCCCCGACGCGCTCGGCGCGGGCGCGTCCTCGAAGCCCTCCGACGGGATGAAGGCGAAGTTCCCCCGCTATAATTACGAGGACATGGTCACGGCACAGTACAAGCTGGTGAGCGAAGGCCTCGGCATCCGCCATGTCCGGCTCGTGCTCGGCAATTCGATGGGCGGCATGCAGACCTGGATGTGGGGCGTGAAATACCCCGATTTCATGGATGCGCTGGTGCCGATGGCGTCGCAGCCGACGGAGATGTCGAGCCGCAACTGGATGATGCGGCGGATGATCATCGACGCCGTCCGCACCGACCCTGAGTGGAAGGGCGGCGACTATACGGCCCAGCCGCCGGCGTTCCGCATCGCCAATGTCTTCTTCGGCATCGCGACCAATGGCGGTTCGCTCGCCTACCAGCAGATGGCGCCGACACGCGAGGCCGCCGACAAGCTGCTCGACGAGCGGCTGAAGGCCGCGTTCAACGCCGATGCGAACGACTTCCTCTACCAGTGGGATTCCTCGCGCGACTACAATCCGTCACCGAAGCTCGACGCGATCAAGGCGCCGGTGCTGGCGATCAACGCAGCCGATGACGAGCGCAACCCGCCCGAGACCGGTATCATGGAGCGCGAGTTGAAGCGCCTCGGCAGCGCGCGGCTGCTCGTGATCCCGGCCAGCGTCGATACGCGCGGCCACGGCACGACGGGGCTTGCCAAATTCTGGGCGAAGGATCTGGGTGCCTGGCTGGCGGGTGTGCCGAAGCGGCCGGCCGGCAACTGAGAATGAGAGGTTGGTGCCGGTGAACCCGGCGCCTGCCTGTCGTCACACCGCCCGCTTGCCGATGATGGCGAAGCGCAGCTTGCTGGAGAGGAAGTCAATCGCGGTCACCGCGGCCAGGATCAACAGGATCAGGAAGGAGACCTGCTGCCATTCGAGCGTGCGGATGGTCTCGGCCAGATAGAGCCCGATGCCGCCGGCGCCGACGATGCCGATGATCGTGGAGGAGCGGGTGTTGGACTCGATGTAGTAGAGCACCTGGCTTGCGATCACCGGCAGCACCTGCGGGACCAGGCCGAAGCGGATTTCATGGAGCTTGCCGCCGCCCAGCGAGGTGACGCCCTCGACCGGTTTGCGGTCGGCGGATTCGATCGCCTCGGAGTAGAGCTTGCCGAAGGCGCCGATATCGCTGGTCATGATCGCCAGCATGCCGGCGAAGGGGCCGAGCCCCACGACGTTGATCCAGATCAGCGCCCAGATCAGCGCATCGACGCCGCGCACCGTGTCGAGCGAGCGGCGGGCGAGGAAATGCACGATCTTGTTGGCGACGACGTTGCGCGCGGCGATGAAGCCGAGCGGGAAGGCCAGGATCGCCGCCAGGATCGTGCCGAGGAAGGCGATGGCGATCGTCTCGAACAATGCCTTCACGAAGATGATGGCGCGGGCGAAGGAGCCGGGATCGGGCGGCAGCATCAGCACGACGAAGGTGCCGAGATTACTGAGCCCCGACAGGATGCGCCAGAGCGTGACCTCGAAGGTGCTGACGCCGTAGCAGAAGAGGCCGACCATGGCTGCGACGACGGCGATGGTGGTCAGCTTCGTCTTCAGCGAGCCGTCGATGGCGGCCTGATGGCGGCTGACGAGCGCGGCCTGATCGGTGGGGGACAAAGCGAGGCTCACTTGCCGTGCTCCAGGCTGATGAGGGAATGGCGCAGACGCTCGGTGCCGTAATCGATCAGCATCACGGCGGCGATGATCAGCAGCAGGATGGCGCTGACATCGGTGAAGTAGAATTTGCGGATGGCCTCGATCAGGTCCTGCCCGATGCCGCCGGCGCCGACGAAGCCCATGATCGAGGCGCCGCGCACGTTGATCTCGAAGCGCAGTAGCGAATAGCTGGCGAAGTTGGAGAGAACCTGCGGCACCGCCGCGAAGCGGATGGTCTGCCACCAGCCGGCGCCGGTTGCGGTCAGGCCGTCGACCGGTTTCATGTCGATGTTCTCGACCACCTCGGAGAAGAGCTTGCCCATCGCGCCCATGGTGTGGATCGCGATGGCGAGCACGCCGGGCAGCGGGCCGAGCCCGAAGGCGATGACGAAGATCAGCGCGAAGACGATCTCAGGGACGGTGCGGCAGAATTCGAGGAAGCGCTTGGCGGCGAAGCGCAGCCAGCCCGATCGGCCGAGATTGGCGGCGGCGACGAAGCAGAGCAGGAAGCCGCCAAGCGCGCCGAGGATGGTGCCGGTATAGGCGATCAGGATCGTCTGCCAGAGCAGCTTGAGCCAGCCCTTCCAGCCCCAGAACCATTCGGCCATGTCGGCACGGAAGCTGTTCCAGCGCAGAACCGGCATGGTCTCGATGATGTATTTCGGGAAGCGCCAGGCGTTCTCGATGAACTTGCCGGGATCGACCTCCGAGCCCAGCGCCGAAAGCCAGACGAGCGCGGCGAGAACCGCGACGCCGATCAGCGTCTGGCGACGCTTGCTCGCCATCGCGGCGGCATAGGTCGCGGCATGGGCGCGAATGGCGGGGTCGTCGCGCTCGATCGCGAGGGTCATGGGAATGAAAGTCCGTTGCCGACCGGGCGCGGGGAACCCCTCTCCTGTAAGGAGAGGGGCAGGGGTGAGGTGTAGGTCGTTGGACCAGCGGATTGCCAACATGGTGGGGGAGGTGGGCTTCGGATCAACCGTCAGATGGCCGACCCCTCACCCTACCCTCTCCTTACAGGAGAGGGGTTCCCCGCGCGGCGTTCGGCAAGCGAGGCGAGAGCTTACGAGGACTTCTTCTTGCGCAGTGCGTCGACGAACTTGTTGAGTTCGATGATCGGGTCGTAGGCCTTGTTGTCGACGGCGACGAGTGGGCCCTGCTTGCCTTCATAGATCTTGTCGAAGGCGACCTTGTCCTTGGTGGCGAGGTTCAGGACGGTGTCGCGGATCTTGGTCTTGAGGTCGGTCGGCATGTCCGAGAGATAGGCCATCGGCGAGTTCACGATCTGCTCGGACTTGTAGATGATCCGGAAATCCTCGGCCTTGACCATGTTCTTGCGGGCCATACGCAGGAGGTTGGATTCCTGCTCGTCGTTCCACCAATTGGCGGCGACGTCGACGGTGCCCTGGCCGAGCGCTATGACGGCGTTCTCGTGGCTGCCGGTGTAGACGACCTTGCCGAAATAGGTCTCGGGCTCGATCTTCATGCCGTCGAGCGCAAAGCGCGGGACGTTGTTGCCCGAGGTCGAATTGGGATCGACGAGGCCGAGGTTCTTGCCCTTCAGGTCTTCGATCTTCTGATAGGGAGAGTCCTTCTTCACATAGAAGACCGAATAGTAGCCCTTGGTGCCGTCGATATTGGTCTCGATCGCGAAGGCGTCGATCTTGGCGCCGGTCATCAGCGCGCGGGCGAAGGAGGAGGGGCCGTACATGCCGATATGGATGTTGCCGGCGCGCTGGCCCTCGATCAGGGCGGCATAGTCGCTAGCAATGCGCAGCGTGACCTTGGTGCCAAGTTCCTTGGCGAGATAGTTCACGAAGGGGGTGTAGCGCTCGACGACGCCCGAGGCGTTCTCGGCGGGAATGATGGCGAAGACGATCTCGGGATATTTCGCCTTCCAGTCCTGGGCGAAGGCCGGGGCCGCGAGCGAGGCGGCGAGGGCCGCAGTGGCGAGCGTCAGGGTATGACGACGGGTCAGCATGGTGTGCTCCTGGTGTTACGATGGTCTTCGTTTGAAAGGTCTGGGTGGTGTCGAATGCCCCCAGCGGACTGGGGACGGGCTTCAGGCGACGTTCTGCTTGGCGCGCTGGGCTTCTTCGCTGGCGATGGCGTCGAGCTGGTCGAGCGCTTCGGCGCCGGCGTCCCGGGCTTCGATGCCGTAGAGCTTCGCCGCGACCTCGCTGGTGAGCTGGTGAGGCGGGCCGTCGAAGACGACCTTGCCGCCGGCCATGCCGATCAGGCGGTCGCAGTATTTCGACGCGATATCGAGATGGTGCAGGTTCGAGACGACGGTGATGCCGTCCTCGCGGTTGATCCGGAACAGGGCATCCATCACGACCTGCGTGTTGCGCGGGTCGAGCGAGGCGATCGGCTCGTCGGCCAGGATGATCTGCGGTTCCTGGACCAGTGCGCGGGCGATAGCGACGCGCTGCTGCTGGCCGCCTGACAGGGTCTCGGCCCTCTGCGCCAGGAGATGGCCCATGTCGAGCCGTTCCAGCGCGGCGATGGCGCGGATCTTGTCGTCGCGTGAAAAGCTCTTGACCAGCGTCAGCGCGGCAGAACGGTGGTTCAGCCGGCCGAGCAGGACGTTGGTCAAGACGTCGAGCCGGCCGACGAGGTTGAACTGCTGAAAGATCATTGCCGTGTCGCGGCGCCAGCCGCGCAGGGCCGCACCCTTGAGCGCGGTGACGTCACGGTCGCCCGAAACGATGCGGCCCTCGCTGGGATCGGAGAGGCGGTTGAGCATGCGCAGCAGCGTCGATTTGCCGGCTCCAGATCGGCCAATGATGCCGACCATCTCACCCTTTGGGATGGAGAGCGTGACCTTGTCGACGGCGGCATTTCCGCCAAAGCGCTTGGTCAGGCCTTCGATGCGCAGCATGATGGCTTCTCGCTTGCGGGACGAGCATGAATATGGTCCCGAGGCAGCATGCTGCCGCCGGGTTCATGCTGTTTCATGCTGGAGAGCTAGCCAGTGCAGATGACAGGCCGGTGACAGACCAGGCCTGTGGTCTCGCGCTGCCGTAGTCGGCGGCCTGCTTCAGGCGCCGCGCAGCAAAAGGTCGACGCAGGCGCGAACATAGGCGCTGCGGCCGGACGGGGTCGCCGGCTTGATGCTCAACAGGCCGCGAACCTGATGGAAGCCGCGCAGCATGCCGATGAATTGCTCAGCCAGGATGCGCGCACGTTCATCATCGACAGGCTTCGCAATGCCATCACCGATTCGTGAACGCTGCACCAGCAATGTCGAAAGGTCGTTGATCATACGCATGGCCCCGGCCTCGTAGGCGACATGGCCGAGTTCCGGAAAGCGTACGGCGGCGCTTATCACGAGGCGGTGGAGATCCAGTGAGGCAGGATGCAGCATCATCGCCAGCGCATCATCGCCAAGCCGAGTCAACGTGCTTCGGAGATCGCCTTCGGCCGCTGATTTACGCAGCGGAATCGTAAGCCTTTCAGTGAGTTCGCTGCAGATCGCCTTGAACAGCGCTTCCTTGTCGGCGAAGTGGCTGTAGATCGTCTGCTTGGAGACGCCGGCGCGCTGGGCGATCTGGTCCAGGGTGACGCGATCGAAACCTTCTGCGAGGAACATGTCAGAGGCGGCCTGCGTGATCGCATGATGCTTGTCGCGACGAGACTTGTCGGACGGCAAGCGTCTTGCATCCGTCGCCGCTGTCGCGGAAATTGCCGCGGCCGTTACTGTCATGTTGCCGCCCATCGAGCCCCTTATCAAACTGGACCGTCCAGTCTAAAGTACCCAAGCAACTCCGGAGCGTCCAGTTCTATGAAGCGGTTTGTCTATCTGCTCCTGATCATCGGCCTGGCGGGCGGTGGCTATTACGGCTATCGCCATTTCAAGCAGACAAGCGCCCCGGCGCAAGCTGCCGTGCCGGCGCCGCGCGCTGCCGGCGTCCCCGTCGAGGTCGCGAAAATAGAGCGCGCAACAGTCAATGAGGAGGTCGAGGCGCTGGGCACCCTGGCGGCCGACGAGTCCGTCGTGATCGCGCCTGAGATCGCTGGCCGCGTCATCGCGCTCGGTTTCAAGGAGGGTGAGCGCGTCGAGAAGGGCCAGCTTCTGGTCAAGCTGGACACGGCCATCCTCGATGCGGAGCTGAAGCAGCTCCAGGCCGATCTCAACCTGGCCAGGGACACGTTCGAGCGGAACCGCTCACTCAGCCAGCGCGGCGTCGGCACTCAGGTCGCATTGGATGAGGCGACCGCAAAGCTCGCTTCCGCCGAGGCGCGCGTGCAGCTCTCGCAGGCTAAGCTGGCCCAGTCGGCGATGATGGCACCCTTCAACGGCGTCGTCGGCCTGCGCTCGGTCAGCGTCGGCGATTATGTTTCCGTGGGCAAGACGTTGATCACGCTGACCAATATCGACCCGATCAAGGTCGATTTCCGTGTTCCCGAAATCTTTCTCGCCCAGGTCAAACTGGGACAATCGATCAGCCTCAAGGTGGATGCCGTCCCGGGCCGGGACTTCCAGGGCCGGATCTTCGCCGTCGATCCGGTGGTCGATGTCAACGGTCGTGCGATCAGGCTGCGGGCCACCGTTCCCAATGCCGATCTGGTGCTGAAGCCGGGTCTGTTCGCCCGTGTCACCATCGTCGTCGACCGGCGCGAGAACGCGATGCTCATCCCTGAATCGGCTGTCGTGCCCGACGGCATCGGCAAGATCGTCTACATCGTCGAGAACGGCAAGGCGAAGCGCGTTGCCGTCGTGCTCGGCAAGCGCCTGCCGGGCAAGGTCGAGATCGTCAAGGGCCTGACGCCGCAGATGATCGTCGTCAGCTCCGGACAGATGCGGCTGCGCGACGGCTCGATCGTCTCGATCAAGAACGCGCAGGCTCCGGTGCAGACGAGTGCGCTGCCCGGCGCGACGACGAGCGCCCAACAATGAGCCTGTTCGAACTCTTCGTTCGTCGCCCCGTCCTGTCGACGGTGCTGAGCCTGCTCGTCCTGCTGATCGGCGCGGTGTCCTATACGCGGCTGACGGTGCGAGAATACCCCAACATCGACGAGCCGATCGTCTCGGTGCGGACGGACTACACCGGCGCCAGCGCGGAGATCATCGAGACCCAGGTCACCCAGGTGCTCGAGAATTCGATCGCGGGCATCGAAGGCATCGAGATCATCTCCTCGACCAGCCGGCAGGAACGCAGCTTCATCTCCGTCCGCTTCCGGCCGGATGTCGATCCCGATGTCGCGGCTTCCGACGTGCGCGACCGCGTCAGCCGTGTGCGCGGCCGCATGCCGACGGAGATCGAAGAGCCGATCATCGCCAAGGTCGAGGCGGACGCCCAGCCGATCCTGTTTCTGTCCCTGGTCAGTTCGCGGCATAGCCCGCTCGAGCTGACCGATTTCGCCGACCGCTTCATCACCGACCGCGTGCAGAACATCACCGGCGTCGCCGAGGTGCAGATCCGCGGCGAGCGGCGCTATGCGATGCGAATCTGGCTCGATCGGGCCCGGATGTCGGCTTATAACATCACGGTTCAGGAGATCGAGGCGGCGGTTCGCGCCCAGAACGTCGAGATCCCATCCGGCCGCATCGAGAGCAACAATCGCGAGTTCACGGTCCTCTCGCAGACGGGCCTGACGACGCCGGAGCAGTTCCAAAAAATCGTCGTCAAGGATGTCAGCGGCTTTCCCGTGAAGCTGAGCGACGTCGCCAAGGTCGAACTCGGTGCCCTGGCGGAGCGCAATGCCGCCTGGTTCTCCGGCAATCCTTCCGTGACCATCGGTATCGTCAAGCAGGCGACCGCTAACCCGCTCGACGTCTCCAACGGCATCCGCACCGCGCTCCCGGAGATCATCGAGGATCTGCCCGATGGCATGACCATCGCGACCTCCTACGACAGCTCCGTGTTCATCGACCGCTCGATCCAGGCCGTCTACAGCACGATCCTCGAGGCGGTTCTGCTCGTCGTCCTGATCATCTTCATCTTCCTGCGTTCGGTCCGCGCAACGCTGATCCCGCTGGTCACGATTCCGGTCTCGCTCGTCGGTTCGTTCGCACTGATGTATGCGCTGGGCTTCACCGTGAACACGCTGACGCTGCTCTCCATGGTGCTGGCGATCGGTCTCGTCGTCGACGATGCCATCGTCGTGCTCGAGAACGTCCACCGCCATATCGAGGATGGGATGGAGGCCAACGCAGCGGCGATCAAGGGCATCAACGAAATCGCCTTTGCCGTCATCGCGATGACCCTGACGCTGGTTGCTGTCTATGCTCCGATGGCCTTCTCGACCGGCCGCACGGGCAAGCTCTTCATCGAGTTCGCGCTGACGCTCGCCGGGGCTGTGCTGGTCTCGGGCTTCGTCGCGCTCACCCTGACCCCGATGATGTGCGCCAAGCTGCTCAAGCACGAGAGTTCGCATGGCTGGCTCTACAATGTCTTCGAGGCGGGCTTCAACGGGCTGTCGCGCGGCTACAGGGCCTCGCTGCGGGGCGCGCTGTCCGTGCGTCCGCTGATCGTTCTGCTGGCAGTCGGCGTCGCCGGCGGGAGCTATTACTTCTTCACGAATCTGCGCTCGGAGCTTGCGCCGGTCGAGGATCGCGGCAGCTTCACGGTCATCGGCGTGGCTCCCGAAGGGGCGACCATGGCCTTCACCTCCGAATATGCGCGGCGGGCCGAGGAGTTCTTCAAGAAATACCCGGATGTGGAGACCAATCTTGTCATCGTCGGCTTTCCGGACGTGACCCGCGCCATCGCCTTCGCCCGGCTGAAGCCGTGGGAGCAGCGGGCCATCAAGCAGCAGGACATGGTCGCGGACATCAACCGAAACCTGTCGCAGATCCCCGGTATCCGGATGTTTGCCACCAACCCGCCCTCGCTCGGGCAGGGTGGCGCCAACAGCAAGCCGGTCGAATTCGTGCTGCGCTCGTCGGAATCCTATGCCCAGATCAAGGACTATGTCGACGCCGTTCTGGCGGAGGTCGCCGGCTCGCCGGTGCTGACCAATGTCGAGTCGAACCTCATTCTCGACAAGCCGCAGATCAAGGTCTCGATCGACAGGCAGCGCGCCGCCGATCTCGGTGTGGGCGTCGATGTGATCGGCCGGACCATGGAGACGTTGCTTGGCGGCCGCCAGGTCACGCGCTTCAACATGAACGGCGAGCAGTATGATGTCGTCATCCAGGTCGGCGGTGAGGATCGGAATACGCCGCAGGCCTTGCAGTCGATCTATCTGATGGGGCGCAGCGGTGCGGTCGTGCAGCTCTCGAGCGTCGTTCAGATCGAGGAGACCGTGGCGCCCAAGGAGCTGATCCGCTTCAACCAGCTGCGTTCCGCGACGATTACGGCCGTCCCGGCGCCGGGCTATTCGCTCGGCGATGCGCTGGCGGTTCTGGATCAGGCTGCGGCCAAGGTGCTGCCGAAGACGGTGCAGATCGACTATTCCGGCCAGAGCCGCGAATTCAAGCAGTCGGGCGCCTCGATCGCGATCGTCTTCCTGCTGGCGCTGGGCTTCATCTACCTCGTGCTCGCGGCGCAGTTCGAGAGCTTCGTCGACCCCGTCGTGATCATGGTCTCGGTGCCGCTCTCGCTCACCGGGGCGCTGGCCGCGCTCTACTTCACCGGCGGCACGATGAACGTCTACAGCCAGATCGGCCTGATCACGCTCGTCGGCCTCATCACCAAGCACGGCATCCTGATCCTGGAGTTCACCAATCAGCTTCGGGAAGAGGGCGTGGAGATGATCGAGGCGCTGGTCGATGCTGCCGAGCTTCGCCTGCGGCCGATCCTGATGACGACGGGCGCGATGGTGCTCGGCGCCGTGCCGCTGGCGCTGGCTCATGGCGCCGGTGCCGAAAGCCGCTCGCAGATCGGCTGGGTCATCGTCGGCGGCATGAGCTTCGGTACGCTGCTGACCCTGTACGTGGTGCCGGTTGCCTACTCTTATCTCGCGCGGACCAAGCATGGCAGCCGCGGCCCTGTCGCACATGAGGCACACGGAGCGCATCCGCAGGCAGCGGAGTGATGGCTGAAGCGGAGACCTTCCCGTCATGCTCGCCCTTGTGGCGAGCATCCACGTCTTGGCCGTAGCGCTCGAGGACGAAAGACGTGGATGGTCGGGACAAGCCCGACCATGACGGCAGAGCGGCGAGTCTACTGCAGCCGCACCGAAACGCTTTCGCTGGCGCCGGTTCCGTCGATCACCGAAATCCGCATGAAGCCCTTGCCCGGCGGCTGCCAGGCGGCCTCGCGCCGCCGCGTCGGCGCCAGCACCGGCGTCCCATCGACCAGCCAGGTATAAGGCGCCACGCCGCCAGCGACCTTGAGGTTGAGCTGCGTCTGCCCCTCCGCCGCCGAGGCGCCGAGGTCGATCCTGGCGCCTTCGGGCGGGAAGGCGAGCTTGAGCGTCGGCGTCGCCATCGCGGCAGCCGTCTTGGGCACATCCTGGCGTAAGTGGCGCAGTGGCGGCGGCAGATGCGCCGATGTCGCGACGATGGTGTCGGGCGGTTGCGGGAACGGGCGCGGATCGAGCCCGAGCCGGGCGAAGGCATCGAACAGGATCGGCGCCGCGACGCTGCGTCCAACCAGCCCCGGCACGGCGCCGTTATCGGCACGACCGACCCAGACGCCGATCGTGTGCTTGCGGTCGAATCCGACCGCCCAGGCATCGCGATAGCCATAGGAGGTGCCGGTCTTGTAGGCGATGCGGCCCGGGACGGCATTGAGCGGCGGCGGCGCACCGAGCAGGGTGTCGGCGAGGTACCAGGCTGCAACCGGCTCCACGAGGCGGGGCGAGGGCGCGCGGTCGCGGCTGTCATCTATCCTGACCCTCAGTTCCGGCACCTCGCCGCCGCGCGCGAGCCCGACATAAAGCCGCGTCAGATCCTGCAAGGTGATGCCGAGCCCGCCGAGCCCGACGGCGAGGCCGGGTGCGCCGCCCTCCTTCGGCATGGCGATGGCGACGCCGGCATCGCGCAGGCGCGACAGGAAGCGCTGTGGCCCGAGTGCCGAGAGCAGTTCGACGGCGGGGACATTGAGCGAAAACTGCAGCGCCTTGCGGGCCGAGACCATGCCCTGGAAGGTCATGTCGAAATTTTCGGGCACATAGATGCCGTAGCGAGCCGGCCGATCCTCCAGCATCGTCTCGGGATGGGCGATGCCGTTGTCGAAGGCGAGCGCATAGATGAAGGGCTTGAGCGCCGAGCCGGGCGAGCGCAGGGCCCGTGTCAGGTCGAGCGAGCCGGCCCGCTCGGCGGCGAAGTAGTCAACGCCGCCGACCGAGGCCCTGATCTCGCCGGTCTCGTTGTCGACGGCAAGAATGGCGATCGAGACCTGCGGGGCGAGGCCCAGGCTGCGCTCGCGGGCGAGACCTTCGAGGCCGGTCTGCAGGCGGGCATCGATGCTGAGCCGGTGGCGGCGCGTAGCAGGCGCCTCGGCGACGACCTGCTCGGCGACATGCGGTGCGAGATTGGGGAAGGGCTTGCGCGCGTTCGGCAGCGGCTCCTCACGCGCTGCGGCGACTTCGGATGCGGTGGCGAGCCCTGCCCGTTCGACGCGAGCGAGCACGCGGTCGCGCGCCTTGCGGGCGGACTCGTTGAAGCGATCCGGCCGGCGCGTCTCCGGCGATTGCGGCAAGGCGACGAGCAGTGCCGCTTCGGCGGCCGAGAGCCGCTTCGGCTCCTTGCCGAAATAGGCGAAGCTCGCGGCCCGCACACCTTCGAGATTGCCGCCGAAGGGGGCGAGCGTCAGGTAGAGGTCGAGAATCTGCGGCTTCGTGAACCGGCGCTCCAGCTCGATGGCACGGACCGCCTGCCTCAGCTTGGCCGCGAGGTTGCGCTCCTCGCGCGGTTCCAGCAGGCGTGCGACCTGCATCGTCAGCGTCGAGCCGCCCGAGACGACGCGGCCGTTCAGCAGCATCTGGCCGGCGGCGCGGGCGAGGCCAAGCGGATCGATGCCGGCATGGCCGTCGAAGCGCTTGTCCTCGAAGGCCTTGAGCATGGCGAGATAGCGCGGATCGACATCATCGACGCCGACAGGGAGCTTCCAGCGTCCGTCCCGCGTCAGGAAGGGGCGTAGCAGCCGGCCCTCACGGTCGAGCACGACGGTGGAGCGGTCGGTCGCGGCGGCGAGGTCGAGCGGGGGAAGGGTCGAGGCATAGTGGAGGAGGGCGGCAGTGGCAGCGGTGACGAGCAGTGCGCAGGATGCGGCGGCGATCTTCAGCTTGCGGAAGCGGTAAGGTCGCGCCGTCATGCTCGGGCTTGACCCGAGCATCTCCTGATCGAGATTCTCGGGTCTGCGCTGCGCTTCGCCCGAGAATGACGCCCGTCCCATGCGCTTCCTGAACACGCTTCGGCTATTCCTTCGTTGTCACCGCGCCGACGCGATATCGACCGTGCCGAACGCCGTCCGCCCAAACTTGTCAGGCCGGTACATGTCCTCGATCACGGCGGCCGGCGCGACATAGCGGCCGGGCGAGACGGCGCGCGCGATATAGGCGACCGTATAGACGAGCTTCTGGCTGGAGCCGCCGAGCCGCTCGAAGGCCGCGACATAGCGGTCGTCGCGCGCTTCGGTATGGACCGGGTAGACCTCCTGCTTCAGCCAGTCGAGCCCGGCGACCGTGGCGCCTTCGGTAAGCTTGGCGTTCTCGATCTCGAGCCCGGCGGGGACAGGATCGACCAGCAGCAGGCGGCCATAGCGGCTCGTGGGTTCCGTCACCGTGAGCGCCACGACATAGCGCTCGTTCTGGCGCAGGCGGGCGGGATCGGCCCGCTCGCCCTTCATCGTGTAGATCACCCGCTCGAGGCCGAAGCCCTGATTCAGGGCGGGCTCGGGGCTCGTCGGGATGCCCGACACGGTGATGACCGCCTGGGCGCTGGCCGCGCCGGGATTGGCGACGGTGAGCGGCTTGCCCTCCAGCGCCTCGGCGGAGATCGTGCGGTAAAGCGGACCCTTGCGCTCGGCGCCATCGACAGTCAGCGACATGCCCTCGGCATCCTTCGCCATGGCCTGCGCCGCCAGCACCATCCACATCTGCTCCTGCGTCGAGGTGTAGCGCGAGCTGTTGCGGGCGCTGTCGAGCACGGCGGCGGCGCGGGTGATGTCGGCACGCTCGCCCGAGGATTCGGCGATCAGGGCCAGCACGGCCGCGCCGTCACGCAGGCGCGAGCCGTAGTCGGGCCGCGACAGGCTGTCGTCGCCGCGCTCCTGCAGGCCGGCGAGCGCGCTGGTGAAGGCGGCGCGGCCGCGACCGCGATCGCCCAGCGCCGAGAGCGCCGCGCCGATCTGGGCGCGGGCCAACGGCGTGCCGAAATCGGCGAGCTTGTTGTCGGCGAGGTAGCGCAGATCGCCCATCACCGGCCGGCCGTTACGGGCCAGCACATAGAGCGCATAGGCGATGCCGGCCGCTTCTTCCTTGACGATCTCGCCGGTGTTGACGACCTGGTTGCGCAAGCGGTCGAGCGCGAGGTTGAAGGCCGTCTGCGGCACGGCGAACTGGCGCTCGCGGGCCCGGGTCAGGAAGTCAGCGGTGAAGGCGTCGAGCCAGAGATCGTCGCCACCGACACCCCAGAGCCCGAAGGAGCCGTTGGCACCCTGCCGTCCCAGGACGCGCTCGATCGCGTTCTGGACGCGCTCGTCGGCATTGGCGTCGAGCGCCAGATGTTCGAGCGAGGCGAGCCGGTTGACGTGCAATAGCGGCAGGGCGCGGCTCACCGTCTGCTCGGTGCAGCCATAGGGGTAGCGGTCGAGCGCCTGGAGCAGAGCCGGCACGTCGAGCGAGGCGAGCGGCGAGACCGAGACGGAGACCTGGCCGGAGTTCGGCACCAGATCGGCCATCAGGTCGGACGAGATCGTGATCGCGCCGCCATTGCCGGGGATCGGCCGCACAATCCGGCGAGCGATCGTGTTGGCGGAAGGCTGCACGCGGACAGCCAGGTTCTGCACGGTGCCCACGCCGCCCGGCCCGGTGATACGGACATCGAACTCGGCGCGGCCCAGGCCTGCCGCGGTGACGGGGATCGTCATCTGCGCCTTGGCGCCGGCCGCGAGCTGGATCGTGCGCCGCGTCGCATCGGCGGCGACCAGGACAGGGCCGCGCACGTCGAGATCGACGACGTAAGCGCCAGCCGGACCCTCGACATTGTCGATGGCGAGATGGAAGCGCGACTGGTCGCCGATGGCGAGGAAGCGCGGCAGCGTCGCCTGCGCCACGACCTGATCGCGCACGATCACGTCGGTGCTGGCCTGGCCGGTACGGCCGGCCGACCAGGCGACCGCCATGACCCGCAGCGAGCCGTTGAAGGCCGGCAGTGCGAAATCGATCTTGGCGACGCCGTCGGGGCCGACCTTGACCACGCCGGAATAGCGCGCGACCGGCTCCTGCGTCGGCTTCTCGCCTTCGAGCGCGGGGGCGCCATCGCCACCGGTGCGGATCGCGCCGCGCACGCCCTGCATGCCGTCGATCAGATAGCCGTAGAGGTCGCGCAGTTCGTGGCCGATCTGGCGCTGACCGAAGAAGAATTTGCTCGGATCGGGGCTCTCGAAGCGGGTCAGGTTGAGGATGCCGACATCGACGGCCGCGACCGTGACGAAAGCCTCCTCGCCGGCACGCGCGCCGGTGACCTTGACCGGAAGCGACAAGGTCGAGAGCGGCCGCACCAGATTGGGTGCGCCGAGATCGAGCGCCAGCGTGCGGCTGTCCTTGCCGATCGCAAACCAGGACAGGCCGATGGCGCGGCCGGGCAGGCGCTGGGCTGCGGTGTCCATCGGGCGGTGCGCGAGCACGACGAGATAGGCGCCGGCGCCCCATTCCGCTTTGACCGGGATGCTGGCGGTGGTGCCGCCGGGCGCGATGTCGATGGTGCGGATATCGGTGACGCGGTCGCTGATCACGGCCAGCGTCGCCTTGCCGGCGAAGCGCGGCGCGAGGCGCACCTGCAGGCTCTCGCCATCGGCGTAAGATCCCTTGTCGAGGGCGACGTCGAGCACGTCTGGCGTATCGGCTGTTTTGTCGGCCTCATAGCCGACGCTGAAGGAGACCGAGGTCTCGGTCGAATCGGGGCCGTCGGCGGCGACGTCGAGGCGGTAATTGCCCCATTGCACCGGCGCGGCGATGCGGGCCACAGCGGCTTCCGTCACCGCAACCTCGCCATCGGCGACGCGGCGGGTCGATTTCACGCCCTCGAAGTTCCAGCGCCCGTCCTGGAAGAACCACTGGTAGTTGCGGGTGACCCTGGACAGGGTCCATTTCACGCCCGGCCGTGCGAGGCGCCGGCCGTCGCCATTCGCCATGATCACGTCGAAGGTCGCGGTCTGGCCGTTGCCGATCTCGCCGTCCTTGAATGCCTTCCGGACGCCGATGGCGGCGCCCTTGGGCACGATCGGCATGGTCACGGAGCGGGCGATGGCGCGACCGCCGGGTTCGCCGACGCGGATGGTGAATTCGGCCTCGAGCGGGCGGTTGGTCTCGGGCTGCGCGACCGGGTTGCTCACCGTGACCTTGCCGGCGGCGTCGGTCGTGGTGCTCTCCTCGAATTCCGACTGGACGGGCTGGAAGTCCTCGTCGGTCAGGCCGACCTGATAGCCGGCAAAGCCGGGAATGGCCGACTGTCCGGCGGCGCGGATCGTCATCGAGCCGGTGACGTCGAGGCCTGAGCCCGGCGCGCCATAGAGATAGCGGGCGGTGACGTTGATCTCGGCCGGCTCGCCCGCCTGGAGCACGGGCGCCTTGGGCGCCAGCGTCAGTTCGAGACGTTCGGGGACATAGTCCTCGACCAAGAAGGAGACCTCGCCGATCGCCGGGCCCTTCGGGTCGGCATAGGCCTGGACCCGCCAGGTCCCGGTCGCGGCGCCCGACAGAAGCGGGATCGAATGAGCCCGTCCGCCAGCGCCCTGGTCCTCGACCTGGCGGCGGCGATATTCGACGCCGTCGGGGCGCTTGACGGAGAGCGTCAGCGGCAGGCCGGTCACGGCGGCGCCGCGCGCATCGCGCAACAGGGCGGTGAGGTAGACGGTCTCGCCCGAGCGATAGACGCCGCGCTCGGTGTAGAGGAAGGCATCGAGCCCGGCGGGGGCGACGCGGCCCTTGACGCCGCGATCCGAGAGATCGAACGCCGTCTGCTTCAGATCGAGGAAGCCGTAATCCTCACCCAGCCCAGCTGTGACGAGGCCTGGCGCATTGCCGCCCTGGCCCTTGGCGAGCCCGGCATCGAAACGGGCATAGCCGTTGGCGTCGGAGCGGATGGTCGCCAGCACCTCGTTGTTGCGGGCGACCAGGCGCAGTTCGGCATTGGCGACGGGCGAGGCATCGGCGAGCGAGCGCACCAGCACATGCACGCCATCGGGGCCGGAGAACGAGGTCAGGCCGAGATCGGAGACGACGAACCACTGCGTCGCCCGCGTCGTGCCGTCGCCATAGTCGCCATCGCCGTCACCATCGGAGACGGGCGCGGCGGCCTTGCCGCCGGTCGGCTTGGCGAACATCACATAGACGCCGGGCTTCAAGCTGCCGACCGCCTCGACCACCGGGAAGGCGGTGACGACGTCCTTGTTGAGCTCGGACTTCACCTCCATCGAGCCGGTCCAGACGCTCTGGCCCTTGTCGGCGGCAATCTGTTTCGACTGATAGGCGCCGAGCTGGCCAAGAAAGTCGTCGGAATGGACCGAGTTGATCAGGTTGCGGTCGCCGATGCGCATGACCTCGAGGTCGAGACGGTCGGCATTGACCGAGACGACCGGCACGCCCTGCTGGCCGGTGCGCGGCAGGACGTAGTTCTTGCCGGTGAAGCGGACGGACGGCGTGCGGTCGCGGACATAGACCTCGTAATCGGCCGATTTCAGCAGCTTCTCATCGGGGATCGCGGAGGGCACCCCCTGGCGGATGACGAAGGCGTAGCGCTCGCCATGGCGCAGGCCGTCGACGCAGATCTGCTTGTCCTCGGCGCTGACGGCGAAGTCGCCTTTTCCCCCGGAGATGGCGACGTAAGGCGCGAAATCGACGCGGCCGCGCGCCAGCGGTTCGGAAAATTCGAAACAGGCACGCGGCGAGGCCGCGTCAGCATCGACCTTGTTACCGGTCAGGCGGAAGCCGCGCTGACCGCGCAATTCCTCATAGGCGGTGCGCAGCGAGGCGTTGTCGACGAGGTCGAGGCTGAGCCGGTAGGTCGTCAGCGCCGGGCGCCAGAGTTCGTTCTTCTCGAAAAGGCGAGCGAGTACCCCCAGTGAGCCGGCTTCGTCGTTGCGGCTGGTCGAGCGCTGATAGGCGAGGTAGGCGGCGCTGATGGCGCGCTCGCGCAGCTCCCAGCGCTCGCGATAGTCGCGCGGCTCGATCGCGTTGGCGGCGCGCGCCATCAGGCGCCAGCCGGCCGCGTTGGCGGGTTCTGCGACGACGGCGGCATTGGCCTGGGGCAGGGCGGCGCGGGCATCGCCGCGGGCGAGAGCCGCCTCGCCAGCGCGCAGGGCGTCCGCGGCGGGGCGGGTGCTCGAGACCTCGCGCTTGAGGCGCTCTTCGAGCCGCTGCCCGTCGGCGGCGAGATCGTTGCGGACATACGCCTTCTGGGCCAGGGCCGGATGTGCTGCGAGGGTGAGGCCGAGGAGGAGCGCAAGACGGGCGAGCAGGGTCATCGTCGTTCCTCTAGGTCTGGTCCGCCTCTGCGTCGGGTCCGTCCGACGGCGTCGGCGGACAACGCATCAGCCCATCATCACGGGGTGAGACCGGGCGGCAGGCTATCACTGCGTCGCGCGCGTTCAAGTCATGCGAATGAAGGTCGTTGCGAGATCGGCGTTGCGGATCCTATCGCCGCGCGAATCTCAGCATCCGCAGTTGCGGCGCGGGCCGTTCTGACGCTCAATGGCGCCGCTTCGCCCAACTTCGAGGACGAAACCCATGTTGCGCGCCCGTCTGCCTCATTCCCGCACCAAGCAGGTCCGTGCCGTCGCGTTGGCGCTTGCTCTGTTGGGCGTACCGCTCGCAAACGCGCAGGCCCAGGCTCCAGTGCCCGCGGCCGCGCTCAATCCCCAGCTCGCGGCCGCGCAGGCGAGTTTCGAGAGCCTGCCCGAAGCGGAGCGCAAGGCGATCCAGACCGATCTGATCTGGACCGGCCATTTCAACGGCGCGGCGAGCGGCTCCTATGGTCCTCTGACCTTCCGGGCCATCAACGCGCTCAAGGCCGCCGCGCGGGGCGCGCCCGACGGCATGCTGAACCCAGCCGAGCGGCGCGGTCTGGCGCAGGCGGCGCAAGCATCGCGCGATGCGGCAGGTTTCCGGCTGCAGGCCGACGACAAGACCGGCGTGCGCATCGGAATACCCGCGAAAATCCTGCCGAAGCGCGACGTCTCACCGTCCGGCAGCCGCTGGCAGAGCGAGGACGGCAAGGTCACGCTCGATACCTCGTCGACGCCGCCCGGAGAGACGCTGGAGGCCGTCTTCGAGAAGGCCACAGTGCCGACCCCGAACAATCCGACGCGAAAGATCACCTACAAGCTGCTGCGGCCGGATTTCTTCGTCGTCACCGGCGAGACCCCGACGGGCAAGTTCTACCGCCGGCTGGCGGCCGGGCCGTCTGGCCTGCGCGGCTTCTCGATCGGATACGACAAGGCGCTGTCGGGCGCGGTCGACAAGCTGGTGATCGCCATCGCGTCGAGTTTCGATCCGTTCCCGACCGGGCCGATGCCGGCTGCATCGGCGATCGCGTCCGCGCTATCCTCCGCATCCACGCCGGCCGCGATCGTGCCGACCGTGCCGGCGCGGGTCACGGAGCGCTACGGCGTCGGGCTCGCGGTGGCCGATCGCGTCGTGGTGACGGCGGCCTCGGGCGTCGAGGGCTGCCGGTCGCTGCGCGTCAGCGGCCGCACGGCCAGGTTGCGCGGAGCGGCGGAGGGCGGGCTCGCCTTGCTCGATGTCGAGGGTGGCCCGGCCTTTGTGGCGCCGGGTGTCCGCGCCGAGACGCCGGGTGAACGTGAACAGCTCGTACTCGTCGCCTTTGGCGACGAAAGCGGCAAGCGCGCCGCCGTCGCGCTGCCCGGGCAGGGCGTGCGTATCGGCGCCAATGCGGCGGTGTTCGCACCGCTTCAGCCGGGGCAGGCCGGCAGCCCTCTCTTCGACCGCCAGGGCCGGCTCGCGGGGGTCGTCACCGCCAACCCGTCCGACAAGGTGCTGATCGCTGGCGTCGCGCCGCAGCGCTCCTATGCGGTTGCGGATGGGGCGGCCTTGCAGGGCGTTCTGGGCCGTGCCGGGTTCACGCCGGCCGTCGCCGTGGCGGGTCCCGATCTCAGCACAGGGGCGGTGGTCGACAAGGTCGCCAAATCCGTCCTGCCGATCGTCTGCGGATTGTAGGAATCTCCGAAAGCCCAGTTGTCTCCGCCGCGACAATCGGCTCAGATACGGCTGTCTGCACAAGAGCGCCCCGTTTCAGCACGAGGAGCGCTCAACGCTAAATCGATTTAGGGAGAGGAACGACAATGAACGACATCATCAGCAGGCGTGGCGTCCTCAAAGGGACGGCTGCCATCGGTGCGGCGGGCCTGATCGCGAAGCCGGCCATCGCGCAGGCGCAGTGGCCGACGCGGCCCGTCACGATGATCTGCCCTTGGGGCGCGGGCGGCGGCACGGATGCGACGGCGCGCATCGTCGCCCAGCTCATGGAGAAGGAGCTCGGCCAGCCCTTCAACGTGGTCAACCGTACCGGCGGCTCGGGCGTCGTCGGGCACTCGGCGATCGCCACCGCGGCGCCCGACGGCTACACGATCGGTATGCTGACGGTCGAGATCGCCATGATGCACCATCAGGGCCTGACCGAGCTCAAGCCGACCAACTACGCGGCGCTCGGCCTGATGAACGAGGATCCGCCGGGTGTGCAGGTCTCTGCGTCGAGCCCCTACAAGGACATCAAGGCGCTGGCCGATGCGATCAAGGCTGCGCCTCCCGGCAAGATGAAGGCGTCCGGCACCGGGCAGGGCGGCATCTGGCATCTGGCACTGATCGGCTGGCTCGTCGCCATGGGCCTGAAGCCTGACCATGTCGCCTGGGTGCCGTCCAACGGCGCTGCGCCCGGCATGCAGGATCTGGCGGCCGGCGGCATCGACATCGTCACCTGCTCGGTGCCGGAAGCGCGCGCCATGATCGACGCCGGCAAGGCGAAGGCGCTCGCCATCATGGCCGAGGCGCGCAATCCGATGTTCAAGGATGTGCCGACCCTGAACGAGACCCTCGGCATCAACTACTCCGTGGGCGCCTGGCGCGGCATCGGCGGGCCCAAGGGCATGCCGGCCGAGATCCAGGCCAAGGTCACCGCCTCGCTGAAGAAGGCCTTCGAGGCCAAGGAATACAGCGAGTTCATGAATTCGCGCGGCTTCGGCATGAAGTTCGCCGACGGCGCGGGCTTCGCGAAGTTCATGGACGAGAGCGACAAGGCGATGGCGTCCGCGATGAAGGCGGCCGGCCTGGCCAAGGCCTGACGTTTCCGCTTCACCGGCGCCGGAGGGCTTCGGCTCTCCGGCGTCGTCGTCTTTGCGTGTTCGAGATGATGAGGTTGCCCCGATGCAACTGTCCGATCGCCTGACCGGTGGCGCCATAGCGGCGCTCGGTTCAGCCGCCTTTTTCTATGGTTCGAAGCTGCCGCCGGTTCCGGGCCAGCAGGTCGGTCCCTCCGCCTTTCCGATGGCGGTCGGCGCCGGGCTGGTCATTTGCGGCGCGCTGATCGTCTTCGGCATCGGGCGTCATTTCGAGGAGGTGGCGGAGGCGGACATGGCGAGCCACACCGCGCCCGAACTGCTGGAGCCGTTGCCGGCGTGGCGGAACTGGCTGGCGCTGCTGCCGCCGGCGCTGGTGCTGTTCTACGCGCTGGCATCCGAGCCGCTCGGCTTCCTGCCGACAGCAGCGATCATGGTCGCTGCCGCGAGCTTCGCCTTCGGCGCCAAACCCAAGCTGGCGATCCCGCTCGCGATCATCGCGCCCTTCATCATCAATCTGATCTTCCTCAAGCTGCTGCGCGTGCCTCTGCCGGGCGGTATTCTCCCCTTCCCGTGGTGAGGCCGCGATGACGAACACCATCATTCAGGCCTTCGGACTCGTCTTCGCGCCCGATGTCCTGCTCGCGATCCTGTGCTCGGCTATTTACGGGCTGGTCATCGGCTCGTTGCCCGGCCTCTCGGCCACCATGGCGACGGCGCTGCTCGTGCCCGTGACATTCTATCTGTCGCCGATCGCGGCCGTGGCGACGATCATCACGGCATCGGCCATGGCGATCTTCTCCGGCGACATTCCCGGCTGCCTGCTGCGCATTCCCGGCACGCCGGCCTCGGCCGCCTATACCGACGAAGCCTATGCGATGACCCGCAAGGGGCAGGCGGAGACCGCGCTCGGCATCTGCCTGTGGTTCTCGGCGCTTGGCGGCATCGCCGGCACGCTCTCGCTGATGGTGCTCGCACCCGTCCTGGCCGAGTTCGCGCTGTCCTTCTCGACCTATGAGAATTTCTGGCTCGCCATGCTCGGCCTGATGTGCGCGACGCTGGTCGCGCGCTCCTCGCCGATCAAGGCGATCGCCTCGATGCTGCTCGGGCTGCTGATCACCTGCATCGGCATCGACAACCCCGGCGGCGTGGCGCGCTTCACCCTCGGCTCGACCGATCTGCTGGGGGGTATCGAGGTCATCCCGGCGCTGGTCGGCGTTTTCGCGCTGGCCGAGGTGATGCGGGCGTTGACCGAACGCGAACCGCCGAGACTCGAGCACAAGCGGCTCGGCAGCATCCTGAAAGGGCAGTGGGAACTGACCAAGCAATATCCCAAGCAGCAGACGCGCGGGAACATCGTCGGCATCATCATCGGCGTGCTGCCGGGTGCTGGCGCCGATATGGCGGCCTGGGTCAGTTATGCGATGTCGAAGCGCTTCTCGAAGACGCCGGAGAAGTTCGGTACGGGCCATCCCGAGGGGCTGATCGAGGCGGGCGCGAGCAACAACGCCTCGCTCGCATCGGGTTGGGTGCCGGCGCTGCTGTTCGGCATTCCCGGCGACACGATCACCGCGATCGCGATCGGCGTGCTCTACATGAAGGGGCTCAACCCTGGCCCGACACTGTTCACCGAGCAGGCGTCGAGCATGTATGCGCTCTACATCATCTTCATTCTCGGCAACATCATCATGATCCCGCTGGGTATCCTCATGATCCGGCTGGCGAGCCGGATCGTGGGGGCGCCGCGCTCGGCCGTGATGCCGGTCATCATGGTGTTCTGCGCCGTCGGCGCTTTCGCCACGGCCGGAAACAACCTGTTCGCTGTCTATTGCGTCGCTGCGTTCGGTCTGGTGGGCTTCGTCATGGAGAAGAACGGCTATCCGGTCGCGGCGATGGTGCTGGGCATCGTGATGGGCACGATGGTGGAGCAGAGCTTCGTGACCTCGCTGATCAAGTCGGACGGCTCGATCCTGCCGTTCTTCAGCCGGCCGGTCGCGAGCGTACTGGCCGCGATGACCTTCGCCGCGCTGCTCTGGCCGGTGTTTTCCTGGGGCGTGGAGAAGATGCGGGGAGGGCGGGCACAGACCGCCTGAGCTCGTCAGGCGATCCCCTGCATTCGCATGATGCAGCGGGTTCGCGTGGCGTGCGATTGTCCCCGACTTGCAGCAAGGGAGCTTGCAACAGGGGAGAGGCTGCGATGGGGAATCCCAAGGTCCAGGCCTTGCTGACCGGCGCTGCCGGTGCGTGGCTGGCCTATGACATGGCGACCGCACGGGAGACGCCGAGCATGGCGCTCTCCGTGCTGCAATGGATCATCCTCGCCGGCTGTGTCATCGGCTTTATCGGCGCGGTGAAGCAGTTGCTGGGCGGCTCGGATCGCGAGCCGGGCTAGCTTATCGCTTCAGGAACGCCGCGAACGCGGCTTGCGCCTCTTCCGAGCGCAGGCGCTCGCCAAAATGCCGGGCTTCGGTCGCGAGCGTCTCGGCAACGCTGGCCGCCTGTCCCCGCTTCAGCAGGAGCTTGGTCAGCGCGACGGATTGCGGCGGCAGGGCTGCGAGAGCGGTCGCCTTGTCGAGCGCGGCCGCCAGCGCGCCACCTTCCGCGACGACGGCGTTGACGAGGCCCGCATCCAGCGCCTGCTGCGGCCCGAAGGCCTCTCCCAGCATCAGCAGTTCGGCGGCCCGCTTGGAGCCCGCGACCAGCGGCAGCAGATAGGATGAGGCGCCCTCGGGCGAGAGGCCGAGCGCCACGAAGGGCATGCGGAAGACCGCGCTGTCGCCGGCAAAAGCGAGATCGCAATGCAGCAGCATCGTCGTGCCGATGCCGACCGCAAAGCCCTCGACAGCGGCAACGACGGGCTTGGTCGCGGTCGAGATCGTGGTCAGGAAATCCATGGCGATGCGGGCGCCGTCGCCGGCTGAAGCCGCGAAATCGCGGATGTCGTTGCCGCTGGTGAAGCAGCCTCCGGTGCCGGTGATGACGATGGCGCGGATCTGCGGATCGGCCTCGGCGGTGGCGAAGGCCTCGATCAGCCCGACATAGCTGGCACGGTCCAGCGCGTTCTTGCGCTCCGGCCGGTTCATCGTGATCTGGCTGACGCCGGGCGCGACGGTTTCGATCAGAACGGCGGCGGTCATCGGCAAATCCTCGTCCCTGCGGCCCCGATCGATGGTCCGGCACGCTTTTCGCGGTGCCGGCCTGGGGCTCGTGATTGCGTTGGACGAGGCTTGGCATGGCCTTTCACCGAGGGTCAAGGCGGGGGCCGCGACGGGGGGCTTACGCCCTTGTGACAGCATGCCGTTGGGCCGCACCGGCTTGACAAAAGCCGGCCGGCAGACTTCCTCCTTCGCCCTCAACGGCCAGGCCCGGAGGGTCGGCAAGCCTAAGGATATGCGCTGATGGAGACCGTCCGGCTCGCCCGCCTTGGCGAGATCGCGATCGCCACGATCGACAACCCGCCGGTCAACGCACTTGGTCAGGCCCTGCGCGCCGACCTTGCCCGCGTCATCACTGATGCGGGTTCCGACCCGAGCGTCGCGGCAATCGTGATCGCGGCGGCGGGCCGCGCCTTCATCGCCGGCGCCGACATCAGCGAGTTCGGCAAGCCGCCGGTCGCTCCGTTCCTGCCCGATGTGCTGGACGCCATCGAGACCTGCACGAAGCCGGTCGTCGCGGCGATCCAGGGTGCGGCGCTGGGCGGCGGGCTCGAGGTCGCGCTTGCCTGCCATGGTCGCGTGGCGTCGGCATCGGCCATGCTCGGCCTGCCCGAGATCAAGCTCGGCCTGATTCCGGGCGCCGGCGGCACGCAGCGGCTGCCGCGCCTGATCGGCGCGGCGAAGGCATTCCCGATGATGCTGTCGGGCGAGCCGGTTTCCGCCGGCAAGGCGCTGGAGCTTGGGCTCGTCGACGAGGTCACGGGCGGGGATATCGTCGCGGCGGCGGTCGCACTGGCGCAGACACTGGTCGCAGGGGGGGCACCGGAGGATGGGAGCGACGGACCGGGTCGGCTGACAGCGGCCGATCGGGAGGCGTTCGAGGCGCTGGCGACTGAAGCCGCCAACAAGTCCGGTGACATGCCCAATGCGATGGCGCTGATCGAGGCGGTGCGGGCTGCCTTCACCCTGCCTTTCACTGAGGGTCTGGCGACCGAACGCGCCTTGTTCATGACGCTGCTGGCCGATCCGCGCTCGAAGGCGCTGCGCCATGTCTTCTTCGCCGAGCGCGAGATCGCCCGGGTGCCGGGCATCGACGGCGCCGTGAAGCCGCGCCCGATTGCGAAAGCGGCCGTGATCGGGGCCGGCACCATGGGCGGCGGCATTGCGATGTGCTTCGCCAATGCCGGCATTCCGGTGACCCTGATCGAGCAGGAACAGGCGCAGATCGACAATGGCATGAACCGCGTCGCGGCGATCTACGAGATGTCGGTGACGCGCGGCTCGCTGACGCCCCAAAAGCGCAATGAGCGCCTGGCGCTGATCACGCCGGCCGTCGGGCTCGGCGCTGCGGCGGACGCCGACATCGTCATCGAGGCGGCCTTCGAGGAGATGGGCGTCAAGCAGCAGATCTTCGGGGCGCTCGACGGCATCGCGAAGCCGGGCGCGCTTCTTGCCAGCAACACCTCCTATCTCGACGTGCCCACCATCGCTGCCGCGACGAAGCGTCCGCAGGACGTGTTGGGGATGCATTTCTTCAGCCCGGCCAATGTGATGAAGCTGCTCGAGATCGTCCGGCCGGACGGCGTCGCCGACGATGCGATCGTCACCGCGATGGCGCTGGGGCGAAAGCTCGGCAAGGTGCCGGTCGTGGTCGGCAACGGTTTCGGCTTCGTCGGCAACCGCATGCTGGAGGCCCGCACCCGCGCCACCGAGCGCCTGCTCGTCGCCGGTGCGCTGCCGCATGAGGTCGATGCTGCCCTGACCGGCTTCGGCTTCAAGATGGGGCCCTGCGCCATGGCCGATCTCGCCGGCAACGATATCGGCTGGCGCTCGCGCAAGGCGCGCGGCCAGAGCGCCGCCGTGGCCGATGCGATCTGCGAGGCCGGCTGGTTCGGCCAGAAGACCGGGCGCGGCTATTTCCTCTATCCGGACGGCGCACGCACCGGCCAGCGCGACCCGGAGGTCGAGGCGCTGATCGCGCGGGTCTCGCAGGAGAAGGGCGTGACGCGGCGCAGCTTCTCGGCCGACGAGATCCTCTCGCGATTGCTCGACCCGATGGTCAATGAGGGCGCCCGCATCCTGGAGGAGGGCATCGCGGCGCGGCCGGGCGATATCGATGTGATCTGGCTCAACGGCTATAACTGGCCGGCCTGGCGCGGCGGGCCGATGCATTGGGCCGATACGATCGGGCTTGGCGCCATCGTCGCGCGGCTCGAAGCGCAAGCGGCGGAGACCGGCGACAAGGCGCTCGAACCGGCGCCGCTGTTGCGCCGGCTCGCGGCCAAGGGCAAGGGATTTGCCGATCTGAAGGCGACGACCGCCTAGTTTCGCCGAAGCAGACCTTGAATTCGACAATAGGGATGAAGCGTCCATGACCGAAGCCGTGATCGTCTCCACCGCCCGCACGCCGATCGGCAAGGCCCATCGTGGTGCCTTCAACCAGGTTCGCGGGGCCGATATGGCGGCGCATGCGATCCGGCACGCGCTGCTGCGCGCCAATCTCGAACCCGAGGCGGTCGAGGAGGTGGTGATGGGCTGCGGCTATCCGGAGGCGGCGACCGGCGGCAATGTCGCGCGCCATGCGGCGCTGGTCGCAGGCCTGCCCGTGCAGTCGGCCGGCGTCACGGTCAGCCGCTTCTGCGCCTCGGGGCTGGAGGCAATCGCCCATGCGGCGCGGCGTGTCGTGATGGATGGCGTGCCGGTCGCGGTCGGGGGCGGAGTCGAGTCGATCTCTCTCGTCCAGCCGGTAGTGCGGCGCGACCTGACCCAGAACGACTGGCTGATGGCCAACAAGCCGACGATCTACACCTCGATGATCGAGACGGCTGACAATGTCGCGCAGCGCTACGGCATCTCGCGGCAGGCGCAGGACGAATTCTCGCTGGAGAGCCAGCAGCGCACGGCTGCCGCCCAACAGCGCCGGCTGTTCGACGACGAGATCGTACCGATGAGCGCGGTGATGGCGGTCACCGACAAGGCGACCGGCGCGGTCAGCCAGCAGGAGGTGACGCTGTCGAAGGATGAGGGCAACCGGCCCGAGACCACGCTCGACGGGTTGCTCAAGCTCAAGCCGGTGCGCGGCGAGGACCAGTTCATCACTGCCGGCAATGCCAGCCAGCTTTCCGACGGTGCGGCCGCCAGCGTCGTGATGTCGGCCGACGAGGCGGCGCGGCGTGGGCTGTCGCCGCTCGGCATCTTCCGCGGCTTCGCCTCGGCCGGCTGCGAGCCCGACGAGATGGGCATCGGTCCCGTCTTCGCCGTGCCGCGCCTGCTGGAACGCAACGGTCTCACCGTCGCCGATATCGATCTCTGGGAGCTGAACGAGGCTTTTGCCTCGCAGTCGATCTATTGCCGCGACACGCTTGGCATCGATCCCGACAAGGTCAACGTCAATGGTGGGGCGATCGCGATCGGGCACCCCTTCGGCATGAGCGGGGCGCGCCTCGTCGGCCATGCGCTGCTGGAAGGCCGCCGCCGCAAGGCGCGTTACGTGGTCGTGACCATGTGCGTCGCCGGCGGCATGGGCTGCGCGGGGCTGTTCGAGATCAACCAGGGTTGAACCAAATCGGCTTGGCTGTGTCATTGTCACGACGCGCTGGCGGACGATAGCTTGCTGCATCGCAGCCATGCAGCATGGAGATGAATCTTGGCCTCTGGATTGTTCGCGCTGCTCGACGACATAGCCGGCATCGCCAAGGTTGCCGCCTCATCGGTGGACGACGTCGTGGCGCAGGCCACCAAGGCCGGCACCAAGGCCGCCGGCATCGTCATCGACGATGCCGCGGTGACGCCGCGCTATGCCGTCGGCTTTGCGGCGGCGCGCGAACTGCCGATCGTCTGGCGGATCGCGGTCGGTTCGCTGAAGAACAAGCTGCTCTTTCTGCTGCCGGGCGCGTTGATCCTGGCTCTCCTCGCGCCCTGGCTGATCACGCCGCTGCTGATGGCCGGCGGCGTCTATCTCTGCTACGAGGGCGCCGAGAAAGTCCTCGAACTTGTCGTGCCGCATGCGGCCGCGACACAGGAGGAGGCGGGCACGGCCGTGCTCGATCCCAAGCTGCTCGAGGAGCAGAAGATCGCCGGGGCGATCAAGACGGATTTCATCCTGTCGGCCGAGATCATGGCGATCACGCTCGCCTCCGTTTCGACCTCTTCCTTCCAGATGCAGGCGGTGGTTCTGGCCGTGGTCGGCGTCGGCATCACCGTCCTCGTCTACGGCGTCGTCGCGCTGATCGTGAAGGCCGACGATGCCGGGCTCGCGCTGGCGCAGCGCAGCTTTGCGCCGGTCCGCCTGCTGGGCCGAGGACTCGTGATAGGTATGCCATATTTTCTCGCCGCGCTCGGCGCGGTCGGCACGGCGGCGATGCTCTGGGTCGGCGGCGGCATCATCATCCACGGGCTGGAAGAGTTCGGCCTGAGCGCAATCGGCCATGCCAGCCATGCGCTTGCGGTCTCGGCCGCGGCGATGGTGCCGCTGGGCGGCATCGTCGAATGGCTCGTGGGGGCGGTGTTCTCGGCGATCTTCGGCCTGATCGTCGGCGGCATCGCGATCGTGGCGATGCACTACGCCGTCGCGCCGGTGCTGAAGCGCGTGCGCAAGCCCGCTTAGGCTTTATCGGCCCTCAATCGAGCCAGGTGGTGAAGTTTTCGACCGGCTCGCGCTCGGGCACGAGGCTGTTCTGTGGCGCGCCGGGGTCGGCATGGCCGATGGCGATGCCGCAGACCACGACCTCGCTCTCGGGGATGGCGAGTTCGCGCCGCACGACCGGGTGGAAGCGCGCGAATATCGCCTGCGGGCAGGAATCGAGGCCGTGGCCCTGGGCGGCGACCAGCAGGTTCTGGACGAACATGCCGAGATCGAGCCAGGAGCCGATTTCGAGATCGCGGTCGATCGTCAGCATCAGCGCGACCGGCGCGCCGAAGAAGCGCAGATTGGCGGCGCTCTGACGCTTCATCCCGGCGGTGTCGCCCTTGGTCACGCCAAGCAGGCCGTAGAGATCCCAGCCGACCTTGCGGCGGCGCGAGAGATAGGGCTCGCGGAAGCGCTCGGGATAGTAGCGGTACTCCTCCTCGGCCGGCAGATCGGGCGAATCCAGCGCCGCGATCAGCGCCGTCTCCAGCCGCTCGCGCGTCTGCGGGCCGATGACGCGCAGCTTCCAGGGCTGCATGTTGGTGCCGCTGGGCGCTTGCGCGGCGACCTCGATCAAGTGGCGGACGAGCACGGGATCGACGGGGGTTGGCAGGAAGGCACGGGTCGCGCGGCGCGAGGTGATCGCGTGTTCGACGGCTTGGGCTGGTGTCGTCACATACGGTCCCTTCACGTCGTCATTCCGGATCAGCGCCGCTTCGCGGCTTGTCGGTAATGACGGAGAGGATGTCATCCGGCCTTGCGCGTCTCGACGAAGGCGGCGTGCTCGCTCACCAGCCCGCCGGCCAGCGCCTTGGCGATCAGGGTGCGGGTGTTGGGCAGGCCGTAGATCGCGGCGAAGGAACCGAAGCGGGGGCCCTGATCCTCGCCGAACAGGACCTGGTAGATCGCCTTCCACCAGTCGCCGGAGACGCCGGGGCGCTCGGGCGTGGCGTTCTTGGCGGTGAGGTTCTGATAGCGCGGCACGGCGCGCGCCACGTCGAGTGCGGTGTCCTGCACCATCTCGGCGCTCGCGTCCGTCGGCAGCGCGGCGATCGCGGCGTCGAGCGCGAGGAAGGCCGCGGCTTCCGTGTCGTCGGCGAGACGGTAATGCTTTGCCGGCTTCACGAAGTCGCGGAAATAGGCGATCGCGTAGCCGACCAGCGCATCCAGGCGCGGATGGGTCTGCGGCGAGATGCCCGGCGCATAGCGCTGGAGGAAGCCCCAGAGCACGGCCTTGTCCTCGGAGTTCGCCACCGCGACGAGGTTCATCAGCAGGCCGAAGGTGATCTGCGCGCGCGAGGCATTCTCGCCTTCGCCGGTCGCGATAATCTCGGGCTCCGGTGGCTCGCCATTGTGGAGATGCCAGACCGGATTGCCGAGGCGGTTCTTCCAGTCCTGCTTCTCATAGCCGCCGAGGAACTGCAGATACTCGTCGACCGCGCGCGGAATGACGTCGAAATGCAGCTTCTTGGCCTCGCGCGGACGCTGGAACATGTAGAGCGCCAGGCTCTCCTGCGGTCCGTATTCGAGCCAGTCCTCGATCGTCAGGCCGTTCCCCTTGGACTTCGAGATCTTCTGGCCCTGCTCGTCGAGGAAGAGCTCGTAGTTGAAGCCCTCCGGCGGCGTGCCGTCGATGGCGCGCGCGATCAGTGAGGAGACCTTGACCGAGTCGATCAGGTCCTTGCCGGCCATCTCGTAGTCGACGCCGAGCGCGACCCAGCGCATCGCCCAGTCGGGCTTCCATTGCAGCTTGACGTGGCCGCCGGTGACGGGCGTGACGAAGCGCTCGCCCGACACCGGATCGGCCCAGGCGATGGTGCCGGTCTCGATATCGACCTCGTCGATCGGCACCTGCATGACGATGCGCGTCAACGGGTGGATCGGCAGGAACGGCGAATAGGTCGCGGCGCGCTCCTCGCGCAACGTCGCCAGCATGATCTTCATCACGGCATCGTAGCGCGACAGCATCTTCAGCAGCGTCGCGTCGAACTCGCCGGCGCGGTAGCTGTCGGTCGAGGACTTGAACTCGTAGTCGAAGCCGAACTGGTCGAGGAAGGCGCGCAGGCGCGCATTGTTGTGCCGGCCGAAGCTATCATGCGTGCCGAAGGGATCGGGCACCTCTGTCAACGGCTTGCCGAGATTGGCGGCGAGCAGTTCCTTGTTGGGGACGTTGTCGGGAACCTTGCGCAGGCCGTCCATGTCGTCGGAGAAGGCGATCAGGCGGGTCCTGATCGTGTTGCCGGTAAGGACGCGGAAGGCGTGGCGGACCATTGAGGTGCGCGCGACCTCGCCGAAGGTGCCGATATGGGGCAGGCCCGAGGGGCCGTAGCCGGTCTCGAAGATGACCTCCTGCTTGCCCGATTTCTCGATCCGCGCGACGAGCTTGCGAGCTTCCTCGAACGGCCAGGCGGCCGAACGCTGGGCGGCGTCCACAAGGGCGGGGTCGAAAACGGGCATTTGGGGTGGTGTCCTCTCCAGGTCCTACGAAAAAATGCGAGGACGGGCTTTCGCAGATTGCGAAGGGGGGCGTCAATGCGGCGCGTCACCTGCCCGTCATGTCCGGACTCGGCCCGAGCCTCTCCGGCAAGAGATTCTCGGGTCTGCGCTACGCTTCGCCCGAGAATGACGGAATGCGTTGAGAGAGGTTGTCGAATGGCGTGCCGGGTATAGGCTGCCCGTCGACATGCCTTGAGAAGGACGCCTGCCTTGGATCGCCACCTGCACGACACCTTGACCGCCTGGCGACGCCACCTCCACGCCCATCCCGAACTCGGACGGCATGAGAAGGCGACCAGTGCGTTCGTGCAGGAGAAACTGACCGAACTCGGCGTTCCGTTCACGGCCGGCGTCGGCGGCTACGGCGTGGTGGCGACGCTGCGGCGTGGCGGCTCCGAGCGGTCCGTGGGCCTGCGCGCGGACATGGACGCGCTGCCGATCGCGGAGGCTAACGACCTGTCCTACAGATCGGGCACGCCGAACGTGATGCATGCCTGCGGCCATGACGGGCACACCACCGCGCTGCTGGGGGCAGTCGAGCTTCTTTCGAAGGACGAAAGTTGGAGCGGCACGATCCATTTCCTGTTTCAGCCGGCGGAGGAAGGGGCCGGCGGCGCGCAGGCGATGCTTGCCGACGGCGTGCTTGAGCGCTTCCCGATGGAGCGCATCTTCGCCCTGCACAACTGGCCGGGGCTGGAACCCGGCACGATCGCGGTGCATCGCGGGCCGGTGATGTCCGAGCCGGGCCGTTTCAAGATCACGCTCACCGGCACGGCGGGCCACGCCGCCCTGCCTGAGACGACGCGCGATCCGATCGTCGCCATGGGACATCTCATCGTCGCGCTTCAGACGATCGTCTCGCGCAATGTCGACCCGATGGAGTCGGCGGTGGTCTCGATCGGGCAGGTGCATGGTGGGCTTGCCTCGAACCAAATCCCGACCAGCGTCTTCATCGAAGGCACCTTCCGGACCTTCATCCCGGCCGTGCGTGAGCGGGTGCTGGCGCGGATCGGGGCAATCGCCTGCAACATCGCCGCGACCTTCGAGATGAAAGCCGAGGTCGAGACGATGCACGGCGTCGCCACGGTCAACTCCGCCGCGGAGGAGGAGCTGGCCGCTGCTGCGGGCGAGGCCGCCGGCCTACCCGTCCGGCGCGACCTAAAGGCGAGCACCACCGGCGAGGACTTCGCCTATTTCCTTGAGCGCCTGCCGGGCTGTTATGTCTGGATCGGCAACGGGCCGGTCCGCGACGGCGGCGAACTCCACAACGACCGCTACGACTTCAACGACGCGATCCTGCCGGCCGCGTCGGGATGGCTGGCGGCGGTGGCGAAGGCGGCGCTCAGCGCCAACGCTCCGGCCGCGCAGGGCTGAAGGGCCGCCTCACCGTCCTTGCGATGCCTCAGAACGGGCTCACCGGGAAGAACCTCAGATAGAGCCTGGCATAGGTGCCGTCGTCCCAGAGCGATTGCAGCGCGTAGTCGAGGGCGCGCTTGAGCGGGGCTTCGTCCTTGCGGATGAGGAAGCCGACGCCCTCGCCGAAATAGTGGCTTTCGAGAAAGGGGCCGCCGGTGAAGGCGAGTTCGCTGCCGCTTGTGCCAGCCAGCAGCAGCGACAGCGCGACGCCGTCGGCGAAGACGAACTCTGCATCGCCGCTGCGCAGCGCCGTGATCGCGCCTGCGAGCGTGCCGGTCTCGCGGCGCTGGACGAAAGGCAGGAGCCGCTCGAGGAAAGCCTGATGCGCCGTGCCGCCGACGACGGCGATGCGCTTGCCCTGCAGGCTGCGCGTGTCGAGCTCGGCTTGCGCGTTGCCGCGCGTCGTGGCGAGGCGGGCGGTGCTGCGGAAATAGAGATGGCTCGCGGCGAAGCGCGCGCGGATCTGCGGGCTCAGGTTGATCGCCGCCGCCAGCACGTCGCCGCGCCCCTCGGCAAGCGAATCCAGCAGCGTGTCGAAGCGTCGCGCCTGCACGGTGCAGGTCCAGCCGAGCTTCTCGCAGGCGGCACGCGCGAGCTCGACCGAGAAGCCGGTAAGCCCGCCATCGGGGCCGGCGAAGTGCAGCGGCGGATAGTCGTCGTCGGTCAGGAAGCGGATGACGCGGGCAGGGCCGGGCTCGGGCCGATCGAGCCGGATGCGCTGGTCCCAGAAGTTGGGCACGGTGACGCGCGATTGCGCCTGCGCGGCTTGCGGGACAAGGATTGCGAGCAGGACCCACAGAGCAGCTAGGCGGCGCGTCATGCCGGCATCTGGCGTCAGGGACGGCACTGGATCAAGAGATTTTGCGTGGGGAACCCTCTCCCGTAGGGAGAGGGCAGGGTGAGGGGTCGGCCGTTATCCGCGTCATGCTCGCGGTCGACGTGAGCATCTCCGATCGAGATTCACAGGTCTGCGCTTCGCTTTGCCCGAGAATGACAGGAGATTCACTGGTCCAGGGGCCGANNGAGAGGGGTTCCCCGCGCCTGATCTCACGCCGACAGAGAAGCCGCCGTCGCCTTCGCGCCCTTGTCGAACAGCGCCGCCAGATGCGTCTCAACAGCCTGCGTGAAACGCTGCTCGCGCGGCAGGTCGGTGCCGAAGATCGCCTCGATGCCGAGCAGGGACTGGCTTAGGGCCGCGGCATTGCGGCCGGCCGCCTTGGCCTTGGTGGCGAAATCCGCCGCCAGCGGGTCGCGGACGTCGATCGCCGCGCCCTTTTCGTCGGTGCCGGTGACGTAGCGCATCCATGCGGCGACGCCGAGCGTGAGATGGTCGATCGGCGCGCCTGCCTTGAGCCGGTCGCGGATGGTGCCGAGCAGACGCTGCGGCAGTTTCTGCGAGCCGTCCATGGCGATCTGCCAGGTGCGGTGGCGGATGGCGGGATTGCGGAAGCGGGCGAGCAGCGCATCGCCATAGTCGGCCAACACGACGCCCTGCGGGGCGGGGACCGTCGGGATGATTTCGGCCCAGAGACCTTGCAGGAAGCGGGCGAGAACCGGATCGCCGCTGGCCTCGGCCACCGTTTCGTGGCCGGCGAGATAGCCGAGATAGGCGAGGCTGGAATGCGCGCCGTTGAGCATGCGCAGCTTCATGAACTCGAAGGGGGCGACCTCGGAGACCATCTGCGCGCCGACTTTATGCCAAGCTGGCCTTCCATCTGCAAAAACATCCTGGATCGCCCATTGCCGGAAGGGCTCGCCGATCACGGGAGCTGCGTCCTCCAGCCCGATCAGGCCGGCGACCTCGGCGATGTCGGCTTCGGTCGTGGCCGGCACGATCCGGTCGACCATTGTCGCGGGGAACGCGCCGTTCGCCTCGATCCACTGGCTGAGGCTGTCATCGCTCAGTGCCGCGAAGTCGCTGATGAGGCCGCGCAGCACGCCGCCATTATGGGGAAGGTTGTCGCAGCTCAGCGCCGTGAAGGGCCCGAGGCCGGCGGCGCGGCGCGCCTTCAGTCCGGCGACGATGATGCCCACGGCTGAGCGCGGCGCATGCGGATGGCTGAGATCGTGGACGATGTCGGGATGATCGGCCTTGAGCCGGCCGGTCGCGGGATCGTGGCAGTAGCCCTTCTCGGTCACGGTCAGCGAGACGATGCGGGTTTCGGGTGCGGCCAGGCGTGCGATCAGCGCGGCCGGATTCTCGGGCGCGACGAGGACCTCTCCGACGCAGCCGATGATGCGCAGCTCCGGCCCGGTCGGCGCGCGCTTCATCAGGGTGTAGAGCCCGTCCTGTGGCGCCAGCCTGTCGCGCTGGTCGGGGCGCTGCAGGCTCGCGCCGGTGACGCCCCAGGCGCCGAACTCCAGCTCCAGCGCGTCCTCGGTGTATTCGCAGAGATGGCCGCGGGCGAAGGCGCCCAGCCCGAGATGGACGATGCCCGGTGTCAGGGAAGCGCGGTCATAGGCCGGGCGGCGAACGCCGGCCTTGAGGCCGGCGAGGTTTTCGACAGTCAGTCTCGTCAACGGAATGCGCCCGGCAGCCAGAGGGAGAAGGCCGGAACGTAGGTCACCAGCAGCAGCACCGCAACGCTGGCGCCGTAGAACGGCCAGATCGTCCGCATGGATTCGCTGATCGAGACCTTGCCGATGGCGCAGGCGACGAACTGGACCGAGCCGACCGGCGGCGTGTTCAGGCCGATGCCGGCATTCAGGATCAGGATGACGCCGAAATGCACGGGATCGACGCCGATCGCCTTGACCACCGGCAGGAAGATCGGCGTGCAGATGATGATCATCGGCGCCATGTCCATGAAGGTGCCGAGCACCAGCAGGATGAGGTTGATGAGCAGCAGGATCATCAATGGGTTGCTCGAGATCGACTGCATCAGCTCGATGGTCGCCTTGGGCACTTCGAGGAAGGCCATGAGCCAGCCGAAGGAGCTCGCCGCGCCAATCACCAGCAGCACCATGGCGGTCGTGCGAACCGCGCCGAGCGTGGCGTGGATGAAGCCTTTCACATCGAGCTCGCGATAGACGAAGATCGTGACCAGCAATGCGTAGATCACAGCGACGCAGGACGACTCGGTCGCGGTGAAGACGCCCGAGCGCACGCCGCCGAAGATGATGCCGATCAGGAGCAGGCCGGGAACCGCCACCACGAAGAGGCGCGCGACCGTCATGAAGCCCGGGAAGATGTCGGCAGGATAGCCGCGCTTTACCGCGACAGCCCAGGCCGCGACCATCAGCGCCAGGCACAGCATCAGCCCAGGCACCACGCCGGCGGTGAAGAGGTCCGCGATCGAGATCGTGCCGCCCGCCGCCAGCGAGTAGATGATCATGTTGTGCGAGGGCGGGATCAGCAGCGCGATGATGGCGGCGTTGGCCGTGACGTTGACGGCATAATCGGCCGCATAGCCGCGCTTGACCATCTGCGGGATCATGATGCCGCCGACGGCTGACGCATCCGCCACGGCCGAGCCTGAAATGCCGCCGAAGAGCGTGCAGGTGATGACGTTGACCTGGCCCAGGCCGCCGCGCAGATGCCCGACGAGCGAGGAGGCGAACTGGATCAGGCGGTCGGCGATGCCGCCGCGGATCATCAGGTCGCCCGAGTAGATGAAAAACGGGATCGCCAGCATGGCGAAGGCATTCATGCCCGTCGACATCTGCTGGAAGACGACGACCGGCGGAATGCCCATATAGAGCACCGTCGCCATCGAGGAAAGGCCGAGGCAGAACGCCACCGGCACGCCCATCAGCAGAAGCAGCGAGAAAGAGGTGAAGAGGATCGCGATGGCCATCGATCAGGCCTCCCCGCCGAGGCCGTTGGCGTTCAGTGGCATGGGCGCGAGGTCCTCGCCCGTGAAGAAGAGGAGCAGCTTTTCGATCGAGAACAGCGCGATCAGGCTGCCGCCGGCGATGATCGGGACATAGTCCCAGCCCTTGGAGATGCCGATCATCGGCAGCCGGTCGCTCCAGACCTTGGCTGCGAGCTCGGTGCCGTACCAGACCATCGCGAAGGCGAAGAGGGTGACCAGCGCCTCATTGGCGATGACGAGGGCGGCCTTCCACTTGCCGCGCGTGTAATGCAGGCCGACGTCGAAGCCCATATGGTCGAGCTCGCGGACGCCGACCGAACCCCCGAGCAGGATGAACCAGAGCATCAGGAACAGCGAAGCGGGCTCGCCCCAGGTCGGGGTCGCGTTCAGGATGTAGCGCCCGAACACCGTCCAGGCGACGATGGCGGTCATCGCGATGAGACCGATTCCGGCCGCGAGCAGGGCGATCAGGCTGAGGCGTGCATTGATGCGCGTGAGCATCCGGGCGAAACCGCTCATGGACAGGTCCTGGCATTGGGGCTGGAAACGAAAACGGGCGGCGGGAGGCCGCCGCCCGGCAACAGACGAGACGGATTACTTGACCGCCTGGATCTTGGCGACGAGGTCCTTGAGGGCCGCATCGGTGACGAACTTGTCGTAGACTGGCTTCATCGCATCGATGAAGGGCTGCTTCTCGATCGCGTTGACCACCGCGCCGCCGGCCTTGACCTTGGCTTCCGAGGCCTTCTCGCGGGCATCCCAGAGCTCGCGCATCTTGGCGACGGATTCCTTGGCTGCCGTCTTCATGATCTCCTGGTCTTCCTTGGAGAGCTTGTCGAAGCTGCGCTTGGACATGACCAGCACCTCCGGCGAGAGCGAATGCTCGGTCAGCGAATAGAACTTCGAGACCTCGTAGTGCTTGGTCGATTCGAAGGACGGCCAGTTGTTCTCGGCGCCGTCGATGACGCCGGTCTGCAGTGCGGAATACACCTCGCCGAAGGCCATCGGCGTGGCGTTGGCGCCGAGCGCCGAGACCAGCGCCACGAACATGTCGGACTGCTGGACGCGGATCTTCAGGCCCTTCATGTCGGCGGGCGTGTTGATCGGGCGCTTCGAATTGTAGAAGGAGCGCGAGCCGGAATCGTAGAAGGCGAGGCCCACCAGATCGTGCTTCTCGAACTCCTTGAGGATCGAGTCGCCGATCGGGCCGTCCATGACGGTGCGCATATGGGCGACCGAGCGGAAGATGAAGGGCAGCGAGGGCACGTTGGTCGCCGGGATCAGGTTGTTGAACGGCGCCATGTTGATGCGGTTCAGGTCGATCACGCCGAAGCGGGTCTGCTCGATCGTGTCCTTTTCGTTGCCGAGCTGGGCCGAGTGGAAGACGTTGATCTTGATGCGGCCCTTGGTCCGCTCCTCCAGCAGCTTGCTGATATGGCGGACGGCCTCGACCGTCGGATAGTCGGTCGGGTGGATGTCGGTCGAGCGCAGGGTGGTCTGGGCTTGCGCCTGACCGGCGATGACGGCGACGAAGGCTGCGCCCGCGAGCGCGGAAAGGTTGCGTCTGGTCAGCATGATGGTCTTCCTCCAGGTGGTATGCGCCGGATTTTCCGGTCGTTATTGCCCCGTGTTGGGAGCCCGGCCGGCACCCGCCGGCGGGCCTGTTTTCAGAGAAATTCCTCGCGCATCGGCGTGAAGGAATCGACGAGCTGCCCGGCCTCGACCGCGGTGACGCCGTGGACGAGGTTCGCGGGCACGAAAAAGGTGTCGCCGGTGATGAGCCGCTCGGTCTTGCCGTCGATGGTGACGTCGAAGACGCCGCTCTCGACATAGGACGCCTGGCGGTGCGGATGCCGATGGGCCTTGCCGACCGCGCCGGCCTCGAAGACGACGCGCACGATCATCAGGTCGCTGCCATAGGCCATGATCTTGCGTTTCACGCCGGGCTCTGTCGGATCCCAGGCGAAGTCGGAATCATGCTGGAAGAAGGAATCGAGATGGTCGGTCATCGTGCGAGCCAGCCTCCGTCGACGGGGATGATGGCGCCGTGCATGTAGGCTGCGGCGTCGCTTGCTAGGAACACCGCGGCGCCGCCGATGTCGGACGGCTTGCCCCAGCGCGCGGCCGGGATGCGGGCGAGGATGGCGCTGTTGCGGTCGGGGTCGGCGCGCAGCGCTTCGGTATTGTTGCTCTCGATGTAGCCGGGCGCGATGGCGTTCACATTGATGCCCCTGGCTGCCCATTCGCAGGCCAGCAGCTTTGTCAGCCCGGCGAGCCCGCTCTTGCTCGCCGTGTAGGAGGCGACGCGGATGCCGCCCTGGAAGGAAAGCAGCGAGGCGATGTTGACGATGCGCGCCCCGCGACCGGCCTCGACCGCGGATTTCGCGAAGGCCTGGGCCAGGAAGAAATTCGCCTTGAGGTTGACGTTCATCACCTCGTCCCAGTCGCTTTCGCTGAAATCGAGCGCGTCGGCCCGGCGGATGATGCCGGCATTGTTGACCAGGATGTCGAGCGGGCCGGCGAGGTCGGTTGCCGCGGCAACCACGCGCGCGGCGATGCCCTGTTCCTGAAGATCGACCTTGAGGGCGTGGCCGGTGCCGCCGACTTGGGCGACCAGTGCCAGCGTCTCGCTCATGTCGGAGCGCCCGGCCGCGACGACCGTGGCGCCGGCTTCAGCCAGCGCCAGCGCAATGCCCTGGCCGATGCCGGTATTGGCGCCGGTCACCAGGGCGGTTCGCCCCGTGAGGTCGAAGGGCGAGGTGCCCGCCATCAGCGCAGAGTGTCCACGGGCGCTGCGTCCATGTCGGTGAACTCGACATTGTCGCCGGCCATGGCCCAGACGAAGGCGTAGTTCGAGGTGCCGCAGCCGCAATGGATCGACCAGTTCGGCGCGATCACGGCCTGCTCGTTGGCGACGAGCAGGTGGCGGGTCTGCTGGGGCTCACCCATGAAATGGAAGACGCGGTGGGCCGGGTCGAGATCGAAATAGAGATAGGCTTCCATCCGCCGCGTATGGGTGTGGCAGGGCATCGAGTTCCAGACCGAACCCGGCTCCAGCGCGGTCATGCCCATGACGAGCTGGTTGGTGCCGGTCGTGTTCGGCATGACATATTGCCGGATGGTGCGCTTGTTGGAGGTCTCCGACGAGCCGAGATGGATCGTGTTCGCGTCGGCCTTGCGGATGAGCTGATGGGGCGCTTCGCGATGGGCTGGCGCGCTGGTCAGGTAGAACTTGGCCGGGTTGGCGGCGTCCGCGCTGGCGAAGGAGACATCCTTCGCGCCGAGGCCGACATAAAGCGCGTCGAGATTGGGAATGTCGAAGATTGTGCCGTCGACGGTGACAGTGCCGGCGCCGCCGATGTTGATGACGCCGAGCTCGCGCCGGGCCAGGAAGAACGGCGTCCCGGTGGGCGCGAACGGGTCGAGGGTCAGCGGCTTGGCCGCCGGTGTCGCACCGCCGACGATCATGCGGTCGTAATGGCTGTAGGTCAGCGTGACCTCGCCGGGCACGAAGATGCGCTCGATCAGGAAGTCCGCGCGCAGCGTGTCGGTGTCGTAGCCCTTGACGTCGCGCGGGTGCGAAGCCTGGCGTTCGTCGATCATCTTGGTGCCGGTCACAGGCGATAGGCCTCCTTGGCCAGTCGATAGGCGAGGTCATGGGCGACTTCCGCAGCCTCGTCCTCGTCGAGCCGGTGTTCGGCGACGAGCTTGGCGAGGTAGGTGCAGTCGCAGCGGCGGGCGACGTCGTGGCGCGCGGGGATCGAGAGATAGGCGCGGGTGTCGTCGTTGAAGCCGACGGTGTTGTAGAAGCCGGCGGTCTCGGTGGTCAGCTCGCGGAAGCGCAGCATCGCCTCCGGCGCGTCGAGGAACCACCAGCCGGGTCCGAGCTTCAGGGCAGGGTAGTGGCCTGCCAGCGGCGCGAGCTCGCGCGAATAGCTGGTCTCGTCGAGGGTGAAGGCGATGACGGTCAGGTTCGGCTCGTTGCCTACGGCGTCGAGCAGCGGCTTCAGCGCCGTGACGTAATCGGTCTGGCGCGGAATGTCGGCGCCCATGTCGCGGCCGAAATGCTCGAACAGCGAGGCGTTGTGGTTGCGCGAGGAGCCGGGATGGATCTGCAGGACGAGCCCGTCATCGAGGCTCATCTTCGCCATCTCGGTCAGCATCTGGCCGCGGAAGAGATCGGCTTCCTCGGCCGAGACCTTGCCCTTGAGCACCTTGGCGAAAAGCTTTTCTGCCTCTGCCTTCGAGAGGTTGGCGGTGCGGGCCGTGGCGTGGCCGTGGTCCGAGGAGGTCGCGCCGCGCTGACGGAAGTAGTCACGACGCTGGCGGTGCGCGGCGAGATAGCCGGTCCAGCTCGCGACATCCTCGCCGGTGAGTTCGCCGAACTGCTCGAGATTGGCGGCGAAGCCCTCGAATTCGGGATCGACGACGCTATCGGGCCGGTAGGCGGTCACGACCTTGCCGGTCCAGCCCGAGGCCTTGATCATGTCGTGCCACTTCAGGTCGTCGAGCGCGCCCTCCGTGGTCGAGATCGCCTCGATCCTGAAGCGTTCGAACAGGGCGCGCGGGCGCAACTCCGGCTGCTCCAGCTTCTCGGCGATGCGGTCATAGATCTTGTCGGCATTCTGCGGCGAGAGGCGCTCGTTGATGCCGAAGACGTTCGACAGCGCGTGCTCGAACCAGAGCCGGGTCGGCGTGCCGCGGAACAGGTACCAATACTTGGCGAAGAGGCTCCAGACAGCGCGGGGATCGGTCTCGACCGGGGCGTCGTTCTTGCGGGGAATGCCGAGCTGTTCGAGCCGCACGCCCTGCGAATAGAGCATCCGGAAGATATAGTGGTCCGGCTTGACCAGCAGCGTCGCGGGATCGGAAAAGGCCTGGTCCTCGGCGAACCAGCGCGGATCGGTGTGGCCATGCGGCGAGATGATCGGCAGGTCGCGAATCGTGGCGTAGAGCCGGCGTGCGATGCCGCGCGTCACAGGGTCGGCGGGAAACAGGCGATCGTCGTGAAGCAACATCGGACCGGCACTCTTTGAAAGGCTTTTGGAAGGCTCTGCGACAAGCTCTCGGCAGCCGCCGGCGGACCATAGTCGCCGCCAGGTTGCGGGGTCAATATACTAATATACTAGTATGTCAAACAAGCCCATGCTATTCGCAAAAGGGCGCAGACGCCGGCTCACCAGGCAGCTTTCCGGCTTGGTGAAAAAGGTGCGGGGGCGGGAACAAGGCGAGGCGATGTCGCAGATCACGACCCCCCAGGAGAGCCAGGATGCCAATGGCGACGGCCCGCGCCGCGAGCGTCGCCGCCAGCCACTGGGCGGCGTGCCGGCCGGCCGCTCGACCGCGGCCTCCATGGTGCAGGACGAGCTGAGGCGCGCCATCCTGGCGATGGAGATCACGCCCGGTGCCGCGCTGGTCGAGAAGGAGCTGACGGCGCGGTTCGGCACCAGCCGCACGCCGGTGCGCGAGGCCCTGATCCGGCTGAAGGAGGAAGGGCTCGTCGAGATATTCCCGCAGGCCGGCACCTTCGTCGCGCGGATCCCGACCGAGGCGATCCCCGAGGCCGTGTTCATCCGGCAGGCGCTGGAATGCGCGACGGTCGAGCTCGTCGCACGGATCGGCACGGAGCAGGCGATCGCGAAGCTCGACGCCACGGTCGCGCGCCAGCACGAGGCGCTGGAGGCGGGAGACCAGGAAGGCTTCCACCTCGCCGACGAAGCCTTCCACGAGAACCTCGCGATGATCGCCGGCTATCCCGGCATCTGGAAGATCGCCCATGCCGCCAAGAGCCAGATCGACCGTTGCCGGCGCATGACGCTGCCGGTGCCCGGGCGGATGGCGATGGTGATCCGCGAGCATCTGTCGATCGTCGACGCGGTTCGGCGGCATGACGGGCCGGCGGCCGAAGTCGCGATGCGCAAGCATCTCGGCACGCTGCTGCCCGATCTGCTGCGGCTGCAGGAGCAATATCCCGACTATTTCGTCTGAGGCATTTCGCCCGAGACCTGCGCTTCGGCGCGGCGCTTGCTTGGCCTGGCGGTGCGGTGGAAGCCGGTGCGGGTTGCGCCGCACGGCCATGCCGTTTTCAGATCAGTCGTGGCATGGATCAGTGCCACGCTGTGCCATGCCTGACGAGGACGATTGCCGATGCCCGATCCCGCCGATCTCAGTGCCGTCGAACTGCTCGACGCCTATCGTTCGAAAGCGCTCTCGCCGGTCGAGGTCACGGAGGCGGTGATCGCCCGGATCGAGCTCTGCGAGCCGAAGATCAAGGCGCTCTACGCCTATCAGCCGGAGGCCGCCCGGGCCGCGGCGAAAGCCTCCGAGGCGCGCTGGATGAAGGGCGAGGCGCTGCCGCTCGACGGCGTGCCCGGCACGATCAAGGAGAACATCGCGACGAAGGGCACGCCGATGCCGGTCGGCACCGCGGCGCGCGATCTCGTGCCGATGGCGGAGGATGCGCCCGTGGCAGCGCGGCTGCGCGAAGCCGGCTTCGTCCTGCTCGCAAAGACGACGATGCCCGATTACGGCATGCTTTCCTCGGGCGTGTCGAGCTTCCACGAGCTGGCGCGCAATCCCTGGGACCTGACGAAGAATCCGGGCGGTTCCTCGGCGGGTGCCGGCGCGGCAGGGGCCGCCGGCTACGGGCCTTTGCATGTCGGCACCGATATCGGCGGCTCGGTTCGTCTGCCGGCGGGCTGGTGCGGGCTGGTCGGCCTGAAGCCGAGCTTCGGCCGGGTGCCGATCGATCCGACCTATTATGGCCGTGTCGCGGGGCCGATGACCCGCACGGTGGCGGATGCAGCGCTGATGATGCGCGAACTCTCGAAGCCCGACGCCCGCGACGGCATGAGCCTGCCGCCGCAGCAGATCGACTGGCTGTCGCTCGACATCGACCTGACCGGCGTGCGGATCGGCTTGCAGCTCGATCCCGGCATCGGCATTCCCGTCGAGCCCGAGACCAAGGCTGCGATCGAGGCGGCGGCCAGGGCCTTCTCGGCGGCAGGCGCGATCGTCGAGGAGGCGCCGGCCTTCATGACGCGGGAGATGCTCGACGGGCTCGACGATTTCTGGCGCCAGCGCGCCTGGGCCGAGATCGGTGCGCTGTCGACGGAAAAGCAGGGCAAGGTGCTGTCCTATATCTTCGCATGGGCGAATGTCGGCGAGTCGCTGTCGGGCCTGCGGGTTTATCACGGCATGAGCCAGATGCTGGCGATCAAGGACGCGGCGCTCAAGCAGAGCGCGCCCTTCGATTTCGTGCTGTCGCCGGTCGCGCCCGTGCCGAGCTTTCCGGCCGATTACGCCTCGCCGCTGGACGATCCGCGCCAGCCCTTCGAGCATATCGTCTTCACGCTGCCCGCCAACATGTCGGACCAGCCCTCGATCTCGGTCCATGCCGGGCTGACGACGGGCGGGTTGCCGATCGGCCTTCAGATCACCGGCCGACGCTTCGACGATCTCGGCGTGCTGCGGATGGCGCGGGCGTGGGAGGTGCTGCGCGGCGGCGAGGTGCCGTGGCCGAGGGTTTAGGGCCTGATCCGATTCGAGAGCCTTCGCCGCCGGATAGTACGCCGGCGTCCAACGCCGTCATTCCGGACAAGCCGCGAAGCGGCGCAGCTCCGGAATCCATCATAGGGCACCGTCGCGCCTTACGATGGATTCCGGGTCTGCGCTCCGCTTGCCCGGAATGACGGCGAGGGAATCATTGTAGCCGGAGCCAAAGTCAGAACAGGGCCGTCGGTGCCAGTTGCGCGACGAACATCAGGGCCAAAGCGGCCAGGCCGAGCGCCCCGCCGGTCCAGGCGAGCAGGCCGATGCCGGTGATGATCGCGGCCGAGGAGATCACGATCGCGATCTGCAGCAGGCCGGAGACGATGTCGTATTTGTCGTCGCGGGCGCTGGAGATGTCGCGCTGGGCTTCCGCCGCCTTGGCGCGGGCCATCAGCTCCTTGCGGCCCTCATTGGTCTCCGGCTCGGAATCGTAGCGGGCGATCGTCGCCTTCCAGCCATCGATGCGCTTCTGCAGCCGCTCGCGGCTGGTGGGGTCGGTGGCTCCGGCGAGATCGACCTCCATGGCTTCGGCCGCGGTGCGCAAGGTGGTGCCGCGAATCGTCTTGGCCTGGAAGAAGGCCCAGAGATTCGAGGCCTCGACATTCTTCGCCAGTGCATCCTGCTCGGCGTTCTTGCCGCCGATCTCGGAGAAGGCGAGCATCAGCGCGAGGATCGCGATGAGCAGCGCGACGCGCTTGTTGCCGCTCTGCGGGGCTTCGGTTTCGGTCGTCATGAATCACGCGGCTCCGTGCGATGGGAGCCGGGCTGTACGCTATTCCTCTGCGGCATCATACGGCTTTCTGCCGCGATCCGGAGGCCAGTGGGGTCAGCGCCCGGCGCGCGGATGAGCGGCGTCGTAAGCCGACATCAGCCGCGTCGAATCGATCCGCGTGTAGATCTGCGTTGTCGAGAGCGAGGCGTGGCCGAGCAGCTCCTGGATGGCGCGCAGTTCGCCGCCGCGTCCGAGCAGATGGGTGGCGAAGGAGTGGCGCAGCGAATGCGGGGTCGCCGAGGATGGCAGGCCGAGCGCGCCGCGCAGGCCTTCGACCGCAAGCTGGATGATGCGCGGCGACAAGGGGCCGCCCTTGGCGCCGAGGAAGAGCGGCCCGTCCGGCGGCAGCCGCCAGGGGCAGAGCGCGATGTACTCGGCGATCGCGGTGACGACGACGGGCAGCACCGGGACCATGCGGGTCTTGCTGCCCTTGCCCAGGACGGTGAGCGTATCGCCCGCGCTGAAGGGGGCCTGGGCGCGGGTCAGCGAAAGGGCCTCGGAGATGCGCAGGCCGCAGCCATAGAGCAGCGCCAGCACGGCGGCGTCGCGGGCGAGGATCCATTGTTCGCGATCCTCGCCGGCACGGGTGTCGGCCTGCGTCACGGCTTTGGCCGCGCTGGCTTCGAGCGGGCGCGGCAGGGATTTTCCGATGCGCGGGCCGCGCGTCGCCGCAAAGGCGGCGGCCTTGAGCTTGCCGCTGCGTTCGCCGAAGCGGGCGAGCGAGCGCAAAGCGGCGAGCTGTCGCATCAGCGTGCGGTTGCCGACGCCGTCGCGGCGGCGCCGGCCGAGAAAGGCGCGCAGGTCCGCCGGTTTCAGCGCGGCGATGTCGGCAAGTGCGGGTTCTCCGCCGAGATGCTCGGTGATGAAGACGGCGAACTGCCTGATGTCACGGCCATAGGCTTCGAGCGTCTTGGGCGAGAGCCGGCGCTCATGGGCGAGATGGCCAAGCCAGTCGCGGATCAGGCTGTCGAAATCGGTCACGTCGCGCCATCCCCGTCATGGTCGGGCTCGTCCCGGCCATCCACGTCTTCCTCCGTCGAGCGCTACGCCAAAGACGTGGATGCTCGCCACACGGGCGAGCATGACGGGTGCGCCTTAACGCCGAGCGAATCGGCGCCTGCTGAGGCAATCGGCCGCTACGTCTTTGGGCAGGCGAAGGGCATGAAGGTGCTGGCCATGCCCTGGTTCATGCCCATGATGACCATGACATTGGCGAGATTCAGTTCTTCGGTGCTGCGCGGGCAAACCTCGCCCTTGATGCTGCAGCCCGATGCCAGGAAGGCCTCGTGGCTGTCGAGGAAGGGCTGGCCGAGCCCCTTGCGCCCGAAACGGGCCAGCGCCTCGGCATAAGACTTGGTGTAGCGCTCGCATTTGATCGCGGGCCAGTTCTCAGGCGGGGCGGGCGCCTGTGCGAGGCTTGGCCCGGCCGTGGTGCCGACGAGGCTGGCCGCAAGGCCGAGGCTGGCCAGGTGAAGGAACATGCGCGTCATGGCTCTGTTTGCCGGGCGGATTGGTCGTGCGGCAGACATCATACCATCGGGCCCGGGGCAAGGCAGGCAGTGGTCGCTCTCTTCGACGTCTTTCGGGAAACCTTCATCCGGCCGCCGCTCACAGGGTTCCGGCCGGCTGCGCCTCGACTTTCGTCCAGGAAAAGCTTCGCCCGAAAGCCGTGAGCGGTTCCTCGACGAGGCGCGTGAGACCACGGCCCAGCAGGATCGTCGCGACCGTCGCCAGAATCGTCGCAGCCCATTGTAGCGGTGTCGAGATCCCGGGCTCCGCGCCCGTCATCAGATGATGGATGACGCCGGCGACCGGTATGTGAATGAGATAGATCGAATAGGAGTTGTCGCCCATGAAGCGCAGCCAGCGCGCCTCGAGCCAGGGCACTGCGCTCGGCGATACCGCCGCGCGCAGGATGAAGGCCGCTGCGGCAATGCCGAACACGCTGTGCGACAACGTGGCCTGCCAGTCGGTGTTCGTTGCGAAGACGGCATAGCCGAGGACGGCGACGAGACAGACGAGCGGCGTCGCCTCCAGAGTGCGGTCATAGCGCTTGGTACCGGCGATCTTGAACCAAAGAGCGCTCGCGATGATGCCGGCTGCCAGCGTATCCGCTCGTGCGAGAAGCAGGGGCAAAAACTCGAGAGGGTCTGCTCCCGACGCATTCATCTGGATCCGGTAGAACAGCGCGGCAGCAAAGACCATGCTTGCGACGGGAACCACGAAACGTCGGGGAGTGAACACCAGCGCCGCGGGTGCGAAGAGATAGAACTGCTCCTCGACGGCCAGTGTCCATGTCGGAGAGAGCCAGTGCAGCCCGGTGCTCTGCCGCAGCGCGAAGAAGAAGTTCTGCGTGAAGGAGAGGTAGCTCCATGCCGGAACTCCGCCGGCATCGCCGGCCCATTCCGGCAACAGGGCGGCGAGCGCCAGGACGAAGAGCACGACGATCAGATAGGAGGGAACGGTGCGCAGTAGCCGGCGGATATAGAACGTCTTGAAGAAATTCGGTGCCTCCCGGCGCGTCAGGATCAAGCGGCCGATCAGGAAGCCCGACAGGACGAAGAAGGCATCGACCGCGATCGCGCCAAAGGAGAAGGCTTGGATGCCGTCTGGAATCTCCGCGAGATAATGCGATACGAGAACGGCGCTGGCGGCGAGCCCTCTGATTCCGTCGAGGGTCAACTGTCGTTCCGCTGCCATGACTGCTCTCCGCGCGCAAAAGTCATGCTAGGCGACGCGGTTTGATGTTTGGTTAAGTGCGGTTCGTTGCCGCTCTTGTCGCGAGAAGTGGATCGTGGCGGCTCGCTGGCGAGGGAAGATCACGAGTGACGAGCGAAGTGCGGAACAGCGCTGGCCAGGGCCACACGGTCGATGTGCTGATCCCGCTCGGGCTCGACCAGGCCTATAGCTATGCGGTGCCGCCCGGGCTCGTGCTCAAGCCGGGCGATATCGTGCAGGTGCCGCTTGGCCCGCGCGAGACGGTCGGCGTCGTCTGGGAGATCGGCTCCGGGCGTGGCGGCAATCTGAAGAAGGTCACTGGCAAGCTCGACATGCCGCCGCTCGACGCGGCGCTGATGAAGCTGGTCGATTGGGTGGCCTGGTACACGCTGGCGCCGAAGGGCTCGGTGCTGGGCCTCGTGCTGAGGCGTCAGCCGGACGATACGCCCGAGCGGCCCAAGCTTGGCGTCAGGCTGGTCGGCGCGCCGCCTGCACGGATGACACCGGCGCGGGCGCGGGCCATCGCGGCGGCCGAGGGCGGATTGCTGACCGCCAAGAGCGCGCTCGCCGAGGCGGCCTCGGTCAGCGCGGCGGTGATCGATTCGCTCGTCGATGCCGGCACCTTCGCCGTCGAGCCGCTGCCGCGCGAAGCGGTGGCGGCCTTGCCCGATCCGGATCACGCACAGCCGGCACTGTCGGATGATCAGGCGGCTGCCGCGGCAGCGCTCGTCGCTTCGGTGAGGGCCGCGGCCTATGGCGTGACGCTGCTCGAGGGCGTCACCGGTTCCGGCAAGACCGAGGTCTATTTCGAGGCGGTGGCGGAGGCGATCCGGCTCGGGCGCCAGAGCCTGATCCTGATGCCGGAGATCGCGCTGACCGCGCAGTTCATCGACCGTTTCGAGGCGCGCTTCGGCGTGCAGCCGGGGCTGTGGCATTCGGCGGTGACGGGCCGCAAGCGCGAGCGGCTGCAGGCCGCGATCGCCAGCGGCGAGGCCAGGGTGGTGGCCGGCGCGCGCTCGGCGCTGTTCCTGCCTTACAAGAATCTCGGCCTCATCGTCGTCGATGAGGAGCATGAGGCGGCCTACAAGCAGGAGGACGGCGTCGCCTATCACGCCCGCGACATGGCGGTGGTGCGCGGCCGGATCGAGAACGCGCCGGTCATTCTGACCTCGGCGACGCCCTCGCTGGAGACCCGGGTCAATGCCGAGCGCGGGCGCTACGCCCATCTCAAACTGCCCGAGCGTTTCGGTGGCCGCAGCCTGCCAACGCTCGGCCTCGTCGATCTCAGGCAGGACAAGCCGCCCCGCGGACGCTGGATTTCCGACACGCTGGCCAAGGCGATCGCGGTCAATCTCGAAGCCGGCGAGCAGTCGCTGCTGTTCCTGAACCGGCGCGGTTATGCGCCTTTGACACTCTGTCGAGACTGCGGGCATCGCTTCCAATGTCCCAACTGTTCGGCCTGGCTGGTCGACCATCGCTTCCGGCGCGCGCTGGTCTGCCATCATTGCGGCCATGTCGAACGCCGGCCGCATGAATGCCCGCAATGCCATGCGCAGGAGAGCCTGACTGCTTGCGGACCCGGCGTCGAGCGGCTGGCGGAGGAGGTCGCGACGCTGTTCCCGCAGGCCCGCGGCATCGTGCTGTCGAGCGACTTTCCCGGCGGCACGGAGCGGCTGAAGACCGAGCTGATGGCGGTGGCCTCAGGCGAGTTCGACATCGTCATCGGCACGCAACTCGTCGCCAAGGGACATAATTTCCCGGGCATGACGCTGGTCGGGGTGATCGACGCCGATCTCGGCCTGACCTCGGGCGATCCGCGCGCGGCCGAACGCACCTTCCAGGTGCTGCGGCAGGTCACCGGCCGGGCCGGGCGCGGCGAGAAGCCGGGCCGGGCGCTGCTGCAGACGCATGATCCGACGCACCCCGTGCTGAAGGCGCTGGTCTCGGGCGACCCGGAGCGGTTTTATGCCGCAGAGGCGGCGTCGCGGGAGGCTGCCGGGCTGCCGCCCTTCGGCCGGCTCGCCGGGTTGATCATCTCCGCCAGCAGCCAGGCCGAGGCCGAAGGTCATGCCCGAGCGCTGGCGCGCTGTGCGGAAGCGCCCGACGGCGTTACGGTTCTGGGCCCGGCGGAAGCGCCTTTGGCCGTGCTGCGCGGGCGCCATCGCATGCGGCTGATCGTGAAAACCGACCGGGAGGTGAACCTGCAGGATTACCTGCGCGCCTGGCTCAAGCGCGGTGGCAAGCCCAAGGGCTCGGTCAGGGTCGCGGTCGATGTCGACCCGCAGAGTTTTCTTTGAGCCGCCAGCTTCCTTTGAAAGACTGAAAGGACAGGCAAAACCGCGCCTTCGATCGGCATCAACGGATTGCGCACCCTAAAACCACATGCTAGTGCACCGCCACATTTAGGTCGCGAAGCCGTCTTGCCGGGTTCTCGTCCGTGATACATCGCAGCGCAGGGACATCGCACTCCACCTTCGTCAGAGGGTCGCCGGGTGCAGTCCTTTGAAACGAGAGATTTGACGCGTGGCTGAAGGCGGATCGCAAGGATCACTGGTTTCGGGCGTGGCCGGTCGCTACGCCACGGCCCTTTTTGAACTGGCCGAAGAGGCCAACGCCATCGACGCCGTCTCCACCGATCTCGACAGCTTTTCCGCGATGCTCGCCGAGAGCGAGGATCTGCGCCGTCTGGTCGGCAGCCCGGCCTTCTCCGCCGAGGAGCAGACCGCTGCGATCAAGGCGGTTCTGGCCTCCGCCAAGATTTCCGGCATCGCCGCCAACTTCATCGGCCTCGTCGCCACCAAGCGCCGCCTGTTCGCGCTGCCGGGCATGATCGCCGGCTACAAGGCGCTCGTCGCCGATGCCAAGGGCATCGTTAGCGCCGAGGTTACGCTCGCCGAGGCGCCCGCGCCGAAGCGTGTCGAGGAAATCCGCGCGGCGCTCGCCGCTGTCGCGGGCAAGGCCGTCGATGTCGCGATCAAGGTCGATCCGTCTCTGATCGGCGGGCTCGTCGTCAAGATGGGCTCCCGCATGGTCGACGCGTCGCTGAAAACCAAGCTCAATTCAATTCGTCTTGCCATGAAAGAGGTCGGCTGATGGAAATCCGCCCCGCTGAAATCTCCGCGATCCTGAAGGCCCAGATTTCGAACTTTGGGTCCGAAGCCTCCGTCACCGAGGTCGGCCAGGTTCTCTCCGTCGGCGACGGCATCGCCCGCGTCTACGGCCTCGACAAGGTCCAGGCCGGCGAGATGGTCGAGTTCGAGAGCGGCGTGCGCGGCATGGCGCTCAACCTCGAGAGCGACAATGTCGGCGTCGTGATCTTCGGTTCCGACCGCGAGATCAAGGAAGGCCAGACGGTCAAGCGCACCGGCGCCATCGTCGACGTGCCGGTCGGCAAGGAACTGCTCGGCCGCGTCGTCGACGCGCTCGGCAACCCGATCGACGGTAAGGGTCCGATCAAGGCCAAGCAGCGCTCGCGCGTCGACGTCAAGGCGCCCGGCATCATCCCGCGCAAGTCAGTGCATGAGCCGATGGCGACCGGCCTCAAGGCGATCGACGCCCTGATCCCGATCGGCCGCGGCCAGCGCGAGCTGATCATCGGCGACCGCCAGACCGGCAAGACCGCCGTGGCGCTCGACACGATCCTGAATCAGAAGGCCAATAACGACGGCACCGACGAGAACCAGAAGCTGTATTGCGTCTATGTCGCGATCGGCCAGAAGCGTTCGACCGTCGCCCAGTTCGTGAAGGTGCTCGAAGAGCGCGGCGCGCTGGAATACTCGATCGTCGTCGCCGCGACCGCGTCCGACGCCGCCCCGATGCAGTTCCTGGCGCCCTTCGCCGGTTGCGCCATGGGCGAGTATTTCCGTGACAACGGCATGCACGCCGTCATCATCTATGACGACCTGTCGAAGCAGGCCGTCGCCTATCGCCAGATGTCGCTGCTGCTGCGCCGCCCGCCGGGCCGCGAAGCCTATCCCGGCGACGTGTTCTATCTCCACTCCCGCCTGCTCGAGCGCGCCGCCAAGATGGGCGACGAGGCCGGCAACGGCTCGCTGACGGCGCTGCCGGTCATCGAGACCCAGGCCAACGACGTCTCGGCCTATATCCCGACCAACGTGATCTCGATCACCGACGGCCAGATCTTCCTGGAGACCGACCTGTTCTACCAGGGCATCCGCCCGGCGGTGAACGTCGGCCTTTCGGTGTCGCGCGTCGGCTCGGCCGCGCAGACCAAAGCGACCAAGAAGGTTGCCGGCAAGATCAAGGGCGAGCTCGCCCAGTATCGCGAGATGGCGGCCTTCGCCCAGTTCGGCTCGGACCTCGACGCGGTGACGCAGCGTCTGCTCAACCGCGGCGCCCGCTTGACCGAGCTCCTCAAGCAGGCGCAATTCTCGCCGCTGAAGATGGAAGAGCAGACGGTCGTGATCTATGCCGGCGTCAACGGCTATCTCGACCCGCTGCCGGTCAACAAGGTCCGCGCCTTCGAGGACGGCCTGCTGGCGCTGGTGCGCGGCAAGCATGTCGACCTGCTCAACGAGATCGGCAAGACCAAGGATCTTTCGGACGCGAACGCCGCGAAGCTGAAGGAACTGGTCACGGATTACGCGAAGTCGTTCTCTTAAGGCTTCCCGTCATGGTCGGCCTCGTGCCGACCATCCACGCCTTGCCTCGTTCGGGCAGCGCGCAGGCGGGATCAGGTGGGTGAAGACGTGGATGCCCGGGACAAGCCCGAGCATGACGGGGTGAGAAAAAGCCTATGCCTTCATTGAAGGACCTACGAAACCGCATCGCTTCCGTGAAGGCGACGCAGAAGATCACCAAGGCCATGCAGATGGTCGCGGCTGCCAAGCTGCGCCGGGCGCAGGCGGCGGCAGAAGCGGCGCGCCCCTATGCCGAGCGCATGGAGACGGTGCTGGCCAATCTGGCGTCGGGCGTCACCGGTTCGAGCGCGCCGCGCCTGATCAGCGGCACGGGCTCCGACAAGGTGCATCTGCTCGTGGTCTGCACGGCCGAGCGCGGCCTGTGCGGCGCGTTCAACTCCTCGATCGCCAGGCTCGCCCGCGACAAGGCGAACGCGCTCAAGGCCGAGAACAAGACGGTCAAGATCATCTGCGTCGGCAAGAAGGGCTACGACATCCTGAAGCGCCAGTTCGAGAAGGATATTCTCGAAGTGATCGATCTGCGCGCTTTCAAGCAGGTCGGCTATGTCAATGCCGAGGGTATCGCCCAGAACATCCTGGCGCGCTTCGCCGCGGGCGAGTTCGACGTCGCGACGCTGTTTTTCTCGAAGTTCAAATCGGTGATCTCGCAGATCCCGACGGCGCAGCGCATCATTCCCGCCGAGATTCCGACGGATGCGCCCAAGACCGACGCGGTCTATGATTACGAGCCCGACGAGAGCGAAATCCTCGAGACGCTGCTGCCGCGCAACCTGACGGTTCAGGTGCTGCGGGCGATCCTCGAGAACGCCGCTTCCGAGCAGGGCGCGCGCATGTCGGCGATGGATTCCGCCACGCGCAATGCCGGCGAAATGATCAAGAAGCAGACGCAGCTCTACAACCGCTCGCGCCAGGCGATGATCACCAAGGAACTGATCGAGATCATTTCCGGCGCGGAAGCGCTCTAAACGTCTAGCAATTAGGCCGGCATGCCGGCCACCCGACACGCTGTACCCGAGGTTCGAAACCATGGCCAAAGCCGCTACCAAGAAGACCGTCGCCACCGAGAAGCCCGCCAACACCGGCACCGGCCGCATCGTGCAGGTCATCGGCGCCGTCGTCGACGTCCAGTTCGACGGTGAGCTGCCGGAGATTCTGAACGCGCTGGAGACCGACAATCTCGGCAACCGGCTGGTGCTCGAAGTCGCCCAGCATCTCGGCGAGAACACGGTCCGCACGATCGCGATGGACTCCTCCGAAGGTCTGGTCCGCGGCCAGTCGGTCACCGACACCGGCTCCCCGATCATGGTTCCGGTCGGTGACGAGTGCCTCGGCCGCATCATGAACGTCATCGGCGAGCCGGTCGATGAGGCCGGGCCGATCCTGACCAGCGCCCGCCGCGGCATCCACCAGCCGGCTCCGTCCTATGCCGATCAGGCCACCGATGCGCAGATCCTGGTCACCGGCATCAAGGTCGTCGACCTGCTCGCGCCTTACGCCAAGGGCGGCAAGATCGGCCTGTTCGGCGGCGCCGGCGTCGGCAAGACCGTGCTGATCATGGAGCTGATCAACAACGTCGCGAAGGCGCATGGCGGTTACTCGGTGTTCGCCGGCGTCGGCGAGCGCACCCGCGAAGGCAACGACCTCTATCACGAGATGATCGAGTCCGGCGTGAACAAGAAGGGCGGCGGCGAAGGCTCCAAGTGCGCCCTGGTTTACGGCCAGATGAACGAGCCCCCGGGCGCCCGCATGCGCGTCGCCCTGTCGGGCCTCACCGTTGCGGAAGACTTCCGCGACAAGGGCCAGGACGTGCTGTTCTTCGTCGACAACATCTTCCGCTTCACGCAGGCCGGCTCTGAAGTGTCGGCGCTGCTCGGCCGCATCCCGTCGGCGGTGGGTTACCAGCCGACGCTGGCGACCGACATGGGCAACCTGCAGGAGCGCATCACCACCACCAACAAGGGCTCGATCACCTCGGTGCAGGCGATCTACGTTCCCGCCGACGACCTGACCGACCCGGCGCCTGCGGCCTCCTTCGCCCATCTTGACGCCACGACCGTGCTGTCGCGCTCGATCGCGGAAAAGGGCATCTATCCGGCGGTCGATCCGCTCGACTCGACCTCGCGCATGCTGTCTGCCGCGATCGTCGGCGAGGAGCACTACAATATCGCCCGCCAGGTCCAGCAGATCCTCCAGCGCTACAAGGCGCTGCAGGACATCATCGCGATCCTGGGCATGGACGAGCTCTCGGAAGAGGACAAGATCTCGGTCGCCCGCGCCCGCAAGATCGAACGCTTCCTGTCGCAGCCCTTCTTCGTCGCCGAAATCTTCACGGGTTCGCCGGGCAAGCTCGTCGCGCTGGAAGACACCATCAAGGGCTTCAAGGGCCTGGTCGAAGGCAAGTATGATCACCTGCCGGAGGCGGCCTTCTACATGGTCGGCTCGATCGACGAAGCCATCGAAAAGGCCCAGCGTCTGGCTGCCGAAGCGGCGTAAGCAGCGTTATTCTCGGGCTTGACCCGAGAATCTCTGGACGAGAGCACACTGGTTTTCGAGATGGTCGGGTCGAGCCCGACCATGACGAGCCCGGGAGAGAGTACCGATGGCCACATTCAAGTTCGAACTCGTCTCGCCCGAGCGTATCCTGTTCTCGGGTGATGTCGTCAGTGTCATCATCCCCTCGACCGAGGGCGAGATGACGGTGCTGGCCGGGCATGCGCCCCTGGTCGCGACGCTGAAGGCGGGCATCGTCTTCGTCCAGACGACGGACCAAAACGGCAAGGAATTCTTCGTCAATGGCGGCCTCGTCGAGGTCAACCATGGGGCGACGACGATCCTGGCCGAGCAGGGCCGCTTCCTCGAGGACGTGAACGCCGCTGTGCTCGATCAGGAAATCCTGACCGCCGAGACCAAGCTTGCCGGCTCGCATGACGAGGACGAGCAGAAGCGCCTGCACGACACGCTCGTGCAGCTGCGCGAGTTCAAGCACGTCTTCGAGCAGCGCAAGGCGGCCTGAGCCGCCACGCTCCTTCCAACTTTAAAGGCCGCGCAAGCGGCCTTTTTCATGCGTAGCTGATGAATTCCAGCAGCGAGCCGTCAGGGTCGCGGAAATAGACGCTTGTTCCCAAGCCGCCACGGCCGAAGCGCGGGACCGGACCAAGTTCGATCGCGACCTTCCGCGCCTCCAGATGTGCGATGGCGCCTGCAATCGGTCCCTCCCAGGTGAAGCAGAGGTCGCTGCCGCCGGGCGGCACGGGCCGGCGCGCGACTGGGACGGGTTTCAGACCCGGCCCATGGCAGTTCAATTGCGCGGAGCCGATGCGATAGACGTATCCTGCACCATTCGGCAGGATCTCGGCGCCGATCACGTCGCGGTAGAAGGCGTTCGAGCGTTCCCAGTCCGAGACGTGAATGACGCAATGATCGAAGCTGACGAGGCTCATGCAGTCTCCAGGGGCGGTCAGGTTGTCGGGATAACGGGCTGAGCGAAGCGTAAGAAGGCCTGTACGACGCGCTCATAGACCGGGCGCTTGAACGGCACGATGCGCAAGGGCATCTCGGCCAGGGGCAGCCAGGCCCATTCGGAGAATTCGGCCGGCTCGTCGCCGTTCGGGCGGGTGATGTCGAATTCGGTTTCGCTGCCGGTGAAGCGGAGGGCGACCCAGCGCTGGCGCTGGCCACGGAAGGCGGTCAGCCTGTGCGGTGGGCCGGCGTAGGCCGGAAAGTCGTAAGCCCACCATTCGTCGGTGGCGGCCAGGAACGTTGCGCTCGTCACGCCGGTTTCCTCGGCGAGCTCGCGATAGGCGGCCGCTACGATATCCTCATGCGCATCGATTCCGCCCTGCGGCATCTGCCAGTCGAATCCGGGCAGGACGATTTCCGGCCCGGCACTGTGCGAGCGGCCGGCGAAGACGCGGCCGTCCCCGTTGAACAGGGCGATGCCGACGTTGGGGCGGTAGGGGAGAGTTGTTTGCGTCATTCACATGGCTCGTCATGGTCGGGCTTGACCCGACCATCTCGGAATCCAGTGTCTTCCCGTTGCGAGATGCTCGGGTCAAGCCCGAGCATGACGCCAAGTCTCTCACTCCCCCATTGCGATCAGGCTGGCATTGCCGCCGGCTGCTGCCGTGTTGATTGTCACCGTCTGCTCCGTGGCGAAGCGCATCAGGTAGTTCGGGCCGCCAGCCTTGGGGCCGGTGCCGGAGAGGCCGTGGCCGCCGAAGGGCTGCACGCCGACGACGGCTCCGATGATGTTGCGGTTGACATAAATATTGCCGGTCGAGAGCCCGCGCGTGACCTGCTCTACCGTCGTTTCGATGCGCGAATGCACGCCCAGCGTCAGGCCGTAGCCGGTTGCCTCGATGTCGTGGATGACCTTGTCCAACTGGCCGGATTTCCAGCGCACGACATGCAGGATCGGGCCGAAATGCTCCTGGGAGAGCTCGGCGACGCTGCCGAGCGAGACCACATGCGGCGCGACGAAGGTGCCGCCGAGCGCGGGCGTCTCGCCGGCCCAGGCGAGGCGGCCGAGCTTGCGCATCGCCTCGACATGGCCGTCGAGGCGATGCTTGGCGGCGGCGTCGATGACCGGGCCGATATGGGTGTCGATGGCGCGCGGATCGCCAAGCTTCAGTTCGCGCGCGGCGCCGGTGATCATCTCGAGCATCTTGTCGGCGACATCCTCCTGCACGACGAGCAGGCGCAGCGCGGAGCAGCGCTGCCCGGCCGAGCGGAAGGCCGACATCACCACGTCGTCGGCTACCTGTTCGGCGAGCGCGGTGGCATCCACGATCATGGCGTTGAGGCCCCCGGTCTCGGCGATCAGGGGGACGATCGGGCCGTCCTTGGCGGCGAGAGCGCGGTTGATCGCGCGCGCCGTCGCGGTCGAGCCGGTGAAGGCGACGCCGGCGACGTCCTTGTGGGCGACCAGCGCCGCGCCGAGCGTGCCGTCGCCCGGAACGAGATGCAGGGCCGAGACCGGCACGCCGGCCTCATGCAGCAGCCGGATCGTCTCGGCCGCGATCAGCGGGGTCTGCGGGGCGGGCTTGGCGACGACGCTGTTGCCGGCGACGAGCGCGGCCGCGATCTGGCCTGAGAAGATCGCCAGCGGGAAGTTCCAGGGCGCGATGCAGAGGAACGGCCCGCGCCCGCGCAGGACGAGGCGGTTGTCCTCGCCGGTCGGGCCGGGCAGGGCGGTCGGGACGGCGAACTTCGCCTCGGCCTCGGCAGCGTAGTAGCGGCAGAAATCGACCGCCTCGCGCACCTCCGAGATCGCGTCGTCGAGTGTCTTGCCGGCTTCGGCCTGGAGCAGCGCCAGCAGCAGGCCGCGCCTGTTCTCCATCAGATCGGCGGCCTTGCGCAGGGCGGCGGCGCGGATCCGGGCTGGCGTCGCATTCCAGCCGGCAAAGCCCACCTTCGCCGCCTTCATCGCGGCCTCGGCCAGGGCGGCATCGCCCTCGCGGACACGGCCGATCACCTTGTTGTCGATCGGCGAGCGGACATCGCGCGCGGTGCCGCCGGTCGCCTTGCCGTCGATGATCGGGCCGGCTTCGGGGAAGGGCTTGGCCGCGGCCGCGCTGATCTCAGCCAGAAGCGCATTGAGGCTTTCGGCATGGCCGAGCTCGACGCCGGCTGAGTTCTTTCGCGACAGGCCGAAGAGATCGGCCGGCAAGGGGATGCGGCGATGGCGCGCGGCGCCGGCATTGCCGATGAGGTCGGCGGGCGGCACCAGAAGCTGCGCCACGGGCACGTCGGGGTCGCCGGAGACGCTGACGAAGGACGAGTTGGCGCCGTTCTCGAGCAGGCGGCGTACGAGATAGGCGAGCAGATCCTGATGCCCACCAACCGGCGCATAGGTGCGACAGGCGAAGCCCTCGTTGCTGGCCAGCAGCTTCTCGTAGAGCGCTTCGCCCATGCCGTGGAGGCGCTGGAATTCGAAGCCTTCCGAGCTTCCCGCCATCTCCGCGACGGTCGCGACGGTCTGGGCGTTGTGGGTGGCGAATTGGGGAATGATGCGCGGGCGCAAGGCCAGAAGCTGGGCGGCGCAGGCCTCGTAGTTCAGGTCGGTCATCGCCTTGCGGGTGAAGACCGGATAGTCGGCAAGGCCGCGCTCCTGGGCGCGCTTCAGCTCGGTGTCCCAATAGGCGCCCTTGACGAGGCGGACCATCATGCGCCGGCCATGGGCCTGCGCGAGCGCGCCGATATGGGCGATCACGGCCGAGGCACGCTTCTGATAGGCCTGGATCGCCAACCCGAAGCCGTCCCAATCCGCCAGCGACGGATCGGCGACGACGGCGTCGATGATGTCGAGCGAGAGTTCGAGCCGGTCGGCCTCTTCGGCGTCGATGGTGAAGTTGAGATCGTAGCCCTTGGCCTGCTGCGCCAGCTTGATCACTTTCGGCGTGAGTTCGGCCAGCACGCGCTCATGATTGGTCGCGTCGTAGCGCGGATGCAGCGCCGAAAGCTTGACCGAGATGCCGGGCCGGTTCGGCAACGGCTCGTTTCCGGCCGAGCGGCCGATGGCGTCGATCGCGGCGGCATAGGAGGCAAAATAGCGGTCGGCGTCTCCTTGCGTGCGTGCGCCTTCGCCGAGCATGTCGAAGGAGTAGCGGTAGAGCTTGCCGCTTTTCGAGCCGGCGCGCTTCAGCGCCTCCTCGATCGTCTGGCCCAGCACGAAATGGTTGCCCATGACGCGCATCGCCTGGCGCGTGGCGGTGCGCACCGTTGGTACACCGAGGCGCTTGGCCAGCCCGCCAATGATGCTGCTCGGGGTCTCGCCGGGCTGGATGACGCGCGCGGTGATGCCGAGGGCCCAGGCCGAGGCGGAAACAAGGAAAGCGTCAGACTTCGATTCATGGTGGGCGAAATCGCCCTGGCCGAGTTTGTCCTCGATCAGCCGGTCGGCGGTGGCGGCGTCGGGTACGCGCAGCAGCGCTTCGGCCAGTACCATCAGGGCCAACCCCTCGCGCGTCGAGAGCGAGTATTCCCGCAGCAATTCCTCGATGCCGCCGAGCCCGACCTTGCGGGTGCGGATGGCGTCGATCAGTTCGGTCGCGCGCGCATCGATCCGCGCCTTCGCTGCCGGCTCCCGGCGGGCGCCGGCCAGCAGCCGTTCCGCGATCGCGCCGTCATCCTCGGCAAAGGGCGCTCTGAAGGCAGGCAGCGGCGAGGCGGGGGCGGCCATGACAGAGCTCCGAAAGGCGGTCGCGGGATGATCTGAAGCATCGTGCTTTCAATGCCGTGGATCAATTGGCCTATTGCGTGCGATAGCTTTATATCCTGCGGGAAGATGGCATTGTTTTAGCGATTGATCCCGTGCTCGACAGAACCGACCGCCGCATCCTCTCCTTGTTGCAATCCGACGGCCGGATCGCCGGTGTCGAGCTTGCCGACAAGGTCGGGCTGTCGCCGACGGCTGTGAGCGAACGACTCAAGCGCCTGACGCGCGAGGGCTACATCACGGGCTACCGGGCGACGCTCGATCCGCTCAAGCTCGGCCTCAACCTGCTCGTCTTCGTCGAAGTCTATCTCGACAAGACGACGCCCGATGCGTTCGAGCGTTTCGCCGCGGCGGTGAAGCGTGCGCCGGAGGTGCTGGAGTGCCATATGGTGGCGGGCGGCTTCGACTATCTGGTCAAGACCCGTGTCGCCGACATGAACGCCTATCGGCGCTTCCTCGGCGAGGTGCTGCTGGCGCTGCCAGCGGTGCGCGAGACCCGAACCTATGCGGTGATGGAGGAGGTCAAGACCGACGGGGCGCTGCCGCTATAGGGCTTTGCTGCCGATCTTTTGTGCGTTCGCCGCTTTCAGGTGCCGCTTTCGACTTGACCTGTCGCGACGTTGCTCCAGTCTTGAAAGATGACGCTGCCCGGCATGGTGCTTGCTGGGGTGCCGTGCGTTTTTCGAGATTTTCGTCCCGTCCGTCCGGAGCCAGTGATGTCCAGCGTGTTGCCTGCCTTTGTCGTGTCCCTGTCCCGGCGCGCGGTCCTGAGCGTTGCGGCGGCATCCGCGCTCGCCGCGGCCTGCCTGTGCGGCGCGCAGCCGGCCCAGGCGCAGACGCCGGTGCGGTTCACGCTCGATTGGCGCTTCGAGGGGCCGGCTGCGCTGTTCCTGATGGCGATCGAGAAGGGCTATTTCAAAGCTGAAGGGCTCGACGTCACCATCGACACCGGCAACGGTTCGCGTGAGGCGATCCCGCGCGTCGCCTCGGGCACCTATGATGTCGGCTTCGGCGATGTGAACTCGCTGATCCGCTTCCGCGACGAGAATCCCAGCATCGACCTCAAGGCCGTGATGATGGTCTATGACAGGCCGCCCTTCGCGATCGTCGGCCGCAAGAGCCGCGGCGTGACGGCGGATGTGAAAAGCCTCGAGGGCAGGAAGTTCGGCGCGCCGGCCGCGGATGCCGCCTTCGCGCAATGGCCGATCTTCAAGGCCGTCAACAAGCTCGACGACAGCAAGATCCGGCTGGAGAATGTCGGCTTCCCGGTGCGCGAGCCGATGCTGGCCTCGGGCGAAGTCGATGCCGTGTTCGGGTTCGCACCGTCGTCCTACATCAACCTGAAGTCGCGCGGCGTGCCGGTTGACGACATCGTCCTGATGCTGATGTCGGACTACGGCGTCGAATTGTATGGCAACGTCGTGATGGTCTCGCCGAAATTCGCCGCCGAGAAGCCCGAGGCCGTGCGTGGCCTGCTGCGCGCCATCACCAAAAGCGTGAAGGATACCGTCGCCAATCCCGATCTCGGCGCCCAGCTCGTGATCAAGCGCAACGACGTCGCCAAGGTCGAGGTCGAGCTGGAGCGGCTCAAGATGACGCTCGAGCAGAACGTCATGACGCCCTGGGTCAAGGCCAACGGCTTCGGTGGCATCGACAAGGCGCGCTGGGACCGCGCGCTCGACCAGATCGGCCTGACCTTCAGCTTCAAGGACAAGGCCAAGGCTGGCGACGCTTTTACGGACGTGTTCCTGCCGGCCTCTGCCGAGCGGGTTTTCTGAGCCATTCAGCTCCGATTGCAGGACGTCATCCTGGACAAGCCGCGTAGCGGCGCAGATCCGGGATCCATCGAAGAGTGCTGCGCTCTACGATGGATCCCGGGACTTCGCTGCGCGAAGCCCGGGATGACGGCGTTTTGTTTGTGGAAAGGTTGCCTTGACCGCCTTCGTCGAACTTCATGATGTCACGCATGTCTATGGCGGCGGCGATGGCCCTCCGGCGGTAGAAGGGCTGTCACTGAAGGTCAAGGACGGTGAGTTCGTCGCGATCGTCGGTCCGTCGGGCTGCGGCAAGTCGACCCTGATGAAGCTCGCGACCGGGCTGCAGCGGGCGAAGTCGGGCACCGTGATCGTCGACGGGCGCGAGGTCGTCGAGCCGATCAAGATCACCGGCATGGCCTTCCAGAACCCGGTGATGCTGCCCTGGCGCACGACGCTGCAGAACCTGCTGCTGCCGCTGGAGATCGTGCAGCCCCATCGCTCGCGGCTGCGCGCCCACAAGGCCGAATATGTCGCGCGGGCCGAGATGCTGCTGGAGACGGTTGGCCTCAAGGGCATGGGCTCGAAATTTCCCTGGCAATTGTCCGGCGGCATGCAGCAGCGCGCCTCGCTGTGCCGCTCGCTGATCCATGAGCCGAAGCTCCTGATGCTGGACGAGCCGTTCGGGGCGCTCGATGCCTTCACGCGCGAGGAACTCTGGTGCGTGATCCGCGACCTGCATGCCCAACGCGGCGTCACGGTGATCCTGGTGACGCACGACCTGCGCGAGGCGGTGTTCCTGGCCGACCGGGTGTTCTGCATGTCGGCTCGGCCCGGCCGGATCATCGCCGAGCGGGAGATCGGCTTTGCCCGCCCGCGCGATCTCGACATCACCTACACGCCGGAATTCGCAGCCATCGTCCACGAATTGCGCGGGCATATCCGCGAGGCGAGGGCGGTGGCATGACCCGCTCGACCTGGCTCCGGCTCGCGCCCTATCTGTTCACGCTGGGCTTCTTCGCGCTTTGGGAGATCGCCTGCCGGGCGTTGTCGATCTCGAACTTCGTGCTGCCGCCGCCGTCCGCGGTCTGGGGCGCGCTGGTGCAGTACCAGAAGCCGCTCTACACCAACGCCTTCCACACGCTCTGGATGACCTCGCTGGGCTTTGCGCTGTCGATCGTGTTCGGACTGGCGCTGGGGCTTCTCGTCGGTTCGTCGAAGCTGATCTATGCGGGCCTGAGCCCGCTGCTGGTCGGTTTCAACTCGATCCCGAAGGTCGCGGTGGTGCCGATCCTGGTGATCTGGTTCGGCGTCGGCTGGCTGCCGCCGGTGCTGACCGCCTTCGTGATCTCGTTCTTCCCGATCGTGGTCAATGTCGCGACGGGGCTTGCGACGATCGAGCCGGAGACCGAGGATGTGCTCAAGGCGCTTGGCGCGAGCCGACTCGATATCATGACCAAGGTCGGCATTCCGCGGTCGCTGCCCTATCTGTTCGGCGCGCTGAAGGTCTCGATCACGCTGGCCTATGTCGGCTCGGTGATCGGCGAACAGAACGCCTCCAATCTCGGGCTGGGCAATCTGATCACCCGCGCCTCGGCCGATTTCAACGTGCCGCTGATCTTTGCGGCACTACTCGTGCTGGCGGTGCTCGGGGTGTTTCTGGTGGCGATCGTCGATGTCGTCGAGAGCCGGATGACGGGCTGGGCCAAACGCTCGCAACTCAGCAACGCCTAATCCGGCGATAGCCGGCTCAGACCATGCCGGTGCTCTTGAGCTGCTGATAGGCTTTCAGGATTTCCTGCAGCGTGCCCTCGCGCGAACGGTCGCCGCCATTCGCATCGGGGTGGAAGCGCTTCACCAGTTCCTTGTAGCGGGCCTTGATCGCGACGGGATCGGCATTCTCGTCGAGGCCGAGCGCCTCGAGCGCCTTGCGCGCGACGATGCCGACGCGCGGCTCCGGCTGCGCCGCCTGCTGGGCGCGCCTGCTGCCGAAAATGTTGAAGGCGTCCTGGACGTCGGGCTGTTCGCCGCCGCCCGCCACGCGGCCGCGCTGGGCCATGCGCGCGGCCTTGGAGTTGACGCCGAGCTTCCAGGTCGGCCGGTGGCCGATCGCGGCATCCTTGGCGTATTCGGCCAGCGCCTCGTCGTTCATACCGGCGAAATAATTGTAGGTCGCGTTGTAGGCCTTCACATGCTCCATGCAGAACAGGAAGAATTTGCCCTCGCGGCCCCGTCCCTGAGGCGCGCGGAATTCCCCGGGCCGCTTGCAGCCGGGATGGTCACATGAGGGCGCGCCGGAATCCTTGACCTCTTCTGCTACGGAAGGGCCGATTCTGATGCGGTCGAACAGGCGCGAGTTGAAGTTCATGGTCGAATGGTTATGAGACGCGGGATCGGAACCGGCAAGTGCGATGCAACATGCACGCATCTGCGCGGCGGGCAGGAGGCCGGGCGAAGCACGGCCTGACGAACGGATCATTTAGAACGGTGTCGCGATCATGACCGGAATGGCTGAACGGATCACCAACAAGCTGGAACTGGCACTTTCGCCGCAACGCCTGAACGTGATCGACGAATCGCACCAGCATCAGGGTCATGGCGGCTGGCGGGAGGGTGGAGAAACCCATTTCAGGGTGGATATCGTGTCGGAGGCCTTCACCGGCAAGAGCAGGCTCGACCGTCACCGCCTCGTCAATGCGGCGCTGGCGGAGGAACTGGCCGACCGGGTTCACGCACTGGCGATCGTCACGCGGGCGCCGGGGGAGAGTTAGCCCCACAGCAGATGGCAAGCTGCCTTGGATGAAACAGCGTCATTCCGCCTTCGGCCGATCCGGCGTGAAGGCATAGACTGCCGCCGAGGCGAGCAGCAGTCCGGCGAATATCCAATGCAGTTGGGCAAAGGTCGCTGCCGCGTCGAGCCCGGCGACGCGCTGGCCCGCGATGAACCAGCCCGAGCCCGACTGCGCCAGCGCGGCGCCCGCGATGAAGAGGAAGTTCACGGCGGTCATGCCACGCCCAAGCAGGTGCGCAGGGAAGAAGGCTCGCGCATGCGCCATCAGGATGGCGTAGGTGAAGCCGACCGCGCCGATCACGGCAAACAGCAGGATCGGCACGGCAGCGGAGGAAGCCCCGAAGCCGGCGAGCAGGGCGAAGGTCGCGGCAGTGCCGAGCGTGCCCCACAGCACCAGCGGCTTGACCCGTCCGAGCCATTTCTCCAGCCCGCCATAGATGAAGGCGCCTGCCACCATGGTCAGCGCCATGGCGGTCGCGGCATTGCCGGCTGCAACGGCGTCGAAGCCATGCACATCGGCCATGAACGGTGCGACCCAAAGTCCGCGCGCGGTCGCCAGGATGGCGTAGCCGGTGAGCGTGATCGGTGCGAGCAGCCAAAGCGGGCGCAGCTTCAGGATGCTGGCGAGGCCGGCGATCAGCCCCTCGGCCTTGCCCGATGCGCTTTCGGCCCGTGGCGGATCGCGGATCAGCAAACCGGCCAGAACCGTCGCGACGAGAAAACAGCTCGCCATCGCCAGCATCGAGGGGCGCCAGCCATAACGCGCGGCGGCGATGGCGAGCGGCGCGGCCCCGACCAGATTGCCGAGCGAGCCGAGGCCAATGAAGACCGAGGTCAGGAAGGCGAAGCGCGCGGGCGCCGCCGTCCGGGCGAAGAGGAACAGGCTCGCCATGAAGATCGGCGCGCAGCCGATCCCGATCAGCGCCATCGCCAGCGTGCCGGTCAAGGCTCCCGTCGCGTTGGCGAACAGGAAGGCCCCGGCGCTGCCGATCGTCATCGTCGCGGTCACGGTGCGGCGCGGGCCGAGCCGGTCCAGCGCCCAGCCGATCGGGAACTGCGACACGGCGAAGGTCGTGAACCAGGCCGCTCCGAGCAGCCCGAACTCGCGCGGGCCGATCGAAAGATCGCTCATCACCGGGTTGGCGATGACGCTCAGGAACGAACGGTAGAAGATCGAGAGGAAATAGGCGGGCAGCAGCGCAAGGAAAACGGTCAAAGGCAGATCAGTCGATTGGCTGGCGGGCGGATCACTTGATCCGCTCGAGCACCGAGACGTAGTTGGCCACGGCCGAGCCGCCCATGTTGAAGATGCCGCCGAGGCGGGCGTCCTCGAGCTGCATGCCCTCTGGCGCCTCGCCGACGAGCTGCATGGCACTCAGCACATGCATCGAGACGCCCGTGGCGCCGATCGGGTGTCCCTTGGCCTTGAGGCCGCCGGAGACGTTGACCGGAAGCTTGCCGTCCTTCTGGGTCCAGCCTTCCATGATGGCGCGGGCGCCGTCGCCTTCCTTCGTCAGCCCCATCGCCTCGTATTCGAGCAGCTCGGCGATGGTGAAGCAGTCATGCGTCTCGACGAAGGACAGATCCTCCAGCGTGACGCCAGCTTGGGCGAGGGCTTTCTGCCAGGCAAGCGCACCGCCTTCGAACTTCAGAATGTCGCGCTTCGAGACCGGCAGGAAATCCTGGACATGGGCCATGCCGCGGAAGCCCACGGCGCGGCGCATGGTCAGCGCTGTCTCCGCGTCGGCGAGAACGATCGCGGCGGCGCCGTCCGAGACGAGCGAGCAGTCGGTGCGCTTCAGCGGGCCGGCGACATAGGGGTTCTTCTCGCTCTCTTCGCGGCAGAAGGTGTAGCCGAGGTCCTTGCGCATCTGGGCGTAAGGGTTGTCCACGCCGTTCTTGTGGTTCTTGGCCGCGATCATCGCGAGCGCGTCCGACTGGTCGCCATGGCGCTGGAAATAGGCGGCGGCGATCCCGCCGAAGACGCCGGCGAAACCACCCTGGGTCGCGCCTTCCTCCGGGAGATAGGAGGCCTTGAGCAGGTTCTTGCCGATCTCTGGCCCGGGCGTGGTCGTCATCTGCTCGACGCCGACGACGAGGACGATCTTGGCGGCGCCCGCCTTGATGGCGCGCACGCCCTGATGCACGGCGGCCGAGCCGGTGGCGCAGGCATTCTCGACGCGGGTCGCCGGCTTGAAGCGCAGCGCCGGGTCGGCCTGGAGCACGAGCGAGGCGGTGAAGTCCTGGGCGGAGAAGCCGGCGTTGAAATGGCCGAGCACGATTTCGTCGACCTGGTCGGCGGTGATGCCGGCATCGATCAGAGCGTCGGTCGTCACGCGGACGATGAGGCTCTCGATGGTTTCCGCATCCTGCTTGCCGAACGGCGTATGGGCCCAACCGACGATTGCAGCGCTCATGGCGTTTTCTCCGATGCCGATTTCGAGATTATCCGGCTTTAGCCTCTAATTGCGCTTGCGGGCTCCGCCTCGCAAGCAGGCAGTCATGCATTCCGGTCGTGCATGGAAAGAGGGACCATGATGCGGACCGCGGCGCTCACAGCGCCGTCGTCAGCAACAGCCCCACGCCGCCGACGATCAGCGCCATGCCAGCCATCTCGCGCCGGCTCGTCCCTTCCGCGAAGATGCGGCGCGAGGCGATCTGGGCCAGCGGCACTTCGATCAGCGCCAGCGTGCGGACATTGGCCGCGCTCGTCAGCGAGAAGCCGACGAACCAGCATTGCGACGCGGCGGCCCCAAGAAATCCGGCCGAGAGCGACTTGCGCCAATTGCGCAGGCTCAGGACCAGCGCCGCCCGGTTGGCGAGGAGCATGTAGAGCGTCAGGACCAGCGTCTGCAGGAACAGGCCCAGCGCCAGGATGGTGGTTGCGCGGAGGAAAAAGCCACCTTCCGGCAAGGCCTGGATTCCGCCGCGATAGCCGATCGCCGAGAACGCGAAGAACGCGCCCGCGCCGACACCAAGCACGGCCGGGCCCAGGCCCGCCCGGCTGAGCTTCTCGCCGGGCTTCCAGGACACCATGACGACGCCGATGGTGGCGAGCACGATCGCTGCGAATTTGGCGAGCGTCAGCGCATCGCCCAGCAGCAGCGCGCCGAAGATCGCGACCTGGACGGGTTCGGTCTTGGTGTAGGCGGTGGCGACGGCGAAGGAACGATCGCGCATCGCCGCCAGCATCAGCGCCGTCGCCGCGATCTGGGTGAGTGCGCCCCAGAGCGTATAGGCGAATGTCCTGGTGTCGATCTCGGGCGGCAAGCGGCCGGCGACCAGGCAGACGATGACGAGAAACAGCAGCGCGAAGGGCAGGCCGAAGAGGAAACGCACCTGCGTCGCGCCGACGACGCCGATGATCTGCGTCAGCGAGCGCTGGGTCAGGTTTCGCGCCGTCTGCAGCAGCGAGGCCGCGATGGTCGCGGGAATCCAGAGGAGGGCGAGGCTCACGCGGCAAATCCGGTCTGTCGAGGCGGCATCGGGCTTGTGAACCGGGCTTGTGAACCCTTGCCCGCGACTAGGCAAATCGCTCCGCTGAGGGTAGGTATGCGTTCATGGGCGGGCCACGCTTTTTCGGCCGTCTCGAAAATGCCGCACGCGTCGCGTTGAACCCCTGCGCCTTCAACCCTCGTCAAGACAGGTTCAAGACCGCCCGATGCAAGACCGCCAGATGACCGCTTCCCGCCTTACCGCCGCCTTCGTCTTCGGGCTGGCCCTGATCGGCCCGGCCTCCGCCGGCACCAGCCTCGTGATCGACGCCGCCAGCGGCGCCGTGCTCTCCAGCGAGAATGCGAGCCAGCCCTGGCATCCGGCCTCAACGACCAAGATGATGACGGCCTATCTCGCGCTGAAGGCGGTGCGGGAAGGCCGGATCGGTTTGGAGACCGCGATCCCCGCCTCGAAGCGGGCCGCCGCTCAGCCCCGGGTCAAGGTCTATATCAAGGCCGGGCAGGAGATCACGCTCGACAACGCGCTGCGCATCATGATGGTAAAGTCTGCCAACGACATCGCCTATGTCATCGCCGAGGGCGTCGGCGGCAATGTCGAGAGCTTCGTCGGAATGATGAACGCCGAGGCCGCACGGCTCGGCATGCGCGACAGCCATTTCACCAACCCCAATGGCTGGCACGATCCGGAGCAGCAGGTCAGCGCGCGCGACCTCGCCATCCTCGCCATGGCGCTGATGCGGGATTTTCCGGATTATTCGGATTACTGGAACACGGCTGCCGTCCAGCTCGGCAGGCAGGTTCTGAACAACACCAACGGGCTCGTCGGCCGCTATTCCGGCATCGGCGGCATGAAGACCGGCTTCGTCTGCGCCTCCGGCTTCAATGTCGTCGCCACCGCGACGCGCGGTGGGCGCACCCTGATCGCGGTCGTGCTCGGCGCGCTGTCGGGCACGGAGCGCACGATCAAGGCGGCGCAACTGCTTGATGACGGCTTCGGCAAATGGGGCGGTATGGGCTACACGGTTGCGTCACTGCCCTCGCAGGGCGGGCGCGCCTCCAGCATCTGCGGCGATGTCCAGCGCAAGGGCGGCGGCGTGGCTCTCGCCGATGATGCCGACAGCTCGGGCCCGATCGCTGCCCAGGCGCCGAACATCGGCGGCAATGCCGAGGATGGCGGGCGCTTCGCCACCGCGTCCGCTGCGAGCTATTCCGGCACCTCCGTGCTGACACGCTTGCCTTCGGGCCGGGTCTCGCTTGGGCCCCGCGCTGAGACGATGCCGGTTCCGGTCGCCTTCGGTCGCTCGCCGGGCTCTGCGTCGGCGCCGCTGGCGGCCAATGCCGTGGGCGGGACCGACAGCCGCGTCGCACGCGGCACCACGCCCGTCATCGCACCGTCCGCGCCCGTTGCGGCAGGGTTGTTCGGCAGCCAGACCGGCGGGCTCTTCGCCGATCGTGGGCGCACCCTGTCCGGCAATGGCGGTATTCCGGGCTCGACCTCGGCCTTCGCTCCGACCGAACCCGAGACGGCGCAGCCTGCCGGCCAAGGCGGACCCTTGCGTCTCCAGGGTGCGATCCAGCCCGGCGCCGCTACCTCGGCGAGCCTACGCCCCGGCGCGGCCGCGGGCATCAAGCCTGCTGCGCGTCCGCCGGCCAAGCCGCTCCTGGTGAAGCCCTCGCCCAAGGCCGAGGCGGCGACGACCGCGGCCAAGCCGGCTCCGAACAAACCCGCACAGGCGGTGGCCAAGCCATCACCCGCCAAGCCGCAGGTCAAAGCTAAGACCAAGCCCAACGACGACGCCTGAGCGTCGTTCGTTGACCCTCGTTCCCGGCGAGGCCGCCCAGCGGCGGGGCATGCTGCTGGCGCTGGCTGCGGCCGGGGCCTATGGCACCAATATCGTCAGCGCCCAGATTGCCGGCCAGGCCGGGCTCAATGGTCCGCTGCTCGTGTTCTACCGCGTCTTCATCATGCTCGCGCTGGTCGGCGTGGCCGTCGCGATCTGGCGGACATCGCTGGCGGTGCCGCGAGCCGAGCGGCGCGCGCTCCTGCTGTTCGGCATCACCAGCGCCCTGGTCGGCTCGGCTTACCTGTCCTCGGTCGCCTTCCTGCCCGTCACGGTTGCTGCCGTGGTGTTCTTCACCTATCCCGTCCTGATCGTCCTGGCCGAGCCCCTCGTCACCGGCTCGCGGTTTCGGCCGGAGCGGCTGGCTGCGGCCTGCGTCGCCTTCGTCGGTGTGGCGATGGTGGTGGGGCCGGACATGCATGGGCTCGATCCGCGCGGACTGCTGCTCGCACTCGCCGCCAGCCTTTGCGCCGCAACGCAGTTCTTCGCCGGCGCGGCACTGCCCAGCACGCCGCTGGCCGCACGGCTGTTCTGGTCGCATCTGCTGATCCTGCCGGTCACGGCTGCGATCCTGAGCCTGACCGGCGGGTTCCTTCCGCCCGGCGCCCTTGCGCTGGCCCCCATTGCTGCCGTGGTCACCATCGGCGGCTATCTGCTGGGCTTCCTGCTGCAGGTGATCGCGCTGACGCGGATCTCGCCCGGCGCGGCTGGGCTGGCATTCTGCGCCGAGCCGGTCTGCGCGGTGCTGATCGCGGCCGTGGTGCTCGGGGAACGGCTGGGGCCTCTGCAATATGCGGGATGCGCCCTTGTCGTCGCGGCGCTGGTAACTAATGTAACATTAGAACATATGCGGCGCTCCCCGGCGCCGGCCTGACGCAGAGCGTGACGACCATGACCAGCCAGCAAATCCGGCCGGAGCCGCTGCCCCTGACGCTGCTGACGGGCTTTCTCGGCGCCGGCAAGACGACGCTGCTGAACCGGCTGCTGAAGGATCCTGCGCTCGCGCAGACCGTGGTGATCGTCAACGAGTTCGGCGAGGTCGGCCTCGACCATGTCCTGATGCAGGGCCTCGAGGACGGCATGATCCTGCTGGAATCGGGCTGCCTGTGCTGCACGATCCGCGACGACCTCATCGTGACGCTGGAAGATCTGCTGCGGCGGCGCGACAATGGCCGGATCAGCCCGTTCTCCCGCGTCGTGATCGAGACCACCGGCCTCGCCGACCCGGCGCCAATCCTCAACGTGCTGATCAACCACCCCTATCTGGCGATGCGCTTCCGGCTCGACGGCGTGGTGACGCTGGTCGATGCGGTCAACGCCATGGCGACGCTCGACGCGCATGAGGAGGCGCGCAAGCAGGTCGTGGCGGCCGATCGCCTCGTGCTGACCAAGGCCGATCTGGTGTCGAGCTTCGCCGAGATCGCCCCGCTGCGGCAGCGGCTGGCCTGGCTCAATCCGGGCGTTGCCCTGCTGGGTCCCGAAGCGGCGGCGCGCTCGCTGTTTGGCGCCGGGCTCTACGATCTGGCGCAGCGCCCGGCCGAGATCGGGCAATGGCTCGCACGCGAGACCCTGCCGGGCGGTGGTCACGAACATCGCGGCCATAATCACCATCATCACGGCCATGATCATGGACATGGTGACCATCATGATCACGGCCACGCCCATCACGATGTGAATCGCCATGATGCCAGCATCCGCGCCTTCGCCCTGACGGCGGATGCGCCGATCCAGCAGGCGACGGTGGACCTATTCTGGACGCTGCTGCGCTCGGTCCATGGGCCCAAGCTGTTGCGCATGAAGGGGCTGGTGCAGGTGGCGGAACATCCCGACCGGCCGCTGCTGCTGCATGCCGTGCAGCAGATCCTGCATCCGCCGGTCATCCTCGACGCCTGGCCCGATGCCGACCGGCGCTCGCGCCTCGTGCTGATCGTCAAGGATATCGACGAGGCCGTCGTGCAGCGGCTCTGGGCGGCTTTCCTGGGGCAGGTCCAGGGTGGCGCGGCCCGGGAGACCGCCACGGTCTGAGACGGCCGCGCTGGCCCCGTTCTTGAAGCCAACCCTGCGACCGATCGAGGTTTGCGTTGTGGCTCGCCAATTTGGCACAGCCTCGCGCCAGATCGGTCCAGCGCAGCGGTGGGCAGGGTCGGATGAACCAGATCATGGCTTTGAAGGGCGGGCCGTCCGGTAGCGCCAGCGGTGCCGGTATCGAGGCAGGCTACGCCCCGGCGCAGCAGCCAGCCGGGGCGATCACGATCGAGATCCGCACGCTCGCCGGCTGCGCCGACATCGTTGATGCCTGGAGCCACCTCGCCGCTCGCGCGCTGGAGCCGAACCCGTTCTTCGAGCCCGGTTTCGCGCTTGCAGCCGCGCAGCATCTCGTCGCCTTCCGTGATGTGGTTGCGATCCTCGCCTGGCAGGGTGGGGCCACGGAGCCAAAACGACGGCTCGTCGGGCTGATTCCGTGCTTTCCGCGGCAGGGACTCTTCGTGCCCGACGCACTGATCGGCTTCTCGGACCGGCGCATCTTCAATGGCGCGCCGCTGCTCGACCGGAACCAGGCCGAGGCGGTCATCGACGCCGTGCTCACTCCGGGCCGCCAACGGCTGATCGAAGGCCGCGGGCTGGTGCTGCGCCATGTCGATCTCGCCGGGCCGCTGGTGTCGGCCCTGCGCCGGGAGACCGAACGGCACGGCCTGACGGCGAGCCTGCGGCCCGCGTTGTCGGCGGTAGAACCGGTCGCACCGGCGGATTCCGTGGAGCCCTTGCGCGAGGCGCTGATCCTGAAAGGCAAGCTGACGCTGGCCGAGTCCCGCACGCAGTCGGGACTGCGCGATGCCGTTGAGATCATCCTGGCGATGGAGGCATCCGGCGCGCGCGCGCAAGCCGGCGCCGCGACGCTGCAGGACACCCGCGAGGTCGGCTTCCTGCGCGCTATGACGCGGGGCCTTGGCCGGGTGCGGCAATGCCGGGTCGCCCTGCTGCTGCTCAACGAGCAGCCGATCGCAGGCGCGATCGTGATCGGTCGCGGGCCGCGCGGCTGGCTTTATCTCGGTGCGCAGGAGCAGGCCCATGCGGCGCTCGGGCCGCAGCGCGTCCTGCTGGCGATGATGCGGCAGGCGGCGCCGTCGCGGACGATCCTGCAGCCTGGCGGCTTGGCGGCCAGCGGAACGGATGCCGTCTCGCTCGGCGACCTGCACCTGTCGCATGGCCTTGCGCAGAAGCCCCGCGATCTCGCCGGCCGCGCCCGGGCGGCGCTGCGCCGCTCCCTGTTCAGGCTTCCGCGCGCAGGAGCCGCCTGATGATCTTGCCCGTGGTCGTCAGCGGCAGTTCCTCGCGGAAGGCGATCTCACGCGGATATTCATGGGCAGAGAGCCGCCGCCGCACGAAGCCCTGAAGCTCGGCGGCAAGTTCCGGCGTCCCGGCATGGCCGGGTTTCAGCACGACGAAGGCCTTGACGATCTCGGTGCGCAGGGCGTCGGGCTTGCCGACCACGGCGGCGAGCGACACCGCCTCGTGCCGCAGCAGGCAATCCTCGATCTCGCCCGGCCCGATGCGGTAGCCTGAGGAGGTGATGACGTCGTCGTCGCGGCCGACGAAACGGACATAGCCGTCTTCGTCCTGCACCGCCTGGTCGCCGGTCTTCATCCAGTCGCCGATGAACTTGTCCGCCGTCGCCTGCGGGTTGTTCCAATAGCCGAGGAACATCACCGGATCGGGCCGGCGCACCGCGATCTCGCCTTCCTCGCCGACATCGCAGACCGAGCCGTCGGGCCGGATCACCGCGACCTCGTGGCCGGGAACGGCCTTGCCGATGAAGCCCGGCCGGCTCACGCCGATGGCGGCGCAGGAGGCGAGCACGAGATTGCACTCGGTCTGTCCATAGGCCTCGTTGATGGTGAGGCCGAGCGCCTCGTGGCCCCAGGCCAGCGTCTCGGCTCCCAGCGCCTCGCCCGCAGCCGCAACCGTGCGCAGATCGAAGGCGAAGCGCTCGCGCGGGCGCTCGACGCTGCGCAGCATCCGCAGCGCGGTCGGCGGCACGAAAGCGTTGCGGATCCCAAGGTCCGCCATCAGGCGGAAGGCCTCCTCCGGCTCGAAACGCGTCACCGGGCGCGCTACCACCGCGACGCCGAAATGCAGGGCCGGCAGCAGCATGTTGAGCAGGCCGCCGGCCCAGGCCCAGTCGGCCGGCGTCCAGGCGAGATCGCCCGGCTGCGGCATGAACTCATGCGGCATCTGCACGCCCGGCAGATGGCCGGGCAGGACGCGGTGGCCATGCAGCGCGCCCTTGGGGTTACCTGTCGTGCCCGAGGTGTAGATCATCAGCGCCGGGTCGTCGGGGCTGGTGTCGACGGCGGTGAAATCGGGGCTCGCCCGGCTGAGCAGGGCATCCCAGGCGAGTTCGTCACCGTCGGCGCCATCGACCGAGATCAGCAAAGCCAGTTCGGGAAGGGGCTCGGAGATCTGACGGGTCTTGGCGAGGCCGGCCGCGTCGGTGATCAGAGCCGCGGCGCCGCAATCGCCGAGCCGATACGCCAGCGCATCGACCCCGAACAGGGCGGCCAGCGGTACCGCGATGGCGCCGAGCTTGTAGGCGGCGAGATGGGCGGTCAGCACGCAGCGACCCTGCGGCAGCAGGATCGCGATGCGGTCGCCGCGCGCGACACCCCGCGCCCGCAATGCGTTCGCCAGCCGGTTCGAGGCGTCGCGGAGATGGCCGAAGCTGACCGGCGTCACTTTCCAGTCGGTCGAGACCTCGATGATGGCCGTGCGGTCGGGGTCGATTGCCGCCCAGCGGTCGCAGACATCGACGGCGATGTTGTAGCGTTGCGGGATCTGCCAGCGGAAGGCGTCGCGCAGCGCCTGATGGTCACGCAGTTCGGGAAGGATCAAGAGGGTTGTCCGGCACAGGGGGGCGGCAAAATAGGCAGGCGGGTTCGGCCTGTCACCGTGACGCAAGGCGAGCCTCGGTTACGGCCGATATCCGCTATGGACGCTCCTTCGCCGCGAGCCCGGCGACATCGGCAATGATGCCGTCCAGCTCGAAATTCTTCGGGGTGTAGACGGCGGCGACGCCCATGTTGCGCAGCGCATTCTCGTCGTCGGGCGGAATGATGCCGCCGACCACGACTGGAATGGTGAGCCCTGCAACCCGCAGCCGCGCCGTGACGTCGCGGACCAGCGGCAGATGCGAGCCCGACAGGATCGACAGCCCGATGATGTCGGCTTGCGTCTCCTGCGCCTGCGCCACGATCTCCTCGGGCGTCTGACGGATGCCGCCATAGCTCACCGCCATGCCGGCATCGCGGGCGCGCACCGCGATCTGCTCGGCGCCGTTGGAATGGCCGTCGAGGCCGGGCTTGCCGACGAGGAAGCGCGGCACGCGGCCGAGCTTTTCTGTGGCGCGGGCGACGGCGGCCTTGACCGTGGCGAGGTCGGAATTGTCGCCGAGCTTGCTGGTGTCGACGCCGGTCGGGGCGCGATATTCGCCGAAGATTTCGCGGAGCGTCTGCGCCCATTCGCCGGTGGTGACCCCGGCCTTGGCGCAGGCGATCGAGGCCGGCATGACGTTGCGGGCTTCCTTCGCTGCGGAGGCGAGTTCGGCGAGGGCCGCTTCCGACGCCTTGGCGTCGCGGGCCGAGCGCCAGGCCTTGAGCCGGCCGATCGCTTCCAACTCGACGGAATCCGGCACGGTGACGACATTGCCCTCGCCGGCCGAGAGCGGGGAGGGCTCGCTGTTGGTGAATTTGTTGACGCCGATGACGATCTGCTCGCCACGCTCGATCGCCTCGATCCGGCGGGCGCCGTTCTCGACCAGCGCCTGCTTCATGTAGCCGGTCTCGATGGCCGCGAGCGCCCCGCCCATGTCGTCGATCCGGGCCAGTTCCTCCAGCGCGGCCGCCTTCAAGTCGGCGACCTTCGCGTCGATCACGGTCGAGCCGTCGAAGATGTCGCCGAATTCCAGCAGATCGGTCTCATAGGCCAGCACCTGCTGCATGCGCAGCGACCATTGCTGGTCGAAGGGACGGGGCAGGCCGAGCGCCTCGTTCCAGGCGGGAAGCTGCACGGCTCGCGCGCGCGCCTTCTTGGAGAGCGTCACCGCCAGCATCTCGATCAGGATGCGGTAGACGTTGTTCTCGGGCTGCGGCTCGGTCAGGCCAAGCGAATTGACCTGCACGCCATAGCGGAAACGGCGCATCGCGTCGTCGGCAACGCCATAGCGGCCAAGCGTGATCTCGTCCCAGAGCTCGACGAAAGCCCGCATCTTGCAGAGCTCGGTGACGAAGCGCATGCCGGCATTGACGAAGAAGGAGATGCGCCCGACGACATCGGGGAATTCCTCCGCCGAGACCTCCGGCCGCGCCCGGATGGAATCGAGCAGCGCGATCGCGGTCGCCAGCGCGAAGGATAGCTCCTGCACCGGCGAGGCCCCGGCCTCCTGCAGATGGTAGGAACAGACGTTGGTCGGGTTCCATTTCGGCAGTTCGCGCGCCGTGAACACGACGATATCGGTGGTCAGCGCCATCGAGGGGCGCGGCGGGAAGACGTAAGTGCCGCGCGAGAGGTATTCCTTGACGAGATCGTTCTGGGTCGTGCCTTGCAGGAGGTGGCGCGGGGCGCCCTGCTCGTCGGCGACGGCAATGTAGAGCGAGAGCAGCCAGGCCGCCGTCGCATTGATCGTCATCGAGGTGTTCATCTGGGACAGCGGAATATCGGCGAAGAGCGCCCGCATGTCGCCGAGATGGCTTACGGGCACGCCGACCTTGCCGACCTCGCCGCGCGCAAGGACATGGTCGGGGTCGTAGCCGGTCTGGGTCGGCAGATCGAAGGCGACGGAGAGGCCGGTCTGCCCCTTGGCGAGGTTGTTGCGATAGAGCCGGTTGGATTCCGAGGCGTCGGAATGGCCCGCATAGGTGCGGAAGATCCAGGGCTTGTCGCGCGGGGCGGGCTTGTCGCGGGGCGCGGGAATGCTGCCGGCGGGGTCGATCGCATTCATGCCGTTCCACCCTCTTTTCAGAGCAATCTCAATGTTGCACTGCGGCGAGAATAACGCCAGAGGGGCGGGGAAGTCGTTTGAGACCTTCGGATGAGCGCCTGAAACCGCTTCAGCCGCGCCAGGCTGCGCCGAATGTCAGCGTCATCGGAAGTTCCGTGGCGGCTCCGGGCGGCAGCAGGATCACGCCCGCGCGCTTGTCGAGCGGCTCGTCGGGGTCCGAAGGCGAGGGCAGGCCGTGCCAGGGCTCGATGCAGATGTAGGGGCCGTTCGGCTTGGTCCAGATGCCGAGATGGGGCATGTCGGGAAAATCGACCGCGACGCCGGGCAAGCCGTCCGCACCATACCAGGCGTGGTGGCCCGCGCCTTCAGCGATGATCAGCGCATCCTCGACGAAGAGCGCATGGTCGAGCGTCAGCACGCCATCTTCGAAGACGGAAGCGTGGCTCTCGGGCGCGCGCTGGCCGTCGGTTCCGAGGCGCAGATGCTCGGGGCTCGCGCCATTGCCGAGGCGGATACGGTGCGGCAGGCCGTCCGAGCCCGGCAGCGGCCACAGGAAGGCCGGGTGATAGCCGAAGCAGAAGGGCATCTCCGCGTCGCCGGTGTTGGAAATACGGGCGGTCAGGGTCAGCGCCGACCCAATGAGCCGGTAGGTCATGTCGAGTACGAAGGCGAAGGGATAGGCCTGCCGGGTCTCGTCATTGTCGCTCAGCCGCAGCGTGCAGGAGGCGTCGTCCTGCGCGATGATAGTGAACAGGCTGGTGCGGGCGACGCCGTGGCTCTTGATCGGATAGCGCTGGCCTGAGATCAGCACCTTGCCGTCCGGATGCTTGCCGATCACGGGAAAGAGCAGCGGCGAGCGCCCGGCCCAGATCGCCGGATCGCCATTCCAGAGCCAGTCCTGGTCCTTCGCGTCGGTGACGGATTGCAGTTCCGCGCCGAGTTCTGCGATGGTGACGGTCAGGGCATCGCCGCGCAGCTGGATCATGATCGCTCCTAGTTCCCCGTGCCCGGCAGGCGCGGCAGTGGCAGGAATTCGACGCCTTCCTCATGCAGCATCCGCGCATCATCCAGCGACGCCTCGCCATAGATCGGCCGGCTGTCGCTTTCGCCGTGATGGATCTTCAGCGCCTCGTCGGCGAAGCGCGGACCGACATGCTCGGCATTGGCCGTGACATGGGCGTGAAGCGCCGTGACCATTTCGCGAAAGGCGATTTCCTTCTCGCCCATCAGCGCGACGGGCGCGGGTGCGGCGGCTGCCGAGCCTGAGTCGCTGGAGACGGCCTGCGCCTCGATCTGCATCTTTTCAGGACGTTGCTTGGATCCGCGATCGGTGCGCGCGACATTGGGCGCCATGATCGCGCGCTCGACCTTGATGCTGTTGCAGAGCGGGCAGGCGACGAAGCCGCGCTTCGCCTGCTCCTCGAAGCTGGCCGATGTCGGGAACCAGCTTTCGAAGTCGTGGCCGTTGTCGCAGATGAGGGCGTAGCGGATCATGTCATGCCAATCGGCGCGGCGCCGTTCCAGATGGAGCAGCTGTCGGGCGCCGAATATCGGAGGGCGTTCAAGCGGCGAGCAGCTTGTCGAGTTCGCCGCGGGCATCGAGCGCATGGATGTCGTCGGAGCCGCCGACATGCGTCTCGCCGATGAAGATCTGCGGCACCGAGGTGCGCCCACCGGCGCGCGCGGTCATCGCCTGCCGAAGCTCGGGCTTCCCATCGACGTCGATCTCGTCGAAGGCGACGCCCTTCCTGGTCAGCAGCGACTTAGCCGCCTTGCAGTAGGGGCACCAGGAGGTGGTGTAGATGGTGACGGCGGGCATCGGGGCATCCAGAGTGTTGCGATCAGAACGTCGCTGTTCCCCACAATGTAGTGTCTCGTCATGCATTCGTCACGACCCGTCGGTCACGACGCGCGCAAAGGTGAGAATGTCGACCTCGCTGGCGCCGGCTCGCAGCAAGGCACGGGCGGCGGCGTTGGCGGTCGAGCCGGTGGTCAAGACATCGTCGACCAGCAGGATGCGGCGGCCCTCGACCTGCGATTTCGCGCCGGGATGCACCTTGAAGGCGCCCTGAAGATTATCGGCGCGCTGGGCCCGCGTCAGCCCGACCTGCTGGCGCGTGCGCTTGACCCGCGACAGCGCCATCGGCGCCAGTGGGACGCCGGATTGCCGCGCGACGACCTGCGCCAGCGCGGCGGCCTGGTTGAAGCGCCGGCTCCAGAGCCGCGTGCGATGCAACGGCACGGGGACGATCAGGCCGGCGTCGCAGGTGAGGTCCCGCCCTGCCTGAGCCATCATGCGGCCCAGCGTCAAAGCAAGATCGGTGCGGTCGCCATATTTCAGGCGGTGGACCAGTTCCCGCGCCGTGCCGTCGAAGCGGCAGACGGCCCTCGCCCGGGCGAAGACCGGCGGATCGGCGATCGCGGCCGGCGAAACCAGCCCGTCGCCCAGATCGAGCGCGAAGGGCGTACCCAGCCTTTCGCAATAAGGCCGCTCAATGAAGCCGATGCCGCTCCAGCAGTTCGGGCAAAGCGCCTGGGCCTCGCCGGTCGCAGCCTGGCAGGCGATGCAGGAGGGCGGATAGACGATGCCGATGGCGGCGCGCATGGAACGGCGCAGCAGCGCCGCGCCCTGCCGGACGGCTGCGCGGGGCCAGGAGGCGGAGTTGGTTTTCTGCGTGCCGGCGCCATCGGAGAGATCGTTTCTCTCCGGATCGCCCGGCAGCCAGAGGAGGCCATCCTGTTTTGGCGGGATGGGTTGCGCCACCCTGTCATATCGCACTGCAACACCTATCTGGAAGATGCCGGGCGGCTGCGCTTATGCTGATGCCCGCAGCCGCTTCTCCGCCGCTTCGCCATCACCTGGTCTTGCGATTCCCCCGAAGGACAATCCCGATGAGTTCATCCTCAGAGTCCGTACCGGCGCTGTTCACGCCGTTCCAGATCGGCGACATCGCCGTCAGCAACCGCGTCGTCATGGCGCCGCTGACGCGCAACCGCGCCACCCATGGCAATGATGCGCCCAACACGCTCAATGTCGAGTATTATCGCCAGCGTGCCGGCGCCGGCCTGATCATCTCCGAGGCCACGCAGATCTCGCAGCAGGGCCAGGGCTATGTCTGGACGCCGGGCATGTACACGGCCGAGCAGGTCAAGGGCTGGAAGGCGGTCACCGACGCTGTGCATCAGGCCGGCGGCAAGATCGTCGCGCAGCTCTGGCATGTCGGCCGCATCAGCCATGTCTCGCTGCAACCAGACGGGCAGGCGCCGGTCGCGCCCTCAGCGATCCCGGCCAAAGGCAAGACCTATATCGAGAGCGGTTTCGCCGACGTCTCGCCGCCCCGTGCGCTCCGGCTCGAGGAACTGCCCGGCATCGTTGCCGACTATGTTCGAGCGGCCGAGAACGCCAAGGCCGCCGGCTTCGACGGCATCGAGATCCACGGCGCCAATGGCTATCTGCTCGACCAGTTCCTGCGCGACGGCACCAACACGCGCGAGGATGCCTATGGCGGCTCGATCGAGAACCGCGTCCGGCTGACGCTGGAGGTGGTAGACGCCGTGACGAAGGTGTTCGGCAAGGGCCGGGTCGGCATCAGGCTTTCCCCGGTGACGCCGGCCAACGACGCCAGCGACAGCGATCCGCAGCCGCTGTTCAACCATCTCGTCGCCAAGCTGGACGAGGCCGGCATCGCCTTCATCCATGTGATCGAAGGCGCGACGGGCGGCAAACGCGACTTCCTGCCCTTCGACTACGACGCCCTGCGCAAGGCCTTCAAGGGCGCCTATATCGCCAATAACGGCTTCGACCGAGCACTGGCGATCGAGGCGGTCGAGAGCGGCCGTGTCGATGCCGTTGCCTTCGGCAAGCTGTTCATCGCCAATCCGGACCTGGTCGGGCGCCTGCGGGTCGATGCGCCACTCAATGCGCCCGAGCCGTTGCTGTTCTATGGCGGCGACGAGAAGGGCTATACCGACTACCCGTTCCTGACCGACAAGGCCGCCTGAGGCTGGCAGCACCGAAAGGGCGCGCCCGGAGCGCGCCCTTTCGAATTTCGCGGGCTCGCTGCAAAAACAGTTGCGGGCCGGCCGAAGCCCGATTAAACAGCAGCCCTCGGCCAGCGCTGTCACGGTGCTGGCCGGGTATCCTGCCGTTTGGAGCGCCTGGCGCGAAACGGTCTATGCTCCATTCGTCTATCGGTTAGGACGCTGGCCTCTCACGCCGGAAAGAGCGGTTCGATTCCGCTATGGAGCGCCACCCTTCGCCAAGTGCCGAAGCGGGCTGAATCTTCAGCAACATCAATCTACCTGCTCAGAACATCGCGGCATCAACGCCTCCGGCGGGTCATTCCCAGAGTTCCGTTCTGTTGTCTTGCATCGCCTTCGTTTGAAAATCGCAATGCATTTTCGGGCCGCTGCTCAGGTCGCGTGTGCCCGTTTCCCGATGGCGGACGTCTTGCGCTGCTCAGCGGCGATGAGCATCTCCGCGAAGGCGGTGACCTTCGGTGGCCGGAACCGCGCCGCGGGATAGACGGTGTGAATGCCGCCGGACGGCAGTTGCCATTCTCGAAGGACGTGGACGAGGCGCCCGGATGCCACGTCGTCCGCGACCAGAAAATCCGGCAGGACCGACAGCCCGCCACCGGCCCGCACGGCGGCCAGCACACCCGGCGTCGTGTCGATGGCGATGTTCGCTTGCGCACGCGCAGCCCGGCGCTCGAGGTTCCCGCGCGAGAACGACCACAGCAGCGGCTCGCGCAGCGCCATGTTCGCGATGAACGGCAGGGTCGCGAGGTCTTCCGGCTCCCGCATCGCCGCAATCCGGCCCGCAAATGCCGGGGCGCCGACGAGCATCTGCTGGAAGGAACCGATCTTGCGCGCCTGCAGGCTGGAATCGGCGAGCCAGCCGACGCGAATGGCCATGTCGATCCCGGCTGAGGTGAGATCCATCATCTGGTCACCCAGCGTCTGTTCGACCCGGCAGGCGGGATAGCGCGCGACAAAGGCCGTGATGACGGGAATGACGACGGCGGTGCCATAATCATTGGGAGCGGTGATGCGCAAGGTGCCGGTCGGTTCCGTGGCAGCCTGGGCAAGCTCGTCGAAGGCGTCTTCCGCTTCCCGCAGGATCATGGCGCACCGGGCATGGAACATGCGGCCGGCCTCCGTCGGTTGAACGCGCCGGGTTGTGCGGACCAAGAGGCTTGTTCTCAGTTCCTGTTCGAGCTGCGCGACCTGCTGGCTGACAACCGCCTTGGTGATGCCGAGCCGCTCCGCGGCCCGCGTAAAGGACCCGGCATCGACGACAGCCGCGAAATAGGCGAGGCGGTTCAGATTCATCATCAAAGCCAAGGCTGGCGGATTAGATTGTCAGCTATTTACATACAGTCTGTCCGTTTTGTCGATCTTAAACGATCGCTCGCCTCATGCCATATGTCTGTCAAGGAGACCCACATGGCCGGCAAGATACGCCTCATCTATCTCCACGATCCGCTCTGCGGCTGGTGCTACGGCGCCTCCCCGATGCTCGAAGGCCTCGTTGCCCGGCCGGATCTGGCGGTCGCGCTCGTCGCTACCGGCCTTTTCGCCGGCGCCGGCGCCCGCCCGATGGATGATGGCTTTGCCGCCTTCGCCTGGACGAACGATCAGCGGATCGCCCGCCAGACCGGCCAGGTCTTCAGCGACGCCTATCGTCGGAACATCCTCGGCGACCATTCGCGCTTCTTTGATTCCGGTCCAGCAACGCTTGCGCTCACGGCTGTCGCCCTCGACGCCCCGACCCGGGAGTTCGAAGCACTCAAGGCCATTCAGAGCGCCCGTTATGTCGAGGGGCGCGACAACACCGACATCGCCGTTCTCGCGCAGGTTCTGAGCAGCCTGAACCTGTCGGACAGCGCCGATCGCCTGGCACACCCAGACGAGGGCCTGATCGCCGCCTACCGGTCACGGCTCGAGGCCGCACGCGTCGAGATGCACCGGTTCGGCGCCAGCGGCGTCCCCGCCCTGATCGTGGGAGCCGGGGACACCCCCTACATGCTGCCCGCGAGCGCTTTGTTCGGCAGCCTGGATTCCCTCGTCACGAGATTGAAGGCCGCTTGAGGTCGGGCGCCCGCCCCCGTCCAGCCGTTTCGCCTGACTTTCGCATTTTGCAGACCAACACCAGGAGACGATCGTGATCACAAGGAGAGCCATCATGAAAGCGACCCTCGCCGGCGGCGCTGCCGCCGTGTTTGCGCCCGCAGGGCTCGGCCATGCGGCCACAGGCCTGTCCTGGAAGCATCTGCCTGCCGGGGAGAAGGGCTTCTATCGCGCCCCGGTGCTCATCACCGGCGCCTCGGAGGCCCTGCTGATCGATGGCGGCTTCACCTATCCCGACGGCCGCGCGGTCGTCGAGGCGATCAAGGCGACGGGCAAGACGCTCCGCACGATCTATATCAGCCAGTCCGACCCGGACTATTACTTCAGCCTCAAGCTGATCCGGGACGCCTTCCCCGACGCACGGGTTATCGCCGCCTCCGAGACCGTGGCCGCGATCAAGGGCAGCGTCGACAAGAAGCTCGCCGTCTGGGGGCCTCAGCTCAAGGAAAACGGTCCGCAGGCGCTGGCTGACATCGTCATGCCCGAGGCGTTCGACGGCAAGACGCTGACCGTCGATGGCGAGACCATCGAGATCGTGCCGGCCGAAGGGCTTCCCAACCGGCGCTATCTGTTCGTGCCGTCGCTGAACGCGGTGTTCGGCGGTGTGATGATCTTCGCGGGCGTCCATGTCTGGACCGCCGACACGCCGACCAAGGAGCAGCGTACCGCCTGGGTCGCGACGCTCGACGCCATCGCGGCGCGCAAGCCGTCGATTGTCGTGGCCGGCCATATGGCGCCGAACGTCCCGACGGATCTCTCGGGAGTGGCATACACCAAGGCCTATCTCGCGGCCTTCGAGGAAGAGCTGGTCAAGGCCAAGGACTCGGCCGCGCTCAAGGCCGCGCTGCTGGCGCGCTTCCCCAATCTGGGCATGGGCGTCGCGCTCGACATCGGTTCCAAGGTTGCGACCGGCGAGATGAAGTGGGGCTAGCCGCCATGCCCGTAGCCGGATGGCGGCCGACTTGAGCGAAGCTGTGAAAATCGCCCCGGGGTTGTCGCGTCCGGCTATTCCGGCCGCTTGAGATGGTGCAGGCGCAGCGGCTGGCGTAGCAGATAACCGCCCTTCACATATTCGGCGAGGATGTAGAAGCGCTTCATGACCTTCTCGCGCTCTTCCAGCGCCCTGTCCTTGCGCGAGGGATCGACCGCCACGACGCGGTCGATGAAGTCCGACACGGTTGGGAAGGTCTCGACCCGGTCGTATTCGCCGCTGGCGACCAAGAGCAGGGGGCCGTCGCGTAGGGCACCGGCGATCGCCTCCTGCGCCGCCAGGCGGATCTGCGTCTCGTCCTCGATCGGACGCATCGACTCGAAGAAGGTGCCTGTCGGCAGCGGCTCGACGACGATGACGTCGCCGCCCGGTTCGACGACGCGCGCCGCCTCGGCGAGTGCGCCTGCCATGGCGGACGGTGAGACATGGTGCAGGCTGTTGACGCAGATCGCCGCGTGCATGGCCGCATCGACGAAAGGCAGGTTTTCGGCCACGGCCTGGCGCAGGATGGCGGTCGGCGCCGTCTTGCGCGCTTCCATCAGCGCGGCCGGATCCGGGTCGATCCCTGCGACCTTGGCGCCCAGTTCGGCCAAGGCGTTGAGCAGGGCGCCGCGCCCGCAGCCGATCTCAAGAATCCGGCGCTCCTCAAGCGGAGCGAGGATTGTCCTGATGACCCTCAGCGTATCATTGACCGGGCGTGCTGACATGACGGCCCAAGCCTAACGCATGCCCGCCCCGGGGTGGCAAGCCAATGACCGGGGCCGTTCACAACTGCTTTTGCCTGGTCGCTCGCTGCTGTCGGACGGGGCCCTGCCTCAACCCACCAGGGTGGCGAGTTTGGTCAGGTCGATATTCGCACCGCAGACCAGCACACCGAGCCGCTCTCCGGCTGCGGGCTTGTAGGCGCCGCAGAGCAGGGCGCCGAGCGCAGCCGCTCCGCCGGGCTCCACGGCCAGTCTGAAATCGCGCCAGAGCGTGACCTGCGCCTGGGTGATCGCGGTGTCGGGGACGAGCACGACATGGTCGACGGTGTCCTTGCAGACCTCGTAGACGAGCGGGCCAACATTGCGGGCGCCGAGCGAGTCGGCCGCGACGGAGGCGACCTTGACTTCGGTGGGCCCCTTCGCCTCCAGGGCCGCCTGCAAGGCGCGGGAGCCCTCCGGCTCGACGCCGACGACCTTGACCTTGTTGCCGGCGAACCAGGCGGCGATGCCGGAGATCAGTCCGCCGCCGCCGACCGCGACCAGGACGGTGTCGAGATCGGGCTCCTGCGCCTGCCATTCGCGGCCGAGCGTGCCCTGGCCGGCGATGGTTTCCTTCGCCGCGAAGGGGTGGATCTTGAGCGCGCCGGTCTCGCCGACGAAGCGGTCGCAGGCGGCCTGCGCGTCGTCATACTGGGCGCCGCCGATCACGACCTCGGCTCCGAAGCGACGGATCGCCTCGATCTTGGCGGCAGGCGAAATCTCGGGGACGAAGATCGTCGCCTTGACGCCACGCGAGCGCGCGGCGAAGGCGACAGCCGCGCCGTGATTGCCGCCGGATGCCGCTGCGACGCCGGCTTGGGGCACGTCGAGCGAGAGCAGGTTGTTGAAGGCGCCACGCGTCTTGAAGGAGCCGGCATGCTGCAGGCATTCGAGCTTCAGCGAGAGATCGGCATTCGAACCGAAGGCGCCTGTCCCCAGCCGCATGACGGGCGTGATGCGGGCGTGGCCGGCGATGCGCTGAGCCGCGGCCTCGATCATGGCATGGGGGACGGGACGGTCGGTCATGGCGGTGTCCTGTGAAGGCGGGCGGTCGGGCCAATAGGTCCAGATCGCGATTTCGAGGCCGTGCCTATCCTGTCTGATGTCGCTCGGGAAGGCGCGGCCGCGCCCGGCCAGCATGTGCTTGGCGACGACCAGGCCGGCCAGCGCATCAAGCAGGTCATCACGGCCGGCTCCCTTGGGAGATTGGCTCGAAAGCACTGCGTCCGACAGTCCTTCCGTCCTCAATAGCGCGATGCGCTCGGCCTGCCCCTCCGGGACCGTTTTAGCGAAGCGCAGCGGCTGGCCGCTGTTCATCGACCAGAATGCAACCTCGGGATGAACCTCCTTGACGCGCTTGGCCAGCGCCGGATAGCCGATCAGCAGTCGGTCAATTTCGCGAATTTTGGGCAGGATCATGAAGGTTTGGCGGCTGAAGCTGCGCCCGCCTTCGCTTTCGTTGCGTGCAACCGCACCAGCTCGGGCATGGGAGGCCGTTATATCGGCCATGCCGACGACTGGCCGATCGACGGCATAAACCGCTCCCCGCGATGGCATGCTGAAGACGGAATTCCTGCGCGGACCTAGCACCGCACGTGCCGCCTGCTCCGGACCCCGCCCGTTACCGAGGATGCGGTCGGGAAGTCCTATAGGCATGTCAACCGCCACGATCAGCGGAGCAAACTGGCTGTTCAGGATGTCTTCGAAATTGGCGAAGCACGCGATGACGGGGTCGCTTCGAAAATCGGGATCGGCGAAAGCTGCGATCCAGCCTGCCTTGCAGCCATCGACGCCCGCGATCCAGGCCATGCCTGCGCTCCTTCATTCGCCTTTCGCAGCACTGACGTTGCATGTGCGTTGCGTCTAGTGTGCAGTGCAACGGAGCCTGGCCACCGAGCGTGACCATTGGCGTCAGGAGAGACCCATGCCAACGATCCGACCGCGCCGTAGCGTGCTCTACATGCCGGGCTCGAACGCCCGCGCTCTGGAAAAGGCGCGCGACATCGCCGCCGATGCGCTGATCCTCGATCTCGAGGATGCGGTCGCGCCCGAGGCGAAGGCCTCGGCGCGCGATCAGGTCTGCGCGGCCGTCAAGGCCGGCGGCTATGGCCGGCGCGAAATCGTCATCCGCACCAACGGCGTCGGCACGCCCTGGTTCGGGGATGATCTGGCAGCGGCCGTGGAGGCGAAGCCGGATGCGATCCTGATCCCCAAGGTCTCGGCGCCGGAGACGCTGCACCAGATCGGCGCGCAGTTGAACGGGCTCTGGGCCGAGCCGAATTTGCGGGTCTGGGCGATGATCGAGACGCCGCTCGCCATCCTCGACATCGAGAAGATCGCGCGCGCCGCGCAGGACCCGCGGGCGCGGCTGGCCTGCTTCGTGATGGGCACCAACGACCTTGCCAAGGAGACCCGCGCCCGCTTCGTGCCCGGCCGCGCGCCGATGCTGCCCTGGCTCACCAGCGCCATCCTGGCGGCGCGGGCCTATGGCATCGACATCCTCGACGGCGTCTACAACGACCTGAAGGACGAGGGCGGCTTCCGGGCCGAATGCGAGCAGGGCCGCGATCTCGGCTTCGACGGCAAGACGCTGATCCATCCGGGCCAGGTTGCGCCCGCGAATGCGATCTTCGCGCCTGACGAGGCGGAGCTCGCCCAGGCACGGGCGATCATCGCCGCCTTCGAGGAGCCGCAGAACCAGGGCAAGGGTACGATCCAGCTCGGCGGGCGCATGGTCGAGCTGATGCATGCCGAGATGGCCAAGCGCGTGGTGGCGCTGGGCGAGGCGATCGGGGCTTGAGGCAGTCGGCCGCCGCGATTTTCAGTCCAAAATCGGATCGGTATAAATCAGGAAACTTGAGCCGGTTTCGACTACCTGATCCAGTTGGGCCGAGAACTCATGCTGGGAATGGTCAGCGTCGAGATTGAGCTCTTTCCCTCTTTGGACATATAGACTTTCCCACCCCGATTCAACGAGCAACGCATATGCCCGCTCGCCGGCATTTTCGAGGTCCGAGGCCTCGATCATTGCGACGACAGGGTATCGCAGCCCGGCCTGCTTGCCTTCGACATCGCCCGCTGTCGCATGTCCGGCAAGAGCGAAATAGGGCACGGGCGATCCTATTTCTTCGCGGCCTTGGCCCGGTCCATCGCCTCGACGATGAGCTGCTTGGCCTTGGTGGCGTCGCCCCAGCCAGCCAGCTTGACCCATTTGCCGGGCTCGAGATCCTTGTAGTGCTCGAAGAAGTGCTGGATCTGGTCGAGCGTGATCTTCGGCAGGTCGGTGTAGTTGTGCACGTTCTCGTAGCGCTTGGTCAGCTTGGGGACCGGCACAGCGATGATCTTCTCGTCGCCGCCGCCCTCATCCTCCATCATCATCACGCCGATCGGGCGGACGGCGATGTAGGAGCCCGGAATCAGTGGGCGCGTGTTGGCGACCAGCACGTCGCAAGGGTCGCCGTCCTCGGAGAGCGTGTGCGGAATGAAGCCGTAGTTTCCGGGATAGCGCATCGGCGTATAGAGGAAGCGATCGACGAAGAGCGTGCCGGCCTCCTTGTCCATCTCGTACTTGATCGGCTCGCCGCCGATCGCGACCTCGATGACCACATTGACTTCGTCGGGGGGATTCTTGCCGATGGAGATGGCGTCGAGGCGCATGTCTTGTAAACCTGTCAGGATTGGAAACGGGCGTCTTATGCGGGTTTGCGTGGCAAACTCCAAGCCCGACATTAGCACCAGGGTAAACCCCGCCGATTTGCGCTGGCCCCGCCACGCTGGTATCGGGCGCGGCATGACATCTCATTCGAGCCGCGCCAGCCTTGCGCCACGCGGGGGCCGCCCGTGCTGAACCGCCTGCGCCCTGACGAGGACCGCTATGCGCGGCGCATGGCCCGCATCGCGCGCTGGGACCGGCCAATCGAAGGTCGCGGCCAGCGCCTGCGCGCCTGGGCGAACATGCTGCTGGTCGACCACGGCATCTTCCGGCTGGCCTATCTCAACGCGCACAGGGTCACGCCGCGGCTGTGGCGGGCGGCGCAGCCGGCGCCGGGGCAGATCGCCTGGTTCGCCAGCCAGGGCGTCAAGACCATCGTCAATCTGCGCGGCGGGCGCGAGCACGGCTCCTGGCCGCTGCAGCGCGAGGCCTGCGAGCGGCACGGCATCGCGCTGGTCGATTTCGTGCTGCGCTCGCGTGGCGCGCCCGAGCGCGAGACCATCCTCGGCGCCGGAGACTTTTTCGCGACGCTGAAGGAGCCGGCGCTGGTCCACTGCAAGTCGGGCGCTGATCGGGCCGGCTTCTTCTCGGCGCTCTATCTGCTGATCCATGAGGGGCGGCCGCTCGACGAGGCCATGCGGCAATTGGCGCTGCGCTATGGCCATTTCCGCTTCGCCAAGACCGGTATCCTCGACGCCTTCTTCGACGCCTATCGCGTCGAGGGCGAGGCCAAGGGTATCGCCTTCCTCGACTGGGCGCGGGATATCTATGATCCGCAACGGCTAGAGAGCAGCTTCAGGCCGGGGTTCTTCTCGTCGCTGCTGGCCGACCGGCTGATCCGCCGGGAGTAGGCGAGCGTTTCAGCTCAAGCGGAGCGAGCAGGGACTGCGTCAGTGCCCAGCCGTGTCCAAGCGAACTGGATCAGCGCCAGCATGCGGGCGAGCGAGACGAAGCCGATGACGCAGAGCAGCGGCAGCGACAGCGTCTCGAACCAAAGCATGGCGAGCACTGCCGCCAGCAGGGCGACCGCATTGGTCGCGACCTGGCGGCGCGGATGGCGCGACAGCGAGGTGATCTCGTGCAGGGGCGTGACCAGCGCGATGCCGCCATAGAACAGCGCCATGATCGCGACGATCTCGCCGATGCCGGCCCATTGCGTGGCGTCGAGCAGCGAATCGGCTGTCATGGCAACAACCGCGATCGCGGCAAACAGCGCGGCGGCTCCTGCCAGGAGCCAGAGCGTGAGGACGCGAACCCAGCCCTGCCGGCCGGCGCCCGATTGCGTGCGCAGGCTGTTTAGCACGAGCGGCACCGAGACCGCGGCGAACATCTGGGTGGGCACCTCGAGCAGGCGCATCGAGAGCGCGACATGGGCGGCCAGCAGCGGATTGCTGCCATAGGGCAGGGCCATCAGCGGGACGACCGTAAAGCCATAGGACAGGAGTGCGGAGGGCAAGAGCAGGCGCGGAGCAGCGCGCCAGCGATGGGTCGAGGTGACCAATTCGTGAAGCGACCACAAGGCCGGCGCCACCAGAGCCGTTAGCGCGGACCGCCGGCGCCAGAGCATGTAGCCGGCGGTCACGGCATGGCCGATCGCGTCGGCTGCGAAAAGCGACAGCGAGGTTGCGCCCAGCGTCCAGATCAACAGCAGCATCATCGCCGGCTGGACCAGCGCCTGCAGCACGTTGCTGTTGCCGATGGCCCGGAAATCGCCCTCTGCCATGGCTTCGGCCGAGACCAGCCGCAGGATCGCGCGGCCGGCGAGCGAGACCAGGAACAGGGCTCCGATAGCCGGCGCAACCTGCCCGGCAGCGACGGCTGCGACGACCCCAAGCGCTGCCAGGCCGAGGAAGCCGGTGCCGGTTGCCAATGCGAGGCGGAAGGCGCGTCCGAGCCGCTCATGGCTGCTGTTCTGGAAGAAGATCGCCTCAAGCCGCAGCAGCGCCGCGATCGAGACGAAGCTGACGAAGGCGGAGAATACCGCGAAATCGGCGAAGGCCTGGGCCGGGCAGAGCGCGGCCGCGACCAGAAGTCCCCAGACCGAGAGGAAGCGCGCCTGGACGAAGCGCAGCGCCAGCAGCAGCCCGGCGGCGAGGCCGACGCGGGCGGCAGGTGCGCTGTCGGCGGTGATAGGCTCCACCGGCGCGGCCGGCCCGTAGGCGGCCCCGGCCGGGAAGGCAGCGCGTTCCATCATCACATGCGCGGTCATGTCCACGTCCATGGTCTGGATGTCGGACAGATCGTCGGCGCCGAGTTCCCGAAGGTCGTGGCGGCGGGACCGTTCCGTTGGCTGATCGGCAGGTCCGATCACGTACAAACGGCTCTACGTGGAGCAAGCTGCTCCCACATGGTTAACAAATGGTTAGCGCTGGGCATGGCAGGGTTCACAAGCAAGGCTCTTCGGCCCAATCCATGTCCCGAAGATGGCGGCGGCGCCTGCCGCCATACCATGCCAACCGCCGCATGGCACGCGCCCTCGCGCGATGCCGCCGTGCTCAGCCGAAACGCGTCTTCAGCGTCTCGAATTTCTCCAGCTGGTCGGGAAGCAGGGCCCGCTGCGCGTCGCGCCGGACGAAAACCTTGAACATCACCTCGCCGGCCCCGTTGAAGAACTGCACCGAGCAGACCCGCCGGCTGGGGAGCTGGCGATCGACGATATAGATCGCCGTGCAGTTCGACGCCTTGATATGCCCGCCGATCGGGCTGTCGCCATGGATGTTGTAATAGCCATGGCCGAAGGAGCCGACCGGAAGCGAGCCCTCGCATTCCAGCACGACGTCGGGCGTATGGACGAGAAACAGCACGGTTCCCCAGGTCGCGAGCTCCTGCCAGAGCGCCTCGAAGCGTTCGGCTGCGATCAGGGTGCGCCCTTCCGCCGGGGTCAGCTCGAGAACGGCGCGCGTGGAGACGCCGGCCTCCTTCGCGACCGACTCAACCATCGCATCGGGCTTCTCGGCCAGGATCTGCCTGGCCTTCTCAATCCCGCCCAGTGCGACGGGAGCCTTGTCGATCGTCTGCACATCCGACATCGGGGCGGCCTTCACTCGGCCGCCTGAAGGGGGCGGTGCGGATTGGTCTCGCTCAGCACCGTCTCGAAGCCCTCGAACTCGGGATGCCCGAGGAACAGCGGCTTCTCGCGCTTCTCGCCGGCGTTGCGATGCGAATCCCGGAACTGCTCCGACACCGTCCAGGCGGTGAAGTCGGCCTTGGAGGCCCAGGTGGTGTGGGAGGAATACAGCGTGTGATCCTCCTTCTCGGGGCCCTTGAGCAAATGGAAGGCGAGGAAGCCCGGCATCTCGTCGAGGCGGGTCTTGCGCGTCGACCAGACGGTCTCGAAGGCGGTCTCCTCACCCTTGGCGACCTTGAAGCGGTTCATGGCGATGAACATCGGGATCTTCCTGTTCTGGGTTCTGCTGGGCGGTCATAAGCGGTTCGGCGCCGGGCGCCGTCTCGCATCGTCGCCTTGCCCTTGACCGCTTCTAGTAAAGCTGAATATCAACGTCAACAACGCTGACGTTATTCTCAGTTTTGAATAATTAAAAACTGAAAACTACTTGGCGAAACGGTAACACCGCAGCTGGCGATGCTGTCTCTCGGCCTTACGGGCGGGCAGCGGCCGGCGTTCAGGAGATCGGCTCATGTTCCGCCGCACAGCCCTTCCGGCAGACCGGCAGCGCCAACCGGACAGGCGCGAAGTCTCGGCCGCGATCGGCCTGACGCTGCTCGCGGCCGTCAGCTTTTTGCTCCCGACGGGGTTCGCCAGTCCCGCGCTCGGCCAGGCGCAGGAGCGCATCGTCGCGGTCGGCGGCGTCATCACCGAGGTGATCTATGCGCTCGGTCTCCAGGACAGGATCGTGGGCGTCGATTCGACCAGCCTGTTCCCGGCGGACGCGCTGCGCGACAAGGCCAATGTCGGCTATGTCCGGGCGCTCTCGGCCGAGGGCGTGCTGTCGCTGAAGCCCTCGCTGATCCTCGCCATCGAAGGCGCCGGCCCGCCGGACGCGGTCTCGCTGCTGACCGAATCCGGCGTGAAGCTGGTTCGGATCACGGACGGGATGTCGGCCGAGGGCGTCGCCAGCAAGATCGAGGCGATCGGCTCCGCCGTGGGCGCGGCCGAGCCGGCGCGCCGGCTGGCGGCCCAGACCACGGAGCGCTTCGACGAACTCGCCACGCTGCGCGGCCGGATTCCGGCCAGGCGCCGGGTGCTCTTCGTGCTGTCGCTGCAGAACGGCCGCGTCATGGTCGGCGGGCGCAACAGCTCAGCCGACGCGATCATCGGCCATGCCGGCGGCGTCAACGTCGCCAGCGAGATCGAAGGCTACAAGCCGATGACGGACGAGGCGATCCTGGCGGCCGCGCCCGAAATCATCCTGATGATGCGCAACAGCGGCACCCGCAATGTCACGCCCGACGAACTCTTCGCGATGCCGTCCTTCTCGCAGACGCCCGCCGCGACCGGCCAGCGGCTGCTCCAGATGGATGGGCTTTATCTGCTCGGCTTCGGGCCGCGCACGCCGCTCGCGGCGCGTGATCTGATGGCCGCGATCTATCCCGAGGCCGCGATTCCGGCTTTGAAGACCGCGGCCGCGCCGTGACGCTGGCCACGCCTCCGGCCCGTTCCATGGCGCTGCCGTCGCTTGCCGCATTCGTCGATGGGCGGCGACGCGCTGCGGTCGCGACCGTCATCGGGCTGACACTCGCCTGCCTGGCGCTGACGATCGTGGCGATCGGTCAGGGTGCGATCGCGATTCCGCCGGGCCGCGTCGCCGAGATTCTGATGGCGCGGCTCGCGGGCGATGACGCGCTGCTGCAGGGCCGCGACGTCCTCGTCGTGCTCAATATCCGGCTGCCGCGCGTGCTGATCGGCCTGCTGATCGGGGCGGCGCTGGCTGTGTCCGGTGCGCTGATGCAGGGCCTGTTCCGCAATCCGCTCGCCGATCCGGGCCTTGTCGGCGTCTCGGCCGGGGCTGGGCTTGCCGCTGCCGCCACGATCGTGCTCGGCGATCGCTTTCTGACCGGCATGGCGATGAAATTGCCTTTCGCGGTTTTGCCCTTCGGTGCCTTCTGCGGCGGGCTGCTCTCGACCCTGGCGCTTTATCTCATCGCGACGCGGGACGGACGGACATCGGTCGCGACCATGCTGCTCGCCGGCGTCGCGCTCGGCGCTCTGGCCGGGGCGCTGACGGGGCTGCTGGCCTATCTGTCGGATGACCGCCAATTGCGTGATCTGACCTTCTGGTCACTCGGCAGCCTCGGCGGCGCGAGCTGGACCAAGCTCTCGGCCGTCGCGCCGATCGTGCTGCCGCTGCTGCTGGCGATGCCACTGCTGGCGCGCGGGCTCAACGGGCTGATGCTGGGTGAGGCAGAGGCCTATCATCTCGGCATCCCCGTGCAGCGCGTGAAGGCGATGGCGATTATCCTGGTCGCGCTGGCGGTCGGCGCCAGCGTCGCCACGGCGGGGATGATCGGCTTCGTCGGCATCGTGGTGCCTCATCTCGTCCGGCTCGCCACCGGGCCCGACCATCGCCTGCTGCTGCCGCTGTCGGCGCTGGGCGGCGCGATGCTGCTGGTCGGCGCCGATATCGCCGCCCGGCTGATCGTGGCCCCCGCCGAACTCCCGATAGGGATCGTCACCGCCGCGATCGGCGCGCCGTTCTTCCTGTGGCTGCTGCTGCGCCGCTCGGGGCCGCTCGATGTCTGAGACCGTTGCATCGCAGGGCAGTGCCCCACAGGCCATCGTGACCGGACAGGGCGTCAGCTTCACGGCCGGCGGCCGGCAACTGGTCAGCGAGGCGTCGCTGGCGCTGGCGCCGGGCACGACCACGATCCTGATCGGTCCCAACGGCGCGGGCAAATCGACCCTGTTGAAGCTCCTGACCGGGGAACTCACGCCGTCGTCCGGCTCGGTCCTCGTCGATGGCGAGGCGCTGTCGTCGATCCCGGGCTGGCGGCTGGCCTGCCAGCGGGTGGTGATGGCGCAGCATGCGCGGCTGGTCTTCCCCTTCAGCGTGTATGAGGTGGCGCGGCTCGGGGCCGACGGCGTCGGCCGGGCGTTGTCACGCCAGCGCCGGGAGGTCCTGATCGGCGAGTGCCTGGCGGCCGCGGGCGTGCTCGAACTCGCCAGCCGGCGCTACCAGACCTTGTCGGGCGGCGAGCAGCAGCGCGTCCAGTTTGCGCGCGCTCTGTGCCAGATGGAGGCCGGCCGCAGCGTCTGCGAGCGGCAGGTGCTGTTCCTGGACGAGCCGATCGCCAGCCTCGATTTGTGCCATCAACTCGCGCTGCTCGACATGGCGCGGACCATCGCCGCGCGCGGGGTCGCGGTGCTGGTCGTGCTGCACGACCTCAACCTCGCCGTGACCTATGCCGATCATCTCGTGGTGATGGATCAGGGCCGCATCATCGTGCAGGGCGCACCGGCAAAGACGCTGGACGATGCGCTGCTGCGGCAGGTCTTCAAGGTCGACCTTTCGCTCAGCCGGGCGCCGGCGCCGGGCCTGCCCTTCCTGCTGCCGCAGCAGCACCGCCTGAGCCCCGCAGCCTGAACTCGGCGGCTGAGCCGAATTTGCCGATTTACGGCCGATTCATCCTGAATCACCGCTTCACCATGTCGCTCAACCCCCGATTCAGGGGATGCGCGTCACATCTCCCGCTTGTTGTCCGCGCGGGAGATGGGCCATGGCCAAACAGCGAGCTTCGATCGACATCCTGCTGGCGGTGGCGATTGCGCTTCTGCCGTCGCTTCTGGCCGGGCAGGCGGCGATGGCGCGCGAGGTCGTCCTGGTGCCCGATGCGCGCTTCCAGCCCGGCACGATCGTGATCCGCACCGGCGAGCGCCGGCTTTATCTCGTCACCGCTGGCGGCGAGGCGATCCGCTATACGATCGCCGTCGGCAAGGCCGGCAAGCAGTGGCGCGGCGTCAAATATGTCGAGGAAATGCAGGTCGACCCGGCCTGGAGCCCGCCGGCCTCGGTGAAGCGCGACAATCCGCGCCTGCCCGACGTCATCCCCGGCGGCTCGCCGCGCAACCCGATGGGTGCGCGCGTGATCGGGCTCGGACCCGGCGGCGAATACGCCATCCACGGCACCAACATGCCCGGCACGATCGGCACGGCGGCGTCCTACGGCTGCTTCCGCATGCATAACCAGGACGTCGCCGATCTCTACGCCCGCGTCCGGATGGGCACGCCGGTCGTGGTCCTGCCCTGATGCGGCGCCTAAAGCGGCACGCCCGAGGGCAGAGGCTGTCCGGCGAAGAAGGCGTCGAGGTTGCGTAGCAGGAGTTCCTGCTGGGCGAACTGGGCGCTGTCGGCCATGGCGGCGATGTGAGGCGTGAGGACCACATTGTCGATCGCCTTGAGGCGGTCGGGAACGTTCGGCTCGTTCTCGAAGACGTCGAGGCCTGCGCCGGCGATCGTGCCGGCCTCCAGCGCCTCGCATAGCGCCTCCTCGTCGACGGCGATTCCACGGGATATGTTGACGAGATGGCCTTTCGGGCCGAGTGCCTGGAGCACCGGCGCGTTCACGGCATGGCGGGTTTCCGCGCTCGCCCTGACGGCGACCATCAGCACATCTGACCATTCGGCGAGGCCGAGCAGGCTGTCCCCATAGTGATAGGGCAGGTCCAGGCGCTGCGAGCGGTTGTGATAGCCGATCTCCATGCCGAAGACCTTCGCCATCGTCGCGATCCGGGCACCGATCGAGCCCAGCCCATAGATGCCGAGCCTGCGGCCGGCGAGGCCCGGCACGATCGGCATGCGCTCGATCGCGGTGCCGGTCCAGCGGCCGGAGCGGATGAAACGGTCGCCCTTGCCGATCTGGCGGATGCTCGCGAGCATCAGGCCGATGGCGAATTCGGCGACGGCGTCCGCATTGGCATCGCCACCATTGCTGAGCAGGATGCCGCGCGCCTTGGCGTGCGTCTGGTCGACGCCTTCGATCCCTGTGCCGTAACATGCGACGAGGCCGAGCTTCGGCAAAGCGGTCATCAGGGCTGCATCGGTGCGCCAGCCGCCGACCGTCAGCAGCACGCGCGCCTCCGCCGCTCGAAGAGGCAGCGCGTCGGGCGTCGGGCGTTCCATGGGGCCGAGCAATTCGTAGTTCTGGTGCAGCCTCGCGATGAGCGCCGCAGGCATCTTGGGGGCCATCAGGATCGTCGGCTTCATCGGTCGGTTCGCTTTCGTCTTGGATGCTGCATCGCAGCATCTCGCGGCAGCGGGCTCAACCCGCGCGCCTGCAGGGGCGGCATCCTCCCGGTGCATCGCGAAGGCCTTCTGGCACCTCTTGGAAAAAGTGGGCCGGGCGCCGCTGGCCCCTCGCCTGCGGCAAAAAAGCGCGTTAACGTTTGCCGCGCGACAACTGGCACGCCGGAGGCGCCGCCGTCCGGCCGAAGAGGGGCTACCGATGGATCATCTCGCCGACGTCAAGAAATTCGCCAAGAAGCCGCTCAATGAAGCGGCCTTTGTGGGCATGTCGAAATCCTATGCGCTCGTGATGGGCAAGCCGGACACCCGCTATGTCGCCTGCTCGGATGCGGCCGAACTGGAGCGGGTGCGCGAGAATTTCCTGAAGAAGAAACTTGGCCTGAAGACCGCCGATCTCGACGCCACGGTGAAGGCGATCTGCGAGCATATGAAGGCGGACAAGACCAAGTCGCGCCTGACCTTCTACTACCTGCTCGCCGAGCATTACGGAAAGCTCGACCTCTTCGTGAAGAAGTGACGTTGCCGTCGCGGCGTCATCCTCGGGCTTGACCTGAGGATCACTTTGACGGGAGCGTTCTCCTCCCGAGATGCTCGGGTCAAGCCCGAGCATGACGCCAGCGGCGCCGATCAGCGATACAGATCTTCCCGCGTAAGCGGCAGGCCCGAGGCGCCCTTGCGGCGCTTCGAGACCAGCGTCTGGTTGACCAGCGCGCCGCCGCGCTCGAAGGCGAGCGAACAGCCGGCGAGATACAGCAGCCACATCCGCGTGCGCTCGGGGCCGATCTCGGCTTCGGCCTCGCTTTTGCGCGCGTTAAGCCGCTCCCACCACAGTCTCGTCGTGCGCTGGTAGTGCTCGCGCCAGCCCTCGACATCGTGGATTTCGAAGCCGTTTCGCTCGAGATTGGCGATCGACATGCCCAAATGGTCGAGCTCGCCGCCCGGGAAGATATAGCGCACCAGCGCGCGATATTCGGGCGGCATCTTGTTGAAGGCCTTGTCGGTCTTCTTGGCTCGGCGCGAGATGGTGTGGTGCAGATACAGGCCACGCGGCCGCAGCAGTCGGTTCACCGCCTGGAAATAGGCGGGGTGGTTGGCGATGCCGACATGCTCGAACATGCCGATCGACGAGATCTTGTCGAACTCGCCCTCCATCTGGGTGAAGTCCTTGAGGTGGAGCGTCACCTTGTCCTGCAGCCCAAGCCGCTCGACCTTCTCGCGGGCGAGCGCCAGTTGCTCCTCGGCGAGCGTCACGCCATGGGCCTCGACGCCGTAATGCTGCGCGGCATGACAGATCAGCGCGCCCCAGCCGCAGCCGATGTCGAGCAGCCGGTCGCCCGGCTTGAGGCGAAGCTTGCGGCAGATCATGTCGAGCTTGTCGCGCTGGGCGCGGTCGAGATCTCCATGGTCCTGCGTGAAATAGGCGCAGGTGTAGACCATCTCCTCATCGAGGAAGAGCCGGTAGAAGGCGTTCGAGACGTCGTAGTGATAGGCGATATTGGCCTTGTTGGTCGTGGGCGCGCCGTCACGGGCGATCTCGTCGCCCTTGCGATGATCGACGGCGCTCGGGGCCGTGCCCGGCGCGAAGATGAAGCGGCGCAGCATGTCGAGTATGGCGCGCTTGGAGATGGTGCGCGCCAGGCGCCCGACCTTGCCCTCGGGGCGGGCGGCGGCGAGATCGAAGATCGAGCCGTTCAGCAGGGCGATGCGGTCGCTCACATGCAGATTGAGCAAGGTGTCGAGTCGGGGCTTGCGGACCAGAGCCGCGACCGCGCCTGGATCGCGGATCGCGATGGCGAGCCCATCGGCCGGCCAGCTGGCGGGCACCGAGCTGCCATCCCACAGCCGGAAGCCGAGCTTGAGCCCGAGCTTCTCATGCGCCTGCGTCAGGAGGTGCCGCAGCGCGGCGAGGCGTTTCTGGTCGCTGTCCATGGTCCGGCCGTTGGCTGCCTGTCGCACCGTCTTTGGCGGTGCGCGGTGCGATTGGCAACTGCCACAGGCGAAGCAGATGGTAGGCCTTCCCCAAAGCGCGCAGAGGTTGACCTGATCGCGCCGACGCAATTGACAGGCCCGGAGCGAACCGTCCTACTGCCGGCTTCACGGCAAAGCTCGGCATCGGACCCACGATCCAGATGCGATGGCCTGATATATGTATTCCTGCCCGCTGGAAGCGTAGACAGGCGACATGCTGGAGGGCCGGCACCGGTTTCTTGCAGGACGATAGCCGGGCATCCGATGAGATTGTTCGGGGTGGCGGTGTCGCGAACAGAGATATATGAGAGCTCATCCCTCGAAACGACGATCGAAGGCAGGCGAACGATGATCTATGAAGAGCGCGACTACCGCATCAAGGCCGGCAAACTCGGCGAATTCGTCAAGGTCTATGGCGAGTATGGCCTGCCCCTCCAGAAGGAGCATCTGGGCACCTTCATCGCCTATTTCACCACCGAGATCGGCGAGCTGAACCATGTCGTCGCGCTGTGGAGCTACAACAGCCTCGACGAGCGCGCCGCCAAGCGCAAGACGATGCTCGCCGACCCGCGCTGGCAGGACTACCTTAAGCGTGTCGATGGGCTGATCGACATCCAGGATACGCGCATCCTGACCCCCGTTTCCTATTCGCCGCTGCAATGAGCGCGGTGCCAGTTTCGGCGCCATCTGGCGCCTTCACTGTCGAGACGCCGGATGGCGCCGTGCTCCAGGCCTTTTCCGAAGGGCAGGGGCCGGCGCTGCTGCTCGTCAGCGGGCTTGGCGGCACCGCCGGCTTCTGGAAGAGCAATGCGGCGACGCTGGCACGCTCCTGCCGCGTCATCCGCTTCGACCAGCGCGGCATCGGCGCCAGCACGCGCGGCATCGCGCCCTGCACCATCGACCAACTCGCGCAGGACTGCCTGAGCGTGCTCGATGCGGCCGGCGTCGAGCGCGCGGTGCTGCTGGGCCATTCGACCGGTGGCTGCATCGGCCAGGTGCTGGGCGCCTTCGCGCCGGAGCGGCTCGACGGGCTGATCCTGAGCGCGAGCTGGCTCAAGCCGAGCCGCTATATGACGGGGCTGTTCGGAGCGCGCCGCTCAATCCTCGACGAGAACCCCCAAGCCTATGCCGCGACCGCCGTGCTGATCTCCTATCCGCCGGTCTGGTTGGAGGCGAACTGGGGGGTCTACGAGGCGGCGCTGGCCGCCGCACCGGCCTCCGTCGCGGCACGGCAGGTGGTCCGCGAACGCATCGATGCGCTGCTCTCCTTCGACGGATCGGGCGAGATCGCGTCGCTTGCGATGCCGACGCTGGTGCTGGGCGCCCGCGACGACATGATCGTGCCGTCCTTCCTCCAGGAAGATCTGGCCGCGGCGCTGCCCGGCTGTCGCAAGATCCTGCTCGACACCGGCGGGCATTTCTTCCCGGTCTCGCGGCCCGATGCCTTCTCCGCCAAGATCGCCGAATGGGTCGGAGAGCTGGCGTGAAGAGCCGTCGTGTCGTCCTGATCGGCTTCGGTGCGATCGCGAGCGACATCGCCGCGGCTCTGCTGGCGCGGGAGCCGGGTTATGCGCTGGGCGTGCTGCTGCGTCCGGGTTCGCCGTCACTGGCGCGCGTGCCGGAGAGTTGCGCGGCGCTCGCCAGCCTCGACGAGGTCGAAGCCTTCGCGCCCGATCTCGTGATCGAGGCCGCAGGCCATGCGGCGGTGCGCGACAGCGTGCCGGGCTGCCTGTCGCTCGGTCTGCCCGTGCTGATCTCGTCGATCGGCGCGCTGCATGACGAGGCCTTCCTCGCCGATCTCGTCGCGACCGCGCACAAGGGTGGTGGGCGCTTACTGCTAGCTTCGGGCGCGCTCGGCGGGCTCGACTATGTCCGCGCCGTGCGCCACGCGAAGCAGCTCGACCTGCGCTATGAATCGCGCAAACCGCCCGCCGCATGGAGCGCGGAATTGCAGCGGTTGGGGCATGATCCGGCGACCTTGTCGCAGCCCGTGACGCTATTCTCGGGCACGGCGCGCGAGGCTGCGGCGCTCTATCCGCAGAACCTCAATGTCGCAGCAGCGCTGGCGCTGGCGGGGCCGGGCTTCGAGGCAACCGGCGTCGATGTCGTCTGCGATCCTGCCGCGACCGGCAACATGCATGTCGTCACGGCGGAGAGCGAGTTCGGCACGATGGCGCTGACCATCGCTAACCGGCCCTCGCCGGCCAATCCGAAATCTTCCTGGATCGTCGGGCAGGCGCTGCTGGCGGCCGTCGAGCAGCATTTCTCTCCCGTGGTGATGCTGTGAGCGAGCATCGCTCGCCATGTCGCGGGACCATCGGATGGAGGGCAAGACCATGAGGCTCGAAGGTAAGATCGCGATCATCACCGGGGGCGGCTCGGGCATCGGCCATGAAGCCTGCAAGCTGTTCGCCCGTGAAGGCGCGACCGTCATCGTCGCCGATCGCGACCTCGCGGCGGCTGAACGCGTTGTCGCCGAGATCACGGGGCAGGGCGGCAAGGCCGTCGCGCATCAGGTCGATGTCAGCAAGGATGCGGAGGTCGCGGCGATGATCGCCAAGACGGTCGCCGATCACGGCCGGCTCGACATCCTGGTCAACAATGCCGGCTACGGCATCGCCGGCACCGTCGTCTCGACCTCGGAAGCCGACTGGAACGCGCTGATGGCGGTCAACGTCAACGGCGTCTTCCTCGGCTGCAAGCACGCGATCCCGGTGATGGAGAAGCAGGGCGGCGGCGCCATCGTCAACACGGCCTCGGCGGTCGCGAATGTCGGCATCTTTGACCGAGCGGCCTATGTCGCCTCGAAGGGGGCAGTGGCGGCATTGACGCGCGCCATGGCTGTCGACCACGTCGGCGCTGGCATCCGGATCAACGCGGTCGCGCCGGGCACGATCGCGACGCCCTATTTCAAGAAGATCCTGAGTGGGCCGGATGGCGCCGAACTGCGCGCCGGTCTCGAGGGGCGCCAGGCGATGGAGCGCCTCGGCCAGCCCGTCGAGATCGCGCAGGCGATGCTCTGGCTCGCCAGCGGCGATGCCTCCTTCTGCACCGGCTCCGTCATGGTCGTCGATGGCGGCTGGACGGCGCGTGGAGACCGCAAACCGATGAACCCCCGCGCATCAGAGAACAAGGCCTGACACATGTATGGACTGCAAGGACGCAAGGCGATCGTCACCGGCGCGGCGCACGGCATCGGCAGGTCGATCGCGGCCAGGCTTCTGGCAGAAGGCTGCGATGTCGGCATCTTCGACCTCGACCTTGCGGCCGCACAGGCGACGGCGCAGGCGTTGGGCAAGGATGGCGGCAAGATCGTGGTCGCGTCCGGCGACGTCTCGTCCAGCGCCGATGTGGCGGCCGGCATCGGGGCGCTGACGGAGGCGCTGGGTCCGATCGACATCCTCGTCAACAATGCCGGCATCTGCAAGGTTGGCAAGCTGCTCGAGACGACCGAGGCCGAGTGGAAGGCGACCTTCGGCATCAATGTCGACGGCATGTTCCACGTCACGCGCCAGGTCGCGCCGAGCATGGTCGAGCGCCGCAGCGGCACGATCGTCAACATCGCGTCCTGGATGGGCAAGTCGGGCGTCGCGGCCTATGGCGCTTATTGCGCCTCGAAATTCGCGGTGGTCTCGCTGACGCAGTCGCTGGCGCTGGAGATCGGCGAGTACGGCATCCGCGTTAACGCGGTCGCGCCTGGCCTGATCGTCGACACCAAGATGCGCGACGAATCCGAGATCCAGCGCGCCGCCGAGGGCCTGCCGACCGCGCAGGATCGCGCCAAGGCCATTCCGCTGCGTCGCGCCGGCCTGCCATCCGACATCGCCAAGGCGGTCGCCTTCCTGGCATCGGACCAGGCTGACTACATCACTGGCGAGACGCTTAGCGTCACCGGCGGCATCTGGAACGACTGAAGTCCTATTTGGCGCCGGCGCTGACGAAGTTGCGCAGCTCCGGCGTCTGCGGGTTGGCGAAGACCTCCTTGGAGGCGCCGCTCTCCCAGATCTTGCCCTGATGCATGAAGATGGTCGTGCTCGCGACATTGCGGGCGAAGGCCATCTCATGGGTCACCAGGAGCATGGTCATCCCGGCCTGGGCGAGCTTCTCCATCACCAGCAGGACCTCGCCGGTCAGCTCGGGATCGAGCGCCGAGGTGACCTCGTCGAACAGCATCACCTTGGGCCGCATCGCCAGAGAGCGGGCGATCGCGACGCGCTGCTGCTGGCCGCCGGAGAGATTGTCGGGGTAGCTGTCGAACTTCTCCGACAGCCCGACCTGCGCCAGCACCTCGCGGGCGAGGCTTTCGGCCTGCGCGGTCGGCACGTTCTGCGTGATGCGCGGCGAGAGCATGATGTTCTGGCCGACCGTCAGATGCGGGAACAGGTTGTAGCTCTGGAAGACGATGCCGACATCCTTGCGGAGTTCGCGCAGCTTCTTGGGATCCTGGTCGACGACATGGCCGGCGACCTCGATGCGGCCGGCATTGATCGCCTCGAGGCCGTTGATGCAGCGCAGCAGCGTGCTCTTGCCGGAGCCGGAGCGGCCGATCAGCGCGACGACCTGCCCGGGCTCGACGCTGAGGGAGACGCCCTTCAGGACTTCCAAATCGCCGAAGCGCTTGTAGACGTCGTCAATGAGAACGGCTGGCATTCATCACCTTTTCAAGATGGCGGCTGAGCCGGGACAGCGGGAAACAGATCGCGAAATAGATCGCGGCCACCAGCGTGAAGATCTGGAAGGCCTGATAGGTCGCGTTGTTGACCAGCATGCCGGCGCGCATCAGGTCGACGAAGCCGACGACCTGGACGATGGAGGTGTTCTTCACGAGCTGCACGAGGAAGCCGACGGTCGGCGGCAGCGAGATCCGCAGGGCCTGCGGCAGAATGACGTAGCGGTACTGCTGGGGCGTGGTCAGTGCCAGCGAGGCCGAGGCTTCCCATTGCTGGCGCGGCACGGATTCGATCGAGCCTCTCCAGATCTCGGCCAGATAGGCTGAGGCATAGATCGCCAGCGAGGCCGAGGCCGCGAGAAACGGCGGCAGCTCGATGCCGGCGGCAGAAAGCCCATAGTAGCTCATGAACAACACCATGAGCACCGGAATCGACTGAACGACGAGGATGTAGCCGGCAGCGATCTGGCGCAGCAGCTTGACGCGCGACAGACGCATGATCGCGAAGACGCCGCCGATGATGCTGCCGATGACGAAGGCGATCGCCGTGAGCGCCAGCGTCCAGCTCGCGGCACGCAGAATGAAATAGGCCTCGGGCCAACCGAAGGTCTGCATCAGGCCGCTTCCCCATGTGCTTCGGTGACGCGGGCGAGGCCGGAGACCTGCGGGAAGATACGGCGGCCGAGCCAGTTCAGCGCAAGTTTCACCGACAGTGCCAGCACGAGGTAGATCACGGTGACGACGATATAGGTCTCGAAGCTGCGGAAGGTGTCCGCCTCGATGATCGCGGCCGTGCCCGAGAGTTCCTGCACCGAGACGAAGGAGCAGATGCTCGAGGCGAGCATCATCAGGACGAACTGGCTCGACAGCGCCGGCCAGACGCGGGCAAAGGCGGGCTGCAGGATGACGTATTGGAAGACCTGCCGCCGGCTCATCGCCAGCGCGAGTCCGGCCTCGACCTGCGATTTATGGATTGAATCGACGCCGGCGCGGATGATCTCGGTCGCGTAGGCAGCAAGGTTCAGCGTCATCGCCAGCAGCGAGGCTTCGAGGCCGTTCATGCGGATGCCGAGCTGAGGCAGGCCGAAAAAGATCATGAAGAGCTGGACCAGGAAGGGCGTGTTGCGCATGAGCTCGACATAGGCGTCGACGACATAGCCGGCCCAGCTGCCCGCAAGGCTGCGCAGGGCGCTCATCAGCGTCGCCAGCACAAGGCCGAGACCGATTGCGACGAAGGACAGGACGATCGTGAGCCCCACCCCGTTGAGGATCATCGGCCATCTGGAAATGACGTCTTGGAAGAGCAACGGCTCGCTCCTTGGGCCTTCGAGATCGAGGATTGCCGGCGCGCTGAAGCACGCGCCGGCTCGTCTTGTGCCGGCTGGCCGGAGCCGGGATCAGAAGGTCGGGAGCGGAGGCAGCGGGCTGCCGACCCACTTCTGCGAGATCGCGTCGAGCTCGCCGTTCTGCTTGATGTAGTAGATGAAGTTGTTGAGCCACTGGCGAAGCTCATACGCGTCCTTGCGCATGGTCATCGAGTTCGGCTGGACACCGAAGACGAATTTCAGCTCGGTCTCGGTTTCGCCGCGCGCCTTCATGGCCGCGTTGGCCTGGGCATCGGGCCCGGCGATGGCTTCGACCTGGCCGGAGAACAGCGCCTGCATCACGGTGGCGTCGTCCTCGAAGCGCAGGATGGTGAGGTTCAGCTCCTTCTCGCGGCTGGTGAACTCGCGCTCGACGCTGGAGCCGCGGTTGACGCCGACCTTCTTGCCCTTGAGATCGGCCCAGGTTTTGATCGCGACGTTCTTTTTGGCGTAGATGCCGGTCTGGAAGGCGCTGTAGGGGATCGAGAACATCACCGCCTTGGCGCGCTCGGGCGTCGGGGCCAGCGTGGCGACGAGGAAGTCGACCTTGTTGGCTTCCAGCGCCGGGATACGGGCCGGCGGGGTGAGCTGCACCATCTCGACCTTGACGCCGAGATATTTGCCGACCAGCGCGATGACGTCGGCGTCATAGCCGATCGCATTTCCCTGGGAATCGACGGAGCCATAGGGCGGGGCGCCGATCAGCACGCCGATCTTGACCGAGCCGCGCTTGATGATGTCGGTGACGGACTGGGCGGAGGCCTGGCCGGCGGCGAGCATGCCGGCACTGAGCGCCAGCAGAGTGCCGGCGATCTTGAGATGTTTCATCAGGTTCATGGTGCCGTTTCCTCGGTTTGACAGCTGGACATATGGTGTTGTTCCGGCTTCGTCTGGCCGGTTTTGCTGGCGATCAGGTGCCGGAACGGCCCTCTCGCACGACATTGGTGAGAGCGGCGCCGGAGAAGCACCGCTTGATGTTGTCCGCCATGGTCTGCTGCCGGCGCCGAATGGTGCCGCTGGTCCAGCCCGACATGTGCGGTGTCATTAAAACGTTTGAAAGCTCATGGAAAGCCAGTTTGGACGGTAAAATATTGGGCTCAGCTGCGCTTGGATACCGATACCATGTGTCAATGACCGCTCCGCCGATCCGGCCGGCCCGGAGCGCCTCGAACAGGGCGGTTTCGTCGATGGTGGGGCCGCGGCCGACATTGACGATGACCGCACGGGGCTTCATCGCCGCCAACTCTGCCGCTCCGACGATGCCTGTGGTGTCGGCCGTCAAGGGTACGGAGACGATGACGGCATCGACCGAGCCGCAGAACTCCACGAGTTGATCCAGCGTGAAGGCGCGATCGACCAGATTCGAGGTCGCGACCGGGCTGCGGTTGGCGACATGGACCTGCATCTCGAAGGCCTTGGCGCGGCGCGCGATCGCCTTGCCGATATGGCCGAAGCCGAGCAGGCCGATGGTCTGGCCGGCGATCTCGCCATGGACGCGGTCGGGCGAGCCGGCCCAATAGGCCCAGTCGCCGCGGCGCAGCTTCTGGTCGGCGTCGCTCAGCGGGATGGCGCGGGCAAGCAGCGCGCTCATCACATATTCGGCGATCGCCTGTTCGTGGCCGAAGCAGTTGCAGACGTTCGTCTGCGCCGGCAGCGCGGCGAGATCGACCGCGTCGTAGCCGGCGCCGGGCACATGGAAGAGCTTGAGGCCGGCTGGCCGAGGCAGGCCGGCATCGAACTTCACGCCGATGATCGCATCGGCCTGGGCATAGGCCTGCTGGTCCGCGGGCGTGGCGAGCACATCGGGCAGGATCTGCACCTGCGACTCGCTGCCGACGAGCTCGGCGAAGCCCTTGCTGAAGGAGGCGGCGTTATCGCCGTGAAAGATGATGCGCATGGCGGGCGGTTTCTCGTGTCTCGGGACGGGGCGGTCAGGTGTTGAGCAGGGGGTCGACGCTGCAGTCGAGCAAAGACGGGTCGATGCGGGTCTCCATTTCGTCGAACATGCCGTCGACGAAGGTGATCAGCGCGTCCGAGGCCGATACGGCGCGTTCGGCATTGCGGGTCGCAATCGCGTTCAGCACGGCGATATGGTGGTCGATCGTGCCTTCGAGGCTGGGCTTGTCCGCCACATGGGCATGATAGATGAAGCCGATGCGCCGGAAGATCGTATGCAGCGGCCGCAGCGTGTGTTCGAGGAAGGGTTCGCCAGCCGCAGCCAGCACCATCTGGTCGATCCGGCGGTCGAGCGTGTTGAATTCGGCCAAGGTCAGCCCGTCGCGCCGCTCGCGCAGCAGGCGCTCCATATGCAGCATCTGGTTGCGGTGCGAGGGGCCGGCGCGTTCGGCCGCGAGCCTGATGACGAAACGCTCGATATCGCGGCGCAGATGCAAAAGCACACGCTCGCGGGCGAGATCGATCGGCGCGATCTGCAGGCCGTGGCGCGGGCGGATCACGATCAGCGTGTCGGCGGCGAGGCGGTTGACGGCGTGATGGACCGGCGTGCGGCCAAAGCCGGTGATGTCCTGGAGATCCTGCATGGCGAGGAAGCGTCCGGGTGCGAGTTCGCAGCGGACCAGCAATTCCTCGATGCGCTGATAGGCCAGCTCGAACAGGTTGACGCGGTTGCGGCGCTGCGGAGCGCCTTGATCCGCTTCGACCAGTTTCGGCCGGCTCACGCGCTTGGCCATGTGGTTTGCAGCCCTGCCATGTCGTTTTCTCCACGGTGGAGCTCGTTGAGCGGCTCCATCCGCGGATTTAGACTAAACATATTGTGATATTTTACAAGCGTCGTTATGGTCGCCCTCGTTCGTTCGTCGGGGCGCCGGCAATATCCCCTGCGATCGATCGTCAATCACAGCGTTCCATGGCCGGACCTGGCCGTCGAAGAGCGCGTGCCGCCAGGGAGGCAGGCCATGAAGATCACCGCGATCGAGACGTTGCGGACGGAGGAGTTCGCCAATGTGCTGTGGGTGCGCGTGCACACCGATGCCGGGATCATCGGGCTGGGCGAGACCTTCTACGGCGCCGGCGCGGTCGAGTCGCATCTGCATGACACGCTGGCGATGCGGCTGCTCGGCAAGAACCCGCTGCATATCGAGGCGCTGCACAAGGAGATGACCAACCTGCCGATGGCGCAGGCCTCGACCGGCGTCGAATCCCGCGCGACCTCGGCGGTCGACATCGC
>UCBZ01000069.1 GCA_900470775.1 Hyphomicrobiales bacterium | reverse complement strand
GTTGGGTCGAGCACTCCCTTCACACGGGAGTGGTCATAGGTTTGGACGTCCATGCTTGGGAGCAGGCATGACCCTGTTGACCCGCCCCGACCGAGTACAAACGGCGTCATGCAGATGATGGAATTCAACGGAGCGTGATCCGTTCACGATAGCGCATCCGTTCTCAACGCCAGCTATCGGGACCTCAAAATGACCGACTTTATCGACGCGATGGGTCAGCTCATGACCAGCCATGGCGCGGCCAAGGTATCTTTCACAATCCGTGGGACAAAAATCATCCCTGGAATGTTCGCCAAACTCAAGAAGGTAATGCGGATAAAAGGACGCGTATTTATTAAATTTGATGACGATACATTGGCGCGCGCCGAAGTCGACGCGATGTATAGACCTTGGCCAAATCAATTTGTATTTCCTGAGTCCATGCAGAATAAGACTTTCTTAAACGCCTCGGAGCAGCGCATGGTTTTCCATGAATGTTTTCATGCGATACTCGATATGGAACGCGTGAAGGGGATTAGCATGGCCGAAGAGGAGACCGCGGCCTACATCGCTCAGTCAATATTCAGCGACAATCAGTTCGGGGATGAATCGTCGCCGGGGTGGAAAGAATATAATCGACTACTCGCCAAGATTACTGCGGACCCGTCATACGATATTGCGGAAGACGACGATTTTAAAATTATAAAGGATTACGTGGTTACCAAAAAAATGGGCAAGAAGGCTAGCTGGGGAACGACGGAATATGTTCACGATGGCATATGAGGGCCACATAGGCGCATTCAGCAGACAGTGTGCCTCACCGCCTCAATCTACGAAGTTTGTCCTTCTCAGCTGCTTTCCCCTTATCCCAGCGCGACCAGCCATGGCCCGTCCCTCGATCGCGAGGGTCGAAGGGCTCGCCGCCAAACGTGGCCATGAACCACTCCGCATCAGCTCGGTCGGAGAAGCAATGCACGTCCCACCAGTTCCCGTCGTAGACGACTGAGTGGCCACGAGGGGCGCTCGATCGGTCCCGGCATCCTGCCATGATCGCCTCGTGCCGATGGTACTGCTCGGGCGTCCCCAATTCGCGTAGCGCGACCTGATGAGGCCAGCCAGCATCGAGAGCCCGCTTGGTAAGCTCCCCTTTGCGATGAACCATGATGCTTGCCTAGGCCTCATCCGCCTCGGGGGCCGGGCGCGCGCCTTCGGAAAAGAGCCCGCGTAGGAAGCCGCGTGAGCACGACCTGTCGGCTTCGAAAGCCAGTCGCTGGCTTTCGGATAGCAGGATCAGAAAGCTGCGCGCCAGGGCACGAAGCGCCGCCCGCTCGAAGCCCTCGTGCTCCTCCAACAGATCCTCGATCAGCGCCGTGATTTCCGCATCGATCGAACTGTCCTGCTCCGGTTCGCGCGCTGGTTGGGCTGACATCGTTTCGTCCTTGATTGTTGAGAACGAAGAAAGAACATCGCGACATGCAGAGTCAAGCCGAATGTCCGCGAATGCAGACGGACGCAGACGGTCGTTGACGATAACATATTGATTTTGTTAGAGTTTATCTCCGTTTCTGCCATAATGGTCTCAAATGCGGAGGCCATCGATGCACCGGACCAAGATCAGGAAGACCGAACACCTCGCGTTCATGACGGACCCGGATCTGCGGGCCACCATCGAGGCGGAAGCGGCTCGTCGTGATGCGTCGATGTCGAGCACGATCCGCTCGCTTATCCGTACCGCGCTCACGGCATCGGCCAGCCAGCCGCAATCGGCACATGCGGGGAGCGTGAGCTAATGCCGCGCGCTGGAGGCGTCTACACGCTGCCGCCTGTGTATCTCGCAGTTGCGGGAACCACGATCAACCCGGCGCAGCATAACTCCCCGCTGGAGGATGTTGCCGCGGCCCTGACCAACTCTGTCCCGGTAGATGGCTCAGCGCCCATGGTGGCGCCGCTAAAGCTGGCGGACGGGAGCGCGGGTTCGCCATCGCTGACCTTCAACTCGCTGGCCGGCATCGGCATGAGCAAGACCGCGTCTGGCCTCGGGTTCTCAGTCGGCGGTTCAATCGTTTTTGAAATCACTGCGGCCGGCCCTGTCGTGACCGGCAACTTCACCGTCCCTGGCTTCATGACGGCGAACGTGTTCCGCGCGAACACGCTCGGCACGGCGGCGGGGCCGACCTCGAAACCGCTGCGGTCAATGCGCGAGGCCCGGCTCAGCGAGACCTTCGCGACGTACGAGCCATGCTGGATACCAGTTTCGTCATCGTCGCCGCAGTCATCCTGCGGGGGCTTGTTTGATGGCTGAAGGCATCCGTAAAAACGGCTCGAATACGGCGAGCGATACGCGCTTCAAGCCTGGCAACGCCGGTAAGCCCAAGGGAGCCCGCCATAAGGCCACCCTCGCGATCGAGGCGCTGCTTGAGGGCGAGGCGGAGGCTCTGACCCGCAAGGCGATCGAACTCGCGAAGAAGGGCGACATGCAGGCTCTACGCCTTTGCATGGATCGGCTCGCCCCGCCCCGGAAGGACCGCTCTGTCACGTTCGATCTTCCGCCGATCGACACGCTGGACGATCTGCCGAAAGCGACACGCGCTCTTATGGCTGGGGTGGCAGCCGGGGAGCTGACGCCGGCAGAAGCGGCCGAGTTGGGAAAGCTGGTGGATGCCCATGTCCGCGCGATTGAGGTGACGGACCTTTCGCGGCGTCTCGATGCATTGGAGCAGGGGCGAACATGAGCACGAACACACATGCCATCGCGCGCCGCATTGGAAAGCTGGAGGGTTCGGCCCGGAGTTCGGCCGAGCCAATACTGGCAGTCGCCACTACAGCGGAGGACGCGCAGCGGATGGTTGCCGAGGAGCGTCAGCGTCGCGGGCTGGATCGCAATCGACTCGTTCCGACTATCATCGTCACCGGCGTCCCCAGGAGAGAGCTATGAAGGAGAGCACGTTGGGAAAGCGCGTCTCGAAACTCGAGGCCGCGCGGGAGCCGAAGACGGCAGGCACATTCGTGCTGTTCGGCGCGAGCAAGGGGGACCTCCAGCGGCAGGAGGCTGAACTGATCGAAAGCGGCAAGGCGCGCGCCTCGGACCTGTTCGTTCATATCCGCCGCTTCTACGAACCGCGCCCTGAAGGCAAGGCAGCATGATCAGCACCACCGCCCTGCAACGGCGCATCTCCGTGCTGGAGGCCACTGCCAAACCGCACTCGGGCCCGCCACCGCAGACGCATATCGTTCATGGAGAAACACGCGCCATACGCGCCGCCTCGGTCGCCGCCATGATCGAACGAGGCGATGCAGCGCCCCAGGACATTTTCTTTTTAATCGTGTCACCGGATGAAGATTGAATAGGACGACGGCTGGTACGATGGACGCCCTGAAACCGCCGGTACAGGTCTCAGCGATCTAGTCGCCCTCTACCGCCCCTGTGAGAGCATCTATTTGATCACGCTGCGAAGCATCATGGACTGGAACATCAAGTTACCGATTTTTCCATGAATGTTGTCCCCTAGCCTCTGTCCTTTCGCATTCTTGGCCGGTCCGAAGTCTGTCACGAGTTCCCAAGCGTCGGCGTCGAGGTGAAGCCAGTTCCGATTGGGGGACGGCGGCGCATTTTGGCTGACGGCGAAGGTCTGAGCGCCTTTCGCATTGGGCAGGGCTCTATGTTTCGATCGCATGTATCCGGAATCCAGATCGAGCATCTCCTTGATTAGGCCTGAGCCGCCCAGCACATCAGCGAACCTCGCCAGATGATTTATGCCCGAACTATAGCTGGAGAGGCCTAGGCTATTGACCCTCACGTCGCTCGATCCCAAGCCTCCGACAGTATCCCTGCATCCGGTCATGATCTCATTGAGGGTCTCTACACCTCTGTCGGCGAAGACGTTGGTCGTAGAGCTGTTTGATCCCGATTCATTGTGTTGTTGCCCCTCAAAGACCGGACACATCCTCCGTGGTTGAACGGTTTGCGATGAACTCTCGCGGTGAACGGTATCCCAGCGCCTTATGCGGGTGAAGCCGGTTGTAGTGATCGAACCATGCTGGCAACTGACGCATGACGATTTCTGCTGATGGCATCGGATTGACCCTGGCGTAGTCGCGCTTGATGGTTCGCACGAAGGCCTCGGCCATGCCGTTGGACTGCGGGCTCTGGACCGGCGTCGTCAGCGGTTCGAAGCCGATCTCGCGAGCAAAGCGCCGGGTTTCGCCGGCAATGTAGCCTGAGCCGTTGTCGGTCAGCCATTCGATCACGCCGGGCAGACGATTGACCGGGCCGAAGCGGGTTTCCACGGCCACCGTCATGAGGTCGCGAACATCCTCGCCCTTGATGCCCTCAGTCGTTGCGACGAAGCTGATCGCCTCGCGGTCGCAGCAGTCGAGCGCGAAGGCGACGCGGACCTTCTCACCGTTGTCGCAGCCGAGCTCGAAGCCGTCCGAGCACCAGCGCAGGTTGGACTGATCGACGGCGATGCGGCCATCGTGACGTCGCGCCTCGACGCCGCCCGCATGGCGCTGCAGGAGCAGGCCATGGGCCCTCATGGCGCGGTAGACCCGTTTGTGATTTGGCGCAGGCCGGCCCTCCGCCTGTGCCGCGCGGCGTAGCAGCGCCCAGACGCGGCGATAGCCATAGCTCGGCATCTCGGTGACGATGGCTTGGATCGCCACGACCATCTCCTCGTCGGGCAGAGCAGGCCGTCCCCGACGAGGCTTACCGAAGGGAGCCCTGGCCCGCGCGGCAATGTTCGAGCGGGCCACCCCCAGAACCTCGCAGACGGCTTTCATCGCGAACCGTCCTTGGGCCATGACAGCGAGCGCAGCAGATGTTTTTTTGAGTCCGCGGTGGCGTCGAGCGCTTCCTTCAGGATCTCGGCCTCGAGCGTCTTCTTGCCGAGAAGCCGATGAAGTTCGCGGATCTGGTTTTGCAGCATCCGATAGTCCGACGCCGGGACGACCTCTTCCTCCGCCCGCGTCGCCGTCAGCGCACCCTGGTTCGCCAGCCGACGCCAGGAGAAAACCTGGTTGGGCGCGATCCCGTGCCGCCGGGCAACCAGGCTCACGCTCATGCCCGGCTCATAGGTCTCCGCGACAATCGCCAACTTCTCGGCCGGCGCCCACCGACGCCGCCGCTCGGGCCCCGAAAGGACCTCACTCTTCGATATCGAACCAGTCATAGACACGACATTACTCCTACCTCTTGCGGAAGTGGGAGGCCGTGTCCGGTCAATTAGGGGGCTGCTTCACATTGGTCATGAACGGCACCAACAGAACCATTTTTCGGACCGCAGCGAGCTGGATGCCTTGGCCGAGAACGTAGCGGCTAACATTTGGCCATGGGGCACCGAAGGCAACATAGCTGGCGCTGTCTTTGACCGACATGACGTCCGGGTGGAAGAAGATGTAGGCGCGCGAAAAGTCCGTCGTGCCTTGCGGTACACACGCGCCGACCCAGAAGACGGCGCCATTCTTTTCGATCCGGAAGCGCAGCTCGGCCGCTGTGGCGGTTGCAGACCCTGGAAGCAGTTTGGAGTTTCTTGCGGTGGCTGGGTTGGAGAAAGCGGCGACACTGCCAGGGTGAACGGAGCTCTTAGTCTCCGAGACGAATACCTCAAGGAGCGTCTGTTCTATCTTCAGGCCCTGGTCCGGGCTGATCGTGAGCGAAATACGCGCAAACGGCATCCCTGCCGCATCGACGGCTGTGAGCGTCCCATTCCCTTCGAGAATTGGGGTAATTTGATAGATGATGAACCATTTGTGGTCGCCGTCCGGGTCCACGGCGTGTCCCTGCTCCGTAGCAACCCTTTTGACCTCTGCAAAGCGCTTCCCAGCGTTATTGAAAGCGACGACAATGAGCTTTTCTCCCTTGCTGTCGCCTCCCCAGACGACAACGTAATGTGGCCCGCGGCCCACGACGATGGTCATCGCGCTCAAGGAGCCGTCGCCCTTGCCCTTGAACTGGTCTGCAAGATTAGGTTTGCGCGGCTCATGCCATAGATTTGGATTATTTACAGAACGCGCTCATACAATTAGATTACTTTGACATGCGAAACATGTTACATTCCAAAATGGTCGAATTCGAGTATGGGCATTTGACCGCTGAGAGAACTGGTTTTTGACCTGTGTGCTCCCGCCTTTTCGGAGCAATTGCATGTCGAATGTTTTACTATTGATCGTCGACGACGAGGCCCTCATAGCTTTTTCGCTTGAAGATGCCCTGAACGAAGCGGGTTAAATGTGTCGTGGCCAACTCTGGACAGGGGCACTCGACCTGCTCAACGAGGACGCCTCCCGTTTCAAAGGCGTTTTGACTTATATTCGCCTCGGGCAACGCCCTGACGGTTGGGCAGTCGGCCACCGTGCCCGTGAACTCGTGCCTGAAATGCCGATCATCTACATGAGCGGTGACAGCGTCGCGGAGTGGCCAGCCAATGGCGTTCCCAACAGCTTGATGATCCCCAAGCCCTATGCGTACGCCCAGATCATCACCGCCATTTCCCAGATGATAAATCAAGCAGCAACCGTAACGGCCACGGCGACCGCAGCGAACATGGCCGACAAAGCGCCCGAGTAAGCTCCTTCAATGTGGTGAGCACACCGCCAAGCTGAATTGTGATGCCGGCATGTCGCGATTGAAATTGATTGCTCTTCTGTTTGCCATGGTCGCGGGCTTGGCTGTCTCAGCCCCTGCGTTCACCGTCCCCTCGTTCGACGAGGTTATTCGGCCATGCATGGACACCGAGGCCCTGGAGCCTCCCGCTCAGCGCGTGGGAACATGCCTTTGCTTGGTCGAAGAACAACAGAGTTGGACAGTAAACGCCTCCCATTTTATAATGAGCGAACCCGAACGGAAGACATCCCGTCGCGCCGCGCTGAACCAATGCCGCGCCAAAAACGCACGCCGCAGTTGAAGTTTGGCGGCCGGACTTCCGCTGTCGACCCTTAGCAGACCTCGGCCGACGAAGCGCCAATGCGCCGACGCGCTTCAATGCCGGGTGGTCTTCGTGGCCGCCCGCCGAGCACGACGGTGGCCCGGAGGTGGGGGAGCAGGCGGAACCGGCGCCGGCCGTGCAGCCGCCTCGCGCCGGTCCGTCGCTCCCTTCTCAGAACCTGACCGCGAGCACGCCCTTGAAGGCGTGGTCCTGCGTGTCCTGCGCGAGCTGCCCGGTATAGGCCACGCCCAGCGACGCGCTCTGGTTCTGCGGCCCGACGACGCCGTCAGCAGCAAGCCCTTTGCCCCGCTGGAACATCTGGACCGCCGTCGTCGGCCCCGCGACGCCATCCACCGTCAGCGAATAGCCAAGCGAAAGCAGCGCGGCTTGCACCTCGCGAGTGTTCATGATGGCATGTCCTTGGGGGTTGATCGCTGCTACGGCAGCTCGTTGCGTGGGGTGTCAGATGCTGTTCAGCAATAACGCCAAGGGCGTGTTGCTTCGCACGGCAGTCGTGGTCGCGCTCGCGGCGTTGACCGCGCTACCCGTGGTTTTGTTTCGATAGTCGGCGGAGAAGAGCCGCCCGAAGGTGGTTGGGGAACATCGGAGGGGACTTACCGCCCTTACTACCGGTGATGTCTGGGACTTGGCTATCGAAGCACAATCGCGCAGAGTGGCGCTCGCTAGTTGCCGTAGCGGTTGCGTCCGGGATGCCGATAATGAGAACCGTCGCTCAAGAAATCTTCGGCTGCGATCTATGTGGGTGCCCGTCCGTTACACTGCCTGACCCTTTGGCCGACAATGGACCGGTGCGCTGCGAACGCTGCGGTCTCAAACTAGGCACTTGGCGGGAGTATCAAGAGCGGGTGGCCCAAGCAGTCTCGCGGGAACCATCCGATGGCCAGCATCCGAACCCTAGCGCGGATCCCGTCCGGTAACGACGCCGTGCCTGGACCCTACTTCAAGCGACACCTTCGTCGACCGCTGACAGTGACCATGGGTTACGCTAAAATGCATCAGCCTTGCGAGCGGGCTATCCCCTGCGCGCTTGGTTAGAGCCGGAGCGGGATTCCCCAAGATTCGCCGCTCCGGCTCGATTACGCGTCAAACTCCCAGATTATTGCTGACGCTGAGACCAGCGCCTCATATCTTCAGCGCTGGCTGAGCCGCCGTGCACAGGACGGACTGGCAATGTCCGAACCGGGGCCGTTCCGGAAACACCGGTCCCGGTTCGTCATGCACCGCTGAGATTGACCGTCATGCAGCGCGGGCGCGGGCGCGGGCGCGGGCGCGCGGAAGGTTGAGCCTGAGCAGGATCCCGAAGGACACCGCTAAATGAGGTCCGCCGAAAGGCTGATCGCTCTAGAGCCGCGTCATTCGATCGCATGATGCATCTAAGCGCCGAGTTCTCATTATTCCATGCAGGAGCGTGGACCTAGCATGAAGCCGGACAAACCTCTCGACTGGCGACGCAGATGATCGCGTAGCCGGGGTCGCGGAACGCTCCGGCAATTGCGTCTGTCTGAGTTGGGTTTCGGCGCGTCCAAGCGGTGAGTTAAGCTTACCGAGCGGAGATCGTTGCCCGTCGGTAAGATTATGTTAAGGAAACGAGCGACTTGCAGGAACTCGGCCACATGGCGAATTTCAACGTCCCTAATTCGTCCCAGGAAAGCTGTGGAGGCGGACTTGTCCAGAAATGCCTGGACACGGTTGCCGGCCCAAGCCTATTCGCTCTGGTAGCTATCGTCCAGATTGTTTGGCTATATGTCTTGGTCCAAGCAGTATACATCTGGTTCGAGGCCTAAATTTCAGTGTTACCGAAGCTGTACTCCACCAGTCCGATTGGGTAATTCTAGTCCAGTCGTCCCACCTAAGAACGGAATCTGCGCTTAAGCAGATCGCGTCGATGATAAAGCCAGATCGAAGGCGCCAAAGCGATTGCTAATACAGCGCCGATTGTAACGATAAAGGCCCACCACGCGATGAGCGCTACCCGCATCATGAGTTGGCCGATGGCAGACCACACCCGATGGGGGGGCGACCCCACGTTCCATAACGTAAATCTCATTCGGTCTTGCCCTCCGTCGAGTGTCTAGGTGGCAGCTCCGAATACGGCAGTCGAGAAGCGAACTCCGGTGGATGGTATCAACCTTAATCCTTCAAATTGTGTGAAGCTCGCCAGGCGCTCCAGCGAGCTAGCCGCTGCCTCGGGCCGACCCGGATCATGGCGCAGCCAGCGCGTAAGTGTTGGGTCAGAACTTCCTCCGTGTTCCCTCTGGGACGTTGACCGTGTTGCCCGGCCCGTTGTGCTGGCTCATCACAGAGCCGGGGGCCACGCCTGACAGATCAAGGCTGTCGATCGTCAACTCATTGTTGCCCTCGAAGACGAAGAGAGGGCCGGGTTTATCCGACCGGACGACGAGATGACCGATGCGCAGCTTCGCGCCCCCGTTTGCGATTGGATATCTGATTTGGTGGCTCGTGTTGAATTGAGGCCGGGTGTACTCCAATCGCCGCCTATGATCGCGGAATTACATCAGTCGATGACTGGGGCTCTCTCAGCCAGTTGGAGGAACACGGCGAAGCAGGCGAGCCAGAGGGTTGCGACGGACATCATGGGGTAGACGAAGCTCGCCGGGTTGATCGCGCCTGCTGCGACAGCGGCTGCAAAACCGCCTTTGCTCTCGTGCGTGCTGTTTCGGAGAAAGCCTGCTGCGAGGGAGATTGTTACGGGTTTGTTTTGTCCCTTTGATTGAATTCAAAGGCTCGACTCTCGCTGCCGTATGAAAAGACCGAGTTTCAGACGGTCCTTTCAGGACCAGGCTGCGGCTCCTTCTGCTCGCCGTTTGAATTGCCGCCGACGCCACGCCCGATTGGCTATTCGGCCACCCGTTCGATCTCGCAGCCGTGCCGAATTCAAAGGGGTCGGAAACCAAAAATCCGATGGTCCATCCGCAACGCAATCCATGCGATCAAGCCGACGACCATTGCCGGCTTGGCAGCATGGGCGAAGGCTGCCCGGTTCGATGGCACGTCCTATTACGAAAGGGCGAAGGAGCCGGAGGACCGCGATTTCCAGGCTGCGGCCGTCCTCGACTTCATAGATGTGGTCGAGGCGATGGCAGCGCAGGCGGTGCGGTCATGAGCGCTGCTCGCGCCTCAAGGCGTCCCGGCCGCGAAACGCCTAAGCGCATCCGCTCCACTCGGCTCGTCACCCTCCCCACCTTCGCCTTCTACGGGCACGCCCCCGTCATCTTCCGCGATGGGACTCTCATCATCGGCCAGCCAGGAAAGCGCCGCTCATGAGCCTCGCATTCGATCCGGTCATCGCCCGCCCCGATCCGGCTTTGCTCGCCGCCGTGGGCGAGCGCCTGGCGCACGTGCTGGCCAGCAATCGCCGGCTGGCTCAGTCACCCACGATCAACTTCCATGCTCGCCGTCGCATCGAGGCCGTCATCGCTGGGCTAATCGACGCGCTGGACCGCTTGGACGGGGAGCCGGACCGTGAGCAAACCGCGATCGAGACATACGGCGCCGGCTTTCATCTCGATCCCCTTGGCGAAGATGGCGAGGAAAGCGACAACTGCCTTGGCGACTATGCCGGCCATGACGAGCAAATGTCGGTCGGGCACGGCCTACCATGAGCGGGGCGCGATGGAGGCAGCGAGGTCAGACTTTCCCGGACGCTCTCGGCCTTTGGTTTCCCATGGGAGAACTTCGGATCATGGACGGGCGCTTGGAGCAGCGCTTCAAGGTCCGGATCTACCGCCGCAGCGGCTGGAGCAAGGGCACGCCGATGCGCCGGCGCATGCGCTCTTGCTACTCGTCATGGTCTCGTCGGACGCTGCGCCTAATCCGCGACGCGGCTGTTTGCTTCAGCCTTCGGCAGTACCGCGCGCTTAGGCGGCCGAGCAGCCGGTGCGAATTCAACTCCCGATGGTGCGCCGACCTCATGCCCGTACTCATTTTCAATCTGCGCCACTCGGTTGATGATGCCTGTCAACCTGTCGGTCCTTTCCTTCTCAGATAAGGGAATGCGTGACAGGAACGCAGTTTCCGCTTGATCGAGTGCCACCAGTTGAACTCGGCCAGCTTCCCGTTTTCTTACGATCTGGTAGTAATAAGGCTGCAATGTTCCCGTCACCAAGGTCGCAGAAGAAGATAAAATTACGATAAGCCAACGAAAAGACTCGCTAATTTGTATATTTTCTTGAGCGCCAATAATTACCAATGGAAAGGCTGCTAATATCGTCGCCAAAAATCCAAAAAATATACCTAAGAACCTAGATCTATTAAGTTTTTTCTCATAAACATCAGTTTGCCATTCATACCAGCTTCTAGCCCCGCTAACGTTTTCGGTCAGAAATTTCCGAACCTCATCCAAGGGCATGATCGTTTTATCGACAGGTTCTCCAGGCATGTGCGGGCCTCCCCAGCTTCAATCGATCATGCCATAGCGTAAGGGGAGCGCAAATACCTCGCTCAAGAGGACTCTGCGAGTGCGCGTGGAGGCCACTCCATGGCTTCGAACGAGCTACGTTGCTTGCCATGGGTCGAGCGGCCTATGGCATCTGGAGACCTGAGTATGTGCGGTCGCTTCTCCCAGCACTACACCTGGCAGCAGATCCACGCCTTCAGCGAGCCGCTAACGCTGGCGCCAGGGCGCGGCAATCTCCAGCCTCGCTACAACATTGCGCCGACGACCAATGTGGACATCATTGTTCCGGGTGAAGAGGGCCGTGAGCTGATCAGCGCCAGATGGTGGCTCGTGCCTGCGTGGTGGAAGAAAGCGCTCCGGGAGGTGCCCTCAACCTTCAACGCAAGGGTGGAGGGCGTCGATACCAGCGCGATGTTCCGCGACTCCTTCAAACGCCGACGCTGCATCGTTCCTGCATCCGGGTTCTTCGAATGGACGGGACCGAAGACAGCGCGCATCCCGCACTACTTCAGCGCGGCCGATGGTGGGCTGTTGGGCATTGCCGGACTATGGGACCAGTGGCGCAGCCGCGAGCGCGAGGTCGTCACGAGCTGCACGATGGTTGTTCGCGCTGCCGACGAGTGGACGGCGAAGTACCACGACCGGATGCCGTCGTTCCTGCGGCCCGAGCAGTTTCCGTCCTGGCTGAGCGGTGAGGCAGGGAAGGACATCCTGCGCCAGACGCCGCCGCAGCTTCAGGAATGGATCGTCTCGACGCAGGTCAACAAGACCGGGCAAGGCGATGACGATCCGACAACGGTTCTACCTGTCGTTTAACAGGCCTGGCCGCCGCCGAAAGCTGAGCTAGAGCAAAATGACTCTGCCCATCAAGTACAATGAAATTTATCTGCCCGTGAAATATTTCTTGTCGTCCTACCGTGCGTTTTTGGACGGGCGGAGCGGTATTCGTGATCTTGAGCAGCACATTCAGCAATCCCAGGCTACCCTAGCAGGCTGGCGCATCCTGTGGGTAGGCACCTGTGCCGTCTTGCGAAGCTCTATCGATCTTTTCAAGGCCGATAGGAAATCGTGCATCGAGCCTCGCATAAGAGCCGAACTCACTGTCGAATGGAACGAAATCGGTAGGCAGCCCGATCGACACGCAATCTTCTGGGAGTTCCTTCGTTGGGAGCGCGACAAGCTTCTCCATGAATATCAATGGCGGGCCTATGAAGCGTGGATGAGGGAGGACGGAACGGTACGCGTCGGGAGCGTTCCGCTTCTCCTGGTTCCAGATGGGGGGCGTCCTGTGCTGCTGATGAAAGGCGGGCCTTTCGAAGGACGGGATTCCATCAAAGTCCTCCATGAGGCTGCGCAATGGATTGAAGACCGCATCTTTGGCGCGATAAAACGAGCCGGGTTCGATCCAGATGAAGAGCGAAATGCCGTGACATTCCAGCCGCGCCCCGCGTCCCCGCCCATCAAACCTTTGGGAACGATCTTGGGTGGCTTGATGTCCGTAGACCCGGCGGACAAAGAGCCAGGCTGAGGCGCGTCCGGCGGGAGATGAAGACCCCAGGCGATCGAGCCCGCCCGTCCGTGTCAGGTGCGACATATTGGCAATCTTGACTGGCGCTGACATTCGCCGAAATCCGCCGGGCATCGCAGCGAAACGTTGGCCCTTTTGTTGGCCTTTACGGAAACCGCAGTAGAAAAACCATAGAAAACTCAGTCTATTGCCTTGAATACGCGGTTCCGCCTGGCTCCACCATCTCCTCCCTCAGCAATTCAGTTGGTTATGCAGGGCGCCTCGAGGCGCCCTTTGCTTTTCTGGACGGCGCCTGCCGCTTCACGGAAGAGCCGCTCGACCCGCCCTCATGCCGCGTCCTCGAACAGGCCGGCGACATATTTCATCAGCATCGGCTCCAGCCGGTTCGGATAGTCCGCGCGACGGCGCAGATTCACCAGATCCTGCACATAGAGTTGCATGATCTCGACGTTGAGGCAGAAGATTGCATAGACCGATCCACTGTCGTCGCCGATCATGATCATTTCGTCCCGCATCCTGTCGATGCAGCCATCGGCGAGGAGGGCGCGGCCATTGGCCTTCATGTAGCTCTGGAAGGCCTTGATCCGGCCGTTGGTCTTGGGGCCGATCAGGCCGTCGACTTTCAGCGAGGCTCCGGCCTTTGCACGCGCCCCGGCATTGTCCGGATGGGCGAACCACAGGTTCAGGAAATACTGGACCAGCGCGACGTCGTCGCGGTTGTTGGCCCGGCCGGGGCCGACGCCCATTTCGACCACGAACATGCAGGAATCGCCCGAACCGATAACCTTAGCCATGATTGCCTCCCGATGAGACAGGGAGCCCAGCGCCGCCCCGTTGCGATCAGGAATAGGCAAGCTTCGACCACGGCGCTGTTCCCCCCGGGACAGGCGGGACTTCGGAGGCCTGGAGGCGGTCGGACGGCTAGGGGCTGACCCCGGAGGTCTGGCCGATCCTGCCATGGCAACCATGCTCGGACGGATCACCTTGCAGGAACGGGCGGACCTCTCCGCGGCATTCCCACAGCGCAGGCTGGCGGTTGTGCGGATCACGACACTGGCGGGCGACCAGTTCGTCTCGGATGTCACCGCCGCTCGTGGCGATCCGGCCGAACCGCTCACCGACGCCGAACTCCTCCCCAAGTTCGAAGCGGCAGGCGGGGATCGCAATCCCGACGAATGGCGCGCCATCGCGGAGACATGCCTGAAGCTCGGCCCGCAGACCACGTCGCTGGAATGGTCGCTGAATCTCGTGCTGTCGCCAGTCTGACGGTTGCGCGTCGGCTGCGGCGCCAGACGGGATATCGCCGCCCCGGTAGCCTTTGGGAGGTGTGAAGACCAGGGCGGCGAGGTGAGCCACGAGGCTTGTGACTCGTTCATTTGTCGTTTTGGCCCACCGGCAGGTTCACGCAATACCGCAAATATTTCTGCGATCCCGCGTCAAGCCGCCTGTCCCAGCCCGACCTCGAAGGGCGTCAGCGCCACTGTGCCGGCGCGAATGCTGACCAGCGTGTTGCAGGGCAGGGCCTGCCAGCAGTCGCGCGAGGCATCCACCGGCTCGGAGGCGACGACGACGCTGTCGCCGCGATCGCACAGATAAAGGCTCGGCGGCCGCGCATCCGAGGACCAGCGCACCGCATGGATCGTGTCGCCATCGGCAATCGCGGCGGCGCAGCGCAGCGGCTCGCGAATGCCGGACTGGCGCATCAGGTCGAGCGCGTCGCCGAGAGCGGCCGCCAGCGCCGCGCCCGGCGCAAACCCGCTTTCGATGCGCGCCAAGGCGAGCAGGAAAAGGGCTTCCGAATCCGTCGTGCCGACCCGTGCGGAATAGAGCGAGTCCGGGATCAGGGCCTCAAGCCTGCGCCGGATCAGGCCGTAGCCACCGATCTGGCCGTTATGCATGAAGAGATGCCGGCCATGGGCGAAGGGGTGGCAATTGGCCCGCGTCGTAGCGGTTCCCGTCGCAGCCCTGACATGGGCGAAGAACAGATGCGAGCGGACCTGCCGTGCGATCGACAAAAGGTTCTCGTCGGACCAGGCGGGACGGACCTCGCGATACTGGCCGGGCTCCGACCGGTCGCCATACCAGCCGACGCCAAAGCCGTCGCCATTGGTCCCCGTCTTGGCCTCCGTCGCATGAAGCGACTGGTGGATCAGCGAATGGCAGGGCGCGGCAACGAGATCCTCGAGAAAGACCGGGACACCGGAATAGGCAAGGAAACGGCACATGCACGCTGTCCGAATCAGGCGCGGCGGATACCGCAAGGAGAAGATTATTCTCGGATCATGAACAACGACACAACGCCGGTCAGCCGCCAGGACGTCCGGCGGTTGCGAGCCCGATAGCCGTCGTATAACCGTCCTTGGCAAGGGATTGGCGGCACGCACGCCGAAAATGGCGGCACGCATGCAAGGATTGGGCGGGGAATGGCTTTGAAAATCGTTCTGACGCGGATCGGCGCGGCCGTCGCCGCCTGTCTGGCCTCGAGCGCGGCGTTCGCTGCCGGCGATATCGGCGGGGCGACGCTCGGCGTCGCATGGGCATTGCCCTTCGCCGGCATGCTGCTGTCGATCGCGCTCGGGCCGGTCCTGTTCCCGCATCTCTGGGAGCTGAACTACGGCAAGTTTGCGGCCTTCTGGGCCATGCTCGTGCTGGTCCCGCTGGTGCTGTTTCGCGGCTTTGATCCGGCGCTGGGCGCGCTGCTGCACACCGGCCTGCTCGACTACGTGCCCTTCATCATCCTGCTCTTCGCGCTGTTCACGATTGCAGGCGGCATCCTGATCATGGGCAATCTGCACGGCACGCCCGCGACCAACACCGTGCTGCTGGCGATCGGCACCGTGCTGGCGAGCTTCGTCGGCACGACCGGCGCATCGATCATCATGATTCGCCCCGTCCTGCGCGCCAACGACGCCCGCCGCCACAACGTCCATGTCGTGGTGTTCTTCATCTTCCTGGTCTCGAACATCGGCGGCTCGCTGACGCCGCTGGGCGATCCGCCGCTCTTCCTCGGCTTCCTGCGCGGCGTCGACTTCTTCTGGACGACGACGCATCTGCTGCCCGAAACCAGCTTCGCCGTCGTCATGCTGCTCGGGCTGTTCTTCGCGCTCGACAGCTGGCTCTACCGCAAGGAGGACGGCCTCCCGCCGCTCAAGGATCCAACGCCGGATCGCGCCATCAAGCTCTACGGCAAGGTCAATATCGCGCTGTTGGGGGGCGTCATCCTCGCCATCCTGATGTCGGCGAGCTGGAAGCCGGGTATCGTCTTCGACGTGCACGGTATTCCGGTCGAGCTGCAGAACCTCGTGCGCGACGTGATCCTGCTGGCGCTGGCCGGGATTTCGCTCAAGCTGACGCCAGGCCCCGTGCGCGCCGGCAACGAGTTCAGCTGGGGTCCGATCAGGGAGGTCGCCAAGCTCTTCGCCGGCATCTTCGTCTGCATGATTCCGGTGCTGGCGATGCTCCAGGCGGGCCGGAACGGCGCCTTCGCCTCGCTGGTCGCGCTCGTCACCAATGCGGATGGCAGCGCCAATACGGCCGCCTATTTCTGGCTGACCGGCATCCTGTCGTCATTCCTCGACAACGCGCCGACCTATCTCGTCTTCTTCCAGCTGGCGGGGGGCGATGCCGTGCAGTTGATGACGACGGGCGCTCTGACGCTGACGGCGATCTCGGCCGGCGCAGTCTTCATGGGCGCCAACAGCTATATCGGGAACGCACCGAACTTCATGGTCTACGCCATCGCCAAGGACCGCAAGGTCGCGATGCCAAGCTTCTTCGGCTACATGCTCTGGTCGGGCGCGATCCTGATCCCGCTCTTCCTGCTGCAGACGCTGATCTTCTTCCGGTAGGCGGCTGCGTTGAAACGCGCTGTCATCCTGGGCGGCCGCAGGCCGTCCCGGGATCCATCATAGGGCAGGGCATGGCCCTACGATGGATCCCGGAGTTGCGCCGCTGCGCGGCTTGTCCAGGATGACGGCGTTGTTCCGAGAATAATGGCGAGGCGGATTAAGCCGCCGCATTCCCTCAGCTTGCGACCTTCAGCGCCTTGCGGGCCTCGGTTGCGCTCGTCTCGCGACGGCTCTTGGCCGCCTCCATGTCGAGGCTGACCATGAAGTCCGAGATGCGCGGGGCGATCTCGGAACGGAAGCGCGAGCCGTTGAACACGCCGTAATGGCCGACGCCTTTCTGGAGATAATGGACGCGCTTGTCGTCGGGGATGTTCGCGCAGAGATCATGGGCCGCCTGCGTCTGGCCGACGCCCGAGATATCGTCGTTCTCGCCCTCGACCGTCATCAGCGCGACACGGCGGATCGCCGTGCAGTCGACGGGCTTGTCGCGATGCATCATCGTGCCCTTGGGAAGGCTGTGTTCGATGAACACGATCTCGACCGTCTGGAGATAGAACTCGGCGGTCAGGTCCATTACCGCCAGGTATTCGTCATAGAAGTCGCGATGCTTCTCGGCGGAATCGCCGTCGCCCCGGATCAGGTGCTTGAACATGTCGTGATGGGCCGTGACATGGCGGTCGAGATTCATCGCCATGAAGCCGGAGAGTTGCAGGAAGCCCGGATAGACCTTCCGGAACGCGCCCTGCAACGGGAATGGCACGCTGGTCAGGCAATTGTTGCGGAACCAGTCGATGCCGCGGTCCATGGCGAGCTTGTTGACGGCAGTCGGCGAGCGGCGGGTGTCGATCGGCCCGCCCATCAGCGTCATCGAGCGCGGCGCGCAGGGGTCGGCATCGGCCTCCATGCGGGCGATGGCGGCAAGCACCGGCACGGCAGGCTGGCAGACCGCCATGACATGCGTCTCCGGGCCCAGCATCTGCAGCATGGCGATGACGTAGTCGATATAATCGTCGAGATCGAAGCGTCCGGCCGAGAGCGGCACGACACGGGCATCGGTCCAGTCGGTGATGTAGACTTCATGGCCGGGCAGGAAAGCCTCGACCGTGCCGCGCAGCAGCGTGGCGTAATGCCCCGACATCGGCGCGACCAGCAACACCTTGGGCTGCGGCTTGCGACGTCCCTCGATCTTGCGGTCGAAATAGACCAGCCTGCCAAAGGGGCGCTCCCAGACGACGCGCTCCTCGACCGCAGTCTTGACGCCGTTGATCGTCGTCTCCGAGAGCCCGAAGGCCGGCTTGCCATAACGTCGCGTCGTGCGTTCGAAGAGTTCGCAGGAGGCGGCGATGGTGCGGCCCATCGGTGTATAGCTCAGCGGATTGGCCGGATTCCTGAAGGCCAGATGCATCGCATCCGACATGCCCCTCGCGGGACTGAGCAGCATGTGAACCGCTTCGAAGGCATGGTAGGCAAACGACATGGGAGCCCCGTTCATGCAGTGTTGAGTGCTTCTGGCGCCGCAACATCCGATGCCGCGCCGCAACAGAACGCACCGTATGCCTAATTTGTTCTCATTCAATCCTGCAAAGGGCTAAGAATTCACTCCGACACCGATATGTCACAGATAATTGCCCTGCCGGAGTGCTTCGACTGATGCCTGTCGCGTCCAGATGCCTTTCGCGCCCATGAGCCCTGCTGCATCATGACCTTTCCGGATTTCTCGACACCGGTGTTCGGCCGCGCCAACCGCCATCTGCGGCTCGACACGCTGGTCCGGCTGCGCTGGCTCGCCATCGCCGGGCAGAGCCTGGCTGTCGCGGGCGTGCATTTCGGTTTCGGCTTCCCACTGCCCTTCGGCTGGTGCTTCACCGCCATCGCGGTCTCGTCCTGGCTGAACATCGCGCTGCGCATCCGCTTTCCGCTCAGCCATCGGCTGCATGCCGGTCCCGCGACCGCCCTGCTCGCCTTCGACATCATCCAGCTCGCGGCCCTGCTCTATTTGACGGGCGGCCTGCAGAATCCGTTCTCGATCCTGTTCCTGGCGCCGGTGATGATCTCGGCCACCGCCTTGCCGCCGCAGCGGACGCTGGTGCTCGGCGTGCTCGCGATTGCGCTGGCGACCCTGCTCAGCGTCTTCCATCTGCCGCTGCCCTGGGCGGGGCCGGATCGCCCGGTGCTGCCGCCCTATTACCAGGCCGGGAACTGGGCCGCGCTCGTCCTCGGCCTCGGCTTCACCGGGATCTATGCCTGGCGCGTCGCCAAGGAGGCACGCGATCTCTCGGACGCGCTCGCCGCCACCGAGCTCGTGCTGGCGCGCGAGCAGCATCTCTCGCAGCTCGACGGGCTCGCCGCCGCCGCCGCCCATGAACTCGGCACGCCACTCGCCACGATCGCACTCGTCGCCCGCGAGTTGTCCCGGCTGGCGCCGGCCGAGGGCGAGATGGCGGAGGACATCACGCTGCTGCGCGAGCAGGTCGAGCGCTGCCGCGGCATCCTCGGCAAGCTCGCCTCGCTGCAGGACGACGATGCCGGCCCGCTCGACCAGTTGTCCTTGCGCCTTCTGATCGAGGAAGCGGCCGGTCCCCAGCGTCCCTTCGGGGTTCCCTTCGAGATCGTGATGTCAGGCGAGAAGCCCGAGCCGGTCTGCCGGCGCAATCCCGGCATGATCTACGGCCTCGGCAATATCGTCGACAACGCCGTGGATTTCGCCCGCTCGACCGTCACGATCACCGCGCAATGGGACAAAGCCCATGTCACGCTCACGATCGCCGATGACGGGCCAGGCTTTCCGCCCGACGTGCTGCTGCGGGCCGGCGACCCCTATCTCACCCATGGCACCAATGAGAGCCGCGCCGGCGGCGGGCTCGGCCTCGGGCTCTTCATCGCCAAGACGCTGCTCGAGCGCGGCGGTGCGCTGATGGAATTCTCGAACCTGCCCGCGCCGGCCAGCGGTGCGTCGGTCCGAATGACCTGGCCGCGCGAACTCTTCGAGGCCGATCTGCCCCAGCCCGGGCCTGTAAACCCGGAACCAAAGATACCACATAGGGTTAGCTGATGAACGCGCATCCCGGATGCGTCGCGGCCGAAGCTGCGCTAAAGGTCCTCCGGGGAACGCCCGGCGGGAGGAGAATGTGATGCAGGATACGCTGATCGAGACCGCCTCCACCATGCCGGCTGCGGACATGTCGCTGCTGCTGGTGGACGACGACAAGCCGTTCCTGACCCGCCTCGCCCGCGCCATGGAGAGCCGGGGGTATTCCGTGCGCATGGCCGAGAGCGTCAGCGCCGGGATTGCTGCGGTGGACGAGTCCGCCCCAGCCTTCGCCGTGATCGACCTGCGCCTCGGCGACGGCAACGGCCTCGACGTCATCGCCAGGCTGAAGGAGCGCCGCCCCGATGCGCGCGGCATCGTCCTCACCGGCTATGGCAACATCGCCACCGCCGTCAGCGCGGTGAAGCTTGGCGCCTTCGACTTCCTCGCCAAGCCGGCCGATGCCGACGAGATCCATGCCGCGCTGGCGGCAGCCCGCGATGCCCGGCCGCTGCCGCCGGAAAACCCGATGTCGGCCGACCGGGTGCGCTGGGAGCATATCCAGCGCGTCTACGAGCTCTGCAACCGCAACGTCTCCGAGACGGCGCGCCGGCTCGGCATGCATCGGCGCACGTTGCAGCGCATCCTGGCGAAGCGCGCGCCGCGCTAATCACACCGGCGGCGGGTTGATCTGCCGGAAGCCGCCCTCGCGCCAATACGGGTAGTAGGGATAAGCGGGGGTGATCGCGCTTGCCGCGTCGAGCCGCGCGACCTGCTCTGCGCTGAGAGCCCAGCCGACGGCACCGAGATTCTGGCGCAGCTGCTCCTCGTTGCGGGCGCCGATGATGACGCTCGACACAGTCGGGCGACGCAGCAGCCAGTTCAGCGCGATCTGCGGCAGGGATCTGCCGGTCTCGGCTGCGAGTTCGTCGAGGACATCGACGATCGCGTAGAGCCTGTCGTCATCGACCGGCGGGCCGAAGGTCGCGGTGTCGTGCAGGCGGCTTTTTTCGGGCATCGCCACGCCGCGCCGGATCTTGCCGGTGAGCCGGCCCCAGCCAAGCGGGCTCCAGACCATCGCGCCGACATTTTGGTCGAGGCCGAGCGGCATCAGCTCCCACTCGTAGTCGCGGCCGACCAGCGAATAATAGACCTGATGGGCGACATAGCGCGGCCAGCCATGACGCTCGGAGGCGGCCAGCGACTTCATCATCTGCCAGCCGGAGAAGTTCGAGGCGCCGACATAGCGCAGCTTGCCGGCGCTCACGAGGTCGTCCAGCGCCCTCAACACCTCCTCGACCGGCGTTCCGGCATCGAAGGCATGGAGCTGGAGCAGGTCGATATGGTCGGTCCGCAGCCGCTTCAGCGCAGCTTCGACACCTTCGATCAGCCGCAGCCGCGAGGTGCCGGCCTGCAGCGGGCCATCTCCCGCGGGCAGGCCGAGCTTGGTCGAGATCAGCGCCTCGTTGCGCCGTCCCTCCAGCGCCTCGCCGAGGATCGCCTCGGAGGCACCGTCGGAATAGACGTCCGCCGTGTCGAACAGCGTCAGCCCGGCTTCGACGCAGATGTCGATCAGGCGCTTCGCCTGGGCCATGTCGGTGTCGCCCCAGGCGCTGAAGAGCGGTCCTTTCCCGCCGAAGGTGCCGCAGCCGAAGCTGAGCGCGGGCACTTTCAGGCCGGATGCGCCGAGTTGCCGATAATCCATGATGGTCTTCTGTCGGATGGGTCGAGCGGGTTCAGCAGGTGGCCAGCGCACGCGTCGCGCGCCGGTCGAGGGTCAGCGCCAGCCAGGCCAGGGCGAGCGCGGCGAGCGGCACCAGCGCCGCGATCGGCGCGATGCCGGCCAGGCCCGGCCCATGCGAGATCACGATACCGCCAAGCCAGGCGCCGAAGGCGTTGCCGAGGTTGAAGGCGGCGATGTTGAGGCTGGACGCGAGGCCCTGGCCGGCGCCGCCGGCCTGCTGCAGCACCCACATCTGCAGCGGGGCGACCGTGGCGAAGGCGGCGGCGCCGAGCACGAAGGCCGCCACCACCGCGCCGATCTTGTCGTGGAAGGCAAAGCCCGCCGCAAACAGCGCGACCGTCAGCACGATCAGCGTCCCGACCAGCGCCGGCGACAGGCTGCGATCCGCCCAGCGCCCGCCGAGCAGGTTTCCCACGACGAGGCCGGCGCCGAAGACCAGCAGGATCGGCGACACCGCCGCCTCGCTGAAGCCGGAAAGCTCGACCAGCAGCGGTTGGATATAGGTGAACACCGCGAAGATGCCGCCGAAACCGAGCACGGTCATGGCCAGCCCGAGCAGAACCTGCGGCCGAGCCAGAACCTGGAACTCCTCGGAGAGCGGGCCCGGCACGACACGCTCCCGCGCGGCCGGCACGAAGATCGCAAGGACTGCCAGCGCCACGAGCCCGATCCCAGCCACGGCCCAGAAGGTCGCGCGCCAGCCATAGGCGAGGCCGAGCCAGGAGCCGAAGGGCACGCCGAGCAGCGTCGCCAGCGTCAGCCCGGTGAACATCAGCGCGATCGCCGAGGCCTTGCGTTCCGGCGCGACAAGGCCGGTCGCGACCATCGCGCCGACGCCGAAGAAGGTGCCATGGGCGAGTGCCGTGACGATGCGCGCGCCCATCAGCCAGGCGAAGCTCGGCGCCAGCGCGGCAGCGAGATTGCCGAGCGTGAAGATCGCCATCAGCACCAGCAGCGTCGTCTTGCGCGGCAGCGAGCGGGTCGCGATCGTCAGGATCGGCGCGCCGACGAAGACGCCGAGCGCATAGCCCGACATCAGCAGGCCGGCGACGGGGATGGTGACGCCGAGATCGGCGGAGACCTGCAGCAGCAGGCCCATGATGACGAATTCGGTCACGCCGATGCCGAAGGCACCGACGGTGAGGGCATAGAGGGCGATCGGCATGGCCGGCTCCGGACGGATACGAATGAGCCTGCAAGATGGCGCATGCGCCGCCTATGAATTAGATTGCCGAGAGGACATGCAATTGTGAGGTGAAGTCACATGCCACGGCCCGAGATTAACCGCTCCGGCGAGATGGAGGTCTTCGCGCGCGTCGTCGAGCTCGGCGGTTTCTCGCCGGCGGCCCGTGCGCTGCGCATGACGCCCTCCGCGATCAGCAAGCTCGTCGCCCGGCTGGAGGCCAGGCTCGGCGTCCGGCTGATGATCCGCTCGACGCGCAAGCTCCAGCTCACCGAGGAGGGCGCGACGTTCCACCAGCATGCGCTGCGCGTGCTCAGCGATCTCGACGAGGCCGAGCGCGCCGTCGCCGCCTGCCAGATTCCGCGCGGCAAGCTACGGGTCAATTCGAACGTACCTTTTGGCGTGCTCTATCTGCTGCCGCTGGTACCGCGCTTCGCGGCGGCCTATCCGCAGGTCCAGCTCGACATCACCATCACCGACCAGGTCATCGACCTGATGGATGAGCGCGCCGAGATCGCGATCCGCGTCGGGCCGCTGCGGTCCTCGCAACTCGTGGCGCGCAAGCTCGGCGAGGCCGCGATGGCGATCGTGGCCTCGCCGGATTATCTCGCGCGAAAATCCGCCCCCCGGCATTGGGACGATCTGGCCGGGCACGACCTGATCACCTTCAATTTCGCCCGCCATACCGACCAGTGGTCGTTTCGCGACGATGGCAGGCTCATCTCGGTGCCGGCTCAGGGGCGCGTCGCGGTCGGAGACGGCGAGAGCGCCCGCCTGCTCGCGCTCAACGGGCAGGGGCTGGCGCGGCTGTCGCTGTTCCATGTCGGCCCCGACATTGCCGCCGGCCGGCTGGTGCCGGTGCTGGAGGCCTTCAACCCCGGCGATGTCGAGGCGATCCACGCGGTCTATGTCGGCCATGGCGGCAAGCTGCCGGCCCGCGTCCGCGCCTTCATCGATTTCCTGGTCGAGACCGTCGATCTAACCGCGCCACCGACGGCCGATCGCAGGCGGGTCGCCCAAGCCGCGCCGACGGCGGAGCCCGTGCCGGCCTAGACTGCCGGATCCTCGATCAGCGCCAGCCGGCCCGCCGCCAGCTTGGCAAAGGCGATGGTCAGGGCCTTGCGCCGCGCCGGCGCCAGCGGGTGCCGCGGCGGTTCGCGCAGCAGATGTCCGCCATAGGCGTCGGCGACGATCAGCCCGACGTCGTCGGGCAGAACCTCCTGGGGAAATTCCGGAGCGACCGCGAAGAGGAAGCCGTCGCAATAATCGCGGTAATCCGGCCATTTGCCGTCGACGCGATAATCCTCGATGCCCGACTTGACCTCGACCACCAGCAATTCGCCCGAGGGCGAGAGCGCGACGATGTCGCCGCGCCTGCCATTGGCGAAGGTCATCTCCTTGACGATCGCATAGCCGCGTTCGCGCAGGTGCCGACCGGCGCCACGGCAGACGGCACGGGTGATATCGGGCCGCGCGGGCGGCGGGTTGAGCGCGGGAGTGGCAACGGGCATGACGTCATGTTCCCTCTTTGTGCCAGTCAAGGCAAGGACCGGGGCGAGGATCCCGCGCTGAAAACGGGCTCCCGCTTTCCGGCGTCATGCTCTAGGAAGGCGCGATGCCGCCATGGTACACGCCCACCTTGCAAACCGCTCTCTCACCTCTCCTGATCCTGCTCGCGGCAGCCGCCATCTCGGCGCTGCTCTGCGTGCTGCTGCGGCCGCTGCTGGCGCGCTATGCGCTGGCGCGGCCCAATGCGCGCTCGAGCCATCGCGTGCCGACGCCGCAGGGCGGTGGCATCGCCGTACTCGCCGGTGCCTTCCTCGCGATCGGGCTGGCGTTGCAAGCCCTACCGCCTCTGCCGGGCAGCGCCAGCCTCGTCTTCGTCATCACAGCGAGCATTGTGTTGGCCGTGGTGGGCGCTTGGGACGATATCCGCCCGCTTTCGGCCGGTTTGCGGCTCGGCCTGCAGGCGCTCTGCGTCGCAGTGGTGATCGTCTATGCCGCGCCCGACGTCCGGCTGTTTCCGAAGCTGATGCCGCTTGCCGTCGAGCGCTGCCTGGCGCTGCTTGCCGGCATCTGGTTCGTCAACCTGACCAATTTCATGGACGGGATCGACTGGATCACGGTCGCCGGCTTCGTGCCCCTGGCCGGCGCGCTGGCGCTCGCCGGCAGCGCCGGCGTCATCGATCCGGCCTCCGGCCTGCTGGCGGCGGCGCTGTGCGGCGGGCTGCTCGGCTTCGCACCCTTCAACAAGCCGGTCGCGCGTCTTTTCCTCGGAGATGTCGGCTCGCTGCCGATCGGATTGCTCGGCGCCTATCTGCTCTACCGGCTGGCTGATACCGGCGCGCTCACGGCGGTGCTGATCCTGCCGCTCTACCATGTCGCGGACTCGACCATCACGCTGCTGCGCCGGCTGGCGCGCCGCGAGAAGATCTGGGAGGCGCACCGCTCGCATTTTTACCAGCAGGCGACGACCAACGGGCACAGCGTCCTGAGCATCGTCACGCAGGTCGCGCTGCTCAATCTCGCGCTGGTCGTGCTGGCGGCGCTCAGCATCCTGATGCCGGGCGCAACGGTGCAATTCGCCTGCATCGCTGCCGCGATCGCCCTGACCGTGCTGCTGATGCGGCGCTTTTCGCGACAGGCATCTGCCTCGTGAACGGCGAGCGCGTCCTCGTCACCGGCGCCGGCGGCTTCATCGGGCCGCATGTCGTCACCGCGCTGAAGGCGGCCGGCTATCGGGTTCGGGTGACGCAGCGCTCCGCTGGTCCGGCCCCCGATGGCACCGAGGCCGTCGTGACCGGCGATCTTGCATCCCCAATCGACTGGAGCCAGGCGCTCGACGACGGCGTCCAGCATGTCGTCCACCTCGCCGGCCTCGCCCATGCCGGCCCCGGCCTCGACGAGGTGCTGTACCGGCGCATCAACACGGATGCGACACTGGAACTCGCCCAGGCAGCCTATTGCGCTGGCGTCGCACGCTTCGTCTACATCTCCTCGATCAAGGCGCAGAGCGGGGCCTTCGACGGGCCGCCGCTGCGCGAGACCGACGCGCCTGCGCCCGACGACGCCTATGGCCGCTCGAAGCGCGCAGCGGAACAGGGCTTGGCCGGGATCGACCTCGACTGGATCGCCTTGCGGCCTGTGCTGGTCTATGGGCCGGGCGTGAAGGCCAATATGGCGGCGCTGCTCAGGCTGGCGCGCCTGCCCGTGCCGCTGCCGCTCGGCGCTTTGACCGCGCCGCGCTCGCTGCTCGCGGTCGAGAATCTTGCGGATGCCGTGGTGTTTTCGCTGTCGCAAAGCTGCCCGGCACGGCGCGCCTTCATCGTCGCCGATCCCGAGCCGATCAGCGTGGCCGGCATCCTGACCGCCTTGCGGGCGGGGCTCGGCCGCGGGCCGGGCCTGATCGCCGTGCCGACCGGTCTTCTGCGGCTGGCGGCACGTCTTGCCGGTCGCGGGGACGCCTTCGTCAAGCTGAGCGGCAGTCTCGTCGCCCTACCAGAGGGGCTGCTCAGGGCAGGCTGGCGGCCGCCGGTCGAGACGAAGGCTGCGCTAGTGCGGCTGGCAGCGTCTTCTGGCGCTGGCTGAAATCGGGGATCGCCTCGTCGAGCACGGCGTCGGCCGCGGCACGATGATCGGCCTTCAGCGCCGCCTCGAGCCGGGCGAGCCAGGCCTGCAGCCGGGCACGGTTGGCGAAGACGGGCTTGGCCGCCATGACGCCGTCCAGCCCGGTCTCGGCCATAGGCTCGTCGCGGGCAAACAGGATCTCGTTCAGGCGCTCGCCAGGCCGCACGCCGGTAACGGCGATCTCGATATCCTCGCCGGGCTCGAAGCCCGCGAGCCGGATCATGCGTTCGGCCAGATCTATGATTTTGACCGGTTGGCCCATCTTGAGCACGTAGACGGCGGCGCGCTCGGCTTCCGGCCCGTCCGAGCGGGCATGCGAAGCCGCCGTCAGAACAAGGTCGCAGGCCTCGCGGATGGTCATGAAATAGCGGATCATGTCGGGGCTGGTCACCGTCAGCGGCCCGCCGCGCGCGATCTGCGCCTTGAATTTCGGAACCACCGAGCCGACCGAGCCCAGCACATTGCCGAAGCGCACGGCGACAAGCCGCATGCCGGCGGCCGCCGCGACGAATTCGGCGTCGCGCGACTGGGCATACATCTCGGCGAAGCGCTTGGTCGCGCCCAGCATCGAGACCGGCTCAATCGCCTTGTCGGTCGAGATCAGCACGAAGATCTTGGCATTGGCGGCGATCGCGGCATCGGTGACGTTGACCGAGCCGAAGATGTTGGTCTTGACGCCCTCGCTCCAGTCCGCCTCGAGATAGGGCACATGCTTCAGCGCTGCGGCATGGATGACGATATCGGGCTGGAACGCCGTGAACAGCGGCGTGATCCGGGCGCGGTCGCGCACATCGGCGAGCGCGCCGGAGACGATCGTGTCGTGCGCCTGGGCGATGAGCTGCTCGGTCACCTGGAACAGGGCGGGCTCTGAACTCTCGACGATTAGCAGCTCGGCGGCCCCAAAAGTGGCGCAGCGCAGACAGATCTCCGAGCCGATCGAACCGCCGCCGCCGGTGACGATGACGCGCTTGCCCTTCAGGAAGGCGCCGAGCCGGTCGCGGTCGATCCTGACGGTCGAGCGCACCAAGAGGTCCTCGATCTCGAGCGGAGCCAGTTCCGTGTCGCGCACGCCTTCGCCGAGCGTTTCGATGCGAGAGATCGGCAAGGCGAGCTTGCGTGTGCGGGCGAGCCATTTGTCGGGCTCGGCCTCAGGCACAAGCGCGCTCGGGGTTGCGACGATGCGGCGAAAGCCCTCGCCGCGTTCGGCCGCGTCACCCGCGATGCGCTCGATCTCGGAGAGCAGGCCGAGCACAGGAACCCCCCGGATCGACTGGCCGAGATCGTCGGCGCGGGGCGACAGGATGCCGGCCGGCCGAAGCTTGCGCATCGTCCCGGCCTCCATGGCACGGATCACCATCTCGACCTCGAAACCGCGCCCGAGCAGCAGTGCCGGGAGGGACGCTTCGCGGGCGGCATTCCGGCGCGAGCGGGAATATTTGAAATAGCGATAGCCGAGGCGCGGCCCGCCGAGCAGCGCGATCTGCACCAGCCAATAGAGCGCGATGGTGATCTTGCCGAAATAGAAGGCGCCGTAGAAATTCGGCGCGACGAGGACGTAGTCGGCCACCAGCAGCGTCAGCGTCAGGATGGAAACGGCCTTGACGATGTTCGACAGGTCCGGCAGCGAGGCAAAGCGCCATTTCGAGCGGTAAAGCGAGAAGAACCAGTAGACCAGGCCGGCATAGACGACAAACACCGGCAGGAAGCGCGGCAGATAGCGCAGATGCTCTTCGAGCTGCCAGCCCTCGAACCGCACGACGAAGACGAGCCAGATCGCGAGCGCCGTCGCCACGAGATCGTGGACGATGACGGCAAGCTTCTTGAAATTCTGCTTGGGGAGACTGGCCATGACAGGCGGGGTATCCCGCTCCCTCGGCGGCTTGTCAACGCGCCCCGGCGGGCGATAGCCGGGCGCGCCCGTCAGGCTTCGGCCTTCGGCTGCTCCAGCGCCGCCATGATGAAGTCGATCATCTCCTCGGCAGTTGGGCCGGGAATGCGCTCGCATTGCGCCATCAGCAGGGGATGCTGGAAGCGGATCATCGCGGTGCGGATGCATTGCGTGGCGGCGACCGGATCGAGCGCACGGAACTCGCCATTGGCGATGCCCTCGGTGACCACGCGCCCGAGCAGGGCGTCGAAGCGCTTGATATGGCCGAGGATCGCATCCCAGCTCTCCTCCATCGCTGCGCAGACCATCTCCTGCATGCGTTGCTGATCGGCGAAGCGCGCCTGGTTGACCCTGTGCATGGTCAGCAGCATCTCGCGCAGCCGGCTGCCGGCCGTGCGCGGCTCGGCGATGATCAGTGACAGCGATTCCTCGAGCTCGCCCTTGAAACGCGCCAGCACCGCCTCGTTGATCGACTTCTTCGAATCGAAGAAGCGATAGACGTTGGCCGGGCTCATGCGCAGCGACTTGGCGATGTCGGCGACGGTCGTCTTCTGGTAGCCGATGTCGCGGAAAAAGCGCTCGGCGGTATCGACGATGCTCTGCCTCGTATCGCGCTCGGGAAGACTCACGGCTTTGCCTGTTTGTGTTGTGTCGGCAGCTGTCGGCGGGAATAGATCGGTATGACGAATTTCGTCATTCGTCAACATTTTGGCGAATAAGGTCTTTAGCCAAAATCTCCTGCCAGATGCGGCCAAGGCATTGAACTGTATCAAGCGAGCCGGCGGCGGCGCTCGGGACACGTGAACGGCCCGGATGCTGAACGCGTCCCGGAAGCCCGTGTTCCTCTTGCGGCGGTCGGCCGCTGCCGATTATCCGGGCAGGGAACGGTTGCGCGCCAATGCCAGGATCGCGTCGATGTCGAGATGGCGTTCGAGATGAGCAGCCAGCTGGTCGAGCGTCGCTTCGACGTCATCGTCATAGCGCAAGCGCGACGGCAGGCTGCCACCGGCGATCGGGGCGAGGCAGGCGGCGCGGACCGCATCCGACGCGAACAAGCCGTGGAGATAGCTCCCGGTCACGCGTCCATCGGCGCTGGCCGCGCCCTCCGCCCTGTCGCCGACCCGGAACGGCGCGCGAGCGATGTCGGCGCCTTGGGTCATGCCGAGATGGATCTCGTAGGCGCGACCCACCGATGCGCTCGCCATATGGACGAAATCGACCTCGCGAACGGTCTTGCCGCCCTCCAGAACGGTCTCGACATCGAGCAGGCCAAGACCATCAGCCTCGCCTGCCGGACCTTCCAGCCCAAGCGGATCGCGAACCACGCGGCCGAGGATTTGATAGCCCCCGCAAAGGCCGAGGACATGCCCGCCGCGCCGGCGATGGGCGAGGATGTCGATGTCCCAGCCCTCAGCCCGCAGGGCCGCGAGATCCCTGAGCGTCGTCTTCGAGCCGGGCAGGATGATGAGATCGGCATCCCCTGGCAGGGCCTGGCCGGGGCCGACCATGACGAGATCGACAGCGGGCTCCAGTTTCAGCGGGTCGAGATCGTCGAAATTCGCGATGCCGGGCAGGATCGGGACGGCAATCTTGAGCCGTGCTCCCGGCTTGGCCGCGATCGCGCGAAGGTCGAGCCCGTCTTCGGCCGGCAGGCGCGCCGCCGCGGCAAACCAGGGCACGACGCCGAGGCAGGGCCAGCCGGTCAGTTGGCGGATGGTCTCGACGCCATCGGCAAACAGCGCGACCTCGCCGCGGAAGCGATTGACGGCGAAGGCGCGGATCATGGCGCGGTCGGCCTCGTCGAGCACGGCATGGCTGCCGACGAGGCTGGCAATGACGCCACCGCGGTCGATATCGCCGACGAGGATCGCCGGAACGCCCGCAGCGCGGGCGAAGCCGAGATTGGCGATGTCGCGGGCCCGTAGATTGGTTTCGGCCGGCGAGCCGGCGCCTTCGACGATGACGAGATCGGCGTCAGTGCAGAGCCGCTCGAAACTCTCAAGCACCTTGGGCAGGAAATCGCCGCGCCGGGCGAAATCGCCCGAGGCGAGATGACCCGCGACCCGGCCCTGAAGGATGATCTGGCTGCCGGCCTCGCTTTCGGGCTTCAGCAGTACTGGGTTCATGTCGACATGCGGCGCGACCCGGGCAGCACGGGCCTGCAGCGCCTGCGCCCGGCCGATCTCGCCGTCTGCGGTGGCGGCGGCGTTGTTCGACATGTTCTGTGGCTTGAACGGCCTGACCTTCAGCCCGCGATCGGTGAAGAGCCGGCACAGGCCTGCGACGATCAGCGACTTGCCGACATTGGAGCCGGTGCCGAGGATCATGATGGCGGGGGTGCGAGGCTGGACCATGCGCCTGCTTATGCGCCAAGCCTACCACGAGCAACCGATCTGCCCGGAGCAATCGGCCAGCGCGTCGATCCGGCGATGAAGGAGAGGGTCACCGGTTCACGCCAAATCCCGCTACGCCAAAGGGGCGAAGTCGCAACGGGTGCTCGCCGTGAACCGGCTTTGACGAATAGATACTGACCGCTGATGAATGTCAATAATCATCAGTTCGTATTTCTTGGGCTGCCCGCCTGCGCTCGAAGCCACCCCATGCAGCGTGCGTCCAGCATGACGCCATGCTACACGCGCGGCCAGTTTTTCTTTGCCGCAGGCGACGAACCGCGATGAATCCGATCTTCTCAGCCCTTCCGACCAGTGTCTTCGAGGTCATGTCGCAACTGGCGCGCGAGACCGGCGCGGTCAATCTCGGGCAGGGCTTTCCCGATGATCCGGGCCCGCTCGACGTCCGTCAGAAAGCCGCCGAGGCGGTTGTGAATGGCTGGAACCAGTATCCGCCGATGATGGGCCTGCCCGAACTGCGCCAGGCGACGGCGGCGCATTACAAGCGCTGGCAGGGGCTCGATCTCGATCCCGACGCTGAGATCATGGTGACGTCGGGTGCGACCGAGGCGATCGCCGGTGCGCTGATGGCGCTGATTTCGCCCGGCGACGAGGTCGTGCTGTTCGAGCCGATGTACGATGCCTATGTCCCGCTCGTGCGCCGCGCCGGCGGCATCCCGAAATTCGTGACGCTGACGCCGCCGCATTTCGGGCTGAGCGAGGAGGCCCTGGCGAAGGCCTTCTCGCCCCGGACGAAGGCGGTGCTGTTCAACAATCCGCTGAACCCGACCGCGACGATCTTCAGCCCGGCCGATCTCGACCTGCTGGCCGCCTTCTGCATCCGCCATGATGCGGTGGCGATCTGCGACGAGGTCTGGGAGCATGTCGTATTCGACGGTCACCGTCATGTCTCGATGCTGGGCCGGCCCGGTATGCGCGAGCGCACCGTCAAGATTTCGTCAGCCGGCAAGATCTTCTCGCTGACGGGCTGGAAGGTCGGGCTGGTGATGGCGGCGCCGGCGCTGATGAAGGTGCTGGCCAAGGCGCATCAGTACATCACCTTCACCACGCCGCCGAACCTGCAGGCCGCCGTCGCTTATGGGTTGGGTAAGGACGACAGCTATTTCGAGGGGATGCGAACCGATTTCCAGCGCTCGCGTGACCGTTTCGCCGAGGGCCTTACCGAGCTCGGCTTCAGCGTGCTGCCCAGCGTCGGGACCTATTTCCTTAATGTCGACATCGCGCCACTGGGGAAGAGCGACGATGTCGATTTCTGCAAGAGGCTCGTCATGGAGAACGGCGTCGCCGCGATCCCGGTCAGCGCCTTCTATGCGCAAGGCGCGGTCAGGACAGTGGTGCGCTTCTGCTTCGCCAAGCGCGACGCGACGCTGGATGCGGCGCTGGAACGGCTGGCCGACTGGCGAAAGACCAGTTCGGCGGCTTGATCCGGTCGGCTGGATTCAGGTCTTGTGCACCGTACCGGCCTTGCCCAGCGCCTCAGCCATGCCGCCGGCGATGACGAGCTTCTTCTGCAGCGCGGTGGCGTCGGCCGTGTGGCCGGCGCCGCGCATCGCCTCGACGGCGACGGCGATCTGCATGAGGGCCCGCTGCGCCAGTTCCCGATCCTGGAGGCGCGCAGCGAGCTTCATCGAGACCAACCCCTGATTGACCGAGCTCGTCGCCCAGAGTTGCGGGTTCGTTTCGCGGCGACGCTCTTCAAGCGCGAAGCCGAAGGCGGCGATCGCCTCCTCCAGCACCACGGGCTCGCTGTAGCGCTCGCCCATGGCCGCAAGCACGCCGCCCATCTGATCCTGCAGCTCGGCCCAGCGCAGCGGTTCCTGGGCGCGGTCGACCGCCTGGGCGACCCGATTGAAGCCGTTGAAGGCGCGCTCGAGCAAGGCGAGGTCTTTTTGGTGCCGACCGAGCGCGGCGCGGGCGCGCGCCGTGAGTTGCTCGGCCACGAGCCAGCGCGCCTCGTCGCTTTTGCGGTCCCAGACGGCCAGCGCGGTGCCAAGCGCCGTGATCGCCTCCTCCAGCAGGGCTTCGTCCTCGCGTGATTCGCCGAGCGAAACGGCGATTTGGGCGAACCGAACCTTCAGCGAGCGCCAGAGCGCCGGGGCCTGTTCGCGTCTGAGATCCTCCAGCGCGGTGAGATAGCAGGATGAGGCCTCGTCGAGCAGAGACCCGTCACCAATCAGGGCGGAGAGCTCGGCGAGAGCGATACCCAGCCGCTCCTGCACGGAGGCCCAGGCTATGGTCTCCTCGAAATTGTCGAGCCCGGCCAGAAGCACCCGATAATGCGCGATCGCGGCGTCGAAACCGGACCGGTCGCCGAATTCCTCGCCCAACCGCGCCAGCGCGTCGCCCTGGAGCAAGGCCAGTTCGAGACTGCGCGCGCGGTCCGCCAGACCGACGATCGCCGAGGCTTCCGCGTAGCGCTTTGCGGCCTCGCGGCAGGATTGCGGCGCCAGATCGAGCTGGCTCACGGCGCCACGGTCGGCGCGAGTCTCGCCGGTCGCGATGCGGCGTTCCGGCGGAAGGTCCGAGAGATTGGTCAGTTCGCCGAGAATCTGCAGTTCGGCCTGGGCGAGCGCCTTGTCGACCTCGGCGAAGTTGCCGATTTCAAGGGCAGCGGCGGCTCGCGACCGCCAAGCCGCAAGCGTGGCGTCCGGCACGGGGGCCGCAAGGCTGTTGCGCAGGGCGGCGGCATCCGCCGCGCGACGCGCCAGCAGCCGCTCCAGCGCGGCTAGATCGGTTGCGGCCGCGGCTTTGACCTGCGGCGCGACCATGGCGAGCAGGATCGGCGGCGGCACGGCATGCCGCTGCGCGATGAGCGCGATGAGCGCCGCCAAATCGTCCGGCTTTGTCACAATAATACCGTTCCTCAGGCCCCCGCCGAGTTCGTCCAATCGTGTCAGCCGGCCAGTGTCACTTGGCCGGCTGACAAATGGCAGTGGGTCCGCAAACGTCACCCACAGCGCATATCTTACTTGGCCGCTACTACTTCGCGGCGATGACCGCGATCTCGACGGTGAACTGCGGCGCGGCAAGCTTGGCCTCGACCGTGGCGCGGCCCGGGGTCTGGCCGGCGACGACCCACTTGTCCCAGACAGCGTTCATCTCGGCGAAGGTCGAGATGTCCGACAGCCAGATGTTGACCATCAGCAGCTTGCTCTTGTCGGTGCCGGCCTCGGCCAGCAGACCGTCGATAATGCCGAGGATGTCGGCGGTCTGCTCGCCCACGCTCTTGCCGGCGGCCTCGCCCGCAACCTGGCCAGCCAGATAGACGGTGTCGCCATGGACGACGGCCTTGGCCATACGCGGGCCGGCGGCGATGCGCTGAATGCTCATGATCAAATCTCCTGGAAAAGGGCGCTTGCTGGTAGCCCGTGCCGAAGGCTTTCGCAAACCCAAAACCCGGCCTTCAGGCGATGGCGCTCCAGCCGGCCCAGAGCGCGGCATAGCGGGCCGCCTTGCCGATCAGGACCAGCAGCACGAAACGCCCCAGCGGATAGTTCAGCGTGCCGGCAATGAGCGTCAGCGGATCGCCGCCGATCGGCAGCCAGGCGAACAGCAGCGAGGGCCAACCGAAGCGGGCAAACCAGCCCTGCGCCTGCATAAGCCGTGCGGGATCGGGCCGCAGCCGCCTTGGCAGCTTCTCGACGCCATGCCGTGTGATCAGCCGGCCAAGCCACCAGTTCACGACCGAACCCGCCGTATTGGCGAGACTGGCGACCAGGAACAGCGACAGCGGATCGACCGTGCGCGCCGCCAGCAGGCCAAGGAAGACGGCCTCCGACTGCGCCGGCAGAAGCGTCGCCGCGACGAAGGCCGCGCCCGCCATCCCGGCCAGCGACCAGAACGCCTCCATCAGAGCCGGCGCAGCGCGACCTGCTGGATGCGGTGGCTGGCCCCCTTGGTCAGGATCAGGCTGGCGCGCTGGCGGGTCGGCAGGATGTTTTCCTGCAGGTTCGGCAGGTTGATCCCGGTCCAGAGGCTCTCGGCGATCGAGAACGCCTCGTCCTCACCGATCTCGGCGTATTTGCGGAAGAAGGAGCGCGGATCGCGGAAAGCCGTCTGGCGCAGCGTCATGAAGCGATTGACGTACCAGCGGTGCAGATCGTTCTCGTCGGCATCGAGATAAACCGAGAAATCGAAATAATCTGAGACGAAGGGGATGACCGTGCCGTCCTTGGGCATCCGGCTCGGCTGGAGCACATTCAGCCCCTCCAGGATCAGGATATCGGGCCGTTCGACCGTGACGGTCTCGCCCGGCACCACGTCGTAGACGAGGTGCGAATAGACCGGCGCCGCGACCTGGGGCTTGCCGGCCTTGACGTCGGAGAGGAAGCGCAGGATCGCCGCGCCGTCATAGCTCTCGGGGAAGCCCTTGCGCTGCATCAGGCCGCGCCGGTCGAGCTCGGCATTGGGCAGGAGGAAGCCGTCGGTGGTGACGAGCTCGACCTTGGGCGTGTTCGGCCAGCGCGACAACAGCGCCTTGAGCACGCGCGCCGTGGTCGACTTGCCAACCGCGACCGAGCCGGCGACGCCGATGATATAGGGAACCTTGACCTCGGCCTCGGCCAGCAGGAAGCGCTGCGTCGCCTTGAACAACCCTTGCGTCGCCGCGACATACAGCGAGAGCAGGCGCGACAGCGGCAGGTAGATCGCGACGATTTCGTCGAGCGAGATCGGATCGTTGATCGATTGCAGCTTGGTCAGGTCGTCGACCGACAGCGTCAATGGCGTGTCGGCGCGCAAATGCGCCCACTCGTTGCGCGAGAAGGTGCGATAGGGCGAGCCGAGATCGGGATCATGCGGGACGGGGATCACACGCTGGTCCATGATGCGACCCGCATTCCAGGCTTCGAGGTTCAACGCAGGACTAGCCTCGATCTCAAAGGGGCCGTGCGGCTTTCTCCGCCAGACCGGAGCGCACAGTGCGGGCCTCAAGCTGGCTCAAGACGTCCTGCAATGCAACATCGCGGGCCCTGAGTACAACCAAGAGATGATAGAGCACGTCCGCGCTCTCTGCGATCAGTTCCGCGCGATCACCCTTCACGGCGGCGATGACGGCCTCGACAGCCTCCTCGCCGAACTTCTTGGCGGCGCGCTCAGGCCCGGCGGCCAGCAGCTTTGCCGTCCAGGATTCATCGGGCGAAGCGGCGGCGCGCTCGGCGATGCGGGCTTCGAGATCGGAGAGGGTGAAGGTCATGACGAATCCCTGTCATTCCGTCGGAAGATCATCACCATCAATCCAGCCTCATCGCCAGCCCGGCCTCCGCCATATGCGTCTTGGCCTGCCCGATCGTGTAGGTGCCGAAATGGAAGATCGAGGCCGCCAGCACGGCCGAGGCATGCCCCTGCTTCACCCCGTTGACGAGATCGTCGAGATCGCCGACGCCGCCGGACGCGATCACCGGCACGGTCACCGCATCCGCGATCGCCGCCGTGAGGCCGAGATCATAGCCGACCTTGGTGCCGTCACGATCCATCGAGGTCACCAGCAATTCGCCGGCGCCGAGCGAGACGACCTCGCGGGCAAAGGCCACGGCCTCGAGCCCGGTCGGGTTGCGCCCGCCATGGGTGAAGATTTCCCAGCGGCCCGACGTAACCTGCTTGGCGTCGATCGCGACCGTGATGCACTGGGCTCCGAACTTCTCGGCGGCCTCCCTGACGAACTGCCGGTTGGTGACGGCGGCCGTGTTGATCGAGACCTTGTCGGCTCCGGCCAGCAGCAGCCCCCTGATATCCTCGACCTTGCGCACGCCGCCGCCGACGGTCAGCGGCATGAAGCAGGCCTCGGCCGTGCGGGTCACGACATCGAACAGGATGCCGCGATCCTCATGGCTCGCCGTGATGTCGAGGAAGCAGAGCTCGTCGGCGCCGGCCGCGTCATAGGCCTTGGCGGCCTCGACGGGGTCGCCCGCATCGACGAGGTCGAGGAACTTCACGCCCTTGACGACGCGGCCGTCCTTGACGTCGAGGCAAGGGATGATGCGGATCTTCAGGGTCATGAGACGATATCGTTCAAGGCTTGCGAGGCAAGAAGGCTTGGCTCCTCTTAGAGCATTGCCGGCCAAAGCGGAATGAGGCGGCAGCGCGACATGGCAGAAGACGCGGAAAGCGTTGCCGGGAGGCGCGTTCCTTGCTTTGCTGCGGCCAGGTCGTCCCGAACCTGACGTCATCCCAACCGCATGAGGCCGCCATGTCGATCCTGCCCCGTTTCCGCGCTACGAAGCGGACGCTGCTGCGCGCCGGCGCGACCGTCCTGATCGCTGGCCTGTCCCATCTGGCGCAGGCGCAGGCCCCGGTCAGCCAGCTCGACGCGATCCAGAGCCGCGGCGCCCTGCAGATCTGCACGACCGGCGACTACAAGCCGTTCACGCTCGCCAAGGACGGCAGCTTCGAGGGCATCGACATCGAGCTGGCGAAGTCGCTCGCCAAGGCGCTCGGTGTCGAGGCCAAGTTCGTGCAGACCAAATGGTCGGATCTGCTGACCGATATGGGTTCCGCCAAGTGTGACGTCGCGATGGGCGGCATTTCGGTGACGCTCGACCGTCAGAAGAAGGTGTTCTTCTCCTCGCCCTATCTGATCAACGGCAAGGCCCCGATCGTGCGCTGCGCCGACAAGGCGAAGTTCCAGACGATCGCCGACATCGACAAGCCCGAGACCCGCGTCGTGGTCAATCCCGGCGGCACCAATGAGCGCTTCGTGCGGGCCAACTTCAAGAAGGCCGACATCCGCGTCTACCCCGACAACGTCACGATCTTCGACGAGATCCTCGCCGGCAAGGCCGACATCATGATCGCGGAGTCGATCGAGGTGAAGGTTCAGGAGAAGGCCAAGCCGGGCTTGTGCGCGGTCAATCCAGACGAGCCGCTGCAATACGGCGAGATGGGCTACATGCTCCCGCGCGGCGATGCCACCTTCAAGGCCTTCGTCGACCAGTGGCTGCACCTCGCCAAGGCGACCGGCGAGTTCGCCGGAATCTACAACCAGTTCGTCAAGTAAGGCGGTCGTGATCCGAGGCTCCGCCCGGAGCCTCAGTAGCCTGCGGCGCGCCTGATCAGGTCGATCCCGACGATGGTCAGGATGGCCTTGATCGCCGCCAGGAACCAGCGTTCCGGCAGGCTCTCCAGCACCTTCGTTCCGGCCATGGTGCCGGCGAAGCCGGAGACGATCATCGCCGCGATCAATGGCAGCCAGTCGGCGAAGGCAAAGCCGAGCGCCCCGAAGGCGAAGACCTTGAGCAGGTGCTGGATCGTCGTGCAGGCGGCATGGGTCGCGATCAGCTGGCGCTTCTCCAGCCCGAGCGGCAGCAGCAGCGCCTGAACGAAGGGGCCGGTCGCGCCGACGAACATGGTGATGATGGTGGAGAGGCCGCCGCCGACGACGAGGCCGCTCGATGCCAGGCCGGGAATGCGCGGCTTCGGCAGCCAGGTCATCGCCAGGATGAAGATTCCGAGCAGGCCAAGCAGGATGCGCTCCGGCAGCTCGACCACCAGCCATGCGCCGATCAGCACGCCGACCACCGAACCGATGGTGAAGCGGCCAACCAGCGGCCAGACGGCATGGGCCCGCTGCACGAAGGTGCGCCCGACATTGGAGCCGACCTGCACCAGCCCATGCACGGCGATGATGACGGCAGGCGGCACAGTGCCCGCCAGCGCGCCCAGCATCGCCACTCCGCCACCGATGCCGAAGGCGGCGGTGAAGGCCGAGGTCATGAAGCTGACCGCGATCAGCAGAAGCGCGATGGCGGGCGCGACGCCGGCCGGCAGGAGCGTATCGAGCATGTCGGAAGCCGGGCTGGCTGGGGAGAATGTTCTCTCCTGCTACACCGCGCGAGGACGGCGGCAAAGTCCGGCAGCGCGGGACATGGTCGCAGTGCCGGCACGCCGGAAACCACATTTCGCCTTTGCGCTTTACAACGACCGGGGCGGGGCGTTCTCTGGCTGGAATGGCGGGGGCCTAGAGTACGACAACGCCACATCGTTCAACAGTTGCGTCGTTCGGAGTGGTGTGATGCGTCGCGTCTTCGGCCTGCTGGCCGCCCTTGTCCTGTCCCTTGCCGGTTCTCTCGCCGTGCCGGCCTCCGCGCAGGCCGGCGTCGATGTCCGCGTCGATATCGCCGCCCAGCGCATTCAGGTCACCACGACCGATGGCGAGGCCTATAACTGGGCGATCTCGTCGGGCCGCAAGGGCTTCCGTTCGCCCAACGGCGTCTATCGCCCGACCCGGCTGGAGAAGAACTGGTATTCGCGCAAATATGGTGGCGCGATGCCCAACGCCGTCTTCTTCCGCGGCGGTTATGCCATCCATGGCACGACCGCGGTCGGCGCGCTCGGCCGCCCGGCCTCGCATGGCTGCATCCGCCTGCATCCGACCAATGCCGCCAAGCTCTTCGCGCTGGTCAGGAAGCACGGTGCCGGCCAGACGAAGATCGCGCTGAACGGCGCGGCCAATGACGGCCTGTCGCAGTTCGCCAAGGCTTCCGGCGGCACCAAGAGCAAGCTCGCCAAGGCGAAGGAGCGCGCGGCCATCGCCCAGCAGCGCATGGCGCCGAACTGGGATGCGGCCCGCGGGCAGATCCTGCTGCGCCCTGCTCTGCCGACCGGCGCCTTCGGTTACCAGCCCTATATGAGCAGCGGTCCGCAGTGGCGATAGGCGCCTAAATCGTCTCCGGCGCGATCCGCAGCCAGCCGTCCAGCGTCTCGCCGGGCGCAAGCCGCATGAGTGGCGCGGCCTCACGTGCCGCCAGTTCGCTGGGTGATCCGATGGCGTGGCTCTGCGGTTCCACACAAAGGAACTCCGCGCCCGCCGGCGCCCAGACCACCGGGCAGCGCAGGCTCTCGCTTGCCGTCAGCATGATCGCGAGTCCGGTCGAGGGCGTCTCGATCCGCGCCGTCCCGTCCCAGCCGAGGAAGCTCCAGGCGGTCTCGCGGCCGGTGGCAAAGACCGGTCGCTCCGCATAGGGACCGCCTCCGGCAAGCGCCTCGGAGCCGGTCGCGCGGAAGGCCTCGCCGAAGATCAGCGCGCCGCTGGCGGTCATACCGAGCCGCGTATCCGCTGCGCAGGGAAACCAGGGATGATGGCCGATTCCATAGGGTAGGGCCTGCTCCGCCTCGTTGGTGATCGACAGCGCGATGGTCATACCGCGGTCGTCGAGGCTGATCTCCTGCCTGACCCGGTAGCGATAGGGGTCGGGACCCTCGCTGCGGCGATGTTCGAGTACGGTATGGCCGTCGGTATGGCCAAGTATGGCCCAGTCGGACTGCCAGCCGAAGCCGTGGATATTGCCGCCGCCGCGCGGATTGTTGTCGGGCACGAGGAAGCGCTGGACGCCGTCATCGACGACGCCGTCGAAGGCGCGGTTGGCGAAGGGCGCCATCACCCAGCTTCCCATCATGTTCGGCGCCGCTGTCGAGGGTACGGCGCCGTCAGGCGAATGCAGCAGCTTGTGCAGGCGTCCATCCGGCGAGCGCCAGTCGAGCCCGGCGATGATGCCACCGGCCTCCGGATAGATACGGGCGTTCAGGTTTCCGGCTTTCAGTTCAAGCATGCGGCCGTTCCTGCCTTATGTGATGAGCGGGCGCAGCATCGCCTGGAGTCCGCGCATGCGCGGCAGGACATGCTCCGCCATCTCTTTGGCCGAGCTGCGCTGCACCTGGCCGGAAATGTTGAATGCGGCGATGACCTCGCCGCGCGCATTGAACAGCGGCATCGCCAGCGAGATCAGGCCTAGTTCGAGCTCCTGATCGACGATGCAATGGCCCTGTTCGCGCACGGTCGCCAGGATATCCGCCAGTTGCGCCGGGTCCGTGACCGTATGCGGCGTCAGCGCGCGCGGCCTGCCGGCGAGGATGCGGGCCTGCGCATCGGCGGGGTCGCGAAAGGCCAGCAGCACGCGGCCCATCGAGGTGCAGAAGGCCGGCAGCCGCGTCCCGACGGAGAGACCGACCGACATGATCCGGCGTTGCGCCGAGCGTGCGATATAGACGATCTCGTGCCCGTCGAGCAGCGAGGCCGAGGAGGATTCATGTGTCTCCTCAGAGAGCCGCTCGAGGAAAGGCTGCACCAGCTGCGGCAGCGCGGTCGAGGCGAGCCAGGCATGGCCGAGCCGCAGGACGCGCGGCGTCAGCCGGAAGAACTTGCCATCGAATTCGGCATAGCCGATGCGCACGAGGGTGAGCAGGCAGCGACGGGCGGCGGCGCGGGAGAGGTCGGTCGCGCGGGCGACATCGGCGATGGTCAGCTTGTCATGGGCGGCATCGAAGCATTCGATCACCGCCAGCCCCTTTTCGAGGGCGGCCATATGGTCGCGGTCGGGCGCTTCCCCTGCCATCCTTGACCGCGTGCTCCCCGCAACTTAAAGTGCGATAATCAAAACGTTGTGCGATAAACGCACATCTCGAGGAGATGTCAAGGTGGCTGAATTCGTCTCCCTCGCACAGGGAATCGAGGCGGTCCTGAGCGATGGCTGCTCCGTCGCCATGGAAGGCTTCACCCATCTGATTCCACATGCAGCGGGTCACGAGACGATCCGGCAGGGCAAGCGCCGCTTGACCCTGATCCGGATGACGCCGGACCTGATCTACGACCAGTTGATCGGTATGGCTTGCGCCGAGAAGCTGATCTTCTCCTGGGGCGGCAATCCCGGCGTCGGCTCGCTGCACCGCTTCCGCGACGCGGTCGAGAATGGCTGGCCGCACAAGCTCGAGATCGAGGAACACAGCCACGCCGCCATGGCCAATGCCTATGAGGCCGGCGCGGCGAACCTGCCCTTCGCGGTTTTCCGCGGCTACAAGGGCGTCGACCTACCCAGCGTCAATCCGCAGATCCGCTCCGTCACCTGCCCCTATACCGGCGAGGTGCTGGCGACCGTGCCCGCGATCCGTCCCGATGCAGCGATCATCCACGCCCTCAAGGCCGATCGCGAGGGCAATGTCCTGCTCGAGGGCATCGTCGGCGTGCAGAAGGAGGCGGTCCTGTCCGCGAAGCGCTCGCTCGTTACGGTCGAGGAGATCGTCGACGATTTCGGGCCGCGCAACGCCAATGCCGTGATCCTGCCGTCATGGGCCGTCACGGCCATCGCCCATGTGCCGGGCGGCGCCTATCCGTCATACGCGCATGGCTATTACAAGCGCGCCAACGACTTCTACATCGCCTGGGACAAGATCGCCCGCGAGCGCGACACGTTCCTGGCCTGGATCAAGGACAACGTGCTCGACAAGGGGCCCGATGCCTTCGCGGGGCATGCGCTCGCAACGAGGGAGGCGGCGTGATGAGCGCGACCCCGACCGAAATGATGACCATCGCGGCGGCCCGGCTGCTTGCGAATACCGATGTCTGCTTCGTCGGCATCGGCGCGCCCTCGGCCGCCTGCAACCTCGCCCGGCTGACCCATGCCCCGAAGATCACGCTGATCTACGAATCCGGCACGCTCTCGACGCGGCCGACCGTGCTGCCGCTCTCGATCGGCGACGGCGAACTTTGCGACACGGCGCTGACCACGGTCGCCGTGCCCGAGATGTTCCGCTACTGGCTGCAGGGGGCGCGCATCACCATCGGCTTCCTCGGCGGCGCCCAGATCGACCGTTTCGCCAATCTCAACACCACGGTCGTCGGTCCCTATGACGCCCCGAAGGTGCGCTTGCCCGGTGGCGGCGGCGCGCCCGAGATCGCCAGCAATTGCGGGCAAATCTTTATCACCATGGCGATGGGCACCCGCGCCTTCGTCGAGAAGCTGCCCTTCATCACCTCCTTCGGCCACGGCAAGGGCAAGGGCGACCGCGCCGCGCTCGGCCTCAAGACCAAGGGGCCGACCAAGATCATGACCGATCTCTGCGTGCTGGAGCCCGATCCCGAGACGGCTGAACTGACCGTCGTCTCGCTGCATCCCGGCGTATCGCGCGAGCAGGTCCAGGCGGGTTGTGCCTGGCCGCTGCGCTTCGCGGCCGAGGTGACGGAGACGCCCGCGGCGACGGCAGAGGAACTCTCCGTGTTGCGCGACCTCCATGCCCGCACGCGGCAAGCGCATGGAGTGGCGGCATGAGCCTGATCTATCCCCGCGACAGCCTGAAGGCGCACCCGCTCAATGCCTCGCCCGCCTATGGTTCGACGCAGAAACGCGCGCCGTCGAAGCCGCTGATCCTGCTGCCGCATACGCTGTCGGAGACGACCGGGCCGGTTTTCGGCCATGTCGGCGTCGCCGCCGGTGATTCCGACCTGACCCGCCAGCATGACGGCGAGCCGCTGGGCGAGCGCATCATCGTGTCCGGCCGCGTCCTCGACGAGGATGGCCGGCCGGTGCCGCACACGCTGGTCGAAATCTGGCAGGCCAATGCCGGCGGCCGCTATGTCCATGTCCGCGACCAGCATCCGGCCCCGCTCGATCCGAACTTCACCGGCGCAGGCCGGGCGCTGACCGATGCCGAGGGGCGCTATCGCTTCGTCACGATCAAGCCCGGTGCCTATCCCTGGCGCAACCACCACAATGCCTGGCGGCCGGCCCATATCCATTTCTCGCTGTTCGGCCCGAGTTTCCTCTCGCGCGTGATCACGCAGATGTATTTCCCCGGCGATCCGCTGTTCAAATACGACCCGATCTTCCAGTCGGTCACGGATGAGAACGCCCGCGAGCGGCTGGTCTCGCGCTTCGATCTCGGCACGACCGAGCCCGAATGGGCATTGGGCTACCAGTTCGACATCGTCCTGCGCGGCCGCAATGCGACGCCGCTGGAAGAGCCTCATGATCACTGAGACGCAAGCACCGCAGGTGACCGGGCCGGATTTCGGCATCACGCCGTCCCAGACCATCGGCCCCTTCTTCGCCTATGCTCTGACCCCACGCGCCTATGGCGGACCGGAGCTCGCCACCGAACAGGTCGCAGGCGACGGCGTCGAAGGCGAGCGCATCCGCATCGAAGGCCATGTCTATGACGGCGACGGCGTGGCGGTCAGCGATGCCATGATCGAGATCTGGCAGGCCGACGCCCAGGGCCGCTTCAACACCTCCGGCAATGCCGGCTTTTCAGGCTTCGGTCGCGCCGAGGCAACGGCCGAGGGTGCATTTTACTTCGAGACGATCCGGCCAGGCGCATTGCCGGGCCCCGGCGGCGGCTTGCAGGCGCCGCATCTCTCGGTCTCCGTCTTTGCCCGCGGGCTTCTGGTCCAGCTGGCGACGCGGATCTATTTCGAGGGAGATCCCGGCAATGCCGACGATCCGGTGCTGGCGCTGGTCCCGGCCGAGCGGCGCGACACGCTGATCGCAAAGCGCGATGGGGCAGGCATCTTCCGCTTCGTCATTCGTCTGCAGGGCGAAGGCGAGACAGTGTTCTTCGCGGCGTGAAAAGCGCCGGTCATCCTGGACGACCGAAGGTCGATCCGGGACCGCAGGACGAGAATGCTCTATCCTGATGTCGATCCCGGATTGCCGCTGCGCGGCCTCCGGGATGACGTGTCATTTTTGCCGGAGCCCAGCCCATGCCCAAACCCCTGATCGCTCTCGACTGGGGCACGACGCGCGCCCGCGCCTTTCTGATCTCGGAAACGGGCGAGGTGCTGGAGCGCCGCAGCGCCGATCAGGGCATCCAGTCGGTTCCGGCCGGCGGCTTTCCGGCAGCTTTCGAGGCGATTGCGGGCGATTTGCGCCGGGTCTCGCCCGATGCGGCCATCGTGCTCGCCGGCATGGTCGGCAGCCGCAATGGCTGGATCGAGGCGCATTACGTCCCATGCCCCGCCTCGCCCGACGAGATTGCATCGGCCGGGATGAAGGTGACGCTGGCCGATGGGTCGCCTGCGACAATCCTGCCCGGCCTGTCCTGCGACGAGGGTGCTTTCGACGTAATGCGCGGCGAGGAGACGCTGATCGTCGGCCTTGGGCTTGCGGATGGAATCGCCTGCCTGCCCGGCACCCATTCGAAATGGGCCCGAATCGAAGGCGCCCGGATCACCCGCTTCGCCAGCTTCATGACCGGCGAAATCTACGGCCTGCTGCGGCAGAATTCGATCCTGTCGCGGCTGGCCGAGGAG